>SEEM01000180.1 GCA_004144595.1 Hyphomicrobiales bacterium
AGCCGACCGCCGCCCATCCAGGCACCGTGCCCTCCCCGATGGTCGGCACCGCCTATCGCCGCCCCTCGCCCGACGCCAAGCCCTTCGTCGAGATCGGCAGCATCGTGAAGCAGGGGGAGCGCATCCTCCTCGTCGAGGCGATGAAGACCTTCAACGACATCGTCGCGCCCCGCGCCGGCAAGGTCACGGCCATCATGGTCGAGGACGGCCAGCCCGTCGAATACGGCGAGCCGCTGCTGGTGATCGAGTGAGCGTGGCGCCGCGCGCCCCCGTGTCCGATTTGGGTTTCAAGATGTTCGACAAGATCCTGATCGCCAACCGTGGAGAGATCGCGCTGCGCGTGCTGCGCGCCGCCAAGGAGCTCGGCATCGCAACCGTCGCGGTGCACTCCACGGCCGATGCCAACGCCATGCATGTGCGCCTCGCCGACGAGAGCGTCTGCATCGGCCCGCCGCCGGCCCGCGAGAGCTATCTCAACATACCCGCGCTGATCGCGGCCTGCGAGATCACCGGCGCCGATGCGGTCCATCCCGGCTACGGCTTCCTCTCCGAGAACGCCCGCTTTGCCGAGATCCTGGAGCGGCACAACCTCACCTTCATCGGCCCCAAGGCCGAACATATCCGCTCGATGGGCGACAAGATCGAGGCCAAGCGCACCGCCAAGCGCCTCGGCATCCCCTGCGTGCCCGGCTCCGAGGGCGGCGTCGCCGACGACGCAGAGGCGCTGCGCATCATTCGGGAGATCGGCCTGCCCGTCATCATCAAGGCCGCCTCCGGCGGCGGCGGCAAGGGCATGAAGGTGGTACGCAGCGAGGATGAGATCTCCGTCCTGCTTTCCACCGCCCGCACCGAAGCCAAGGCCAATTTCGGCGATGACGCCGTCTATATCGAGAAATATCTCGAGCGGCCGCGCCATATCGAGATCCAGGTGCTCGGCGACGGCCACGGCAACGCCATCCATCTCGGCGAGCGTGACTGCTCGCTGCAGCGCCGCCACCAGAAGGTCTGGGAGGAAGGCCCCTCGCCCGCGCTGAATGCCGGTGAACGGGACCGGATCGGCGAGGTCTGCGCCAAGGCGATGCGCGAGCTGCAGTATCGCGGCGCCGGCACGATCGAGTTCCTCTACGAGGACGGCGAGTTCTACTTTATCGAGATGAACACCCGCATCCAGGTCGAGCATCCCGTGACCGAGATGATCACCGGGATCGACCTCGTCAACGAGCAGATCCGCATCGCCGCAGGCGCGCCGCTCTCGCTCAAGCAGTCCGACATCGTCGTCGAGGGCCATGCCATCGAGTGCCGGGTCAATGCCGAGCACCACGCGACCTTCCGCCCCTCGCCCGGCAAGATCGCCTCGTTCCACACCCCCGGCGGCCTCGGCGTGCGCGTCGATTCCGCTGCCTATCAGGGCTACACGATCCCGCCGCATTACGACTCGCTGGTGGGCAAGCTGATCGTCCACGGCCGCAACCGCGACGAATGCCTGATGCGCCTGCGCCGTTCGCTCGACGAATTCGTCGTCGATGGCGTCGACACGACGCTGCCGCTGTTCCGCACGCTGGTGCGCAACCCGGACATCCTCAACGGCGACTACAACATTCACTGGCTCGAGAAATTTCTCGCCGCCGGCGGCATGGGCGAGCCGGAAGCCTGAGGCTTGGGACAGCTCCCGAAATGAAAAGCCCCTCGCATCGCGAGGGGCTCTTTTCTTGTCTGCCGTTCAGGACGGGTGGACCGCGCTCAGATCGCTTCCAGCAGGCCCTTCATCAGCGCCTGCCGCGGCGCGAGCGAGGAGATCAGCCCGTACTCCTTCAGGGTGTGGGCGCCGTCGCCATCGATGCCGAGCCCGTCGAGGGTCGGCACGCCAAGAGCGGCGGTGAAATTGCCGTCCGAACCGCCGCCCGTCATCGGACAGTCCTGCAGGTCGAACCCGATATCGGCCGCGACCTTGCGGGCCTGCTCGAAAAGCGCGGCGACCTCAGCCGACTTCTCATAGGGCGGACGATTCATCCCGCCGCTGACGCGCAACTGGACATCCGGATCCTGCGGCTTCAGGCTGAGGATGCGGTTCTCCATCATCGTGCCGTCGGCGAGCGTGGTCACGCGGCAATCGACGCTGAACCAGGCGTGCTGCGGGATGACGTTCGCCGCCGTGCCGCCGCCGATCAGCGCGACACTGGTGGTGATGCCGCGCGCATAGTCGGTCATGCCCTCGATCGCGAGGATCTGGTGCGCGGCCTCGCGGATGGCGCTGCGCCCATCGGCATGGCGCGAGCCGGCATGGGCGGGGCGGCCTTCCAGCCTGACGTCGAAGCGGCCGACACCCTTGCGCGCCGTTACGATCCGGCCACCCTCGCGCGCCGGCTCGGTGACGAGAACAGCCTTCGACCTGCGCCCGATATCCTCGATCACAGCCCGGCTGGTCGGCGAGCCGATCTCTTCGTCCGGCGTGAACAGGAACACCATCGGCCGCTTGGCCGAGCCCGCGGCCGCGACCTGCTTGAAGGCCTGCAAGGCGAGCCAGGCGCCGCCCTTCATGTCGTAGACGCCGGGGCCGTAGAGCCGGTCTCCTTCGATCCGCACCGGCAAGTCCTTGGCGCTGGTGCCCACCGGATGCACCGTATCGAGATGCGACATCACCGCGACGCCGGGCTGGCCGCTATCGAGCCCAGCGCGCAGCAGCACCATGTCGCCGAGCCCGTCGCGGCCGGGAATGCGCTCGACCGCGATCGGCAGCCCTGCGACGTCCCTCTCGACGAGGTCCATCATGCCGTTGAGCCCGGCGGCATGGCTGGTGGGACTTTCGAGCGCAACCCAGACGGAGAGCGCGGCGGCGGCTTCTTGCTGATTCATGGCAGGATGTTCTCCGAAGAAGCCCCTGACACGCAAGTCCGCTTGCATGCGCAATGCGCAGGCCGGCAACGCAAACCGAGCCTCGCGACATCGCCTGATGTCGAGCCGCCGGGAGGCCTTGCGACGGCGACGCGCTCCCGCAGCACCTGCCGGATGAGGGCCGCCATTTTCTGGGCCCTCCTGCTGGCTTCCTGTCCGGTATCGAGGCTGAAAGGGCTCAGGCGATCTCCAGAACGCCCACGACAGGCGAACGGCAACATTTCTGCGAAGCCTTTCGCACTGACGGTGAATTCTGCTCTTGCCAAGCCGGATCGCATTGATTAGACCCCGGCTCACCAACGCGGCGCGGCATCAGAGCGCCCTGTCGTTGGGGGATCGTCTAACGGTAGGACCCCAGACTCTGACTCTGGTTGTCTAGGTTCGAATCCTAGTCCCCCAGCCAATCCTTCTGTGATTGGCTCTGAACTACTGATTTTGCTGGACATGTTTAAGTGGCTGGGCGCCAATTCCGGCCGCTTGTGCACCTGCCTGTGACCCACAACAGTGGCACAGGGAGACACAACCCGTGTCCGCATCCTTCCATCTCGAGCGGCGTGGCGCCATCACGCCTATCGCCGCCGCCTGCGGCGCAGGTTCGCTGATCGAAACGGCCAGCGCTTCCTCATCCTCTCGTCGAGGGCCGGTGAACGAGGTCGGCGCGTTATATCGCAGCCCGACTCGACGCGGTGTTCGAGAAGATGAACCTGGATTCCTCCAAGTTTTGGATCAGCAAGCCCAATTGCAGGGCCTCGTTCGGCACGCCTGCCGCGTCCGCGAGGAGATCGTCCGTGTCTCCTCCCCCGGCGAGAGGGCTTCACTGCGTTCATGTCTTGATTTGCAATCCCCGATGGCCATCCGGATCGGCCGAGAAAGGACGCCCCAAAAATTACGGTTCCTGCGCGAGCGCGTGCGCTGTTCGCGTAAGACCCCCTCAGGTCTCGAGGAAAAAACGGACCATCTCGCGCGAAGCATCGGGCCCCGTCGCATCGGTATAGCTTCCGCCGCGGTCACCTCCTGACCAGGCATGACCGCCGCCGTGGATCAGCCAGTGCTCGGCGCGTGCAGGAGC
>SEEM01000181.1 GCA_004144595.1 Hyphomicrobiales bacterium
GGGCCATGGCCTCAGCGATGCCGGGATCGGGCCGATCAATTCGCCGGCGCAGTTGGCGCGCGTCGCCGGCCATGTCGATCGCGCCCGCGCCGCCGGCAACCGCATACTGACCGGGGGAGCGATCGTGCCGCCCGAGGAATGTGGCGGCGGCTGGTTCTACCAGCCGACCATCGTGCTGGCTGACGGCCGGGACGATCCGCTGGTGCAGGAGGAAATCTTCGGGCCGGTGCTGACGGTGCAGATCGTCCCCGATTTCGAGGCGGCCCTCGCGGCTGCGAACGCGACGCCCTATGCGCTGGTCGCCGGCATATATACCCGCGATCACGCCAAGGCCTGGCGCTTCGCTCGGGCCGTCGATGCGGGGCAGGTCTATATCAACGAATTCTTTGCCGGCGGCATCGCGATGCCCTTCGGCGGCAACCGCAAATCCGGTTTCGGCCGCGCCAAGGGCATGGCGGGCTTGCGCTCCTACTGCAAGCTCAAGAGTGTGGTGGCGCGGATCTGATCCGGGGGATGACGACGACGATGCCGAGCGATCTGTTCGCCACTGATTTCAAGGCCGCGCCCTATTGGTGGGACGCGGTGCCCCGGCCCGACTTGCCGCGCGCCGAGCCGCCGCAGCAGGCCGAGGTCGTCGTCGTAGGCTCCGGCTATACCGGCCTGCAGGCCGCGCTCCAGACGGCGCGGGGTGGGCGCCACACGGTCGTCCTCGATGCCGAGGCGGCAGGCTTCGGCTGCAGCACCCGCAATGGCGGCCAGATCTCGACCAGCGTGAAGCCGGGCTTCGATGAGCTCGCCCGCCGCCATGGCCATGAGCGCGCCTTCGCGATGATGCAGGAGGGCCGGAACTCCCTGCGCTATATCGGCGACTTCGTCCGCGACGAGCAGATCGATTGCGATTTCGGCGTCGTCGGCCGTTTCCATGCGGCCCATGCGCCGGGCCGATATGAAGAGCTGGCCCGCAGCGTCGCAACCCAGCCGAAGGGGCTGGAAGTCGCCTGCCATGTCGTGCCGCGCTCCGAGCAGCGCACGGAGATCGGCTCGGACCTCTACCATGGCGGCGTCGTCTATGAGAGCCATGCCTCGATCGACCCGGCCCGTTACCATCAGGGGCTGTTGCAGCGTGTCGTCGCGGCCGGCGCAGAGCTCGTGCCGCATTGCCCCGCGACGGGCATCGAGCGCATCGGGCAGGATTTCCTCGTCCAGACGCCGCGTGGCACGATCCGCACCCGTGACGTGGTCATCGCGACCAACGGCTATAGCGGCCCGCTGGCCGGCTGGCTTCGCCGCCGCGTCATCCCGATCGGCAGCTATGTCATCGCGACGGAGGCGCTGGAGCCGGACCTGGTCGACAGGCTGATCCCGAAGAACCGCATCGTCAGCGACACCCGCAAGGTGGTCTATTACTACCGCGCCTCGCCGGACCGGCGGAGGATCTTGTTCGGTGGCCGCGTCTCGCTGAGCGAGACCGATCCGCGCCGCAGCGGGCCCCTGCTCCATGCCGCGATGAGCCGGATCTTCCCGGAACTCGCCAACCGCAAGCTCAGCCATTCCTGGTGCGGTCTCGTCGCCTACAGCTTCGACGAGCTGATGCATATCGGCCGGCATGAAGGCATGCATTACGCCATGGGCTATTGCGGCTCGGGTGTCGGCATGGCGAGCTATCTCGGCATGCGGCTCGGTCAGCAGGTACTGGGTCTCGCGGAAGGCGAGACCGCTTTCGACGGTTTGCCATTCCAGACGCGCCCCTTTTACACCGGCAATCCCTGGTTCCTCGCGCCGTCGGTCCTCTACTACAGCTGGCGCGATCGCCTCGCCCGCTGACCCCCTCAAGCATTTTCGAGCGAAATAGACGCTGGGTTCGCGTGAAGAAAATGCGACCAAACCAAAGCTCTGGAGTGGTCGCCCCGAATTCTCAGAGTGGACCTTATGGCCAGACCAATTTCGCCGGACCCTGCATGAGGCGAGACGTGCGGACGCCGCTGGCCGGCTAACCGCACGCTCATCTTTGGGGAACGCAATGTTCAGACGGGAGAACAGACACATGTCGCGCCAGCCGATCACGCCGACGAGAGCGGCCCTTGCCCTCGTCATGGGCCTTGGCCTGTCGAGCGCTGCGCCCGCCTGGGCGCAGGAACTGACCGTCGTCTCCTTCGGCGGCTCCTATCAGGAGGGCCAGAGCAAGGCGCTCTTCCAGCCTGCCGCCAAGGCTTTGGGCATCAAGATCAAGGAGGAGACCTATACCAGCATCGCGGACCTGCGCCTCAAGGTGAAGGCCGGCGCCGTGACCTGGGATGTCGTCGCCAGCGGCTCCGGCAGCGCCGCCCGCGCCGGCGCCGAAGGCATCCTCGAGAAGCTCGACTACAAGATCATCGACACCTCGAACTTCCTGCCCGGAACCGCGCAGGATTACTGCGTCGGCGGCGATGTGTTCTCGACGGTGCTCGCCTGGAACACCAAGACCTATGGTCAGAACGGCCCGCAGAGCTGGGCCGATTTCTGGGACGTGAAGAAATTCCCCGGCAAGCGCTCCTATCGCAAGGGCGTGGCCGGGGCGCTGGAACCGGCGCTGATGGCAGACGGCGTTCCCGCCGACAAGGTCTACGAGGTCCTGTCCCAGCCCGGCGGCATCGAGCGCGCGATCAAGAAGATCCGCGAATTGAAGCCGCATATCGCGGTCTGGTGGAGCTCGGGCGCGCAGCATGCCCAGCTCATGAAGGACGGCGAGGTCGACATGATCACCGGCTGGAACGGCCGCTTCGACGTCGCCGCCAAGGACGGCGCCAAGGTCGCCTATACCTTCAACCAGGGGCTGCTCGACTACGATTGCTTCGCGATCGCCAAGGGCGCGCCGAACAAGGATCTGGCGATGAAGTTCCTCGCCGAGGTCAGCAAGCCGCAATACCAGGCCGAATTCACGAAATACATCACCTACGGACCGACCAACAGGAAGGCCTACGAGGGCGGCGCGATCGACGCTGCCTTCGCCAAGACCCTGCCGTCTCATCCCGATAATGCAGGCAAGCAGCTCACGATCGACCTGGACTGGTACATCAAGTTCGAGGCCCAGGCTTCGTCCGCCTACCAGAACATGCTGACCGAATGAGGCAGGTCGGCGACCCCGTCTCGGTGCCGGGTTCCGCGACGGCTCTGCCCATCGCGGTCCGGCGGCTGAGCAAGGCCTATGGTGCGGTGCCGGTGCTGGACGAGATCGATCTCGACGTCCGGCCCGGCGAGTTCCTGACCCTGCTCGGTCCTTCCGGTTCGGGCAAGACGACGCTCCTGATGGCGATCGCCGGGTTCCTGCGGCCCGACAAGGGCTCGATCCGCTTCGGCGAGCGCGAGGTCGTCCGCCTCGCGCCGCACAAGCGCGAGATCGGCATGGTCTTTCAGAACTATGCGCTGTTTCCGCACATGGACGTAGCCCGCAATGTCGGCTTCCCCTTGCGGCTGCGGCGCGTGCCGGCGGCCGAGACTGCCCGGCGCGTGGAAGCGGCGCTGGAGATGTTCCAGCTCGGCGGGTTCGGCGGGCGCCGCATCGACCAGCTGTCGGGCGGCCAGCGCCAGCGCGTCGCGCTCGCCCGTGCCATCGTCTTCGAGCCGCGCATCATTCTGATGGACGAGCCGCTCTCGGCGCTCGACAAGCAGTTGCGCGAGCGCATGCAGATCGAGTTGCGCCAGCTCCATGAGCGGCTTGGCACGACCACCGTCTATGTCACGCATGACCAGCGTGAGGCGCTGACCATGTCGGACCGCGTCGCGATCCTCGATCGCGGCCGCATCGCCCGCATCGATACACCGCGCGCGATCTACGATGATCCCGGCAGCCGTTTCGTTGCCGAGTTCATCGGCGAATCCTCCTTCCTCGATGTCGCGGTGACCGACGGCATCGCCCGCGCTGCAGGCACGACGGTCCGCGCCGGCACCCTGCCGACGCGGCAGGGCCGCTGCACGATG
>SEEM01000064.1 GCA_004144595.1 Hyphomicrobiales bacterium
ATCCATTGTCGAACCCTCCCCGTCATTGCGAGCGTAGCGAAGCAATCCAGACCGTTCAGTGCAACCCCTGGATTGCTTCGCTGCGCTCGAAATGACGGAGTAGCCGGTCGCTTCAGCGATGGACGCCGAGCTGGGCGGTTACACCCCCGTCGATCGGCAGCACGGTGCCGCTGATATAGGCGGCTGGCTCGCTCATCAGGAACGCGGCGAGGCCGGCGACCTCCTCCGGCCTGGCGAAGCGTCCGGCCGGGATTTGCGCCTGCATCTTGTCGCGATAGGCGGCGTAGGGCGCCATCATGTCGGTATCGACGAAGCCCGGCGCGATCACGTTGACGGTGACGCCGCGCTTCCCGGTCTCGACGGCCAGCGTCTTGGCATAGGAGATCAATGCGCCCTTCGAGGCCGCATAGGCCGCATTGCCGGGATTGCCGCGGAGCGCGGCGACCGAGCCGATCGCGACGATGCGCCCGGTGCGGGCGCGGATCATGGCGCGCATCAGGCTTTTGGCGAGGCGGGTGAAGGCCCAGAAATTGACCTGCATCGCGGCTTCCGCCTTGTCCTGCGCCATCATCGCGGCGAGCACGTCATAGGGCTGGCCGGCATTGTGGACGAGGCCGAAATAGCTCTCGCCCTCTCGGGCTTCGCAGAAAGCGTCGAGCGCTTCCTTGTCCGAGAGATCGAGCGGCAGCGCGGCGATGGCACGGCCGGGATGGCTCGCGGCGATCTCCTCGGCAAGCGCCTTCGCCTGGTCGGCGGAGGAACGGTAGGTGAAATCGACATCGTGGCCGGCGGCCGCGAGCGCCCGCACGATCGCAGCGCCGACACCTTTGGCGCCGCCGGTGACGAGAATTTTGGTCATGCGGCCTCCGGAGGTGCCGTCAGCACGAGGCAGGTGTTCTGGCCACCGAAGCCGAACGAGTTCGAGATCACCGTCCGCACCTTGGCCTTGCGCGCCGTATTCGGCACGACGTCGATTGCGAGGGCGGGATCGGGGTTCACGTAGTTGATCGTCGGCGGGATCAGTCCGTTGGCGATGGTCATGAAGGAGATCACCGCCTCGACCGCGCCGGCGGCCGTCAGCGTATGGCCGATCATCGACTTGTTCGAGGAGATCGGCAGCGAGGCCATGCGCTCGCCGAAGACGGCGGCGCAGCTCATCGCCTCCATCTTGTCGTTCTCCGGCGTCGAGGTGCCGTGAGCGTTGATGTAGTCGACATCGTCGGGCGCCAGGCCGGCATCGGCGAGGGCATCCTGCATGGCGAGGATGGCGGGCTTGCCGTCCGGGCTTGAACGCGTGCGGTGAAAGCCGTCGCCGCGCTCGCCGCAGCCGGCGACGATGCCGAGGATGGTCGCGCCGCGCGCCAGCGCGTGGTCGTAGTCCTCCAGCACCAGGGCCCCGGCGCCTTCGCCCATGACGAAGCCGTCGCGGTTCTTCGAGAAGGGCTTTGCCGCGCCTTCCGGCGGGTCGTTCTGAGTCGACAGCGCCGAGAGCAGCGAGAAGCGGATCAGCGCCTCGGCGTGGATCGAGCCGTCGGTGCCTATGCACAAGGCTGCCGGAGTATCGCCCCGTCTGATCGCCTCGACCCCCATCTGGATCGCGGTCGCGCCCGAGGAGCAGGCGGTCGAGAGCGAGATCGGCGAACCCTTGGTGCCGAAACGGTCGGCGATATGGTCGGCCACGCCGCCGAAGACGAAGAGTTCGTGCATGGCTGCAAACTTCTTGGTCGCGGCGGCGCGGAGCAGGCTGTCATAATCGACCGCGCCGTCGATCGACTGGGCGAGTTCCTGCTTCTGCGGCCATTCCATCTCGACGGGCGGCACCGCCATGAAGAGCTCGCCCGGGAAATCGCCGCGCGCACCGATTCCGCTCTGGCCGACGGCCTCTTCGGCGGCGAGCGTCGCGAGCTTCTCGGAGAGCTGCGGAGCGGTGAACGGCCCGTCGAAGAGAAAGTCGACGGTACCGCCGATGCGGGTCCTCAGCCCCTCGGTCGGGAAGCGGTCTATGCGGTGGATACCGGATTTTCCCGATGTCAGGGCCTGCCAGTTGGTCTCCTTGCCCTGGCCGAGCGAAGTGACGACGCCCAGCCCGGTGACGGCGACGAGCGGACGGCCCTTGGCGTCGCGATGCGTGGTCATGGCTTCAACCCTCACGCTTGAACGAGATGCGCGGCGCCTTCGCCACGCCAGTGGCCGGCGCCGGTGACGATCGCTTCCCTGGCCTGTCCGGCTGACAGGGCGATGGCCGCCAATGCCACCGAAACCGGGAAGGCGGCTTCGACACCATGGCCGACGAGATCACCGGTGGCGATGCGCTTCGCTGTCGGAACTGCTGCGGCGATGGCTGCGGCTTCCTCGCCGGTGATGCCGGCGCAGCCGGTTGCGGCAGAGATGGCGAACGCGTCAGCGGCGATCGGGCCGAAGCCGCCGAGCAGCGTCGTCAGGGCCGACCGGACCGTGCCGGTCTCGCGGCGGCTGCGGGCGGCGCCTGTATGCTCAAGCTTCGCATAGGCCTGGGCGCCGCGAGCCGCGGCGCGCTCGGCTGATTCCAGCACGAGGAAGGCGCCGGCGCTGCCGGTGATCAGGCCCGGCGCATTCTCGCGCTCGAAGACCGGCTTGAAGTCGTCGCGGTGCAGATAGCCGCCGAGCTCGAACAGCAGCAGCATGTCGCGGCGCTCGGCATTATAGGCGCCGCCGACCAGCATCAGGTCGGACTGGCCCGAGGCGATGCGGGCATGGGCGGTGCGGATCGCATCGACGCCGGCCTGCTCCTCGCCCATGAAGGTGCGGGACGGGCCGGTGATGCCGTGTACGATGGCGATATTGCCGGCGAGCAGGTTGGAGAGCTGGGCGAGGAAGAGGGTCGGCCTGAGGTCGCCCATCAGGCGCTCGTTGAGGAAGGCGCCGGGATCATTGGCGCCGCGCAGGCCTTCGAGGATCGCCGCGTCGACGGCATGGTCGCGCTCGCCGCCGCCGGCCGCGACGATGACCTGAAGGGCGCTCTTGGCCTCGGCATCGTCCTTCAGCCCGGCTGAATCGAGTGCGAGGCCGGCCGCGTAGACGCCCAGCCGCTGCCAGGGTTCCATCTGGCGCTGGTCGGATTTCTTCGGGATCTGCTTGTCCAGCTCCAGCGCTGCCAGCGGGTGGAGCGGATAGGGCTTGAAGCTTTCGGTGTCGACGACCGGCGGCCCGCCCGCGGCAAGCGCGGCGGCATGGGCCTCGACGCCTTCGCCGAGACTCGAGGCGATGCCGATGCCGGTGATCACCACGTCGCGGCGGTTCATGGGGCAGGCTCCGGCGTCAGACCGATGGCTTCGATGCGGCTGAGCATCAGCGCGCGCATATCGGCGGGGAAAGGCATCAGGCGAAAGCGCAGTTCGGCATCGCAGATCGGCTTGCCGTCACTGGTCAGCTTCACCTTGGTCGCGGCGTAGCCGGAGCCCTCGATCACCAGCTCGGCGCTGGCTTCCAGCTCGGTGCGGGGCTCGACGAAGGTGCGGAAGCGCGCCTTGTCGACCGTCATCAGAAAGGGCATCTGCGAGAGGCCGTTGAGGCCGAGCAGGAGATAGCCGGAGGCCTGCGCCATGGTTTCGGTCAGCAGCACGCCAGGCACCAGCGGATGGCCGGGGAAGTGACCCTCGAAGACCGGGCTCTCGGCGGGAACGGTGGAGCGCGTCACGATGCGCTTCTGCGACGGATCGAAGGTCACGACCCTGTCGATCATGTCGAAATATTCGAGACGCATGCGATCCTTGGCTCTATCGGCTTGGAGCATAACCGCGATTCTTCGAAACGCGGATATGCTCCCATTCTTTGTGGGCTCGCATGTTCGCTGACGCGGACCTTCGGTTCCTCAGGCGAACCGGTGCCCACTTCGCTCGAAAATGCTCTAGAACGGCGCAAGGCCGCGACACGGATCGAACGATCCGTGCAACGGCCCCTATGCTCTATCGGGAGCCGCGCGCCGGCTCAAGTCCGGCGGCGGCTGAAGGCTGTTACGCCCGGCTGGTTCAGGCTTTCTTGGCGGCGACGAGATCGTCGATGCGCTTGCAGAGGTTCTCGAGCACGAAATACTGCTCGGCCGGGGCCTTGCCCTCGTTGACTTCCTGCGTCCACTGCTCGAGCGGGAGCTTGATGCCGAAGGCCTTGTCGATCGCGAAGGCGATATCGAGGAAGGCGAGCGAATCGATGCCGAGATCTTCAATCGCGTGGCTTTGCGGAGTGATCTTCTCCCGCGGAATATCGCAGGTTTCGGAAATGATGCCGGCGACCGTCTCGAACGTGGCGGACATGCTGCGGGTGCTCCCGTCTGTTTGTCGGTGATGGCGGACGACATCCGAGCGCGGGATATCGCCCTGCGCCTGCCCCAAGTCGCCACCGAGGATGACTGAACCGCCCCCTTACACTGCAAGTCGCCCGAGGACAACTGCGCGATGATGCGGAGCCCAGACTCCGACGCGCCGTCGGAACAGCCAATGAAAGCACAGAAAGCGGCGCCGATTGACCGTGCGTTAACGACAGTCCTTCACGATGTTTCCGTTCTTGCAGGATCGGATACCAACGATGTCATCGCTCAAGCATCGCTTCGCCATCTTGTGCCTCTTCCTGGCGATTATCACCGGTGCAGCCGCGATCATCGGCATTTATACATCCCGCGAGATGGGCGCGACGATCGATGAAATCGCCAATTCCGCTACGTCGATCCGCAATCATACGATCGGGGATATGCTCCATGACGGCATGCGAGCCGATGTCTACGCGGCGCTGATCCGGTCTGCCGAGGGCAAGGACGGCACCGAGACGATCGAGCAGGTCCAGGAGCATGCCAAGGCGTTTCGCGAGAAGATAGCCGCCACGAAAAGCCTCGTCAGATCAGAGGATAGTGCCAATCGGCTGCGGACGCTCGACCAGCCGCTGGAGCAGTATATCAACCAGGCTCTCGACATCGTCGCGCTGGCCTTTCGCGATCGTCCCGCGGCACTGACTGCGATGCCTCGTTTCGACGAGCGGTTCGAGGCGCTCGAGGTCTCGATGAAGACGGTCGGCGATGCGCTGGAGGCGGAGGCGCTGCAGGCGCAGGCGGAGGCTGGAACGGCGCGTCGGTTCGCCAACATCGCAGCCATCGGCGGCCTCGTGATCGCCGTCGCGACCGCTCTGGGCCTTTTCGCCACGGTGCTCCTCAGTGTGGTCCGCCCCGTTTCGGGCATCGTGCAGGCAATGCACGGGCTCGGAGCGACCGGAGCCGCGGCCGATATCCCCCATACCGGCCGGCGCGACGAGATCGGGGCCATGGCGCGGGCGATCGGCTCCTTCCAAAGTTCGCTCAACGAACGTGCGGCTGTCGACAGGCGCCGCGCCGAAGACGAGCTCGCAGCCGTGGAGCATCAGCGTCAGTCGAATGCGGAAACCTCCCGGCAGATACAGACCGTCGTCGAGGCGGCCGCGCGCGGTGACTTCAGCCGTCGCGTCGACTCGCGGCTGGCTGAGGGCGAGATGGCGGCGCTCGTCGTCGGCATCAATCGGATCAACGAAGCGATCGACGACGCGACGACAAAATTCGCCGCGATCCTTGCTGCGATTGCCGGCGGCGATCTCACGCGGGTCGCCGCAGACGATTATTCGGGGCGCCTCGCCGATCTCAGCGGATCGATCAACGCGATGGTCGGGAAGCTTTCGCAGACGGTGAGCGTCATCAAGGAGACGGCAGCCGATGTGCGGGTATCGGCAAGCGAGATCCAGACGGGCGCCGAGAATCTGTCGCACCGGACCGAAAGCCAGGCATCGTCACTGGAGGAAACAGCCGCCACGACGGAGGAACTCGCGGCCTCGGTGAAAGCTTCGGCCCATGCATCGCATCAGGCGCTCAATCTCGCGCGTGAGGCCACGCAGGTCGCCGAGAATGGCGGAGGCATCGTCAGAAGTGCAATCGACGCCATGAGCCGGATCGAGCAGGCGAGCGGCAAGATCACCGACATCACCTCCGTCATCGACAACATTGCCTTCCAGACCAATCTGCTCGCCCTCAATGCTGCGGTCGAGGCTGCCCGTGCCGGTGAAGCCGGCAAGGGCTTTGCCGTGGTAGCCTCCGAGGTGCGGACACTGGCACAGCAGACGGCGGACGCTGCAAGGAGCATTTCCGATCTGATCGCCCATTCGAGCCGCGAGGTCGCGACCGGCGTCGAGCTCGTTCGCAATGCGGGCGGAGCGCTCGGCGCGATCGTCGGTGCGTCGCAGAAGGTGGCCAGCACCATTGCCGAAATCTCCTCGGCATCCGGCGAACAGGCCAACGGCATCGACGAGATGAGCCAGACCGTGGCCCATATGGACGAGATGACCCAGCAGAACGCAGCGCTCGCCGAGCAAAGCGCCGCGTCGGCGATCCTGTTGAGCCAGAAAATCGAACAGCTCGACACGCTGATGGCGGCGTTTTGGCCAGGCCATGGATGGTGACGCTCTCGTCGCCCTTCAGGTCGAGCGAGGCCCAGCTGGTGCCTTCCTGCAGGGTGAAGGGCACGACGCCCATACCGACCAGGTTCGAGCGATGGATGCGCTCGAAGCTCTGGGCGATCACCGCCTTGACGCCGAGCAGGTTGGTGCCCTTCGCCGCCCAGTCGCGCGAGGAGCCGTTGCCGTATTCGACGCCGGCGAAGATCACCAGCGGCACCTTCTCCGCCTGGTACTTCATCGCCGCGTCATAGATCGGCAGCTCTTCCTTGCTGGGGTAGTGGATGGTGTAGCCACCTTCGCGGCCGTTCGGGCCGAGCATGTGGTTGCGGATGCGGATATTGGCGAAGGTGCCCCGCATCATCACCTCATGGTTGCCGCGACGCGTGCCGTACTGGTTGAAGTCGGCGACCGCTACGCCATGCTCGGTCAGGTAGGAACCCGCCGGAGAGGCAGCCTTGATCGAACCGGCGGGAGAGATGTGGTCGGTGGTGATCTTGTCGCCGAACAGGCCGAGGATACGGGCGCCCTTGATGTCGGTGATCGCGTCCGGCTTCTGGTGCATGCCCTGGAAATAGGGCGGGTTCTGCACATAGGTGGAATCGTCGTCCCAGGCATAGGTCTCCGAGGTCGGCGCATCCACCGCCTGCCAATGCGCGTCGCCCTTGAAGACGTCGGCATATTTCGCTTCGAAGATGGCGCGGGTGACGTTCTGCTGGATGAAGCTCTGGATCTCCTTGTTGGAGGGCCAGATATCCTTGAGATAGACGTCCTTGCCGTCCGAGCCCTGGCCGAGCGGCTGCGTGGTCAGGTCCATCTGGATCGAACCTGCCAGCGCATAGGCGACGACCAGCGGCGGCGATGCCAGGTAGTTCGCCTGCACGTCCGGCGAGACGCGGCCTTCGAAGTTGCGGTTGCCGGAAATGACGGCGCCGGCGATCAGGCCCTTTTCGTTGATCGTCTTCGAGATCGGCGCCGGCAGCGGGCCGGAATTGCCGATGCAGGTGGTGCAGCCGAAACCGACGAGGTTGAAGCCGAGCTTGTCGAGATCGGTCTGGAGACCGGACTTGGCGAGATACTCGGCGACGACCTGCGAGCCGGGCGCCAGCGAGGTCTTCACCCAGGGCTTGACCTTGAGGCCCTTGGCGACGGCGTTGCGTGCGAGCAGGCCGGCCGCCATCAGCACGGACGGGTTCGAGGTGTTGGTGCAGGAGGTGATCGCCGCGATGACGACGTCGCCATGGCCGAGGTCAAAGTCTTCACCTTCGACAGCCACGCGGCGCGAGAGCTCGGCGCCCTTCTTGTAGTCGGTGTCCATGGCGGCGGCGAAGCCGGCCTTGACGCCGGAGAGGTCGACGCGGCCTTCGGGGCGCTTCGGGCCGGCCATCGAGGGCTGGACCGAGGAGAGATCGAGCTCGAGGGTATCGGTGAAGACCGGGTCCGGCGTCTCGCGGGTGGCGAAGAGGCCCTGCGCCTTGCTGTAGGCCTCGACCAGCGCGATGCGGTCGGCCTTGCGGCCGGTGGTGGTGAGATAGTCCAGCGTTTCACTGTCGACCGGGAAGAAGCCGCAGGTCGCGCCGTATTCCGGGCCCATGTTGGCGATGGTGGCGCGGTCGGCCAGCGTCAGGTTGTAGAGGCCGGGGCCGAAGAACTCGACGAACTTGCCGACGACGCCCTTCTTGCGCAGCATCTGGGTGACGGTGAGCACGAGGTCGGTCGCGGTGATGCCTTCCTTGAGCGAGCCGGTCAGCTTGAAGCCGATCACTTCCGGCAGCAGCATCGATTGCGGCTGGCCGAGCATCGCGGCTTCCGCCTCGATGCCGCCGACGCCCCAGCCGAGAACGGCGAGGCCGTTGACCATGGTGGTATGCGAATCGGTGCCGACGACCGTGTCGGGATAGGCAACCTCGACCTCGGCGCCGTCGATCGTCTCGCTGCGGGTCCAGACGGTCTGGGCGAGATATTCGAGATTGACCTGGTGGCAGATGCCGGTGCCGGGGGGCACGACGCGGAAGTTGTCGAAGGCGCCCTGGCCCCATTTCAGGAACTTGTAGCGCTCGGCATTGCGCTCGTATTCGAGCTCGACGTTCTGGGCGAGCGCCTTGGGCGTGCCGAACTCGTCGACGATGACCGAGTGGTCGATGACGAGGTCGACGGGAACGAGCGGGTTGATCTTCTGGGCGTCGCCGCCGAGCGCCTTGACGCCGTCGCGCATCGCGGCGAGGTCGACCACGGCGGGAACGCCGGTGAAGTCCTGCATCAGCACGCGGGCCGGGCGGAAGCCGATTTCCTTGCCGCCGGTGCCCTTGTCGTCGAGCCAGGCGACGAAGTTCTCGATATCGGCCTTGGTGACGGAGCGTCCATCCTCGAAGCGCAGCAGGTTCTCGAGCAGCACCTTCATCGAGAAGGGCAGCTTCGAGATGCCCGGCAAGCCGTTCTTCTCGGCATCGGGGAGGGAGTAATAGGTGTAGGTCTTGCCGCCGGCTGTGAGCGTCTTGCGGGCTTTGAATGAGTCGAGCGAGGCCATTCGGGCTTGATCCTGATCAAGGGGTTGCGGTCGCGACCGACATGTCTTCAAGGGATACTGCCCTTGCGGACCATGCCGTTCGAAGGCCTAATGCGCATGACGCGCGCGCCGCCTCGGGAGTGCCCGAGCCCCGCGCCGGATCGGCGTGCGGCGTAGCCGCGGGTTCTATAGAGCAATTCCAAGAAGCGCGCTAGATGAACGATATGAGCTCGAACGCATCTGCGGCAGCGCTGGCTTGAAACCGGCTTCCTTTCCTCCGACCAGCCTTCACGCCGAAGATCTTGCCTGCCGCCGCGGCGGTAGGCTGGTTTTCGAAGGCCTGAGCTTTACGCTGCGATCGGGTGAAGCGATCGCGCTGACCGGCCGCAACGGCGCGGGCAAGTCGAGCCTCATCGCCATGCTCTGCGGGCGGCTGCGGCCCGATGGCGGCCGTATCCGGTTGGAAGCTGGCGACGATGAGGTCGCTCTTGCGGAAATCTCTCATCTGGTCGGGCATCGCGACGGGCTCAAGACGACGCTGACGGCGCGCGAAAACCTCGCCTTCGCGAGGGATGTGCTGGGCGATGAGGCTGCCACCCCCGACGAGGCGCTGGCTGCCGTCGGGCTCGGCCATGCCGCTTCATTGCCGGCGGGTTATCTGTCGGCCGGGCAGCGGCGGCGAGTCGCGCTGGCGCGCCTTCTGGTCTCGCGACGGCCATATTGGCTGCTCGACGAGCCGCTTTCGGCGCTCGACACGGCCTCTCAGACGGTGATCGCTGGCCTGATGCGGGATCACCTGGCGCAGGGCGGGGCGATCCTGGCCGCGACCCATGGTCCGCTTGGGCTTGAGGGTGCGCGCGAAGTCAGGATCGGGCGATGAAGCGCGCCTTCGTTGCGATCCTGAAGCGCGACCTTGCCGTCGCGAGCCGGGCCGGCGGCGGCGGCGAGCTCGCGCTTGTCTTCTTCCTGACGATGGTCGTGCTGGTGCCCTTCGCGCTCGGCCCCGATCTCAACCTGCTCTCGCGGATCGGTCCGGCGATCCTCTGGTTGGGAGCGCTGCTTTCGGTGCTGATCGGCCTCGACCGGCTGTTCCAGAGCGACGAGGAGGACGGCTCGCTCGACCTGATCCGAGCCTCCGCCCTGCCTCTGGAACTGGCGGTGCTGGCCAAGGGGCTGGCGCATTGGCTGACGACGGGCTTGCCGCTGGCGCTGCTTTCGCCGCTGCTCGGCCTGCTCGTTGCGCTGCCCGGCGAGGGCGTGCTGCCGCTGGTCGCGACGCTTCTGGTCGGGACGCCGGCTTTGAGCTTTATCGGCGCGGCTGGCGCGGCGCTGGCTGCGAGCCTCAGGCGAGGCGGGCTCATCGTGCCCGTGCTGGTCGCGCCCCTGACGATGCCGGTGCTGATCTTCGGCGTGTCCGCCGCGAACGCGGCTGTAGGGGGCACGGTGCCCTTCCTGACGCCTTTTCTTATCCTGTGCGCGATATCATTGGCGGCGGTCGTGGTTGGAACGATTGCAGCCGCTGCCGCGCTGAGGTCGGCGGAGTAGCCCTGGTTTCAGGCGTGCAGGGATACGCGACCAGCCAGCTCGATCGGATAGCCGCATTGTGCCGCGAAATGCGCCACCGAGGCTGCAATGTCCTCATGCGCCACATTCCGGTCCTCGAAAGCCTGCCGAACTTCTTCGGCCGTGGCGCTGACGTCGACGATGGCGGTTTCGCCGATCCTGGTGCGTACCGCCATTTCGACGGCGCGCTGCATCTCTTCCGACAACTTGATGAACATGAGTTGATCCTCCTGATCGCAAAGCTAGCGCAAAGAGCCGTCGGAATCAAGGTAGAAATCCATAAAAATATAATGATATCAATATCTTAGCAAGAATACCAGGTGAGTGCTGTGCCTGCGTTGACGGTATCCGTGCCGCTGCTTGCGTCCCAGCGTCTGGCCCTGTTATCGTCACTTACTCATTTTAATGCGGTTCCCTGAAAATGCCGTCCGACGACCGGGGCGAACGCCTCCAGATCATGCTCAGTCAGGGCGAGTTGCGCGCCCTGGAAAACTGGCGGTTCGACAAGCGCATGCCGAGCCGCGCAGCGGCGGTGCGCGAATTGCTGCGGCGGGGCCTGGCTGCCGAGGGGTTCGATCTCGCGGGCGAAGGCGTCCAGTCCAAACAGTTCGGCATCGTCGATCAAGGCGGGGCGGATGCTTCTTCGCCGGACGAGGAAGCCTAGCCGAAGCCTGATTGTCGCAGCCACTCGGCATGGATTGCTTGGAACCGGTCGAGATTGCTAAAACTGGGCTCATGGCGCTCAAGCCCCCGCAACTGACATCGCCGGCATCATGGCCAGCCTGATCGATCTCGCCAATCCGACTCGCTTCATGCGCTTCTCGGCTGCGGTGTTGCCCTGGCTCGCCGCCATCGCGACGCTTCTGATCGTCACGGGCCTGTATCTGGCCTGGTTCAAGGCCCCGGCCGACTACCAGCAGGGCGAGACCATCCGCATCATGTTCATCCATGTGCCGGCCGCCTGGCTCGCCATGATGTTCTATTCGATGATGGCGCTCTCGGCTCTCGGCACGCTGGTCTGGCGCCATCCCCTGGCCGATGTCGCGCAGAAGGCTGCGGCGCCGATCGGGGCCTGCTTCGCGCTGATCTGCCTGGTCACCGGCGCGCTCTGGGGCAAGCCGATGTGGGGCACCTACTGGGTCTGGGATGCGCGGCTGACATCGATGCTCGTGCTGCTGCTGATCTATCTCGGCCTGATCGCGCTCTGGCGCGTGCTCGACGATCCCTCTCGCGCGGCGCGGGCCGTCGCCATCCTGACGCTGGTCGGCTTCGTCAACGTGCCGATCATCAAGTTCTCGGTCGATTGGTGGAACACGCTGCACCAGCCGGCCTCGGTGCTGCGCATGGGTGGCCCGACGATCCATCCGGCGATGCTGTGGCCGCTTTTGATCCTGGCTGTCGGATTCACGCTGATGGCGCTGTGGCTGCACATGGTCGCGATGCGCGCCGAGATCATGCGCCGGCGGGTCAGGACGCTGACGATCCTCGAAGCGGAGCGGCTCGATCGGCTGGCGGCGCAAGGTGTGCCGGCATGAGCTGGCTTCTCGACGCGATCGGGCCGCATGCCGGCTTCATCCTTGCGTCTTATGGCGCCTCGGCAATCGTCCTCATCGGCCTGACATCGGCGATCCTGCGCGACCACGCCGCCCAGAAGCGGGCGCTCGATGCGCTTGAGCGCCGCGGTGCCGGCCGCCGCCCGGGCCGGGAGGCGGCATGAGCCAGGTCGAAGGCGCAACGCGGCGGCGGTCGCCGCTGGTTTTTCTGGCGCCGCTGATCATTTTCGGCTTGCTGGCGATCGTCTTCGGCATCGGCCTGTTCAGCGGCGACAAGAGCAAAGTCCCCTCCGCGCTGATCGGGCGCGTCGCTCCGGCGATCACGCTCGCGCCTCTGGAGGGGCTGCAAAAGGACGGCAAGCCCGTGCCGACCTTCGGCAATGCCGATCTCGCCAGGGGCAGCGCGACGCTGGTCAATGTCTGGGCGAGCTGGTGCGCGCCCTGCAGGGTCGAGCATCCCGTGTTGATGGGTTTGGCCGAGACCGATGCGGTGAAGCAGGGCAAGGTCGCGCTGGTCGGAATGAACTACAAGGACGAGGCCGAGAATGCGCGGCGTTTCCTCGGCGCGCTCGGCAATCCGTTTTCGGCTGTGGGAACCGATCGGGCCGGACGCGGCGCGATCGAATGGGGCGTCTACGGCGTGCCCGAGACCTTCGTCATCGGGCCGGACGGCCATATCCTCGACAAGCATGTCGGGCCGCTCGACCAGAATGCGGCGAGCAGGCTGCTGCAGCGGGCGCTGAAGGGGCGATAGCACGCCGTCATGCTCGGGCTTGACCCCAGCATCTCATGCCGAGAAGGGCGTCTTATTCCGGAAGAGATTCTCGGGTCTGCGCTTCGCTTCGCCCGAGAATGACGTGCCTGCATCGGCTCGGCGCGCTTCAGGCGGCCTTGGCCGTGACGAGGCTCTCGAACAGGCCGCGCCCATCCGTGCCGCCGACCAGCGAATCGATCAGGTTCTCCGGGTGCGGCATCAGGCCGAGCACGTTGAAGCCCGGCGAATAGATGCCGGCGATGTTGTTGAGCGAGCCGTTGGGGTTCGCCGCCGGGGTAACGTTGCCCTGTTCATCCGCATAGCGGAAGGCGACGAGGCCTTCGCCTTCGAGGCGGGCGAGCGTCTGCGCATCGGCGATGTAGTTGCCTTCGCCATGGGCGATGCAGACATCGATCGCCTGGCCCTCGGCATAGGCGCTCGTATAGGGCGTGTCGTTGCGCTCGACCTTGAGGTGCTGGCGCTTGCAGACGAATTTCAGATGGGCGTTGCGCACGAGGATGCCGGGCAGGAGCCCCGCCTCGCAGGCGATCTGGAAGCCGTTGCAGATGCCCAGCACATAGCCGCCGCGGGCGGCATGGGCGCGGGTCGCGTCCATGATATGGGCGCGGCCGGCTATGGCGCCGGTGCGCAGATAGTCGCCATAGGAAAAGCCGCCCGGCAGCACGACGAGATCGGTTCCACCAGGCAGGTCGCTATCGCCGTGCCAGACATGGGTAACCTCGGCGCCGGCCTGCTTCAGCGCCTTGGCGACGTCGCCGTCACGGTTGGAGCCGGGAAAGGTGATGACGGCGGCTTTCATCGCTCAGGCTCCGATCTCGACGCGGTAGTTCTCGATCACGGTGTTGGCGAGGAGCTTGTCGCAGGCGGCCTTGAGGGCGGCCTCGGCCGCGGCCTTGTCCGAGCCCGAGAGCTCGATGTCGAAGACCTTGCCCTGGCGGACGGAATCGACGCCGGCGATGCCGAGCGACTTCAGCGCGCCCTCGATCGCCTTGCCCTGCGGATCGAGCACGCCGTTCTTCAGGGTGACGGTGACGCGGGCTTTCATGGGGTTCTCCAAGCGGTGCTTTGTCGGTGCCTTAACGGTGAATCGGGGCGGGCTCAACCGTTTCCCGCCGTTTCACGTGAATCAGCGGCTGCGCCAGGCGGCCTCGGCATCGCGGCGGGCGGCCTCGGCGGTCTCGCTCACAGCGAGCGCCAGCACGAGCCGGTCGGCCTGGCGGCCATAGAGGATCGCGGTGACGGCCTGGCGGTCCGCCTTGTCGAGCGAGCGGATCGTGACGAGTACGCCCCTGGCTTCGTCCGAATCGATGCGGGTGACATCGGTGGCGCTGCGGGCTTCCGGTTTCGCCTCCGGCTTCTTCTTCTGCTTGAGCTGGGCCTTGCGACGCTCGGCCGCCTTGGCGGCGGCCAGCCGGGCGAAAGCCTGCCCGAGGCTCGCCGGGCTTTCCGACAAGGCCTTTTCCATGTCGCGGGCCTGATCGCCATCAAGGGCGATCACGGCGGCAAAGCCCTGTCGCGTGCAGGTGTCGCGTGGACAGAACACCATCGAGCGGGCTTCGAGCCCGTCGTTCAGCACCCAGGAGCCGATGGGCAGCGGCTGCCAGCCCCGCGACGCCGGCAGGTCGGCGATGCCGGGCCCGAAATGGTTCGAGCAGGCGCCGAGCAGGAGGCTGCCGGCCAGAGCCAGTGCCGCGACATGAAAACGGGAGCGCATGCGCTCCCGTTTCAATCGCAATCGTGGCTGCGCGATGGCGCTCACTGCACCAGGCGCGGGCCGCTCGGGCCGGGGTTCTCGTTTTCGCCCAAAATGCCGAGGCGGCGGGCGACTTCCGAATAGGCCTCGATCAATCCGCCCATGTCGCGCCGGAAGCGGTCCTTGTCCATCTTGTCCTTGGACTTGATGTCCCAGAGACGGCAGGAATCCGGGCTGATCTCATCGGCGACGACGATGCGCATCATCTCGCCTTCCCAAAGGCGACCGGTCTCGATCTTGAAGTCGACGAGGCGGATGCCGGCGCCCAGGAAGAGGCCGGAGAGGAAGTCGTTGACGCGGATGGCGAGCGCCATGATGTCGTCGATCTCCTGCGGCGTCGCCCAGCCGAAGGCGGTGATGTGCTCTTCCGAGACCATCGGGTCGTTCAGCGCGTCGTTCTTGTAATAGAACTCGATGATCGAGCGCGGGAGCTGCGTGCCTTCCTCGAGGCCGAGGCGGGTCGCCAGCGAGCCGGCGGCGATGTTGCGCACGACGATCTCGAGCGGGATGATCTCGACCTCGCGGATGAGCTGCTCGCGCATGTTCAGCCGGCGGATGAAATGCGTGGGCACGCCGATATCGTTGAGATTCGAGAAGATGTGCTCGGAGATGCGGTTGTTGAGCACGCCCTTGCCGTCGATCACTTCATGCTTCTTGGCATTGAAGGCGGTCGCGTCATCCTTGAAATGCTGGATCAGCGTACCGGGCTCGGGTCCTTCATAAAGGACCTTCGCCTTGCCTTCGTAAATGCGACGGCGGCGATTCATGGGTATGTACCGTGGCTTGAGGAAATCCAAAGGTTGGCCCTTCTCTGGACGCGATGGGGTCGCGGCGGGATCTGGCCCCTGTTGTGTTCTTGTCCGGCGCCATCGGCCAGCGGGCTCGTGCAGAACGAATCCAGCGGCGGCAGCGGAGCCGGTTGCATACGAGAGCGCCGAAGGCGTGCTCGCGCCTGCTATATGGAGCGTCTGCGCCGCAAACGCAACAAATCGGCATTTCGAGGCCCGCGCAGGCTTAAAGACCGCTGAAGGGCGCGCGATGGAGGCTGGTCCTCGTCCGGTCGGCGGCCTATATGATTGGGTCGGATTTCCCAGACCGGCTCTTTCCAGACCGGCTCTCCTCAGACAAGGACATGGACGCCGCATGACGACCTTCGAGCAGCGCAAGGACGCCTACGAGAACAAGTTCGCCCATGACGAGGAGCTGCGCTTCAAGGCGACCGCCCGGCGTAACAAGCTGCTCGGGCTCTGGGCTGCGGAGAAGCTCGGCAAGAGCGGCGCCGATGCCGATGCTTACGCCAAGTCGGTCGTCGTGGCCGATTTCGAGGAAGCCGGCGACGAGGACGTGGTGCGCAAGGTCAAGAACGACTTTACGCTCGCGGGCGTCACCGTCGCGGATACCGAAATCCGCACCGTCATGACCGAGCTCCTGATCAAGGCGGCCGACGACATCCAGGCCGGGCGCTAGGCCCGCCGCCGGGAGCATCCCGGCTGACGCAGGACGTCTCTGAAACGGGCGCATGGGCGCCCGTTTGCATTTCCGGCTCGGCACTGGTCAACCTTGCGTCGACCGCCGCAACGCCCAGGTGCGGCCGAACCGGATGAACGCACCATGGCCAAGCCCACCGTCCTCGCTTCCCTCGCCGATCGTTTCGCCAGGGGTGACAGCGTCGTCTCGGCCTGGTGCGGCCTGCCCGACCCCTCCATCTCGGCGATCCTGGCCCAGGAGGATTTCGACGCGATCACGCTCGACATGCAGCACGGGCCGATCACGCTTGCCGAGGTCATCCGGGCGATTCCGCTGATCAATGCCGCCGGCAAACCGGCGATCGCGCGCATTCCGGTGGGCGAATTCCAGAATGTCTCGAAGCTGTTCGACAGCGGCGTCTCCGGCGTCATCGCGCCGATGATCAACACGATGGAGGATGCGCGCCGCTTCGCTGCCTATGCCAAGTATCCGCCGATGGGCGAACGGAGCTGGGGCAGCTATGGCGGCCTCGGAGCTTCTGGCCTCGACCAGAACAGCTATCTCAAGACCGCGAACAGCTTCTCGCTGACCTTCGCCATGATCGAGACGCGGGAGGCGATGGCGATCGTCGACGACATCCTGGCGCTGGACGGGATCGATGCCCTGTTCGTCGGGCCGTCCGACCTGTCGATCGCGCTGTCCGGCGGGACGAAGGTCGATGCCACCGCGCGCGAGGTCGATGAAGCGCTCAAGCATGTCGTCGCCCGTGCGGCGGCGGTGAACAAGCCGGTCGCCTTCTATTGCGCGACGGCGGAACGCGCCAAGCAGGGGCTCGAGCTGGGCGCGCGCATGGTCACGGTGATGAGCGATTCCGGGATGCTGAAGGCGGCCGCGCAGGCGGCGCTGAAGATCACGCGGGGCTGAAGGCCGCTCTGCGCTCTTGGGGCCGGCGCCTCATGCGTCGATGCCCTCGCGGCGCTTGAGCAGGGCGTAATCGGCCCAGAGCAGCCGGGCGGCGACGCCGCGCCAGGGCCGCCAGGCCTCGGCCATCGCCTGGAGTTCGGCCGCTTTCGGGCGGGCCGCCAAGCCGAAGGCATGGCGCGCGGCTTCCTGGATCGCGAGGTCGCCGGCGGCGAAGCCGTCACGATGGCCCAGGCAGAACAGCAGATAGACATCGGCCGTCCAGGGGCCGATGCCCGAGATCGCCGTCATCTGCGCATGCACCTCCTCGGGAGAGGCGTGGTCGAGCGCCGCGAAGGCGAAGCGTCGGTCTGCCAATGCGCTGGCGAGCGCGAGCAATGTGCGCTGCTTCGGCCGCGACAGGCCGGACAGGCGCATGTCGTCATCCGTTGCGGCGAGGACGCGCTCGGGCGTCAGCGGCACGAAGACCCCGGCGAAGCGGTTCCAGACGGCCCGCGCGCTGGCGACCGACAATTGCTGGGAAACGATGATCGCAGCGAGCCCGGCAAAGCCGCCCTCGCGCAGCCGGAGCGGCGGCAAGCCGGTGCGCGCGACGATCGGCCCCCAGTTCGGGTGAAGGGCGACCAGCGCGGCCATGCCTTCCGCAAGATCGGCGTTGGATGTGATTCTCTCGATCATGGTCCGGGTATCGATGGCAGAGGCGACGGCTCTCGTCAGCAGGGAGCCGCTTGGCGCGCGCAATGCCCAGAGCAATTCCTTGCATTGCTGAATTGCTCCAGGCCTTTGTTCTATCGCATTTTCTTCACGCGGACCGGTGTCCACTTCGCTGGAAAATGCTCTAGACAGGATCGATGCAGCCCCCGCCACCCGTTTTCCGCTTCGCGCCGAGCCCCAACGGGCGCCTGCATCTCGGCCATGCGCTGTCCGCCCTGACCAATGAAGTACTGGCGCTGCGTTTCGAGGGGCGGCTGCTGCTGCGGATCGAGGATATAGACCTGACGCGGTGCCGGCCGGAATTCGTAGAGGGCATCGCGACGGACCTCGATTGGCTCGGCATTCGGTTCGAGCCGGGCTTCCGCCGGCAATCCGCGCATTTCGGCGACTACGCTGAGGCGCTGGCGGCCTTACGCAAGCGCCGGCTGGTCTATCCCTGCTTCTGCTCGCGGCAGGAGATCCGGAACGCAGTCCTGGCACGCGAGGCTGCGACCGGGCAACCTTGGCCAGCCGATCCGGATGGCGCGCCGCTCTATCCCGGCCTCTGCAAGGGTGATGACCCTGATCAGGCGGCGCTGCGCATCGCGGCCGGGGAGCCGCATGTGCTCCGGCTCGATATGGCGACGGCGATTACCGCTGCCGGGCAGTCCCTGCATTACACGGTCTTCTCTGCGGATGGAGACCAGCGGTCCGTACCGGTCGCACCCGAGCGCTGGGGGGACGTGGTGCTCGCCCGCAAGGATGTGCCGACGAGCTATCATCTCGCAGTCACCGTCGATGACGCCCTGCAGGGCGTGACCCATGTTGTGCGCGGCCGCGACCTGGAAGCGGCGACGGATGTCCATGTCCTGCTGCAGGCCCTGCTCGGTCTGCCGACACCGTTCTATCATTTTCACCGCCTGCTGCTCGACGATGACGGGCAGAAGCTCGCCAAGAGCCGGGGTTCGCAAAGCCTCGCGGCCTTGCGTACGCATGGTGTCACGGCGACGGAGATCCGACGGCAGCTCGGCTTCTGCTGACCCGCTCAGCCAACGCCGAGGAATGTCAGCCAAGCGGCGGTGGTGAACAGCGACAGCAGGGTCGAGAGCGTGATCGCGCTCGATGCGTCGGCCACGCCCTGCCGGTAACGCTCGGCGAAGAGATAGGCGTTGATCCCGCAGGGGCAGGCGGCGAACAACACGGCGACGCCGGACCAATGGGCCGGCATCTCGAAGACCCGCGTCGCCAGCCAATAGACCAGGAGGGGATGAAGGCCGAGCTTCAGTCCGCTCAGCACCGTCGGCAGGGCGAGCCCGGATTCGAGGCCGTAGCGGCGCATGGCGATGCCTAAACTGATCAGCGCGCAGGGTACGGCGGCTCCCGCGAGCAGGTCGACCAGCGTCCAGACCGGCGTCGGGATCAGATGGATCACCGGCCGCACGGCCGATCCAAGGATGATGCCGATGATGATCGGATGGGTGAAAAGGCGCTTGATCAGAAGCGGAATCGAGGCCGTACGCCCTTCTGCCAGCAGGGTCGCTGCCGTCATGGTGACCGGCAGATGGACCGCCAGCAGCAGGCCGAGGGGCACGGCGCCGGCATCGCCATAGGCCTTGAGGATCATCGGGACGCCGACGAAGACGGTGTTCGACTGGGCGGCGGCAAAGCCGGACACGACGAGTTCAGGCCCCTTTCGCGCGAAGAACCTGGAGGCGATGAGCATCGCCAGTGCCCAGACGACGGTGAGGCCGGCGAAATAGGCGATCCAGTAACCCCAGGGCTGGCTTACCGGGATATCGGCCTTGGCGAGCGTGCGGAACAGCAGACAAGGCACTGCGAGGACGAAGACGAAGTCGGAGAGGCCTTCTCCGGTGGTCTCGCGCAGGAGCCTGGTCCAGCGCGCGAGATAGCCGAGGCCGATCAGCCCGAAGACGGGCAGGACGACGAGGAGGGAAGCGACCATGGCTTCGGAGCTCGCGAGAGAGAGACGCCTGCTTACGCGGTGTGCGCTTGCGCGGGCTCTGTCAAGCCGCGCAAGCGTGGCGAGCGGCCGGATTCCCTGCCGTCATGCGCTCAACGCAACTGCGCGAGCGTCCCGCCGGCTTTCTCGATCAGGCCGCGGATCTCGTCGCGCTGACGCTTGAACTCGGCGAGTGTCGGGCCCTGCAGCTCGCGTCCGCGGGGCACGCGGATCTTCATCGGATTGACGAAGTTGCCGTTGACCTTGACCTCGTAATGCAGGTGCGGGCCGGTCGAGAGGCCGGTCGAGCCAAGATAGCCGATGACCTGGCCTTGCCGTACCTTCGCGCCCTTGACGATGCCGGCCGCGAAGTTCGACTGGTGCGAATAGGTGGTGACGTAGCCGTTGGCGTGCTCGATCACCGTGTGCTTGCCGTAGCCGGAGGACCAGCCGGCTTCCAGAACAGTCCCGTTGCCGGCGGCGAGGATGGGCGTGCCGATCCGGTTCGACCAGTCGACGCCGGTATGCATCTTCGAATAGCGCATGATCGGGTGGTAGCGCATGCCGAAGCCCGAGCGCAGCTCGCCATCGGCGATCGGCTTGCGCAGCAGGAACTTCTTCAGCGACTTGCCCTCTTCGTCGAAATACTCGATCAGCCCGTCGTCCGGAGCCTGGTAGCGGAAGACGCGGCGCGTCTCGCCATTGACGGTCAGGGTCGCCGACAGGATTTCGGACCGCTCGCTCTCGTCCTCCTCGGTAAAAATCACCTCCAGATTGTCGCCGCCATGGACGCGCTGCTGGAAATCGAGATCATAGGAGAAGATCCGGACGAGTTCATCGACCAGCGGGCGCGGCAGATCGTGCCGGGCGCCGGTCTCGTAAAGGCTCTCGTAGAGCCGGGCGCCGCCCGAACCCTCGTCCTCATCGCTATCCTCGGTATTGCGCCGCTGCGGCTTCTGCGGGCCGACAGCATCCTGGCGCGGCAGATCGACCGGCACGAAGGCGCCCTTGTCGCTCATCGCGATCGTGGCATCGGGCTGGCCGTTGCTGAGCAGCGAGACGCGCATGATCTGCCGAGGGTCGCCGGGTCGAGGCCCCGGCGCATAGAGCACCTGAAGCACCTGGCCGTCGGGCAAGGCCGAAGTCCGGATCTTCCCGCCGAAGGCCGCGATCATCGTACGGACCTGCTCGGGGGAGACGCCGGCGCCGCGCATGACCTGCTCGAAATTCTCACCCCGCTTGGCCATTACGAGCTTGTCTTCGACGAGAGGCTCGCGCGAAGCCGGAATGGGCGTCTTCGGCGCGTTGGTTACGTTTTCCGGCACGACGCGGACCTCGATACCGGAGAAGCGGGTATCGGTCGCGGGGGCATAGGCGAGGATATCGGTGCCTGGCGTCGCGGTGCCGGTCAGCGTGCGGCTCAGCATCAATTGCGGCGGGATCGGCAGGGCACGCTGACGGCCGGAATTCGCCAGATTGGCGCGCTCTTCCTCGACCTGCGAGATCACCTCGGCGTCGCTGAGCTGCGGCTTGCCGGAGGGCAGGGTCAGGTCGCCGAGCTCGCGCTTGACGATGGTGACGTCGGCATCCGGCATGTCCTGTGCCGGCTCGGCATAGCGCTCCTCGGGCTGCCCGCCCTCGGCGAAGAGGCGCAGCGGATTGAAGGGCGGGATATTGGTCGCATAGACGCCGGTGGTCAGCGACAGGTTGGAGGCGAGGCGCACGAAGGGCCGGACACGGATGACCTCGCGGTTGCCGGCGCGCTGCGACATCGGCGCCCGCAGGGTATGGCGCGCCGACATGACCGGCTGCTCGGCCACGAGCTTGTCGGCCTTGCGCGCCCCGCCGCCGTCGCCCGCAGCCGACGAGGCGCGGATGGCCACCGTCTCCGGCTGCTCGGGATAGCTGGTATCGCCGCGCATCGCGACCAGGATCGCGGCACCCAGCAGGGCCGCACCGCAGGAGCCGACGAGCGCACAGGCGAAAAGCCAGCGCAGCGAGACGCCGCGGCGGTCCAACGGCTGCTGACGCGAATCGCCCGGCTGGATCGGCGGCTCGATGCCGAGATCGACCAGCAGGGCCGCCGCCTCGGGGGCAAGCGGCTCGACCGGCTGTGCGAACTCGGGATGGGCGTTCATGGAGCGGCGGCTGCTTCTTGCGGGCTGTATCGAGACCTCGATGGCCACCTCCGCCGCGGCGGAGGCGCCCTGAGCGCATCCTGACGAAAGCGCGCCAGGACCATGCCCGTGCCGGAAGCCGGAATCAATCCGTTCAGCCGTGCACGATCTCCTGTGAGGGGAGATTGCGGCTGTTTTGGGAAGTCGCCTTCGCCGAATACGCTGCCCGCGGCGCCGCCCCATGCGCGCGCGTTCGCACGTGCTATATACGCAGGGGCCGGGAGCCTTTCCAAAAACCGCGTCGCGGCGGTCGAAAACGGGGGTGTCCCGCTCCGGCCGATCATGAGCGGCAAAATTTTGGCACCGCAGCGGAGCCGATCGCGGCCAATGCCACCGAAGGAAAATCGGGCCGGGCGCGGGAACTCGTCTGAAACGTGTGAAAACCGGTCGCTTGAGCGGGTTTCGACGGTTTCCGGAAAAAGAAATGCGCTCCGTCAAAAAAACTTCATCGAGCGTGTTGACTTCCAATCCGGGCCTGGCCTATAAACCGGCCATCGAGACGGCGCCGCCGCTGAGCGGCGTCTCTTCTGCGCTTCCTTAGGACGCTGGGGCTTGAGCCGGTTCGCCGGACGGTTACCTGTCTGGATTTTGTGAAGCGTCGCTGTTTGAAAATTGAAGACAGAAAGAGAAACGTGGACGGCGGGGTTCTTGCGGATCCGGGCTACGGCCTGGATCGAACGAGACTTCGGTGTGCTGCGTTTTAACAAGAACCATTTGCCTGGTTGGTTGAGCGAAAGCTTGATCGGTCAAGTAATGGCTCCGTCAATACGCAGTGCGATGCCGGAACAAAATCTCATCCAATCTGAGAGTTTGATCCTGGCTCAGAGCGAACGCTGGCGGCAGGCTTAACACATGCAAGTCGAACGGGCACTTCGGTGCTAGTGGCAGACGGGTGAGTAACACGTGGGAACGTACCTTTCGGTTCGGAATAATTCAGGGAAACTTGGACTAATACCGGATACGCCCTTCGGGGGAAAGATTTATCGCCGAAAGATCGGCCCGCGTCTGATTAGCTAGTTGGTGAGGTAAAGGCTCACCAAGGCGACGATCAGTAGCTGGTCTGAGAGGATGATCAGCCACATTGGGACTGAGACACGGCCCAAACTCCTACGGGAGGCAGCAGTGGGGAATCTTGCGCAATGGGCGAAAGCCTGACGCAGCCA
>SEEM01000182.1 GCA_004144595.1 Hyphomicrobiales bacterium
CGCCAAACTGCGCGAGGAGATGCAAGGCGAACTGCGCCAGATCCAGCGTTCGATCGGTACCACGACCATTCTCGTCACCCATGACCAGCACGAGGCGATGGCGCTCTCGGACCGGATCGTGGTGATGAACAAGGGCCGCGTCGAGCAGATCGGCGCACCCGACACCGTCTATGGCGCGCCCGACACCGCCTTCGTCGCGAATTTCCTCGGCAAAACCAACGTGCTCGAGGCAAGCGGAAACGGCAGCGGCCAGGTCGCGATCGAGACCCTATCCGTTCCGCTGGCCGGCGCGCCCACGGGGACTCTGCGCATCGCCGTCCGCCCGGAGCGCCTTAGCTTCGCGGCAGAGGGGGCACCGGGTTTCACCGCTTGCATCACCTCGCGCGTCTTCCAGGGCGCGCATTGGCTGCTGACGGCCGAGAGCGCGGCCGGCCCGGTCACGCTGATCCGGCACAATGACGGCACGGCCGTTCCCCGCGAAGGCGAGACGGTGAAACTCCGCTTCGGCCCCGGCGACGCCGCGCTGCTGGCGGAGGGCTCCGACGCATGAGCCCGGACGTCTCCGCCCGCACGACGCCCTATTGGCTGACGGGCCCTGCGCTCGCCGTCTTCCTCGGCCTCGTCATCATACCGCTGGGGATGACCGTGCTGCTCGCCTTCTATGATTGGGGCCAGTACAAGGGCATCGTCGCCGAGTTCACCCTGAAGAATTTCCGCGAGATCTTCAGCGACAGCTATTTCCTCGAGGTCTTCCTGCGCACCTTGCGCATTGCCGTGCTGGTGACGCTCTTCGCAGTCCTGATCGGCGTGCCCGAGGCCTATATCCTCAACCGCATGGCGCCTGCCTGGCGCGGTCTCTGCCTGCTTGCGATCCTCGGGCCGCTGCTGGTTTCGGTCGTGGCGCGTACGCTCGGCTGGGCGCTGCTCCTCGGCTCGAACGGGCTGGTCAACCGCGGGCTGATGTCGCTCGGGCTGATCGGCCAGCCGCTCGAATTCATGTTCACCGAGACCGGCGTCGTGATCGCGCTCGTCCATGTGCTGATCCCCTTCATGATCCTCGCGGTCTGGGCCTCGCTTCAGCGGCTCGATCCGCAGATCGAGAACGCGGCGCTCTCGCTCGGCGCCTCGCGCCTCACCATCTGGCGGCGCGTGATCCTGCCGCAGATCGTGCCCGGCATTCTCTCGGGCTCGATCATCGTCTTTGCGCTGGCGGCCGGCGGCTTAAGGTCGCGGCGACGCTCGCCTATGACGAGTTCCTGAACACCCTGAACTGGCCGCTCGGCGCAGCCGTCGCCGTGCTGCTGCTCGCCGCCCTGGTCGTGCTCACCGTCGGCACCAACCGGCTGGTCGAGCGCCGCTATTCACAGGTGTTCGAATGAGCCGCAACGGTCGCCTCGCGATCCTCTTCCACACGCTTTTCGTCGTCTTCATGCTGGCGCCGCTGGTGGTGGTCTGCCTCGTCGCCTTCACGCCGGAGGGCTATCTCTCGCTGCCCGGCCGGGTCTGGAGCCTGCGCTGGTTCAGGGCGATCCTCGACTATCCCGAATTCCTTCGCGCTTTCAGGGATTCGCTCTGGCTGGCGGCCCTGTCCTCCACCGTCGCGATCGGGCTCGCGGTGCCGGCCGCGCTCGCCATCGCCCGCTACCGCTTTCCCGGGCGCGAGGCGATGACCGCCCTGTTCATGTCGCCGCTGATGGTCCCCCATGTCGTCCTGGGCATCGCCTTCCTGCGCTTCTTCACGCAGATCGGCCTCTCCGGGACCTTCCTCGGGCTGGTGCTGAGCCATATCATCGTGATCATCCCCTTCGCGCTCCGGCTGGTGCTCGCCGCCTCCTACGGCCTCGACCGGCGCATCGAGCATGCCGCGATCTCGCTCGGCGCGAGCCCGGCCGTGGTCTTCCGGAGGGTAACGCTGCCGCTGATCCTGCCGGGCGTCGTCTCGGGCTGGCTGCTCGCCGCGATCAACTCCTTCGACGAGGTGACGATGACCGTCTTCATCGCTTCGCCCGCCACCACCACGCTCCCGGTCCGGATGTTCCTCTACATCCAGGACAATATCGACCCGCTCATCGCAGCCGTCTCCGCCTGCCTGATCGCCCTGACCGCCATGCTGCTGCTGGCGCTGGACAGGCTCTTCGGGCTCGACCGGCTGTTCGTCGGAACCGGAAAAGGCTGACGTCAGTGTCTACCACCATCAGAGAACCCGATGTCGCCGTGATCGGCGGCGGCGTGGTCGGCGGCGCCATCGCGCTCGGCCTTGCCCGTGGCGGCGCCCGCGTCGCTATCCTCGACGAAGACGACACTGCGTTCCGGGCCTCGCGCGGCAATTTCGCGCTGGTCTGGGTGCAGTCAAAGGGTTTTGGCATGCCCGATTACGCGCTCTGGTCGCGCCGCTCGGCCGATAGCTGGCACGAGTTGGCCAGCGCGCTTGCCGGCGAGACCGGCATCGACGTCGCCCATAGCCAGCCCGGCGGCTTCATGCTCTGCCTCTCGGAGGACGAGCTCGACAAGCGCGTCGACGCGATGGCCCGCCTCCATAACAGCCGGCCGCTGACCGATTTCCCTTATGAAGTGCTCGACCATGCCGAGACCAGGCGGCGCCTGCCCGCCATCGGCAAGGACGTGGTCGGCTCGCTTTATTCCCCGCTCGACGGCCATGTGAATTCGCTGAAGCTGTTCCGGGCGCTGCGCGAGGCGACGGTGAGGCGCGGCGTCGACTACCGTCCCAACAGCCCGGTCGAGACCATCACTCCCCGGGACGGCGGCTTTGCCATCACCGGCCCCTGGGGCGAGATGCGCGCTGGCAAGGTCGTGCTCTGCGCCGGCCTCGGCAACGCCCGGCTCGCGCCCATGGTCGGGCTCGATGCGCCGGTAAAGCCGAGCAAGGGCCAGATCATCGTCACCGAGAAGACGGAAGCCTTCCTGCACAACCCGATGGTCACCGTCCGCCAGACCGACGAGGGCGGCGTGATGATCGGCGACAGCCAGGAGGATCGCGGCTTCGACACCGTGGTCGGCCAGCCGATCCTCTCGACCATGGCGGAACGGGCCGTGAAGATGTTCCCGCGCCTCGCCGGCCTCAACGTCGTGCGAACATGGTCGGCTTTACGCGTGATGAGCCCCGACGGCTTTCCGATCTACGACCAGTCCGAGACCCATCCCGGCGCCTTCGTCGTCACCTGTCATTCCGGCGTGACGCTCGCCGCCAACCACGCCCTGACGCTCGCACCCGCGATCCTCGCCGGCACCTTGCCGGAGAGCGTCGCGAGCTTCACCGCACGGAGGTTCCATGTTCCGGCCCATAGCTGACCTTGCTGCAAGCGGGGAGCTGAGCTTCACCTTCGACGGCCGGCCGATGACCGCGCGGGCGGGCGATACGGTCGCGACCGCCCTCCTCGTCAACGGTATCACCGCCTGCCGCGAGACCCCGGTCTCCGACACGCCGCGCGCGCCCTATTGCCTGATGGGCGTCTGCTTCGACTGCCTCGTCGTCATCGACGGCATCGGAAATCGGCAGGGCTGCCTCGTGCCGCTCGCCGAGGGCATGCGCATCGAGACGCAGCATGGCCGCCGCCATCTGACGGAGGCGGCGGAATGACTGCGATCACCAGCATTGATCAGCTCGCCGAGAGCTATGACCTCCTCGTCGTCGGTGCAGGCCCGGCCGGCCTTTCCGCCGCCGCCCGCGCGGCCGAACTCGGCTTTGCCGTCCTGCTCGCCGACGAGAACCCGGCGCCTGGCGGCCAGATCTATCGCGCCGTCACCACGACGCCGGTGAAGAACCGCGCCATCCTCGGCGAGGACTACTGTCGCGGCGCGGATATCGTCGCGCGCTTCGAGCGCTCGCAGGCCGCTTACGCACCGCGCTGCACCGTCTGGTCTATCGGCCCGGACGAGACGGCACCCGGCAGTTTCGAACTCGGCCTGTC
>SEEM01000065.1 GCA_004144595.1 Hyphomicrobiales bacterium
GCGCGAGGCGGTCATGGCGCCTCGCGCGCGAAGACGCGGCTCTCGGCCCGCGGCCAGACGACCGCGACCTCGGTTCCCTCGGACGGCGCGGCCGACCCCGAGGGCATCTCGACCGTGAGCTGGCCGCCCGCGCCGTCGACCAGCACCTCGACATGGTCGCCGACGAAGACGCTGCGCAAGACACGGCCGGTCAGGCGCGCCGCGTCGTGGCCGGCAGGCTCGGACAGCGGCACGATGCGCATGCGCTGCGGCCGGACGAAGAGATCGGCATTCTCCGTGGCCTCGACCGGCACCTGCTGTTCCCAGACGGTCGCTCTGCCCTGGGCGTCACGCGCCAGCGGCAGGACGTTGGCGCGGCCGACGAACTCGGCCACGAAGCGCGTCGCCGGCCGGTCGTAGATATCCTCGGCATTGCCGATCTGGGCGATGCGGCCGCGATGCATCACAGCGATCCGGTCGCACATCGTCAGCGCCTCGACCTGGTCATGCGTGACGAAGAGCGTGGTGATGCCGAGCGTGCGCTGGATCGAGCGAATCTCGTGGCGCATCGCGTCACGCAGCTTGGCGTCGAGATTGGACAGGGATTCATCGAGCAGCAGCACCGAAGGCTGGATCACCAGCGCGCGTGCCAGCGCGACGCGCTGCTGCTGGCCGCCCGAAAGCTCCTTGGGGCGCCGCTGCTCCAGGCCGCCGAGCCTGACCAGCGCCAGCCCCTCCTGAACCCGCTTGTCGATCTCGGTCCGGGAAACGCCGCGCTCCTCCAGGCCGAAGGCGATGTTGCGGCCGACCGAGAGATGCGGAAACAGCGCATAGGACTGGAAGACATAGCCCATGTTGCGCTTATGGGCCGGCAGTCTGGTGATCTCGCTGCCGTCGAGCGTTATCGTGCCGCGGTTCGGCTCGATCAGCCCTGCGAGCATGCGCAGGGTCGTGGTCTTGCCGCAACCGGAGGGGCCGAGCAGCGCGACGGATTCGCCCTGCTCCACCGACAGCGAGACGTCGTCGACCGCGACGGATTGGCCGTAGCGCTTCTGCAGCCCGGCGAGTTCGAGATAGCTCATCGCCTGCCGCTCAACGTGCCGCCGCGATGACCTCGCGCCGCCAGCGGTTGTTCCACTGGTCGCGCACTTTGAGGACCTCGTTCCAGTCGACCGGGATCATGCGAGCGAGATTTTCCGGTGAGGCCGCGGTGCGCGCCAGCGCCTTGGCGTCGATCTGCGCCTTGGCGTTGGACGGAGCATAGAACATCCGCTCGGTGAAGGCCTTCTGCGCGCCCTGCGACAGGGCATGCGCGACGAAGGCAGCGGCTGCGGCGCGGTTCTTCGAGCCGGCGGTCAGGTTGATCGTGTTGACCTGGAACACCGAGCCTTCCGGCGGCAGCAGCGCGTTGATCTTGCCGCCGGTCTGGTCGGAATAGAGCTGGGCCCGCGCGTTCCAGCCGGTCGCGACCTTGGCCACGCCGTTCAGGATCAGCGAATAGCCGTCTGGGTTGGGGTCGAAGGTGGTGACGCCCGGCGCCAGCTCCTTCAGCTTCTTCATCGCGCCGTCGATCGACTTGCGGTAATCGCCGCCTTCCATCTTCTCGGTCATCGCCGTCAGCGCCAGCCCCTGGATGTTCGGCGGCGCGGCGAGCGCGATCTGCCCCTTGAGGTCCGGCCGCCAGAGATCGGCGAGCTTGGCGATCTGCGGCTTGAGCGTCGCATCCTGGACGATGACGAGGTGGTCGAAGGTCACGGCCGGGCCGAACTCGCCGCCGGCCGTGCGCGCCTCCGGCAGGAGTTCGTTCAGCACCGGGAATTCGGCGGGCGTAAGCTTCTCGAACAGTCCCTCAAGGTTGCCGATGCTCGAGGTGGTGACGTCCATGATCACCACGTCGGTCTGCGGATCGGCCTTCTGCGCCCGGACGCTACCGACCATCTGGGCCGACGAGCCGCCGGGCACGAAATTGACCTTTACGCCCGGATGCGCCTGCTGGAACGGCTCGATCACCGCCTTGGTGTAGTTGTCCTGGAAGATGCCCGTATAGGACATCAGCGTGATCTGCCCGGAGAGCGTCTGCGCCCGGAGGACGGCCGGCATCGCGATGGTCGCGAGGCCGGACTGGATGACGAGGCGGCGGGTGAGCATGGGGAAACTCCTGCTGTGGCGCCGCCTCGGGCGGCAGGTTTACGGGTGGTAGGCTCAGGCCGGGACCTTGGCGGCGAAATGGGCGATGAAGCGGGCGCAGACATCGCTCAGCTTCTCGGTCAGCTTCGCGCCGGTCTCGGCCGAGCACAGCGTCGGATCGCCCTTGCCCACGCCGTCGTGGTAGACCTCGTCATACTCGTGAGGCACCCCGATCTCGGCACCATCGAAGCTCGCCGTGCCCAGGCCCGTGAAGGGCAGGTCGAGGACGGGGTCGCGCTTCATCGGCTTGCCGGCCGGGATGAAATCCTTGCGGATCAGCTCGGGGAAGAGGTGCAGGCCGAGGCTGGTCAGCGGGTCGGCGCCATGGCCGGAGACCTTTGCCGATTTCTCGGCGCCGACGATGCCCGGCAGCATGCCGTAGGCGATGCGCCAGAGGTACAGGCTCGGCAGCACGATGCGCTCGCGCTGGTAGAGTTCGCGCGCGACCTCCGAGATCGGCCCGACATTGCCGCCATGGCCGTTGATCACGATGATCCGGGTCAGGCCGTTGCGATGAAGCGAGTCGACCATCTCGGCGATCACCGCCGTCAGCGTGCCCTGCGAGATGGCGATGCCGCCGATCATCGGGCCGAACCAGTCCGCGCCGCCATAGGGCAGCACGGGCGCGACCAGTGTGCGCGTGCCGGCCTTGCTCGCCTGCAGAGCGGCAAGCTCGGCGATCTTCTCGGCCAGCAGATAGTCGCCCATCGGCGCATGCGGGCCCTGGTCCTCATGGCTGCCCATCGGCAGCAGGATGACGGGATTGGACTTGAGCAGCTCGCGCGCCTCGCCACCCGTGATGGTGCCCATATGGACGAGAGGATCGGTCTTGGTAGCCATGGCGTGGTCCTTCCTTAGGTAGGCTTGGTTCGTCAGCGTTCGCTGGTGCGCGGGTCGAGGATGTCGCGCAGCGCGTCGCAGAGCAGGTTCATCGCGAGGATGGTGAGCGTCAGCACGGCGCAGGGCCAGAGCAGCAGCAGCGGCGCCTGCTCCATGGTCGAGCGCGCGCCGCGGATCATCAGCCCCCAGGACGGCGCCGGCGGCACGACGCCGAGCCCCAGGAAAGATAGCCCGCTCTCGATCACCACCGCCGCCGCAACTGCAAGGGAGAACTGGACGAGCAGGGGACCAGCGATATTGGGCAGCACGGTGCGGAACAGCAGATGCGATTGCGAGGCGCCGAGCGCGCGCGTCGCCTCGACATAGTCGCGCCCCTTGACCGCCAGCACCTCGGCATAGGTCACCCGCGCGAAGCCGGGTAGATACAGCACCGAGAGCACGAGGATCAGCGTCGCGGCACCGGGACCTAGAAGGGTCACCACCAGAAGCGCCAGCAGCACCGGCGGGAAGCACATGATGATCTCGACGCTGCGCACCGTCAGGAAGGCGCCCCAGCTTCGCGCCCAGCCGCCTATCAGCCCGAGCGTGATACCGACGAGCCCGGCGAACAGCGCCGAGACGAAGGCGACGGACAGGCTGGTGCGCGCCCCCCAGATCAGCCGCGAGAGCACGTCGCGGCCGAATTCGTCGCGCCCGAGCCAGGAGCCTGCCATCGGACCGGCCAGGCGTTGCGCCACGTCCTGGCGCACCGGGTCGGGCAGCGGCAGCAGGGGCGCCGCGATCGCGATGAGCAGGATTGCCGCGACCACGCCGCCGGGCACGATGAGCCGTGTGAAGCCGCGCCGCCTCATGCGTGCTGCACCCGCGGGTCGATCGCCGCATGCAGCAGTTCGACGAGGAGGTTGATCAGCAGGAACAGCACCGAGATCGTCAGGATGATGCCGACCACCATCGGATAGTCGCGCCCCTCGACGGCCCGCAGCAGCGGCGTCGACAGGCCCGGCCAGTTGAAGACGTATTCGACCAGCACGGTCCCGCCGAGCAAGGTTCCCATCTGGAGACCCAGCACGGTGACGACGGGATTCAGCGCGTTGCGCAGCACATGGACAACGAGGACCCGCTTGGGCGAAAGCCCCTTGGCACGTGCGGTGCGGACATAATCATGCGCGAGCGCGTCGAGCGTGGCGGCCCGTGTCATCCGGAACAGCACGGCCGCCAGGCCCTTGGCGATCGCGACCGCAGGCAGCGCCAGAAGCTTGAAATGCTGCGCCGGATCCTGCGTGAGCGGGACGAAGCCGCCGGCCGGCATCAGGCGCAGCGTCTGGGCCAGCAGCAGCACCAGAAGCGTGCCGACGACGAAGACCGGCACGGCCAGCAGGAGCGCCGTAACCCAGGACGCGACGCGATCGAAGGCGCCGCCGCGATGGACCGCGGCATAGACGCCGGAGGGTACGCCGACCACGAGCGCGATCAGCGTTCCCGCCAGGATCAGTTCCAGGGTGCGCGGCAGCCTGAGCCCGATTTCCTGGATCACGGGATAGTCGTCGATCAGCGAAGCGCCGAGATCACCGCGCGCCAGCCCGGCGAGAAACTGGCCGTACTGGATCAAGAGCGGCCGGTCGAGCCCGAGCTTCTCGCGCAGTTCCTGCACCGTCGCCGGATCGGGCATGGCCCCGGAGGTCGAAAGCAGCAGCTCAGCGGGATCGCCCGGTACCATGTGCAGCGCCATGAACACGATCGTCGCGACGACCCAGGCCATCGCCAGCGTCATGATCAGCCGCCGTCCGAGCCAGGCCGCGCTCATCCGAAATACGTCTCCTCGAGCTGATTGCCAGAGGAGGTCGAGAGCGCGCCGGGCAGGTTGGTGAAACCCTGCACGCCCTTGTCCATGCCATAGCCCTGCTGGCGCCAGGCCAGGCCGACCAGCGGCACCTCTTCCAGGGCGGCGCGCTGCATCTCCTTGTAGATCTCGACACGCTTGGCCTGGTCGAACTCGGCCCGGCCCTTGGCGAGCGCGGCGATGGTGCGCGGCGCATCGACCTTGAAGGAGCGGCCATGGGTCGGCGAGAGCGAGGTGTCGAGCACCACGGTCAGCCCGTCCGGATCGTTATTGTCAGAAGAGACGCCGTGGATCGCCATGTCGTACTGGCCGCGCGTGCCGCGGCTCACCCGCGTCGACCAGTCCGGAAGCTGCAATTCCGCCTGGATGCCGATCGCCGCGAGATATTGCTGGACGATCTCGGCGGTGTCCTTGTGCATGCCGAACTGGGCGGTGGCGAGAATGGTCGTCTGGAAGCCGTTGGCATGGCCGGCTTCCGTCAGCAGCGCCTTGGCGCGCGCCGGATCGTAGTTCCAGCCATGCGCCAGCTCCTTGTCGTACCAGGGCGTGCCCTCGACGATCGGCACGCCTTCGAGCGCCTTGCCGCGCCCGAAGAACGCGACCTTGACGATATCCTCGCGCTTCACGGCATGCGCAACGGCCCGGCGCACCCGCGGATCGTTGAAAGGCGGCTTCGTGCCGTTGAAGAGCACGTCCATGAACGGCCCTTCCTGGTTGTCGAGCTTCAGGCGCGGATCGGCCTCGACCGTCGCCATCGACTGCCAGGGCACATATTCGATCATGTCGACATCGCCCGCGATCAGCGCCGCGTTGCGCAGGTTCTCGTCGGCATAGACGATGAACTTGATGCCCTTCGCCTTGGGGTAGCCCGGCTTGTAGAACTTGTCGAAGGCCGCAAGCTCCACCGAGGTGCCGCGCTCCTGTCCGACCAGGCGGAAGGGACCGGCGCCGATCGGCTCGTTCGGGCTCGACTTCCGCCAGATGATGAAGGTGTTGTAGTTGGCGAACCAGCTCGGCAGCGTGACCAGAGGCTCCTTGGTGACGAGGCGCACCGTCTGCGGATCGGGAATCTCGACCCGCTCGATCAACTGGAACTGCGTGCGCATATACGCGGTCGATTTCTCGCCCGCGATCTGCTCGATCGACCACTTCACGTCGTCGGCCGTGACCGGCTCGCCGTTGTGGAAGACGCAACCCTTGCGCAGCTTGAAGACCCAGGCGCCTTCGGGATCGCGCGACCAGGATTCGGCAAGTTCGCCACGCAGCTCGCCCTTGGAATCGTAGGAGACGAGGCTGCGGTTGATCAGCATCTTGACGGTGCCGGCCGAGGCACCGGTCGAGACCCAGGGCTGGAGGTTCGGCGGGAAGGCCGAGAGGCCGTAGCGGATGATGCCGGCGGCGCGTTGAGCGCTCACGGGCCGGATCATGAATGGCGAGGCCAGCAACGGGCCGGCAAGACCGGCACCTAGGACTGAACGGCGAGAGATGGTCATCGGCTGATCCTCTGCTGCTGGGTCCGGCTGTCCGCTGGCCTTACGGCCTGTCGCGTCCCGTCAGTGGCGGGAAGGGCGGAGCCGGGCTGATGCGAGCAATAACCGCGCAAGCGACCCGACAAAGCAGGCCGAGCCCGGCCAAACTGCCCGGATTCCGGCTCTCTGTCGCGATGGTGGCGTACACGGTCATGCAGTTCCCCGGCGCGGTTTCACTGTAGACGAACAGATGAACCGCGCTCTTGATGCGTCATGTATACGTGGCGGATTTTTTGTTGTCTACTCTCGAAAGCCCTATGGAAGAGCGAAAGCGGCACATTGTCGATGGCCATGATCGAACAGGACGAGATGACCGCCTTGCGCGGGAAGCCGACCCGGGAACGGGTCTATCTCTATGTGCGCGAGCAGATCCTGCGCGGCCGCTTCCTCGGCGGCTGCTTCATCGAGGAGGAGGAGATCTCCTCGGCCTTGGGCGTGTCGCGAACCCCGGTCCGCGAGGCCTTCCACCGCCTGGAGGCGGAGCGCTTCATCGACCTGCTGCCGCGCCGCGGCGCGCTCGTCCGGCAGGTCACGGCGCAGGAACTGCTCGACCTCTACGAGGCCCGGCGCATGATCGAGAGCCATGCGATCCGCCGCATCTGCCGCGAGGAACTGCCGCTTCCCGCCGACATGCACGCGATCCTCGCCGAGCTGGAGCGCCTGCCGCAGGGCGACTATTTCAACCGCGTCGAACTCAACCGCGAATTCCATTTCGTCATGATCGCCGCACTCGGCAATGTCGTGCTGTCGGACCTCTACCAGTCTCTGGGCGCGCGCCAGCAGCGCGTCGCGATGACCGCGATCAGCACCGACCCGACCCGCGTCGCGCGCATCAGCAAGGAACATCACGCCCTGGTCGCCGCGCTCTCCGAATGGGACGAGGAGAAGGCGCTGGCGATCCTCGAACAGCACCTGCGGCCGATCGTCGGCGTGATCTCACGGCTGCCGGAACAGGCTGTCGAAATCTGACGCGTCAGGCCGGTTCGAGCATGGACCGGAGGGCGTCGCGCCGCTCTCGGAGATGACGCAGCGGCGGGTCGAGATGGGGCCCGCGGTCGCCGGCCGCCGCAAAAGGCGTCACCTCGCGCACCAGCGCATGAAGCTTGCCGGTCACGGCGCCGAGCGGGATCGCCTTGCGGATCTCGACGGCCTGTGCCGCGACCATCAATTCGACAACCGCGGCTCGGCCGCCCTGGCCATAGGCGAAAGCCATGCTGTCGGCCGCCGTGCCATGGAGCAGCGGCAGCGAGCGGAAGCTCAGCGGGTCCTGCAGATGGCGCGGGCCGCCCTCGGCGCAGAGGTAGCTGCCAGCGAGATAGCAGCGAATGCGCTCCCCATGCCGCTTCAGCCCGGCGAAAGGACGGGACCGCAAGGCGGCATTCGAGACGATCGAGGGATTGGCGGCGAAACCTCCCATGCTCAGCGCCGCGATCAGGCTCCACTGATCGAGAACGTCACGCAGTTCGGCCATGGCGAGCCCCGCCGTGCCAAGCGTGAGTGCGCCGAACAGACCGGGAAATCACCTTTAAAAAACGGCACAAAAATCTGCCTCAAGGAAACAACATCGACGCAGGCGAGTTATGTCAGGTCGAGCAAGCGTGCCTGAGGTTCCGACGGATACCCAGGAGCGCGATAAGCATCCGTATCTTTTCGGGTGGATTCGAGGGTCGGTCTAGGTGGCAGGCGAGAGTTCAGTTTCCACCCAAGACCGCTGCGGCGATGCAGCCGAGCTCTTCGCCGGCCCCGGCGAGGTTCGCTGCTACGCGCGGGAGTTGGACTGGTCGCGCACGCCTCTCGGGCCGACCACGGCTTGGTCGCCCGCCATCCGGACGATGGTACGGTCGATGTTCGAATCCCCATTCCCGATCTGCCTCTGGTCCGGCCCGGAATTCGCCCTGATCTACAACGATGCCTATCGCCGCATCCTGGTCGCCAAGCATCCGGCGGCACTGGGCCAGCCCGGCTCGGTCGTCTGGGCCGAGATCTGGGACGAGCTGAAGCCCCAGTTTGAAGGTGTCAGGGAACGAGGCGAGACCGTTCATTTCGAGGACGCTCCCTTCGTCATGGCACGTCTCGACGGCGGCGGTACCGAGACCGCCTATTTCAACTACTCACTGTCTCCGCTTCGCGAAGAGGACGGAAGCGTCGCCGCCGTGCTCAACATCACGCCGGAGACGACCACCCGCGTCGTCGTCGAAAAACGCCTTGCGAAGGAGCAGGCTGCCCTGGCCGCGAGCGAGGCGCAGGTCAGGCAGCGCACCCTGGATCTGGAGGCGGCTCTGGAAGCGAAGACAATTCTGCTTCACGAGGTCGATCATCGCGTCAAGAACAACCTGACGATGATCGGCGCCTTGCTCCGGCTCCAGTCTCGCCAGATCGACGACCCTGAGATCACCGCCAAGCTGGACGTCATGATGGAGCGGATCGACGCGCTTGCGACGGTCCATCGGCGGCTCTACCAATCCGACGACGTCACGAAGTTCGACATTGCCGGCTTTGCCGAGAGCATGGCGTCCGGCGTGATCGGTGCCAGCGGTCGCAGCGACATTGATCTCGTTGTCGATATCGAGCCGATCGAGGTCCGATCCGACTACGCATCCGCGCTGGGTCTCATCCTCAACGAGATGCTCACCAACGTGATAAAGCATGGCCTGAAAGATGGCCGCAGCGGAACGATCAAGCTGACGGCGCGTGGCAACGGTGCCGCATACGTCCTGGCCGTCGAGGATGACGGATACGGCATCGACCTCGACACGAAGAGCGACGGCTTGGGTCGGACGCTCATTTCCCGGCTTTCGAAGCAGGCAGGCGCCAAGGTAACGTGGTATCGCCTTGCGCAGGGTACGCGCGTTACTCTGGAAATGAAGAGCTTTGTTTAAGATGCCGAGGACGAAACCCCTGAAGGTACTGATCGTGGAGGACGAAGCCCTTCTCGCGATGGACGTCGAGTCCATGGTCGAGGACAGCGGCCATGTCGTCGTAGGGGAGGCCGCGTCGCTCTATGACGTCGAGGCTCTCAAAGCCGACATCGATCCCGACCTCGCCTTCGTCGACATGCATCTCGCGAAGGGCACCAACGGCCTCGATGTCTGCGCACTGATCCAGAAGCGCTGGGCCGACGCGATCATCATCTTCGTGACGGCAAACCCGTCCAAGGTGCCACCGGACTTCGCGGGCGCCCATGGGATCATCGCCAAGCCTTTTTCCCGAAACACCTTCATGTCGGCGATCCAATACATCGGCGAGATCCTGGTTTCTCCGCCACCGTCGACCGCCAAGCCCGGCGACCTTGTCGCCTCGACGACCCTGACCGCGAGCTTCGCGCCTTCGTGAAGTCCGTTTCGGTACGAATTTGCAGCCGGTCTCGCCCTTGCGTGATAGCCCGGTCCCGGCACTATGAACGTCGACGCATTGGTACCAACCGTGCGCGCCAGGAGGCCCTCGGCACGTGTTGAACTCCGATTTGAAAGAAAGGGCGCGGCTCGATGCGCTCGCCAGCTTCGATATGCTGGACACGCCGCGGGAGCAGGACTTCGATGAGATCGCTGAACTGGCCTCCCGGATCTGCGAGACACCGATCGCAGTCGTAAACCTGGTCGGCAATGGACGGCAATTCTTCAAGGCCGAGGTCGGCCTGGGCGTCCGCGAGACGCCGTTGGATTCGTCGTTCTGCGCCCGGGCGATCCTCGAGCAGGACTTCATGATCATACCGGACGCGACCAAGGACACGCGGTTCGACTGCAACCCTCTGGTCACCGCCGAGAACGGTCTGCGCTTCTATGCCGGCGCCTTGCTGAAGACCGCCGAGGGACACCCTATCGGCACGGTCTGCGTGCTGGATTTCAAACCGCGCAATCTGTCCGACATGCAGCAGACGACGCTGAAGGTACTGGCACGCCAGGTCATGCGGCAGCTGGAGCTGAGGAGGACGCTGCGCGAGCGCGACGAGGCCCAGGCCCAGCAGGCTGTGCTGAACGCCGAGATCGCCCACCGTATGAAAAACACCCTGGCGATGGTGCAGGCTATCGCGACGCAGACCTTGAAGGGAGTGACGGAGCGCGACGCGGTCGAGGCGCTTGCCCGCCGCATCGCGGCGCTCGGCTCTGCCCATGACCAATTGCTTCAGCAGGACTGGACGGCGGCTTCGCTGGAGAAGGTCGTGCGACCGATGCTGCTCCTGCATGGCGACGGCGGTCGCATCAGAGCGTCGGGTCCAGATATCGATCTCGGGCCGAAAGCGACGCTGTCGATCTCGCTGCTGTTGCACGAACTGGCAACGAACGCCGCCAAGTACGGTTCGTTGTCGGCGCCCGAGGGCAAGGTCGAACTGTCTTGGACGATCGACGATACCGGCGAGGAGCCGGTACTCCGGATGCACTGGCAGGAATCGGGCGGCCCTGAGGTCAACGAGCCCAGCCAGCGCGGCTTTGGTTCCAGGCTGATCCAGATGGGGCTGATCGGCAAGGGTGGGGTGACAAAGCGGTGGCTGCCCAGTGGCCTCGTCGCAGAGTTCGAAGCAGCCATGTCAGGCGTCAAGGCACTTTGAAATCTGCTGGACTGCCGCAAGCGCGCGGCGAACGATTGATCGGCAATGAAGCCGGTTGCCGCGATCATTTCGCAATTCTACTGGGAAAACTCCCGGACCGTTCTCGTAATGATACCCCTCAGCTCGATACTGACCTTCGGAAAACGAGCGTTTACGGCTTCATCCAGCACGAGTTCGCGCTGAATTCCTGGTTTCACGATTTTTGCACCTTGGAAGCGACCGTCATCGAAGTCGGCTTTGATCGAGCCATAGCCGAGAATACCGGGCGCCAGCGCATCTCGGATCAGACTCTTCAGCGTCGGCAATCCTTCGACCTCGGCCTCGAGCCGGATCGTCAGTCTGAGTGTGGCTGCGGCCTCCTCGACCAGTTCACGCACGACATGTCCACGCGGCGGCAGCAAAAGCTTGTGCTGGAGCACGTCGGCCAATGCGATGGTCGGCTTTCTCAAGTCGATGAGATTGGGACGTGCGAAGACATAGAGATCCTCGAACAGGATCGATTGGGATGACGCGGCACCGCGCTCGCGCAGGTTCACGGCGAGATCGAGCTGGCCATCATCGATGCCCTTGCGCAGGAAAAGGCTGGTCCCTTCGCTGAGCCGTAGCTGGATGCCGGGAAAGCGCTCCTTGCATTCCCTGGCGATCCGCGGGGCGACAGCACTCGCGATAGAGGCGAGCAAGCCTATGGTGATGACTCCCGTCGGTTGGCTCCGGCGCTCGCGCATCGCCAATTCGGTCGCGCGCATGGCTTCCATGACGCGCTTCGCATGCGCGAGCAGCACGATACCGGCATCGGTAGGCTCGACGCCGTCGGGGCGCCTGTACAGCAGGCGCTCGCCCACAGCCTTTTCCAGCTCGGCGATGTGATAGGTCAGCACGGGCTGCGTCACGTGGGAAGCACTTGCGCCGCCGGTCAACGATCCCTTCTCGCAGGCGCTGATGAAGTAGGCCAGTCGTTTGCTGTCGAGCATGTCCAGATCCTCTGACCTCACCTCAGCATATAGAAAATTTGAATGCCTTTCGCAAAATTTTGAATTCGCTTTTCTATGGCGACTGCCTCAGGCTGACGTCAAAATCAACCAAGCGCCGCCAAGTGCGCATCCGGAGGAAATGCCTGACATGAAGACCGCTGCTTTTCTGCGCGCCGCATTCTTCGCATCCATTGCTGCGATCCTGCCTCTTTGCGCCGCCTCGCAGGCGTCGGCCCAGGCCGAAATGCCGGCGGAGGTCGTCGCCGCCGCAAAGGCGGAGGGCAAGCTCACGATCTATACCTCGGCGGTCGATGCCGAGATGCAGGAGATCGCCGGCCAGTTCGAGAAGGCCTATCCCGGCATCAAGATGGAGTGGCTTCGCTTTCCGTCGACGACGCTGTTCACGCGCTTCGTCGGCGAGCAGGGCTCCAGGATCTACACCGCCGACGTCCTGTTCTCAGGCTCGACGCAGCTCTACCAGCAGCAGCCCGAGCTGTTCCGACCGCTGACGCCGGAGCTGGTGCCGAATGTGAAGGCGCTGCGCGTGCCCGCCAAGAATGGCAACTATGCCGTTGCCGAGATCGTGCCGCATGCGGTGAGCTACAATTCCACCTTGGTCTCCAAGGCCGATATCGAAAAGCATCTCAAGAGCTGGGCCGGGCTCGCCGATCCCCGCTGGAAGGGCAAGATCGCGCTGGTCGATCCCAAGATTTCGACCAATGTCGTGTCCTGGCTGATAAACATGCGCGAGACCTATGGCGAGGCCTGGGTCAAGGGCCTGATCGCCAACCAGTTCAAGGTCGTCGGCACCGGCACCTCGGGCGCGCAGCAGGTCGCGGCGGGCGCGTTCCAGATCGTTGTGCCGACGGTCCAGAGCCACAGCGCCGATGTCCGGGCGCAGGGCGCGCCGCTGGTCGTCTATACGCCTGAGGGGCCGTCGCACGGCCTGGAACAGGGTCTTGCGATCCCCGTCAATGCGCCTCATCCGAATGCCGCTCGCCTCTATGCGAACTGGAAGCTGGGCCGGGACAGCGCGGCGCTGATCTGCAAGAACCTGAGCGTTCCCAACGTCGAGCCGCCGGCCGGCACGCAATGCCCTGCGCTTTCGCCCCAGCATGTCGGCTCGAACGACACGCTGAGCGCCGAGCAGCAGCGCGAGATCATGGCGCAGTTCGGCCTGAAGCCCTGATCCTGTCCTGACCCGATCCCCATTCAGCAGGACAGGCTTCTCGCGCCGATGACCGACCGTATCCAGATTACCAACGTCACCAAGCGCTATCGGCGGGCGGGCGGCGCGACGATCACGCCCGTCGATAATATCAGCCTCACGGTCGCGCAGAACGAACTCGTCGTCCTGCTCGGCCCCAGCGGCTGCGGCAAGACCACGCTGCTGCGCTGCGTTGCCGGGCTGGAGACGCCTGACGAAGGCGAGATCGCCATCGATGGCAGGGTCGTGTTCTCCTCCGCCAAAGGTATCTTCGTGCCGCCGGACCAGCGGCGCCTGAGCATGATCTTCCAGTCCTATGCGCTATGGCCGCATATGACGGTGGCGCAGAATGTCGCCTATCCCTTGGAAGGTCAGAAGCTCGCGACAGCAGAGATCGCGCGGCGGGTCAGCGCGGCACTGGGGCTGGTCGGTGTCGGCGGGCTGGAGCAACAGTTTCCCGGCCGGATCAGCGGCGGACAGCAGCAGCGCGTGGCGCTGGCCCGCGCACTCGTCTCCAATTCCTCGGTCGTGCTGTTCGACGAGCCGCTCTCGAATGTCGATGCGCAGGTGCGCAACCAGCTCCGCTTCGAACTGAAGCGCATGCAGCGGCAGATCGGCTTCTCCGGGCTTTATGTCACCCATGATCAGGCCGAAGCGATGGAGCTCGGCCACCGCGTCGCCGTGCTCCAGTCCGGCCGGATCGCGGCCCTCGATACGCCGCGGCGGGTCTACGAGGAGCCGACCAACCACTACGTCGCCAATTTCGTCGGGGTCAGCAATTTCCTCGACGGCCATGTCCGCTCCGTAGATGAGGGCAGCGCCATGGTCGAGACCCGGTTCGGCCTCTTCGAGATTGCGGCGACGGGGCAGGCTTTCGCGCCGGGCTCGGCGGTACAGCTCGTGCTGCGGCCGGAAAAGATCAGCCTCGATGCAGCGGCTCCTTCAGGCGAGGCCCGGAACACCGTCCCGGTGAGGATCGAGGCGCAGCTCTTCTCAGGCGCCTATACCGAATATGTCGTCAGCGCCGAGGACCATGTTTTCCGTGTCTGGTCGTATGACGACGCGTTGCGCAGCTTCGCCGAGGGCGACACGGCCTGGCTGTCGATCAAGCCGGCGGCTCTGCGGCTGATCCGGCATCCCGAGGCGACCGGGGTCCAGGCGTCATGAGCCAAGACCGCACCGGCATGGATGCGGGCCGGGCGGGGCTCCCCCGGATCCTGCAGCCGCTCAATCTCCTGACGGGGCTGTGCTTCCTGGCGCTCGCCCTGCTGATCGTCTTCCCGCTCGGGCGGATGTTCCTGAATACGCTCCTGCCCGGCGGCGTGCCGAATGTCGCCGCGGTCTCCGCGCTGGTGCAGCAGCCCTGGCTTCTGCCCGTGCTGGGGAGCACCTTCATCGCGGTCGGCATCAGCACGGTGCTGGCGGTGGCGGTCGGGGCGATCTTCGCCTGGCTGAACGAGCGGACCGACGCGAGCCTTGGCGTCTTCGGCACGATCCTGCCGGTGATCCCGCTGCTTCTGCCCAGCGTCGCGCTGACGATCGGCTGGGTCTTCATCGCCGCGCCGAATGTCGGCTTGATGAACGGCCTGCTCAACTGGCTGCTCGGCCCGGAGGTCTTCCAGGTCAATATCTACACCTGGTTCGGGCTGATCTGGGTCTACACGATCCACGGCGTGCCTTACGCCTATCTCGTCGTCTCCGCCGCCATCAAGAACCTCGACCCGGCGCTGGAGGAGGCCTCGCGCATCAGCGGTGCCGGCATCATGCGCACGCTGTTTCGGGTCTCGCTGCCGGCGATCATGCCGGCTTTGGCCGGCTCCTGCCTGCTTGTCGTGATCTCCGGCCTCGGCACCTACTCGATCCCGGCGATCATCGCGACGACCGCCGAGATCAGCGTCTTGCCGACGCAGATCGTGCATCTTCTGGTCAAGGACTACCCGCCGAAGCTGGCGGATGCGCAGTTGCTCGGCCTGATCATGCTGCTGGTCGTGTTCGCCTTCTGGTTCCTTCAGAAGAAGATCTCGTCCTCCGGCAATTTCGTCACGGTCGGCGGGCGTGCCGGCGGGGCCTCGCGGCTGCCGCTCGGCCGTTGGCGCATGCCGGCGCGGACCTTGATGTGGCTCTATATCGCATTCGCCTCGGTCCTGCCCATGGCGGCGCTGCTGCTGGTCGCGGTCCAGCGCTTCTGGTCGCCGGTTATCGATCCCTCGAAATTCACCCTCTTCCATTTCGAGCAGGTGCTCTTCGTCAACCGCGTGACCTTCGCCTCGTTCCGGAACAGCCTGCTGCTGGCCGGCACCGGCGCGACCATCGCGATGTTCATCGCCATCCTCACCGCGATCTACTCCTCCTTCCGCGGTGGGGTCACCGGCAAAATCGTCGATCTCGTGATCAAGTCGCCGGCGACCATCCCCAACTTGGTGATCTCGCTGGCCTTCCTGATCACCTTCAGCGGCGCGCCCTTCTTCCTGTCGAGCACGCTGACCATCCTGCTGATCGCCTTCATCGTCATGTACATTCCACCGGGATCGATCGCGGCGGCCTCGGCGCTGACTCAGGTCGGCACCGATCTGCGCGAGGCCTCCTACATCGCTGGAGCCGGCGAGGGGCGGACGATCCGCAAGATCGTATTCCCGATCGCGCTGTCGGGCTTCGCGGCCGGCTGGACCCTGGTCTTCGTCCATATGATGGGCGATCTCTCGGCCTCGGCCCTGCTCGCGGGCGTCGGCACACCGGTGATCGGTTTCGCCATCCTGACCATCTGGGAAACCGGAAGCTTCGGCCTGCTGGCCGCCTTCTCGACCATCATGTGCCTGCTCAACGCCATCGTCGTCGGCGCGATGATGCTGTTCGTTCGCTCGCGTTCCTGGCGGTGATGACGATGCATGAGGCCATCAACCCCGTCGACGCCGCGGCTTCCGCCCTGTCGCAGGCCATCGATAGCGGGGCACGACTGACCGCGTTGCCTGGACCTGGGCCCGCTTCCGAGGCGCAGGCCTATGCCGTTCAGGACGCGGTCATCCGGGCTGTCGGCGCGCGGGGCGGCTGGAAGGTCTCGCCTTTGCGTGAGGGAAAAGCGCGATGCTCTCCCATTCCGGCGCGGTTTTTTGTCGATGCGCCAGCGCAGTTCGACGCCGCTTTCCTGAATGGTTGCCTCGCCGAGGTGGAAATCGCCGTTCGTTTCAAGGCGGCTCCGCTGGAGCAGGGCCGCGCCCTCGTCCCGGCGAACCTCGCCGATTGCATCGCCAGCGTGCACCCCGCGGCCGAGCTTCTCTCCAGCCGTTTCGCAGTACCGGACAGCACACCTGATCTGCATCGGCTTGCGGATCTGCAAGGCTGTGCTGCCGTCATCCTCGGGGCTCCGGTGACCGACTGGTCCGGTCTGGAATTCGCCAAGCTTCCGTTCGCGCTCTTTCTCGACGGG
>SEEM01000183.1 GCA_004144595.1 Hyphomicrobiales bacterium
GGCGTCAAGCTGGTGCGGCAGGCCGGCGACCAGCTCGCCCGCATCCTCGCGGCCTCGCAGAAGGTGGCGGCGACAATCGCCGACATCTCGGCGGCATCGGGCGAGCAGGCCAACGGCATCGACGAGATGAGCCAGGCCGTGGCCCATCTCGACGAGATGACCCAGCAGAACGCGGCCTTGTCCGAACAGAGCGCGGCCTCGGCCAATTCGCTGTCGGGCAGGATCGAGCAGCTCAACGCGCTGGTCGCGGCCTTCAAGACCGGGCGCGAACCTGCCGGCCAGGCGGCTTACGCCCAGCCGGCCGCGACGGCACCGCGCGCGGTGAAGGCGCCAATGCGGGCAGCTCCCGCCGGCGAACCGGCGCGCCTGCGCCAACTCGCCGAGGCTGCCTTCGTCCAGTCCAGGGCTGCACCCGCCCCGCGCAAGGTCGCCAATGGCGGCGGCCGGGCCAGCGATTCCGGATGGGAAGAGTTCTGAGGCGAACCGCCCCCGGACCACCCTTGACCACGACACGCGCGGCGCCCCAAAAGGGCGCCGTTCGCGTTCTCGATTGAGAGCGGAGCCTCCGATGAAATCGTCATTGCGAGCACAGCGAAGCAATCCAGGAGGACGTCGAACGCGGCCGCCCCTGGATTGCTTCGCTGTGCTCGCAATGACGAAGGAGGATCCCTGCTTCACCCCGGCAGCCGATAGTCCCTGAACATCTCGCGCAGCTTGGTCTTCTGGATCTTGCCGGTCGCAGTGTGCGGGATCGCCTCGACCAGCACGACATCGTCCGGCAGCCACCATTTCGCGATCTTGCCGGTCATGAAGGCGAGCATCTCGTCCTTGCCGGGGGCGCGGCCGGGCTTCGGCACGATCACCAGCAGCGGCCGTTCATCCCATTTCGGATGAGCGACGCCGATCACCGCGGCTTCCGCGACATCGGGATGGCCGACCGCGAGGTTTTCGAGGTCGATCGAGGAAATCCATTCGCCGCCGGACTTGATCACGTCCTTCGAGCGGTCGGTGATCTGCATGTAGCCGGCGGGATCGATCGTCGCGACGTCGCCGGTATCGAAGAAGCCGTGATCGTCGAGGATACCGCCCTCGCTCCGGTAATAGGCTCCCGAAACCGCTGGCCCGCGCACCTTGAGCCGGCCGAAGGTCGCTCCGTCCCAGGGCAGGTCCGTGCCGGCATCGTCGGTGAGGCGGAACTCGACCGTGAAGGGCGGGTGGCCCTGCTTCACCTTGAGATCGTAGAGCGCATCGCCTTGGAGCCCTTCATAGACCGGCTTCAGCGAGCAGAAGGAGCCGAGCGGGCTCATCTCGGTCATCCCCCAGGCATGGGCGACGGTGACGCCGTATTTGCGCTCGAAGGTCTCGGTCATCGCGCGCGGGCAGGCCGAACCGCCGATGACGACGCGCTTCAATGTCGAGAGCTTGCCGTTCGTCGCCTCCAGATGTTGCAGGAGACCGAGCCAGACGGTCGGCACCGCCGCGGTCATGGTCACGCCCTCCTCCTCCAGCAACTGGTGGAGCGAGGGGCCATCGAGCTTCGCGCCGGGCATGACCAGCTTGGCGCCGGTCATCGGGGCGGAATAGGCCAGCGACCAGCTATTGGCGTGGAAGAGCGGCACGACCGGCAGCACCGTATCGCGCGCCGACAGGCCCATGAAATCCGGCGCGGCGCAGGCGAGCGCGTGCAGCACGTTCGAGCGATGCGAATAGAGCACGCCTTTCGGTCCGCCGGTCGTGCCCGAGGTGTAGCAGAGCCCGGCGGCCGTGTTCTCGTCAAAGCGGCCCCAGGCGAAATCGTCGTCGGCCTCCGCCAGCCAGTCCTCATAGGCGACGGCCCCCTTCAGGCCGGTCTGCGGCATATGCGCGGCATCGGTCAGGACGACATAGCGCTCGATGCTCGGCAGCTTGTCCTGGATCGCCTCGATCATCGGCACGAAGGTCAGGTCGAGAAAGAGCAGACGGTCCTCGGCATGGTTGATGATCCAGGCGATCTGCTCGGGGAATAGGCGCGGATTGACCGTATGCGTGATCGCGCCGATGCCGCTGATGCCGTACCAGAGTTCGAGATGGCGGTCGGTGTTCCAGGCCAGCGTGGCGACGCGGTCGCCCAGGGCGATGCCCTCGCGTTGCAACCGCTTCGCCACCTTCAGCGCGCGGCTGCGGATCTCGACATAGCTGCGGCGCCGGAGCGCGCCATCCTCGACGGCGCGGCTCACCACCTCGCGGGCCCCGTGCTGGACCGCCGCGTGATCGATGATTCGATGGAGCAGAAGGGGCCAATCCTGCATCAGGCCGAGCATGCGCTTGTCCTCCCGAGATGATTTTGTCGTGGAGGATAACGACTGGCTTCCGCGAAAGGGAAGTCATCCCATCGAAGGCTCGCCTGCGCGCGCGCGATGGTTTAGGTCTGATCATTCAAGAGCGGGGGAAACGCTTATGACCGCAGCGAAAGCCGGCCCGCTGGCCGCGACCGAGCCGGACCGGGTCTGGTTCCGCTTCATGCGGCTGCACCAGCGCATGCTGATGCAGATGACGGCGCGCATCCGCACGCTCGGCCTCTCGATTCCGCAATTCGACCTGCTCTCGACCCTGACCGAGCAGGAAGGCATCAGCCAGAGCGAACTGGCCGAGAAGCTCTATGTCACCAAAGGCAACGTCTCCGGCCTGGTCGACCGGCTGGTGCAGGCGGGGCTCGTCGAGCGCCGCGCCATCGCCGGCGACCGGCGCTCCTATGCGATGCATCTGACGCCGGAAGGGCGCCGGCTCGCCGAGGCCGGGATCGCCGCCCAGCGCGATTTCGTCGCCAGCACGCTCGGCAAGCTGAAGCCGGACGATCTCGCCGAACTCGACCGGCTCGTACTGCTCTGGCGCGATTTCGCCCGCGCCGTCGATGCCGAGTGAGTGGCCATGGCTGACGGCATCGACCTGACCGCCTCGGCATCGGCTCTGCGTGAGGCACTGCTCACCCGCCGCTTCAGCGCCACCGACCTGCTCGAAGCCACTTTCGCCCGTATCGATGCGCTGAATCCGCGCCTCAACGCGATCGTGACTGAGGATCGCGAGGCAGCCCGTGCGATGGCAACAACCTCGGACGCGCGCATCGCCAGCGGCACCGCCCGCCCGCTCGAAGGGCTGCCGATCACGATCAAGGATGCCTTGGACGTCGCCGGCCTGCCTTCATCGGGCGGGCTGCCGGCCTATCGCGAACGCGTCCCGACCGAGGATGCCGCAGCGGTGGCAAGGCTGCGGGCCGCTGGTGTGGTGATCATCGGCAAGACGAACGTCCCCGTCTTCTCCGGCGATTTCCAGAGCTACAACCCCGCCCATGGCGTGACCAACAATCCCTGGGACGAGACGCGCTCGCCCGGGGGCTCGTCCGGTGGTGCAGCTGTCGCGGTCGCGACCGGCATGAGCGCCTTCGAACTCGGCTCCGATCTCGGCAGCTCGATCCGCTGGCCGGCGCATGCCTGCGGCGTCTTCGGGCTGAAGACGAGCTGGGGGCTGGTCTCGACCTGGGGCGCGATCCCGCCGCCGCCCGAGCGGCGCACCTTGCGCAACGCCGATCTGATGGTCGCCGGGCCGATCACCCGCGCCACTGAGGACCTCGAGCTGATCCTGCCGGTGATCGCCGGACCGCGCGACACGGCGCTGCCCGCGCCTGCCCTGCCCGAACCGCGTCGTATCGGCGCCAAGGGCCTGCGCGTGGCGCTCTGGGCCGACGATCCCTTCGCGCCGGTGGACCGCGAGGTCGCGGATGCCGTGCGCGAGGCCGCCCGCCGCCTGGCCGTGGCTGGCGCGATCGTCGACGAGACGGCGCGGCCCTCGATCCGTTTCGCTGATGCGTTCGAGGTCTATGCCCTGCTGAACCAT
>SEEM01000184.1 GCA_004144595.1 Hyphomicrobiales bacterium
ACCAACAATCACGGCTACTACGTCTTCGACATGCTCTACGGGGCGGACGAGAACCTGAAGCCGCAGCCGCAGATGGCGGAGGGGCACGAGGTCTCGGCAGATGGCAAGACCTGGCGCATCAAGCTGCGCGAAGGCCTGAGCTTCCATGACGGCACGCCGGTCAAGGCGGTCGATTGCGCCGCGAGCCTCAAGCGCTGGACGCAGCGCGACCCTTACGGCCAGTTGCTCGGCCGTGCGGTCGAGGAGTGGAACGCGCCCGACGATCGCACCGTCGAGATCAAGCTCAAGCGCCCCTTCCCGATGATGCTGGACTGCCTGGCAAAATCCGACCAGCCGCCGGTCATCATGCCGGAGCGCCTGGCCAAGACCGATGCGAACACGCAGGTCACCGAGATGATGGGGTCCGGCCCCTACAAGTTCGTCGCCTCGGGTTATGTCTCGGGCAGCAAGGTCGTCTACGAGAAGTTCGAGGGCTACAAGCCGCGCAGCGAGCCGCCCAGCCGCAATGCGGGCGGCAAGGTCGCGCATTTCAAGCGGATCGAGTGGAACATCCTGCCCGACCCTGCGACATCCGCCGCGGCGCTGACCACCGGCGAGGTCGACTGGTGGGAGCGCCCGCTCACCGATCTCCAGCCGATGCTCGCGAGCAACAAGGATATCAAGCAGGAGATCATCGACAAGGCCGGGCGCGGGGCCATCATCCGGCTCAACCATCTGCAGGCGCCCTTCAACAATCCGAAGGTGCGTGCGGCCGTGCGCATGGCGGTGAAGCAGGAAGACTATATGCGCGCCGCCCAGGGCGACGACACCACGCTCTGGCAGACCTGCCGCAGCCTGTGGTGGCGCGGCACGCCCTATTACGACGGCGAGCAGGAAGACCTGATGCCGCAGAGCCTGCACAAGGCGAAGGCGGCGCTCAAGGAATCCGGCTACAACGGCGAAAAGGTCGTCATCATCAACCCGACCGACTTCCCCGATATCGGGCCGCTCGGCGAGGTGACCTTCGAACTGCTCAAGAAGCTCGGCATGAACGTCGATATGGCGGCGAGCGACTGGGGCACGGTCGTGCAGCGCCGCGGCAGCCGCGAGTCCACCGAGAAGGGCGGCTGGAGCATCTTCCACACCACCGGCTCGGCCACGAGCTGGGGCAACCCGGCGATGTCGACGCTGGTGCGCGGGCAGGGCGACAAGGGCTGGTTCGGCTGGTGGAAGAGCGATGCGGCCGAGGCCCTGGCCGAGGAATGGCTCTACGCTCCCGATGAGGCCGCGCAGAGGAAGAGCGCCAAGGCTCTGGCGCGACTGGCACTGGAGGAGGTCGCGACCATTCCGCTCGGCCAGTTCGTCAGCCGCACGGCCTATCGCAAGGACATGACCGGGATGCTCGCCGGCTCGGCGCCCTATCCGTGGGGCCTCAAGCGCGGTTGATCACAGGGCGTTATGCTCGGGCTTGACCCGAGCATCTCATGACCGAGGGCGCCGGATCCTCTTTCGGCCTGAGATTCTCGGGTCAAGCCCGAGAATGACGGCCCGGCGATGAGCCGGGCCGTTTTACGTTGCTCAGCGCGTCGCTGCCACGGCGGCCGACCAGGGCGAGGCGGCGTCGCTCGAGCCTTCCGCACCGGTCCTGTCGACGCGGACGAAGTTCGGGCAGGCGAAGTTGATCGGCAGCACGCTGTGCTCGACGATCGCGGTCGGCCCCGCCGCTTCCAGCGCGGCCAGCGTCCCGGCCGGCAGGCGCAGGTCGGCGCTGGCCGAATCCGGGCCGGAGACGTCGATGCGCGGCTGATGCGCGGTCGCCTCGGTGTCCATGCCGAAATCGAGCTGCCAGGCCAGCGTCTGGTAGACGCTGGCGAGGATGCGGCGCCCGCCGGAGGAGCCTATCGCCTGGCGCGGCCAGCCGCCATCCTTCGGGGTGACCACGACCGGGCACATGTTGCAGAGCGGGCGGGCGCCCGGCACGATCGCATTGGCGCTGCCTGGGCGCGGATCGAACCACATCATGCCGTTGTTCATCAGCACGCCGGTCGAGGGCAGTACGACGCGGCTGCCCATCGATGACAGCAGGGTCGTCGTGACGGCGACGAGATTGCCCTCGCCATCGACCACGGTGAGATGGGTCGTGCAGGTATCGCCCGGCTCCTTGGCGGTGACGGCGGCGCCGAGGCCGGAGAGCCTTTCCTGATAGGCCTCGCGCATGACCCGGGAGAGCTGCGCGAACCAATCGGCAGAGGGGCTGTCGCCATCGAGCGGAGCATCTGCCATGCCGGCCACGACGCGCTCCAGCGTCGGCGCAGCGGTGAGGCCGCCGGCGGTGTGGATGAGGTGGCTGCCGCGCCAGTCGATGGTCGGGGCGGCGCGCAGCTCGGCCTTGCAGTTCGCCAGGTCCTGGGCATCCACCACGCCACCTGCGGTGGCGATATCCGCCACGAGCTTATTCGCGACATCGCCATGATAGAAATCCTCGAGCCCGGCCTGGGCCAGGCGCTCGATCGTGTCGCCGAGCTTGCCCAGCGTCATGAAGCCGGGAATGCCCTGATAGGGCGGAACCGGCGGCAGGCCGCCCGGCAGATAGATGCGGGCGCTTTCCTGATAGAGCCTGAGGACCGAAGCCGATGAGGCGATCTTCAGCGTCGTATACCAGTCGGCCGGCAGCCCGCGCCGGGCGAGCGCGATGGCCGGCGCGAGGATGTCGGCGAGCGGCAGCTTCGAGCCGAAGGTTTCCTTCAGCGTCCTGTAGCCTGCGACGGAGGAGGGCGTGACGAAGGAGAGCGGGCCGTGGATATTGCGGTCATCGACCACCTCCGGCCAGGTGAAGAGGTCCTTCTTCATCTCGCCGGTCAGCGGGTAGTCGGCGGGGTCGGCACGGCGCGGCGCGACCGGTCCGAAATCGACGACCTGCGCGCGGCTCTCGCCGGCCTTGAGCACGACGGCAAAGCCGATTCCGCCAAGCCCGCTGTTCCAGGGCTCGACCGCGGCCAGCGCGAAGCAGGCGGCCACGGCGGCGTCGGCGGCATTGCCGCCCTGTTCGAGGATCGCGGCCCCGGCCTCCGCGGCCTCACGGCTCTGCGAGACGACGATGCCGTGCCTGCCGCGCGCGGCAGGTTTGGTCAGAGCCCAGTTCTGGCTGCGATAAGGGGTGGTGGTAGCGGCCATGCGGCGACCTCGAACAGGTTTGTGAGGTGGCCATACTGCATACCGTCCACCATCGCGTCGAATGCATCGTGGCGGTGCGCGGGCCGCGCCGGGCGCAGGGCGTGGTGCGGATCGTCATGCGCCCTCTCGGGCGCAAAGTGACGATCCGTCCTTCGCCTTCGGCATCGGATCAGTCCGAAAAGCGCATCCACTTTTCGGTCAGAGGCCTGGTCAGAACACGTTCGGGTAGATGTACCGGACGATGACGCTCTGGATGAAATAGATGATCAGCAGCAGGATGATCGGAGAGATGTCGAGGCCGCCGAGATTGGGCAGGCGCTCGCGGATCGGCCGCAGCGCCGGTTCGGTGACGCGATAGATCGCATCCCAGACGGTCGAGACGAACTGGTTGCGCGTGTTGATGACGTTGAAGGCGATCAGCCAGCTCAGCACTGCCGAGGCGATCAGGATCCACACATAGATCTGCAGGGCGAGCAGAACCACGTCGAGAACGGCACGCATCGATCTTCCTTTTTAGGCCTGTCCGAATGATGATGCGGAATATCTCCCGCTCGCGCCAAAATCAGATGGCGGAAGTGATTGACATCCACGCGACGCACAGCCTAGAAGGCCAGCGCCTTGGGGCTGTAGCTCAGATGGGAGAGCGCTGCAATCGCACTGCAGAGGTCAGGGGTTCGAATCCCCTCAGCTCCACCAAGGTTTTCTACCAAGC
>SEEM01000066.1 GCA_004144595.1 Hyphomicrobiales bacterium
CCCTGAAAGACGCGCGAGGTGATGCGAGCGGTGAAACCCGGTGCCCCCTCTGCCGCGAAGCTAAGCCGCTCCGGGCGGACGGCGATGCGCAGAGTCCCCGTGGGGGCGCCGGCCAGCGGAACGGATAGGGTCTCGATCGCGACCTGGCCGCTGCCGTCTCCGCTTGCCTCGAGCACGTTGGTCTTGCCGAGGAAATTCGCGACGAAGGCAGTGTCGGGCGCGCCATAGACGGTGTCGGGCGCGCCGATCTGCTCGACGCGGCCCTTGTTCATCACCACGATCCGGTCCGAAAGCGCCATCGCCTCGTGCTGGTCATGGGTCACGAGGATGGTGGTCGTGCCGATCGAGCGCTGGATCTGGCGCAGTTCGCCTTGCATCTCCTCACGCAATTTGGCGTCGAGATTGGAGAGGGGCTCGTCGAGCAGCAGCAGCGAGGGCCTGATCACCAGCGCGCGGGCCAGCGCGACACGCTGCTGCTGCCCGCCCGACATGCGGCGGGGATAACGGTCCTCGAAGCCTTTCAGCCCGACCAGCGCCATCGCCTCCAGCGTGCGTTTCTCGCGCTCTGCCTTCTCGATACCGCGCATTTCGAGGCCGAAGGCGATGTTCTGAGCCACGCTCATGTGCGGAAACAGCGCATAGCTCTGGAAGACGATGCCGAGGCCGCGCTTGTTGGGCGGGACGCCGCCGAGATCGCTGCCGTCGAGCAGGATGCGTCCGCGATCGACCGAGGCGAAGCCGGCGATCATCTGCAACGTCGTGGTCTTGCCGCAGCCGGAGGGGCCGAGCAGCGAGATGAACTCGCCGCGTGCGACCGCGAGGTCGAGACCCTCGACGGCAACCGCGCTGCCGTAGGATTTGCCGAGGCCTTCGAGAACGAGATGGGACATGGGCTCCAGAGGCTTTCGTGGGCTCCAGGCGATTTCTGATCGAGCACGGGAGCATCATGGTCGGGCTTGACCCGACCATCTCAGGCAAGCCGGGCTCGCAAACCGTCACGAGATTCTCGGGTCGTCGCTGGGCGACGCCCGAGAATGACGGCTTGGAGCGGGCCTTACCGCTCGACCTCGCGGTTCCAGCGGCGGGTCCACTCCTCGCGCTTGGCGTTGGCAACCTCCCAGTCGACCGCCTTGAGCGCCTTCACCTCGTCGCCATAGGGCAGGCCCTTCCGCTCCTCAGGCGTCAGGGTTACCGTCACATTGGCAGGGCCGAAGCCGGCGCCTGTCGCCATGATCTTCTGGATCGGGGCTGAGAGCATGAACTGGATGAAGGCATTGGCCTCGGCCGCGTTCTTCGAGCCCTCGATGGGGCAGGCAGCGGAGCCCAGCGCGTATCCGCCCTCCTTCGGATAGACGAACTCGACCGGGAAGCCGGTATCGGCGAAAGCCTTGACGCGGCCCGAACCCCAGACGCCGAGCACGGCCTGGCCGTTTTGGAACAGCTCGGTCATCTTCGCCGGTGAGGGCTCGTAGGCAATGATGTTCGGGTTGATGTCCTTCTTGAAGGCCTCGAAGCCCGGCTCGATGTTGTTCTCGCCGCCGCCGCCGATCTGGGCGAAGGCGATCAGAGCGTGCAGCCCATAGGTGTTGTTGATCGGCGGGCTGACGATCTTCTTGCCGTAGGTCTTCGACTTCAGATCGTTCCACGAGGTCGGGGCCGGCCATTTGTTCTCGTCGAAGACCTTCTTGTTGTAGAACAGGCCGGTGCCGACGAGGCCCAGTCCCACCCCCTTGTTCGACTTGAACTTCATCACCGGCGCGACGTCCTTGTAGACGGGGCCGTCCGTCAACGTGCCGCAGAAGCCGAGCGCCACCGCCTGATAAGCCGGTCCGTCATCGACGATCGCGACATCGATCTGCTGGTTGCCCTTCTGGGCCTGTAATTTGGCGAGCGTGTCGGTCGAGTTGCCGGCGACGTACTCGACCTTGACGTTGGCCTGCTTCTCGAAGGCCGGGATGACCTCCTTGCGCATGGTTTGCTCGTAGGAGCCGCCATAGCCTGCGACATAGATCGTCTTCTGCTGGGCGAAGGCGCCGGAACCGGCGAGAGCGGTTCCGGCGGCGAGAGCGAATGTGATGGCAAGTTTCATGGGATCCCCTCCTCGTTTTCGAGTGTGCCGCTAGGTTCGGGGCTGATCTGGAACTGGTCAAATCGAATGTTTCGTGTAAGCCATGTCCAAATGTTATGTTTGGCAGAACGGGCTTCTCATGCTGAATCCACGCCAGATCGAGGCCTTCCGGACCGTGATCGTGACAGGCGGCATCACCGCTGCGGCGCAGGCGCTCAATGTCACGCAGCCGGCGGTGACGCGCCTGATCCAGGACCTGCAATATGCGCTCGGGCTACCGCTCTTCGTGAAGCGGGGCGCGCGGCTCGTGCCGACCAACGAGGCCTTGTCGCTCTACCGCGAGGTCGAACGACAGTTCGTCGGGCTGGAGCGCATCGAGAACGCGGCCCGCAACCTGCGCGAGGGGCGGGCCGGCTCGCTGCGGGTCGCGGCACTGCCGGCCTTCAATGTCGGATTCCTGCCGCGTGTCGTCGGTGGCTATCTCAAGCAGAAGCCGGACCTGGAGATCGCGATCTACGGAAGCATCTCGTCGCAAGTGGTGGACTGGGTCACCTCGGGCTTCTGCGAGCTCGGTTTCGCCCAGATGCCGCTCGATTTCCCGGGGATCGATATCGAGATGCTGCCGCCGATCGCGCAGGTCGCGGTCCTGCCGACGGGACACAGGCTGGCCGCCAAGGCCGAGCTGGTGCCGGAGGATTTCGCCGGGGAGCCGTTCGTCTCGCTCGAGCAGTCGACGCAGCTGCGCTACCGCATCGACGCCCTGTTCTCGGCCCATGGCGTGACGCGCTTGACGCGCGTCGAGACGCCCTTGTCGATGATCGCCTGCGGGCTGGTCGCCGCGGGTGCCGGGGTCGCGGTGGTCGATCCATTCACGGCGGCGGAGTATCGCGGCAGGGGCATCGAAATCCGCCCGCTCAAGCCGCAGGCGGTGTTCGACATCGCGATCATCTGGGGCGCCGGTCGTTTCCGCTCCGCAGTCGCGTTGGATTTCGTTGAAAGGGTCCGGGCTGCGGTCGATGATTTCATCGGCGAGGGAGGCGGGTGAAGGCGCGACTTGGTCCGCGACCGGCCAAGACCAGTCGCCGAACTGATGGATCCAGCCGGTCTGCCTGCCGAAGCAGCGCTCGCGCTCGTAGCCGGCGATCACGGTGCCCCGTGCGGCGCCACGGGAGCAGCCGCAGGCGGCTTGAGCGCGCGGTGCCCGGCTCTCAGGGATCCCGGCCGAGCAGGGAACGATGCCAGCTCAGCGACAGCGTCTCGGCGAATTCGGCATCGCTGAGGCCGAGGGCGAGGCCCCGCGCAAAGACCTCGTGCAGCAGCTTGTCGACCATGGCGATGCAGCCCAGCGCCGTCGCCAGACGCTGGGGAATTGGCTGCGCCGCCAGCGCGGGCTGCTCGCGCTCCGCCGCGCGCAGGATGCGATGGGCGAGCGCGAGGTTGGCCTTCAGGCCGATCGCGGCGAACTCGTCGAGTTCGTCGGCGAGCTGCCCCTGGCAGCGCATCAGGCCGATGTTCCGGCGATAGAGGTCGATATAATAGAGATGTCCGATGACGAGGCGATGGTAGAAGCTCTGTCCGGGCTGGCGCTGCGGTCGGTGTGCGCGGATCGCCTCCATGAAGGCGGTCAGCACGTCATGGGCGACGCCACGCTTGTCCTTCCAGTGAAGATAGAAGGTGCCGTGGGCGAAATCGGCGCGTTTGCAGATATCGGCGACTTTCAGGCCGCCGAAGCCCGAATCCTGGATCAATTCCGCTGCGGCGATCATCAGCTTTCGACGGGTCATCTCCGAGCGGGAGAGTTTTGGCGCGACTTCGAGCTCGGCTCGCATCGCTTCCGGAAGGCTGAAGCCTGACACGGGCGCCCGCGGTGCGGCGCGATCGGCGGCTGCGCTGCCTGCCGCCGGATCGGCATGCCCTATGGCGCCTTGCGCCTGCTTTGCGGATCGATGGCCGCTTGACACATCAACTCTCCCGTTCACATACTGACGCTGATATCAGTTTCAGGATCGATATGCACCCACCTTTAGCACATCGAGGCGAGAAAGGGTTGCAGGCCGCCTCCGGCGGGGCGCCGATCTCCTTTTCGGGGATCACGAAGCGCTATGGGCCGGTCGAGGCGCTCCGGGAATTCTCGCTGGATATCGCGGGCGGGGAGTTCGTCACCTTCCTCGGCCCGTCCGGCTCCGGCAAAACGACGGCTCTCAACATCCTCGCCGGCTTCATCGAGCCCAGTGCCGGCGACGTGCTGATCGACGGCGTCTCGATCACCCGCCTGCCGACCGAGAAGCGCAATGTCGGCATGGTCTTCCAGAGCTATTCGCTGTTCCCGCATATGGATGTCCGCGACAATGTCGCGTTTCCGCTGCGGATGCGCGGCGTGCCGAAGGCCGAGCGCCATGCACGGGCCGAGCAGGCGCTGGCGATGGTGCGCCTCTCCGGCTATGGCGGGCGCAAGCCGCATGAACTCTCCGGTGGGCAGCGGCAGCGGGTCGCCTGCGCCCGCGCGATCGTGTTCGAGCCGCGCGTGTTGCTGATGGACGAGCCGCTGGGCGCGCTCGACCTCAAGCTGCGCGAGGCGATGCAGGACGAGATCAAGGAGGTGCAGCGCCGCATCGGCTGCACCGTGATCTATGTCACGCATGATCAGGGCGAGGCGCTCGCCATGTCCGACCGGATCGTGGTGATGAGCGAGGGGCGGATCGAGCAGATCGGCGCGCCGGCCGCCGTCTATGACAGCCCCAGCAATGCCTTCGTCGCCCAATTCGTCGGCGAGACCAATTTCTTAGCCGCAGAGTTGGCCGGGGGCAGGCTCGCCTTCGCGGGAGCGGACGCCCCGGCGCCGGCGCGCCTGCCGGAAGGCTGGCGCGGGCGCGTGGCCTTGCGGCCGGAGCATTTCACGCGGGTTGCGGAAGCTGGGGTTGCGCCGGTTCTTGCCGGGCGGATCGGCGATGTCGCCTTCCATGGCGGCAGCTATCGCTATGTCGTCGACACGGAAAAGGCCGGGCGCGTGATCGTGCAGGAGCAGCGGCGTCATGGCAGCGACGGCCCGGTCGTCGGCGCACCGGTGACACTCGGATTCAGCCTCGAAAGGGCAGCATTCCTCGACGGCTGACGATCGATTCCACAACGACAACAAGGGAGGAACGAACGATGACCGCAGTGACAAAACGAGACTTGGGCCGCTTGGCGCTGGGCGGTGCGGCGCTCGCGGCGATGGGCGCGAGCGCCCGCGCGCAAGGCGTGACGATCACTGTCAACGGCTCGGGCGGCAGCCTCGCCAAGTCGCTGGAGCGGATCTACGAGAAGCCCTTCACCGCCGAGACCGGCATCGGCGTGCGTGCCACGGCGCCCGTCTCGCTCGCCAAGCTCAAGGCGATGGTCGAGACCGGCAACATGGAATGGGACCTGACCGAGATGGGCGGGGCCGACATGATCGAAGGCGTCAAGAATGGCTGGCTGACCGAGATCGACTGGTCGATCGTCGATCCCGACAACAAGCTGCCGCCGATCGCCCGTCAAAAATACGGCATGGTCACCTCGACTTTCTCGACGGTGATCGCCTATCGCACCGACAAGTTCGGCGGCAAAGCGCCGAAGTCCTGGGCCGATTTCTGGGATGTGAAGAGCTTTCCGGGACCGCGCGCCTTGCAGGATTCGCCGGTGCAGAACCTCGAATTCGCGCTGCTCGCAGATGGCGTGCCGGCCGACAAGCTCTACCCGCTCGATGTCGAGCGCGCCTTCAAGAAGCTCGACCAGATCAAGCGCGATGTCGCGGCCTGGTGGACGACGGGCGCCCAGCAGGTCCAGCTCCTCGTCGATGGCGAGGCGGTGATGGGCACGGTTTGGAACGGGCGCGTGCCGCCGCTCAAGAAGGAGGGCAAGCCGGTCGACATCATCTGGAACGGCGGGGCGCTGCAACTCTCCTACTGGGCGGTGCCGAAGGGGGCCAGGCACCCGAAGGAAGCGATGCGCTACATGAAATCGCGCCTCGACCCCGACAAGGGCGCCCAGCTCCTGCAGGATTCGCCCTATCCGGGTTTCGCCCCCGGCCTGATCGAGAAGGTCGACCCGGCACTCGCCAAAACCCTCCCGATCCATCCGGACAATGTCGCGGTGCAATACTCCTTCAACCCGGAATACTGGAGCGAGCACCGGCCGAAGCTGACCGATCGCTGGGCCGCCTGGCTGCTGAGCTGAGGCCAAGGGCCGGGGACGGGTAACGTGCTCAGAAAGTCGATGGTGGCGCCGCTGCTGGCCGCGCCGCTCCTGCTGCTCTTTGCGATCTTCTTCGTGGTCCCGTTCGTCGAGATCATGCGGATCTCGTTTTCGGGCAAGGGCGACGCATGGGCCGGCTTCAGCTGGCTGATATCCTCGCCAGTGTTCGCGGTGGTCTTTCTGAACACGCTCAAACTCGCGCTGAGCGTCACGCTGATCTGCCTCGCCCTTGGCTACCCCGCCGCCTGCTTCATCGCCGGCCAGCCCGCCTCGCGGCGCGGCATCTATCTCGCGCTGGTGCTGCTTCCGTTCTGGACCAGCGTGCTGGTCCGCACCTACACATGGTCGCTGGTGCTCGGGCGCGAAGGGATGCTCAACGCCTCCCTGATCTGGCTCGGGATCACCAGCGAGCCGCAGCGCTTCATGTTCACGCCATTGGCCGTGCATCTCGGCATGGTCCAGATCCTGCTGCCGGTCGCGATCCTGACCCTGGTCGGCGTCATGACCGAGCTCGACGCCGGGCTGGTTCGGGCGGCCCGTGTGCTCGGCGCCACGCCCTGGCGCGCCTTCTGGCATGTCTACCTGCCGATGACGAAGCCCGGCATCGTCGCCGCCGCGATGCTGCTCTTCATCCTCTCGCTCGGTTTCTACATCACGCCAGCGCTGCTGGGCGGCCCGCGCCATCGCACCCTCGCCAACCTGATCGACCTGCAGGTTCACCAGATGAACGACTGGACGGCGGCCTCGGCCATGGCGCTCGTGCTGCTGGCGACGACGATCGCCGCGGTCGCGCTGCTGCGCTGGCTGGTGCCGGAGCGCAATCTCTACGGGGGTGCACGATGAGCCCGCGCCTCGTCCGCATCGCGCTCGCCCTTTGGTTCTGCGCGGTCGTCTTCTTCCTGCTGTTCCCGCTGGTCTTCCTGATCCCGCTCTCCTTCAACGAGTCGGAGATCCTGAGCTTCCCGCCGACGGCGTGGTCGGTGCGCTGGTATCGCGTGCTGTTCACCGACGCGTCGTGGAGCGGCGCGCTTTGGCTCAGCGTCAAGATCGGGGTACTCGTCACGATCCTCTCGGTCGCCATCGGCACCGCGAGCGCGCTTGCAATCGTGCGTCATCGCATCCCCGGCGCCGGGCTGCTCTATGGGCTCGCGATCGCCCCCTTGATCGTGCCGGGCATCGTCATCGCGCTGGGCATGTTCATGCTCTTCGCGCGGTTGAAATGGCTGGAGAGCCTGACCACCCTGGTCCTCGCCCATACGGTCGTCGCCGTGCCCTATGTCATCGTCGTGGTGAGCGCGGCGCTCCGCAATCTCGACGAGACGATCGAGCGTGCCGCCCGGGTGCTCGGCGCCGGGCCATGGCGGAGCTTCATGCTGGTGACGCTGCCGGCGCTGCGACCCGCGATCCTCGCGGGAGCGATGTTCGCCTTCTTCGCATCCTTCGATGACCTGATCATCACGCTCTTCGTTTCGGGGGCGATCGAGACGCTGCCGCTCAGGATCTGGAACGATCTCAATCTCAGGCTGGACCCGACCGTCGCAGCCGCCGCCTGCGTGATGGTGGCGATGTCGATGATCGGGCTCGGGATCGCGGAAATCGCGCGCAGCGCCGGATTGCGCCGGCTCAGGACGGAACAGGCCGATGGATAGGGAATTGCAGGAAGCCGCCGAACTGCGGGCGCTGATCGAGGCCGAGCCGTTCCCACGCAATCTCGCGGCGTTCATCGATGCCAGCGCGGCCGAAATGGGCGATGCCCCGGCGGCGAATTTCTTCGAGGCCGGCATTGTCATCAGCTACCGCGAACTTGCCGAGAAGACGCGCTCGCTCGCGGCGGGGCTTTCGGCGCGCGGCATCGGCTTCGGCGACCGCGTCGGCGTGATGCTGCCGAACATCCCGGCCTTTCCGCTGACCTGGCTGGCGCTGGCGCGGATCGGCGCGATCATGGTGCCGGTTAATGTCCGCTATACCCCGCGCGAGGTCGCCTATGTGCTGAGCGATAGCGGCGCCGAGGCGATCGTCATCGATGCCAATGTGCTGGCCGAGATCGGCGAAGCGCTGGAGGTAAGGGATCTCGCGGCTTTCGCCAGGCCGATCGCCGTCGGGGGCGAGGGCGAATGGGAGGCGCTGGCCGCGACGCCTGCCGGCGATTTCGTCCCGGCACGCGAGCCCGAACTCGATGACCTCATCAACATCCAGTACACCTCGGGCACGACGGGCTTTCCCAAGGGCTGCATGCTCAGCCATCGCTATTGGCTGACGCTGGGCCGGGTCGCGGCGATGCGCGCCAACGGCATCGTCAGGCATGTCATCGCGGCGCAACCCTTCTACTACATGGACCCGCAATGGCTGCTCCTGATGGCGATGCGGCTGAAGGGCACGCTCTTCGTCGCAGCCAAGGCCTCAGGCACCAATTTCCTCGACTGGGTCCGGCGCTACGGCATCGAATACTGCATCTTTCCGCAGATCGTCCTGAAGCAGGCGCCACGACCTGACGACCGCGACATCCCGTTGAAGATGGTCTCGGTTTTCGGCCTGCGGAAGGCCATGCATGCCGAGCTGGAACAGCGTTTCGACGTGGTGGCGCGCGAGAGCTTCGGCATGACCGAGGTCGGCTCGGCGCTGTACACGCCCTATGGCGCGACCTCGATGGTCGGCTCCGGCACCTGCGGCATCGCCTCGCCCTTCCGCGAGGCGACCGTTCGCGACGAAGACGGTAACGAGGTCCCGCCCGGCGAGATCGGCGAATTGTGGATCCGCGGCCCCGGCATCCTCCAGGGCTACTGGAACAAACCGGAAGCCAATGCCGACAGCTTTCGCGAGGGCGGCTGGTTCCGCACAGGCGACCTGTTCCGCCGCGACGAACGCGGCTTCCATACCATCGTCGGGCGGATCAAGGACATGATCCGACGCTCGGGCGAGAATATCGCCGCGCGCGAGGTCGAGGCCGTCATGCTCGGCTGGCAGGATATCCTGGAAGCCGCGGCGATCCCGGTCCCGGATATCGATCGCGGGCAGGAGGTGAAGGCCTGCATCGTGCTGAAGCCGGGCGTCGCGGCCGATGCCTTCGACATCGACGGCTTCTTCGCGCATTGCAGCGCGCATCTCGCCCCCTTCAAGGTGCCGCGCTTCCTCGAATTTCGTGCCGGCCTGCCGAAAACCCCGTCCGAGAAGGTCGCCAAGCACGTCATCGTCGCCGAGCGCGAGGATCTGCGTGCGGGCGCCTATGACCGCCTGACCCGCGGCTGGCTCGCCGGCTGAACCGCTTCCATTTCCAGATATCCGCGCCGAAGGAGAACCGCCTTGCCTCTTCGCTACGAGAAGGATGGCGACATCGCCGTCTTCACCATCGAGAACGGGTCGGTCAATCCGACCAATCCCGCCATTCACAAAGAGCTGTTCCTCGCGCTCAAGGATTTCCTGGCGGATACCTCGATCCGCTGCGGCATCCTGACCGGGGCGGGCGAGCGCGGCTTCTGCGCCGGCGACGACATCAAGACCAGCTACAAGCGCGGCACGACCTCGCGCGACGAACTCGCCGACCATCTCTGGCCGCATAATGGCGAGGGCGAGACGCCGCATGACTTCTCCTGGTCACGCGACGTGCTGGCACTCGAGCGCTTCAAGCCGATCATCGGCGCGGTCAATGGCTGGTGCCTGGGGCAGGGCATGATCTACCTGCTCTCGCTGACCGATATCCGGATCGCCTCGACCCACGCGAAATTCGGCTTTCCCGAGGTCGCCTACGGCATGGGTGGCGCGGGCGGCACCTCGCGGCTCGGCCTGCAACTGCCGCATACGGTCGCGATGTGGATGCTCCTGACCGGCGAGCCCATGGAGGCCGAGGAGGCGCTGTCGCACCGGTTGGTCAACAGGGTCGTCGCGCCGGATGCCTTGATGGCGACCGCCCGCGAGGTCGCTGGCAAGATCGCGCGTCATCCGCCGGAAGCGGTGCGCGTCGAGATGGAGGCCTATTATCGTGGCCGCGAGCTTTCGCGCGCCGATGCGCTGGCCTTCACCAAGCATCTCTATCGGGTTCAGCGCATGGGCCTGCGCGAGGAGCCGGTCCAGCCGGATCGCTTCCTGTATCGGCAGGGATGAGATGGGGCGGAGGGCGCTCAGCCGTAGCGCCCCTCCAGACGCCGGTCGAACCACAGTGCCACCAGCGTGCAGAGCGCGCCCGAGAGCAGGTAGAGCCCGACCCAGGCGAGGCCGAAGTTGCTGGACAGCGTCAGCGCCACCAGGGGGGCGAAGCCGGCGCCGAACAGCCAGGCGAGGTCCGAGGTCAGGGCCGCGCCGGTATAGCGGTATTGCGCCTTGAAGCTGGATGCGACGGCGCCGGCGGTCTGGCCATAGGCGAGGCCGAGCAGGCCGAAGCCGATGATCACGTAGATGGTCTGGCCCGCCAGACTGTCGCCGAAAAGCAGCGGCGCGATGATGCTCGACAGGCTGAACAGCGCGATCATGCCGCCCGAGAGCAGCAGCGTGTTGCGGCGGCCGATCTGGTCGGCGACCAGGCCCGAGGTCACGATCGCGCCGGCGCCGACCACGCCGCCCGCCGCCTGCACAAGCAGGAACTCCGAGACCGAGCGGTCGGTGAAGAGGTTGATCCAGCTCACCGGGAAGATGGTGACGAGGTGGAACAGCGCGAAGCTTGCCAGCGGCACGAAGGCACCGAGGATGAGCGTGCTGCCATGGGCGCGGAGAAGTTCGACGACCGAGACCGGCATCAGCTCGCGCGTTTCCATCAACTGCGCGAATTCCTGGGTCGCGACCATGCGCAGGCGGGCGAAGAGCGCGACGACATTGATCGTCAAAGCCACGAAGAACGGGTAGCGCCAGCCCCAGCCGAGGAAATCCTCCTTGGAGAGTGCGCCCTCGAAATAGGCGAAGAGACCGGCGGCGAGGATGAAGCCGAAGGGCGCGCCGAGCTGCGGCAGCATCGCATACCAGCCGCGGCGGTTGGCCGGAGCATTCAGCGCGAGCAGCGATGACAGGCCGTCCCAGGCGCCGCCGAGCGCGATGCCCTGCAGCAGGCGAAAGGCCGCGAGGATGACGATCGACCAGATGCCGATCGTCGCATAGCCCGGCAGGAAGGCGACGCCCGCCGTCGAGCCGCCGAGCAGGAAGAGCGCTGTGGTGAGCTTGGTCGCGCGGCCGTAATTGCGGTCCAGGCGGAAGAACAGCACCGAGCCGATCGGGCGAGTGATGAAGGCCAGCGCGAAGATGCCGAAGGCGTACAGCGTCCCGGTCAGGCGGTCTGCGAAGGGGAAGACCAGTTCGGGGAAGACCAGCACGCAGCCGAGGCCGAAAACGAAGAAGTCGAAATATTCGGAGGTCCGGCCGATGATGACGCCGAGCGCGATATCGCCCGGCGAGACGTGGTCCCGGCCATGCTCGTCCGTCGGATGCCTCGATGAATGGCTCGCTGCGTCAGCGCTCATGACCGCGAATTCCTCGTTGGGAGGCGGAGCCGGCAAGACCGGGCTTGCCCGCACCTCATACAAATGGATACGGTGGATAGAAGCTACCCGTCAAACCATCGCAATGAGACAGATTGTCTTATGTGCAGTGCGAAAGAATGGGAATAGAGAACGGCTGTTCCCGCATCAGGGAGGTCTCGAGTCTCTTGAGAATCTTTCGAATTCTACCGGTTCTGCCGTTGTTCGCGCTACTCGGCGGCTGCCAGATGGTGCTGCTCGGGCCATCGGGCGATGTCGCGCTCCAGCAGCGCAACCTGCTGCTGGCCTCGACCGCCCTGATGCTGCTGGTTATCGTGCCCGTGATGGCGCTGACGATCTTCTTCGCCTGGCGCTACCGTGCCTCGGCCAAGGCCAGCTACGATCCCGATTGGAACCATTCGCTGCCGCTGGAGGTGGTGATCTGGTCGGTGCCGCTGCTGATCATCATCGTCATCGGCGCCATGACCTGGATGGGCACGCATCTGCTCGATCCCTATCGCCCGCTCAACCGCATCAGCGCCGGCAAGCCGATTGTCGAGGCGAAGGCTGGCGGCAATGGCGTCCGGAAGGAGCCGCTCGTCATTCAGGTCGTGGCGCTCGACTGGAAATGGCTGTTCCTCTACCCGGCGCAGGGTATCGCCTCGCTCAACGAGGTCGTGGCGCCGGTCGACCAGCCGATCGAGTTCCGCATCACCTCGTCCTCGGTGATGAACTCGCTCTTCATTCCCGCGCTGGCCGGCCAGATCTATGCGATGCCGGGCATGCAGACCAAGCTCAACGCCGTGATCAATCATGCCGGCGAGTTCGAGGGCTTCTCGGCCAATTATAGCGGCGCCGGCTTCTCCGACATGCGCTTCCGCTTCCGCGGCGTCGACGAGAAGGGCTTCGGCGACTGGGTCCAGGGCGCGATCCGGAGCGGCAACGCACTCGGGCGCGAGGAGTATCTCGTGCTGGAGCGGCCGAGCGAGCGCGAGCCGGTCCGCTATTTCCGGGACATCCCGCCCGATCTGTTCAGCGCGGTTCTCAACATGTGCGTCGACCGGGCCAAGATGTGCACGCGCGACATGATGGCGCTGGACGCGAAGGGTGGCGGCGGCAAGGAGGGCATCCATATCGTCGCGCAGCTCGAATACGACAAAAGCGTGCGCCGGGGTGGGCAGCCGATGCCGCCGCGTCCCTTCGTGACGGCGATCTGCACGCCGACCGACGTCTACGGCACCGCGGGCGTCAGCGCCCGTGTCGCCAACTGAGGCTGCGAACGATGACCTCCTATCCCGACTGGTGGAAGCTGATTTTCGGGCGTTTCACCTTTGAGGCGATCCCCTATCACGAGCCGATCCTGATCGCGACCTTCGCCGCGGTCATGCTGGGTGGGCTTGCTCTCGTCGCCGTCGTCACCCGCTACAAGCTCTGGGGCTATCTCTGGCACGAGTGGTTCACCAGCGTCGACCACAAGAAGATCGGGATCATGTACATGATCCTCGGCGTGATCATGCTGCTGCGCGGCTTCGCCGACGCGCTGATGATGCGCGGCCAGCAGGCCATCGCCTTCGCCGGCAACGAGGGCTACCTGCCGCCCCATCACTACGACCAGATCTTCACGGCGCATGGCGTGATCATGATCTTCTTCGTGGCGATGCCCTTCGTCACCGGCCTGATGAACTATGTCGTGCCGCTTCAGATCGGTGCCCGCGACGTCGCCTTCCCCTTCCTGAACAATTTCTCGTTCTGGATGACGGTCGGCGGCGCCGTGCTGGTGATGATGTCTCTGTTCGTCGGCGAATTCGCCAAGGTCGGCTGGCTCGCCTATCCGCCGCTCTCTGGGGCCGCCTACTCGCCCGGGGTGGGCATGGACTACTACCTATGGGCGCTGCAGGTCGCAGGCGTGGGCACGACCCTGTCCGGCGTCAACCTGATCGCGACCATCGTGAAGATGCGCGCGCCCGGCATGGACATGATGAAGATGCCGGTCTTCACCTGGACATCGCTGTGCACCAACGTGCTGATCGTCGCGACCTTCCCGATCCTGGCGGCGACGCTCGCGCTGCTCACGCTCGATCGCTATGTCGGCACCAATTTCTTCACGAACGATCTCGGCGGCAACCCGATGATGTACGTGAACCTGATCTGGATCTGGGGCCACCCGGAGGTCTACATCCTGATCCTGCCGATCTTCGGGGTCTATTCCGAGGTGGCCTCGACCTTCTGCGGCAAGCGCCTCTTCGGCTATGCCTCGATGGTCTATGCGACGGTGGTCATCACCATCCTGTCGTACCTCGTCTGGCTGCACCACTTCTTCACGATGGGCTCCGGGGCCAGCGTGAACTCCTTCTTCGGCATCACGACGATGATCATCTCGATCCCGACGGGTGCGAAGATCTTCAACTGGCTGTTCACGATGTATCGCGGCCGCATCCGCTTCGAACTGCCGATGCTGTGGCTGCTGGCCTTCATGATCACCTTCGTCATCGGCGGCATGACCGGGGTGATGCTCGCGGTGCCGCCGGCCGATTTCGTGCTGCATAACAGCCTGTTTTTGATCGCCCATTTCCACAACGTCATCATCGGCGGCGTGGTCTTCGGCGTCTTCGCGGGAATCGCCTACTGGTTCCCCAAGGCCTTCGGCTTCAAGCTCGACAAGTTCTGGGGCCTGCTGTCCTTCTGGTTCTGGGTGATCGGCTTCTATGTCGCCTTCATGCCGCTCTATGTGCTCGGCCTGATGGGCGTGACGCGGCGGCTCAGCCGCTTCGAGGACCCGTCGCTGCAGATCTGGTTCGTGGTCGCGGCTTTCGGCGCGGTGCTGATCGCGCTCGGCATCCTCTGTTTCATCATCCAGATCGCCGTCAGCATCGTCAGGCGCGAGCAATTGCGCGACGTAACCGGCGATCCATGGGACGGGCGCACGCTGGAATGGTCGACCTCCTCGCCGCCGCCTGCGTATAATTTTGCGTTCACGCCGATGGTGCACGACCTGGATAGCTGGGCCGACATGAAGAAGCGCGGCTACGAGCGCCCGCTCGGGGGCTTCCGGCCGATCCACATGCCCCGGAATACCGGGGCTGGGATCATCATCGCCGGGCTGGCCACAATCTGCGGCTTCGCGCTGATCTGGTATATCTGGTGGCTGGCGGCGCTGACCTTCGTCGGCATCATCGCGACCGTGATCATCCACAGCTTCAACTACGACCGCGACTACGACATCCCCGCCGCCGACGTCGTGCGGGAAGAGGAAGCGCGAACGCAAGCGCTGGCGAGGGCCTGAGGAGCGATGATGGCCCAAGCGACATCGCCCGCAGCCGGCAAGGCCGACGTGCCCGTTTTCGAGTTCGGCGAGAACCAGCCGGAGCACCATCCGGGCGACTCGACCATGCTCGGCTTCTGGCTCTACCTGATGAGCGACTGCCTGATCTTCGCAGTCCTCTTCGCCACCTATGGCGTGCTCGGGCGCAACTACGCGGCCGGGCCTTCGGGCGCCGACCTGTTCGACCTCAAGCTGGTCGCGGTCAACACCGCCATGCTGCTGTTCTCGTCGATCACTTATGGCTTCGCCATGCTGGCGATGGACAAGGGCCGGCAGGCGGCCATGCAGGGCTGGCTCGTCGTCACCGGGCTCTTCGGCCTCGCCTTCCTAGGGATCGAGCTCTACGAATTCGCGCATCTGATCCACGAGGGCGCGACGCCGATGCGCAGCGCCTTCCTGTCCTCCTTCTTCACGCTGGTGGGCACGCACGGCCTGCATGTCACCTTCGGCCTGATCTGGCTGACCGTGCTGATGGTGCAGGTCTCCAGGCATGGGCTGATCGAGGCCAATCGCCGGCGGCTGCTGTGCCTTTCGATGTTCTGGCACTTCCTCGACGTCATCTGGATCGGCGTCTTCACCTTCGTCTACCTGATGGGCGTGCTGAAATGAGCGGTAGCCAGAACCACGCCGAGCAGCATGGCGCCCATGGCGACGAGCACGCCCCCCATGGCAGCCTGCGCGGCTATGTCACCGGCTTCCTGCTCTCGGTTGTCCTGACCGCGATCCCGTTCTGGCTCGTCATGAACGACGTGCTGGGGAATGCGACGCTGACGGCGGTCGTTATCATGGCTTTCGCGGCGGCGCAGATCGTCGTCCACATGGTGTATTTCCTGCACATGAACGGCCGCTCGGAAGGCGGCTGGAACATGATGGGGCTGATCTTCACCATCGTGATCGTGGCGATCGTGCTCGCCGGTTCGCTCTGGGTGATGTTCCATCTCAACAGCAACATGATGCCGGACATGCATCGCATGTAGGTGAGACGATGCCGGTGGATCCGAGCGCGCGGACAGGCCGCGGCTTTGCCCGCTTTGCCTTCGCCGCCGCGCTTTGCCTGTTCACGCTCGTCTTCACCGGACTCGGGATCTGGCAGGTCGAACGCCGGAGCTGGAAACTCGACCTGATCGCCCGTGTCGAGACGCGCATCCATGCGACGCCTGTCGCGGCGCCGGGGCCGGAGGCGTGGAACGGCACCGAGGCAGCAACCGATGAATACCGCCGCGTTGCCTTGCGAGGCCGCTATCTCGCCGCGCCGGAGACGCTGACGATGGCCGTGACCGAGCGTGGACCCGGTTCCTGGGTCATGGCGCCGTTCCGCAGCGACGCCGGCTTCACCGTTCTGGTCAATCGCGGTTTCGTGCCGGAGGGCCAGCGTGGGGTGGACGAGCGCCGCGCGGCG
>SEEM01000185.1 GCA_004144595.1 Hyphomicrobiales bacterium
AGCGGCGCCGTCAGGTCGTAGCGCAGCGAGAGCCACTGCTCGTCATCGTCCTGGAAGGAGAAGACGCCCTCGTTCGGCCGGTCCTGATCCGGCAGGAACTTGCCGAGCGCGTCGGTGTACTCGACAAAGGGCGTCTCGACCGGATCGAAGCCATAGACCGAGAAGCTCTCGCGGATGACGGAAAGCATGCGCTCGGTGGCGGCGACATCGGCCGGGCCACGATCGACGAAGCCGCGCGGCTGGCGGGCCTTCAGCTTGGCAGGGGCGGTCTTGTCGGCGGACATGGGGCAAACTCGGACATTCAACACAAAGTTGACTGCGGGTTAGACCTTACGGGCGCGAGGGGCAAGACTCGACGCACAAGACGCCCTTCCCGTCATGGTCGGGCTTGTCCCGACCATCCACGTCTTCTCTGGTCGAAGGCCGCGCTTAAGACGTGGATGCTCGCCACAAGGGCGAGCATGACGGCGCGCTACTGCGCCGCCGCCAGCGCTTGAACCCGCAGCGGCCGATCCTCGATCCCCGCCCGTGCCAGCTTCTCCGGCAACGGGCCGCCGGTCGCCCAGTCGAGCAGTTCGGCGGTATGCACCACCGGCACGCCTGAGCCCTTGTCGGCAAAACCCTTCGCGAGCTGGGTCATGCAGCCGATATTGCCGGTTGCGACCAGCATCGGCTTGGTGCGCTCGATATTGCCGATCTTGCGCTCGCGCAGCTGCCCGGCGATCTCGGGCTGGAGGATGTTGTAGACGCCGGCCGAGCCGCAACAGATATGACCTTCCGGCACTTCCTTGACCTTGAAGCCGGCGCCCACGAGGAGGCGCTTAGGCCCGTCCTTGAGCTGCTGGCCATGCTGCATCGAGCAGGCCGAGTGATAGGCGATCGGCATGGCGACGTCGCGGACCGGAGCGAGCTCCAGCGTCTCCAGGAACTCGGTCACATCCTTGGCCAGCGTGGAGACCGTCGCCGCCTTCTCGGCATAGGCCGGCTCGTTACGGAACATGAAGCCGTAATCCTTGATCGTCGTACCGCACCCGGAGGCCGTGATCAGGATCGCGTCGAGGCCCTCGCCGTCGACCTCCGCCATCCAGGCGTCGATATTGGCGCGGGCGAAGGCGAGCGCATCGTGCTCCTGGCCCATGTGGTGGACGAGCGCGCCGCAGCAGCCCTCGCCCTTCGGCAGCACGACCTCGACGCCGTGGCGGTTCAGCAGGCGGATCGTCGCCTCGTTGATGGCGGGATCGAGCACCGGCTGGGCGCAGCCGGAGAGCAGCGCGACCCGGCGCCTGCGCTCGGCCGGCGGCGGGAAGCTCTGCGGGCCCTCCATGGTGGAGCGCGTGGGGAGGCGAGCGGGCGCCAGCGCCAACATCGCCTTCAGGCGCGAGCCCACGACCGGAAGGGCACCGAGAACCGGCGCGAGCGGCTTGGCGATCAGTGCCATCAGCATCGCCGCCCGGAAGCGGCCGGGATAAGGCAGGATCGCCGCAAGAACCTTGCGCAACGCCCGGTCATGCCAGGAGCGCGTGTAGGTTTCCTCGATATGGGCGCGGGCATGGTCGACGAGATGCATGTAGTTCACGCCCGAAGGGCAGGTCGTCATGCAGGAGAGGCAGGAGAGGCAACGGTCGATATGCTTCACCACCTCGGGGGTGGCGGGCTTGCCGTTCTCCAGCATGTCCTTGATCAGGTAGATGCGCCCGCGCGGGGAATCGAGCTCGTCGCCGAGCAGAAGATAGGTCGGGCAGGTCGCGGTGCAGAAGCCGCAATGCACGCAGGTGCGCAGAATCTTCTCCGAGGCCGGCATGCGCGGGTCGGAGGCGAGGCTCTCGGGGGTGAAGTTCGTCTGCATCCGTTCAGGCCCCGCCCTGCCAGGCTTTGATCCAGTCCATCGGCCAGAGCAGCATGACGACGTTGAGCGTGAGGTTGTCGCGGATCAGCCAGCCGACGATCAGTTCCATCGCCAGAGCGCTGGTCACCGTCAGCCAGACCGGCGCGAACCGGGCAAAGAAGAAGCCCAGCACCATCGACAGGATGTCGCTGACCGAATTCAGAACGCTGTCGCCGTAATAGTCCAGCGAGATCGTCGCCGAGCGGTAGTGGTTGATCACGGCATCGGTATTCTCCACGATTTCCCAGGCGCCCTCGATGAGGATCGCGAGCAGGAGCGCGAGGCCGAAGGAGATCGGCAGGCCGGTGAGGCGGCGGATCAGCCGGAACAGACCGTAGAACAGGAAGCCGTGAATGATATGCGAGAAGGTGTACCAGTCGGCTATGTGCTGGGAGTTCTCGGACGACTTCACGGTGCCCTGCCAGAGCTTGATCGTCCCGCATTTGCAGATCGGCTCGCGGCCCATCCAGAGGAGGATGGCGGCGACGCCGGCGATCAGCAGCGCGGCCGCCACCGTGAGCGCCACGGGGCTGAGCCGGTTGGGCGCCCAGCGCGCGCGGGTCTGAGGGGGAAGGCTATTGGCGAGCGTCATCAGATCCCCGCATAGATCCGGCCGGGCTCGAAGATGCCGGCGGGATCGAAGCTTTTCTTGATACCGGCCGTCACCCGCATCAGCGGCTCGGCCAAAGGCTGGAAGACGTCGACCGCGGCGCGGATCGCGTCGGGCGCGCGCACCAACGTGGCATGGCCACCGAGCGGATTCAGCGCGGCCCGGATCGTCGCAGCCCCGGCATCGCCATAGGCGGGAACCGAGAGCCAGACCAGTCCGCCGCCCCAATCGTAGAACCAGCGTGCGGCGGGGATCATATGGGCGATGGCGGCGACCGCCTTCGGGCCGCTGGTCGGGGCGAGCGAGAGGCGCCAGACAGCCTCGTCGCTCCCGGCGAAGAAGGCCGCATCGCGGATGCCGACCCAGAGTTCGGTCGGAACTTTTGCTTCCAGCCGATCGGGCGCGCCATAGTCGCCGAGGAGCAGCGCGAGTTCACCGGCACGGTAATCGACCGAGTCCGAGAAATTCTCCAGACGCAGCAGGGTCAGCGCCTCCGCGCCGGCGAGCCCGGCCGGCAGATGCGCCGCCGCCATCGGCTCGAAGGGCGAGCCCAGCGCTTTCGCCAGCAGCGCGACGCCCACTTCGTCGGTGAGGCCACGCCATTGCAGCGTGACGATGCGTTCCGGCCTCGGCAGCACGCGGAAGGTGACTTCGGTGAGGAAGCCGAGCGTGCCATGGCTGCCGCTGAGGAGCTTCACCAGGTCGAGGCCGGTGACGTTCTTCATCACGCGCCCGCCGGATTTGATCATCTCGCCGCGACCGTTGACCAGCCTGACGCCGATCAGGGAATCGCGCGCCGCACCGGCATTGATCCGGCGCGGGCCGGAGATGTTGCAGGCGGCGACAGCCCCGATCGTCGGCTCGCCCTCGCTGCCGTAGAGGGCGCGATGGTCCATCGGCTCGAAGGGCAGCATCTGGCCGCGTTCGGCGAGGGTGTCCTGCACCAGCGCGAGCGGCGTCCCGGCGCGGGCGGCGATGACCATCTCGGCGGGCTCGTAGAGCGTGATGCCGGTGAGGCCGGCGCTGGAGAGCGTGCTCGCGGCCTGGGCCGGGCGGCCGAGCCCGGCGCGCGTGCCGCCGCCGCGCAATGTGAGCGGCACGGCGCTGTCGACGACCGATTTCACGACGGCGCAGGCCTGCGCCTCGGTGGTGGGCGTATGGATGATCACGCCGCCACCCGGCCTTCCAGCGGGAAGACCTTCGCTGGATTGAGCAGCCAGCGCTCGTCGAAGACCGCCCTCACCCGCATCTGCTGGGCGAGGTCCTCGGGGTTGAACTGGAAGGTCATCAGGTCGCGCTTCTCGATGCCGACGCCGTGCTCGCCGGTGAGGCAACCGCC
>SEEM01000186.1 GCA_004144595.1 Hyphomicrobiales bacterium
ACCCGCACCAGTTCTCCGGCGGCCAGCGCCAGCGCGTCGCCATTGCGCGGGCGCTCGCGATGCAGCCCGATGTCGTCGTCTGCGACGAGCCGGTCGCCTCGCTCGACGTCTCGATCCAGGCACAGATCATCAACCTGCTGATCCGCCTGCGACAGGAACTCGACCTGACGCTGATCTTCATCTCGCACGACCTCTCGGTCGTCAGCCATCTCTGCGACCGCGTCGCCATCATGTATCGCGGCAGGATCGTCGAGAGCGGGCCGGCGGGGGATGTCTACGACCATCCGCAGCACGACTACACCAAGCGCCTGCTCGCCGCCGTGCCGGTACTGCCGGGCGCTGCGACGACCTGAGGAGACCGCCATGACCGACGCCAACGAACTCCTGCCCTGGCAATGGCCGGAAGAGGTCTGGCGTGGCAAGGTCGAGCAGGTCCGCGCCGGCCGCAACCTCAAGCCGGCGAAGTGGAAGAACGGAGCCCGTTGCGCGGTCGCGCTGTCCTTCGACGTCGATCACGAAACCAACGAACTGCGCGACGGCGGCAAGTCCGTCGGGCGCCTCTCCTGGGGCCAGTACGGCAATCGCGTCGGCGTGCCGCGCATCCTCGACCTGCTGAAGCGTCAGGATATTCCCGCGAGTTTCTTCGTGCCGGCCGTCACTGCGCTGCTCTATCCGGAAGAGCAGCGCCGCATCATCGGCGCCGGCCACGAGATCGGCCTCCATGGCTGGATCCACGAGGTCAACACGGCGGTGCCGCCCGAAAACGAGCGCGAACTCCATCTGCGCTCGGCCGATACGCTGGAGAAGGTCACCGGCATGCGGCCTGTCGGCATGCGCACGCCGTCCTGGGACTTTTCCGACGTGACGCTCGCGATCGAGCGCGAGCTCGGCCTGCTCTACGATTCCTCGCTCTTCGCCGATGACGACCCCTACGAGATCGTCGAGAGGGGCGAGCCGACCGGCATCGTCGAACTGCCGGTCGAGTGGATTCGCGACGACGCGCCCTATCTCAGCATGAACCGCTTCCAGGGCTTGAGGCCCTATACCTCGCCGGAGGCGGTCTTTGACATCTTCCGCCGCGAATTCGAGGGCGCCTATGCCGAGGGCGGGCTCTTCCTGCTGACCATGCACCCGCATGTCATCACCTATCGCTCGCGCTTCTGGATACTCGAGGAACTTGTGCGCCTGGCCAAGGCCAAGGGCGACTGCTGGTTTGCGACCCATGCCGAGATCGCGGCCTATGTGAAGGCCGAGGCCGGCCTCTAAAACGCCGCAGCAGCGGAACCGCTGCCCGATTCCCGCCGTTTTCGCTTCATCGGGGGTTCAGGCCGCAAGAGGCCTGATACCCGCACGTTTGAAACGAACGACGGGAAAAAAGATGCGCACGAAACGCTGGTTGCTGGTCGGGACCGTCCTGCCGGCCCTCGTCCTCTCGCAAGCCGGGCAGGCCTTCGCCGAGGCCGGATACCGGGTCGCCCAGGCTCCCGCCCCCGGAGATGAGGATCCACGCGGGCCACGTCGCCCGCAGCAGCCGGGCGGACAACCCGGCCAGCGCGGCCCGGAGCGGCCCGCCGCCCCGACGGCTCCCGCCCAGCCGCAGGCGCCGCGCCCGCCGCAGATGCAGCCCGCTCCGGCTGCGCCCCGGCCGCAGCCCCCTGCGATGCCCGCTCCCGAGCCGCGTGCCCAACCGCCGGCCGCGCGCCCGCAGCCTGAACGCCCGGCAGCGCCGCGCGAGGCTCCCCCGGCGCCCCGCGCCGCGCCGTCGCCCGGCGAGGCTCCCGCTGCCCGCCCGACACCGCCGCGCCCACCGGCCGCGCCGACGGCTCCGACGCCGCCACGCGCGGCGCCCCAGCCTCCCGCGCCGCCAGCCGGCGCTCCGCCTGCGGCCGCTCCGCGTGGTGGCCCCGCCGTTCCGCCTTCCGCGGCGCCGACCCAGCCCCGCCCGCCGGGTGCGCCGCCTGCCGCGGTGCCGGGCGCTCCCGCTCAGCCCGGCGCAGGCGCGCCACCCTCGGCCGTTCCGCGTGGCGGCCCGGCCGTTCCGCCTTCGGCTCAGCCGTCCCAGCCGCGTCCGCCGGCAACCGCGCCGCAGCCGGGTGCCCCTGCGCCCGGCGCTCCCGCCGCCCCCGCACAGCCGGGAACGACGGCTCCGACACCGCCTGCGGGCGCGGCACCCGCGCGGCCCGCTCCGGGAACGCCTCCGGCTGGAACGCCCGGCGCCCCGGCCCAGCCGGGCACCGCCGCTCCGACGCCGCCCGCAGGCGCCGCGCCTGGCCAGCCGAACCGGCCTGCGCCCGGCATGCCGTCGGGCGGTGCGCCCGGCACGGCCCCGCAGCCCGGCGTCGCCCCTGTCCCCGGACAGCCCGGTGCGGCTCCGGGGCAGTCGCCGCCCGGAGGACCTCCCGGCCAGCCGCCGCAGCGCGAAGGCCGCCGCGGCGGAATTTCGCCGGGCGTAGCGGGCGCGATCGGCCTCGGCGCCGGTGTCCTCGGCGGAATCATGGCGACGCAAGGCGCGCAGCGCTTCGAGGATATCCGCAGCCGCCGCGAGGAACGGCGCGAGGGTGACGTCACCATCATCCGCGAGCCCGGCCGCACGATCATCCGAGACGATGACGGCCGCGCCATCATCCGCCGCGACGAGGACCAGCGCTTCCGCGATCTCGGCTGGCAGGGCCGGTCCGAGCGTCGCGGCGACGAGAACCGCACGGTCTTCGAGCGTCCGGACGGCACGCGGATCGTCACCGTCACGGACGAACAGGGCCGGCTGATCCGCCGGACCCGCATCGACCGCGACAACCGCGAGGTGATCATCATCGACAACACGCTGCGGGATCGTCCGGGGCGCTTCGCCGATGATGTCGTCGTGCTGCCACCACCGCCGCTGCCGCTGCCGCGCGAGCGCTACATCGTCGATGCGGACCAGGCCGACGAGGCGCTGATCTACGAGACGATCATGGCTCCGCCGATCGCCGCGATCCCGCGCCGCTACACGCTGGACGAGGTCCGCTATTCGCCGGATCTGCGCGCCCGCATGCGCAGCGTCGATATCGACACGATCAATTTCGAGACCGGTTCGTGGCAGGTCGCAGCGGATCAGGCGAGGCGGCTGTCGGTGATTGCGGATTCGGTGAAACGCGCCCTTCAGCGCTCGCCCAACGAGGTCTTCCTCATCGAGGGGCACACCGACGCCGTCGGCGCCGATGTCGACAATCTCTCGCTCTCCGACCGCCGCGCTCAGTCGGTCGCGGAGATCCTGACGCGCGACTTCCAGATACCGCCGGAGAACCTGACCACCCAGGGCTATGGCGAGCAATATCTGAAGGTGAACACGCAGGGAGCGGCCCGCGAGAACCGGCGCGTCACGCTCCGGCGCATCACGCCGCTGCTGAGCGGCCAGAACCAGTAGCATCCGGGCGGGGCGGCTTTCCAGGCAGCCCCGCTCTGCCGCTGGCGCAGGGAACAGCCGTTCCCTGCGCCAGTTTCGTTTCGGGACGGCAGAGCATTTTCGAGCGAAGTGGAGACCGGTTCGCGTCGAGAAGATGCGGCAAAAGGTGTTCAAGCAAAGGGAGATGTCCCGATGAGAAAGCTTGTTCCGGTTCTGGCCGGGTTACTGAGCGTGAGCCTGCCGGCAGTACTGCCGGCGCTGGCGCAGTCGGCGCCTCCTGCGACCAGGCAGCGCGCTCCCGGCGTGCCGCTCGCGCCGCGGACAGGGGACGTTGCGCCTCCGCCGGCGCCGGGCAATACCCCGCCTCGCGACGAGAAGCGCGGCACCGGCGACGACAAGGCGCAGGTCCGGCCCGACCGGGAC
>SEEM01000431.1 GCA_004144595.1 Hyphomicrobiales bacterium
AGCCGCGCGCCGGAGGTGGTCGAGGCGCATCTGGTCACCGGCGAATACGACTATCTCGCCAAGGTCGTGGTCAGCGGCACCGACCATTACGAGCGCTTCCTGCGCGGCACGATCTACCGCATTCCCGGCGTGCGCCAGACGCGGACGACGTTCGGGCTCAGGGCGTTGAAGCGGACGTTGTCGGTCGACCCGCTGAAGGTCGTGGGGTGAGCGGTATCGTCGATGACAGGCGCGGGGAACCCCTCTCCCGGATGGGAGAGGGGCAGGGGTGAGGGCCTGCCGCTATTTGTTAGACCGGGGCGGTACCGTTGCGCCCTCGGTGGTGAGGGCGGGCCCTCATCCGGCCCTCCGGGCCACCTTCTCCCATCCGGGAGAAGGAAACCGCGTCGCGGTACCAGAGCCCGACCAGCCCCTCAGGCCAGCATCTCCCGCACGAGCGGCACGACCTTCTCGCCGTAGAGCCGGATGCATTCCATCGCCTTCTCATGCGCCAGCGGGCCGGCGCTGTACTTGAGCTGGAAGCGGGCGATGCCGAGCCCCTTGGCGGTCGCAGTGATCTTGCGGGCCACCGTCTCGGGCGAGCCGAGATAGAGCGAGCCGCGCGCGACCTCCTGCTCGAACTCGTCGCGGCCCATCGGCGGCATAGCCCGGCGAATGCACGCCGACGGGCTTGGCCGGCTTGCCGATCTGGCCATAGGCGCGGTGGTACAAGTCCACGAACGGCTTGAAGCGCAGCGGGTCGCCGCCGATGATGGCGAGCATCAAGGGCAGATCGTAGCGCACCGCGCGGACCACCGATTCCGGGCTGCCGCCGACGCCGATCCAGGTCTTGAGCGGGCCGTTCTCGACCGGCGGATAGACCAGCTGGTCCTTGAGCGGCGGCCGGATCGAGCCCTGCCAGGTCAACGGCTCCTGCGGCAGCAGCCCGGTGAAGAGGTCGAGCTTTTCCTCGAACAGCTTCTCGTAATCGCGCAGGTCCAGCCCGAAGAGCGGGAAGGACTCGGTGAAGGAGCCGCGCCCGAGAATGACCTCGGCGCGGCCGTTCGAAAGCGCATCGACCGTCGAGAAGCGCTGGAAGACGCGGATCGGATCGTCCGAGCTCAGCACGGTGACGGCCGAGCCGAGCTTGATCCGGCTGGTGCGCGTGGCCATGCCGGCCAGCACCGTCTCCGGCGAGGACACCGCGAAATCGGC
>SEEM01000187.1 GCA_004144595.1 Hyphomicrobiales bacterium
CTTCCAGTCCAGGAATTCCGGCTTGGCCTCTGTGTTCGGATACCAGAGCGAGACGCCGTTCATCTGGGCGATGGCGAGGCGATAGCCCTTCGGCGCGAAGACGACGCCTTGCGGCGTACTGGCCGCCTCCAGCGTACGGACCCGGCCCTTCTCGTCGCGGGCCTGCACGGTCTTCCCCGTGTTCCAGGCGAGATTGCCTGATGGAGACAGGGTGATTGCGTCGATCCAGCGGCGCTTGGGGTCTTTCGCCAGTTCTTCCGGCTCGCCCTCGAAGCGGGTGGCAACGACGCGCCCGTCATCGCCGCCCGAGATCAGGCGCTCCCCATCGCCCGTCGCACAAAGGATACCGCCGGCATGGGCCTCGACGCTGTCGACGACAGCGCCGTCGCGCCAGCGCAGCACGCGCCCGTCCGCCAGCGCGAGCACGAGCCCCTGCTTCAGCCAATGGGCCGCGACGACATGCGTCTCGGCAGTGATCGGGGTGACATGCTCGCGCAGCGAGACGGGTGGGGTCATCGTCGTCATGACGCGGCTTTAACTCAGGCCGCGCAGGCTTCAAACCCCTTACGCAATTCGTTCTCGTTGAGATCGCGCCCGATGAAGACGAGGCGGCTCTCGCGGGTCTCGCCATCCTTCCAGTCGCGCTGCAGGTCGCCGTCCAGGATCATGTGAACGCCCTGGAAGACGAAGCGGCGCGGCTCGTTCTTGAAGGCCAGGATTCCCTTCGAGCGCAGGATGTTCGGCCCCTGGATCTGGGTGAGGTCGTTGATCCACGGCATGAACTTCTCGGGATCGACATCGCCGGGAATGGTGAAGGACATCGAGCGCACGTCCTCGGCGTGATGGTGGTGATGGCCTGACTCGAGGAAATCAGGCTCGATGTCGAGAATGCGGTCGAGATCGAAGGCGTTGCGATCGAGCAGCGCCGCGATATCGACATTGGCGCGCTCGGCCTTGTGCAGCTTGGCATAGGGGTTGATGGCGCGGATCGCGGCCTCGACATCGGCCAGTTCCTCGGCCGTCACCAGATCGATCTTGTTGAGCACGATCACGTCGGCGAAGGCGATCTGGTTCTTGGCTTCCGGCGCGTCCTTCAGCCGGTCCTTCAGCCACTTCGCGTCCGTCACGGTGACGACCGCGTCGAGGCGGGTCGCATCGCCGACATCCTGGTCGACGAAGAAGGTCTGCGCGACCGGCGCGGGGTCGGCGAGGCCGGTCGTCTCGACGATGATCGCGTCGAACTTGCCCTTGCGCTTCATCAGCCCGTCGAGGATGCGGATCAGGTCGCCTCGCACGGTGCAGCAGATGCAGCCGTTGTTCATCTCGAAAATTTCCTCGTCGGCCCCGACGATGAGGTCGCCATCGATGCCGGCCTCGCCGAACTCGTTGACGATGACCGCGAATTTCTTGCCGTGGTCTTCGGTCAGGATGCGGTTGAGGAGCGTCGTCTTGCCGGCGCCCAGATAGCCGGTAAGCACCGTGACGGGGATTTTCTCGGACATGGCTTGACCTGAATGACTGCGACGCGACGAGGATGACACCGCCCGGTCAGGCCGGGCCGGCGGCGAGCGCCTTTTCGATTTCGCTTATATTGTGCTTCATCATCCGGATGTAAGTCCCCGCCGGCCCGCTGGCGGCCGAGAGCGCATCCGAATAGAGCCTGCCACCGACCTTGGCGCCGCTCTCGCGCGCGATCTGCTCGACGAGCCGCGGATTGGTGACGTTTTCGAGGAAAACGGCCGGAATCTTCTGCGTCTTCACCTGCCGGATGATGCGGGCGACGTCCCTGGCGGAGGCCTCTGCCTCGGTCGAGACGCCCTGCGGCGCGACGAAGGCGATGCCATAGGCCTTCACGAAATAGCCGAAGGCATCGTGGGTGGTGATCGCCCTGCGCCGTTCCGCCGGAATGCGCGCGATCGTGGCCTTGACCTCGCCTTCGAGCGTGTCGAGCTCGGCCAGATAGGCCGTGGCATTGGCCTCGTAGCTCGCCTTGCCGGCCGGATCGGCCGCACTCAGCGCATCCCGGATGTTCGCGACATAGATCTTCGCATTGGCGATGCTCTGCCAGGCATGCGGGTCGTCATGGCCATGGGCATGCGCGTGGCCGCCCTTGCCCTTGTCGTCATGGTCGTCATCGGCTTCGAGCGGGGTGATGCCCTTTGTCGCCTCGGCCAGAGTCGCCTTCGTGCCGGAGGATTTGACAAGGCGCGGCAACCAGCCCTCGAAATGCAGGCCGTTGACCAGCACGAGCTTGGCCGCGGCCATCGCCTTCGCGTCGCCCGGCGTCGGGGAATAGACATGCGCGTCGCCGTCCGGGCCGACCAGCGTGGTCACGATGACGCGGTCACCGCCGACCTGCCGGGCGAAATCGCCGAGGATCGAGAAGCTAGCCACCACCGGCAGCTTCTCTTGTGCGAACGCACTGAGCGGCGCGGCGACTGCGACAAGCCCGACGACGAGGACGGCGACCAGGGCGCGACGGTTGGACATGGGCGACTCCAAGAAATGAAACGATATAACGTTTCTATCTCTGGAGATGGGCCCGAGGCAAGAGGCGTCGCGCAAGCCCGTCCTGCGAGCCGAACAGGAGCGACCCCAGATAGATCGCCCCCGCGGCGAGGATGATCGACGGCCCCGCCGGCAGGCTCGACCCAGCCGCATAGGACGTGACAAGCCCGGCATAGCCGGAAACCATGCCGAAACCGGCCGCGATCAGCAGCAGGCGCGTGATATCGGCTGTCCAGAAGCGCGCCGCGGCAGCCGGCAACATCATCATGCCAACGGCGAGCAGGGTTCCCAGCGCGTGGAAGCCCGCGACGAGATTGAGCACGACAAGGGCGAGGAAAGCGAGGTGCACGACGCCGCCGGAACGGCTGACCGAGCGCAGGAAGCCGGGATCGACGCATTCCAGCACCAGCGGGCGATAGAGAGCCGCGAGCGACAGCAGAGACACGGTCGCGACGCCAGCGAGCAGGACCAGCACCTGGTCGTCGAGCGCCAGGACATTGCCGAACAGCACATGCAGCAGGTCGATCGCCGAGCCCCGGAGCGAGACGATAGTGACGCCGAGCGCGAGCGAAATCAGATAGAAGGCGGCAAGCGAAGCATCCTCCTTCAGCACGGTCGCACGCGCCACCGCTCCCGCCGCCAGCGCCACCGCGAAGCCGGCCGCGAGACCGCCGATCGTCATCGCCGGCAGGGAGAAGCCGGCGACGAGATAGCCCAGCGCCGCACCGGGCAGGATCGCATGGGCCATGGCGTCGCCGGTCAGGCTCATCCGCCTGAGCATGAGGAAGACGCCGATCGGCGCGCCAGAAACAGAGAGCGCCACAACGCCGACAAGCGCGCGCCGCATGAAGTCGAATTCGGCGAAGGGGCCGATGAGAAGGTCGTAGAGCATCAGCTTGGCCTGTTTGGGCGGTCAGGCGGCGTCGCGCTGGCAGGGCGCGGCGTGGCTGTCGAAGGACTCGACCATGCGCCGCGCCCTGAGCAGGTTTTCCGGCGTCAGCACGGTCGCGGTCTCGCCCCAGGCCACCGCCTCGCGCGCCAGCAGCAATGTCTGCGGGAAGGCCTGCCTGACCGTCTCGATATCGTGCAGCACGGCGACGACGGTACGGCTCTCGCCATGCCAGCGCCGCACCAGTTCCAGCAGATCGGCGGTCGTGCGCGCATCGATCGCGGTGAAGGGCTCGTCGAGCAGGATCACGTCGGCATCCTGCAGCAGGAGCCGTGCAAACAAGGCTCGCTGCATCTGACCGCCGGAGAGCGTGCCGATCGGCCCCACCGCCGCAATGGCATGCGCGATCTTGTCGGCCACGCCCGCCCCGATGCGGCCGAAGATGCCGGCGCGGTTCCACAGTCCCATGGCGACGAGATCGTAGACATGGATCGGGAAGGAGCGGTCGAGATCGGCCGATTGCGGGAGATAGGCGAGCCGCTTGCCCTTGGCGAGCGCGACGCCGCCCGACAGAGGCGCGAGCGCCCCGGCGATGCCCTTGAGCAAGGTCGATTTGCCGGCGCCGTTCGGCCCGACGATCGCGGTCAGGCTCCCGGTCTCGATCTCGCCGGAGAGGTGATGCACCGCCGGGTGGCGGTCATAGCCCAGCGTCAGGTCGGTCAGGCGGATGGCAGACATCGAACGCAAACTCACAGGATCACGGCCAGCGTCGCGAGCCAGAGCAGCGCGACGACGACAGCGGCCAATCCCACGCGCGATCCCGCCGACAGACGCAGCAACGACCACCCCGGAGCGTCCGAGGCAGCGCGATGCGTGTGCGGGGCGTGCGCGTGAGCCATAAGAAACGATATAATGTTACGCTCTCATCGGAGCAAGCGCGATTCGAAACCTATCCCCCAATCCCTGGAGCAGAGGACATGCTCCGTGCCCTTGTCATTCAGAACGGCTGGTACTGGTAGAGCCATGTCTCGGTCAGCACCGTGTCGCCCGCCTTGAGATAGCAGCGCATCTCGACCGGCTCGCTGCCGGCGACGGTGAGGTCGAACTGGGCGCGCCAATGGCCGGGAACATCGTCCGGCACCGCTTCCGTTAGGACATAGGAGAAGCTGCCGCGCGAGGTCGAGAGCACCACCTCCGGCTTGGTGCCGAAGGGAACCGCCTCCAGGGCCGGGCCGAGGAATTCGACCAGGAACTTGCGTACGCCCCGCGGCCGCGTCGTCCCCGGCTGACCGCCATTGCCAAGGCGTGTCGCGACGACCCGGCCGAGCTGGGTCGGGAACGGCTCGTCGGCAAGCCAATGCAACGTGTAGCGGAAGTTGTAGGCGTTGCCGGCCTTCGCCGGGCCTTCGGGTACCCACATCGCAACGATGTTGTCGTGGATCTCGTCGTCCGTGGGGATTTCGACGAGCTGGACGGAACCACGCCCCCACCGTCCATCGGTCTCGACCCAGAGGCTAGGCCGGCGCTCGTAATGCACGCCGTCGAGATAATGCCCCTCCTCGCGATCGCGCTGCATCAGCCCGAAGCCACGCGGATCGCCGTCGACGAAGGACGAGGCCATCGTGTGCGGGGGATTGTTGAGGGGGCGCCAGGCGCGCTCGCCCGACCCGGTCCAGAGTGCGAGCCCGTCGGAATCATGCACCTCCGGACGCCAGTCGATCGCCGTCTGCTTTGCCGTTTCCGAATACCAGAACATCGAGGTCAGCGGCGCGATGCCGAGCCGCGTCACATCCTTGCGCAGATGCAGCGCGGTCTCGATCTCCATGGTCACGCCGTTGCCGCGATGCATGCGGAAGCGATAGGCCCCGGCAAGGCTGGGGCCCGAGAGCAGCGCATAGATCACGATATATTCGGCGCCCGCCTGCGGCGTTTCCAGCCAGATATGGGTGAAATCGGGGAATTCCTCAGCCTTGCCGGAGACCGCCGGGTCGATCGCGACGCCGCGCGCGGACAGCCCGTACTGGTAGAGCTCGCCGACGGCACGGAAATAGGAGGCGCCGAGGAAGGCGACCCAGTCGTTGCTCTTCCAGTCCAGCGCCTCGCCATTGCGGCCGGGATGGCCGCTGCGGCTCTCCTGCAGGCGAAAGCCGGCAAAGCCCGCCCCGGCGGGCAGGTCGCGGGCCGG
>SEEM01000188.1 GCA_004144595.1 Hyphomicrobiales bacterium
CAGCAACCGGCCGCCGGGACGCAGGACGCGGAACCATTCGCTGAGCGCGGCTTCCGGGTCGGTCAGTGTCCAGACGAGATGGCGGGTGATCGCCGCGTCATAGCTCGCGTCTTCATCGAGCAGGCGCTCGGCATCGCCGAGACGGAAGCGCGCGGCCTTGCCATGCTTGGCGCGGGCCCGCTCCAGCATCGCCTCGGAGAAGTCGAGCGCGGTGACGCGATGCTTCAGCGAGAGCAGGGCGCGGGTGATCTCGCCGGTTCCACAGGCGAGATCGAGCACGTCGAGCGGCTCGTGGCCGAAGGAATCGCCGATCAGGCGCTGAAAGGCCCGCAATTCGCGGTCCGACTTGATCGCGTGGCCATAGGAGAGGTCGAAGCTCTCCGCCCGCGCCGACCAATAGGCGCGGATCTCTTCCTTCAGGGTGAAGTTGTCATGCGTCGAGGGAGCGGACATGGCTTTAGAGACTTTCTCGCATTTCCTTCACGCGAACCGGTACCCACTTCGCTCGAACATGCTTCAGTGAACCTGGATATAGGGCTCGACCAGAAGCGTGCCCCGGGCCGAATGCTCCAGATGCACGCCGACCGCATATGTCTCCGAGACCGCCTCATGCGCAAGCACCTCGGCGGGCGGGCCGGCCTGCGCGATGCGCCCTGAATTCATCACCAGCACCCGGTCGGCGAAGCGGGCCGCGAGCGAGAGATCGTGGATCGCCACCACCGTGACGATGTCGCGCCGGCGAGTCGCCTCGCGGATCGTCGCCATGACGTCGAGCTGGCGGCGGACATCGAGCGCACTGGTCGGCTCGTCCAGCAGGAGCACGTCGGGTTCGCGCACCAGCGCCTGCCCGATCGCGGCGAGCTGGCGCTGGCCGCCGGAAAGCGTCGCGATATCGCGCGAGGCGAAGGGGGCCAAGCCCAGCTCCTCGATCACCGCCTCGACGGCATGGGTATCCGCGGGCGAAGCCGCCAGCGCATAGCCGCGATGCAGGCTCTTGCGGGCGAGCAGGATGATGTCGAAGACGGAGAGCGCGACGCGCGCGCCGGTATCCTGCGCGAGATAGAACACCTTGCGGGCCCGTTCGCGCTGCGAAAGCGGCGAGAGATCGTGCCCGTCGAGCGCGACCGTGCCGCGCTCGGGGCGCAGCAGGCCGGCGGCGCAGCGGAACAGGGTCGACTTGCCGGAACCGTTGGGGCCGACCAGCGCGGCGAGCTCTCCGCGCGGCAGCGATCCGGTGCCCAGCCCCTGCAGGACCGGCGTCGTGCCATAGCGGAAGTCGAGATCGCGGATCAGCAACGCCATGGCTCAGACTCCCCGCCCACGGATCGACATGACCAGGCTGATGAAGAAGGGCACGCCGATCAGCGCCGTGATGATGCCGATCGGATAGATCACGCCGGGCGTGATCACCTTCGAGACGGTGGAGGCAAGCGACAGCAGCACCGCGCTCGCGATCGTCGCCGTCGGCAGGAAGAAGCGCTGATCCTCTCCGACGAGCAACCGCGCGATATGCGGGCCGACGAGGCCGATGAAGCCGATGCCGCCGACGAAGGAGACCGAGACGGCGGCCAGCAGCGAGGTCGCGACGAGGATTTCCAGCCGCAGGCGATCGACGCGGACGCCGAGGCTCTCGGCCCGCTCGTCGCCGAGGCGTAGCGCCGTCAGCGCCCAGCCGCGCATCAGGAAGAACGGCAGGGCGAGTGCGATCAGGAGCGCGGCGATGCCGACCTTCTCCCAGCTCGCACGAGCGAGGCTGCCCAGCGTCCAGAACACGATCTGGGTGAGCTGCACCTCGTTCGAGCGGTACTGCAGCAGCGCGGTGATGGCGTTGCAGGTGAAGAGCAGCGCGATGCCGACGAGGATCATCGTCTCGGGGCTGACGCCGCGCAGCTTGGTCATGAAGAACAGGACGAGCGAGGCCGACAGCGCGAAGACGAAGGCATTGGCCGTCACGATATAGGGGCCGGCGCCGGGGATGACGCTCCAGCCGAAGACGATCGCCACGGAAGCGCCGACCGTCGCGGCAGCGGAGACGCCCAGCGTGAAGGGATCGGCCAGCGGATTGGCGAGGATGGTCTGCATGCCCGCACCGCTGAGACCCAGCATGGCGCCGACGGCCATCGCCATCAGCGCGATCGGCAGGCGCAGGTCCCAGACGATGACCGAGAGCCGCGGCGTCGCCGATTGCGGATCGACGAGCGTGCGCAGGACGTCACCGAGCGGCAGGTTGCCGGGGCCGATCGAGACGTCGAGCGCCAGCGCGAGGACCAGCGCGACGACGCCGAGCAGGACGAGCTTCAGCCGGCGCGCATTGCGCCGGCGATAATCCCCGGTGGCGGTCGCCGTCATGGCTAAGGTCGCGGCCATCGTCGCTCAGACAGCCGTCACTGGAGCTTGGCCCAGAACACGCCGGAATAGGGGATCGGCAGGAACTTCTCGTGGAATTCCCTGAAGACCGCCTCCGGGTCGACGTCCTTGAAGCGGTCCGGATAGAACTCCTTCGCCATGGCGAGCTCGGCGATGAAGTAATAGGGCGCGTCGTAGAACTGATGGTAGAAGGCCATGACCTTCTTGGCCTGCACGGCCTTGAGCTGCTGGAAGCCGGGACGCTGCATCAGCGCCACCATCTGCTTCTGCACCTGCTCGGGCGTGGCGTCGTAGCCGAGCGCGACCGCGCTGCTGCCGGGATTGCTGCCGTACCAGTTGGCGCCGGTGAGGAAATAGACGTCCGGATTGTCGGAGAGCACCTTCTCCTGCGCGGCCTGCGCCTGGAACGCGGAGAAGAACTGGCTGCCCCAGTTGCGCCCGCCGGATTCCTCGATGAAGCGGCCGAAATTGAACGGGCCGAAGGTGGCGCAGCAGGGCAGGAGGCCAGCGGCACGCTCGACGAAGACCAGGGGCTTCTGCTTGTCGGGGATCGCGCCGACGCGGGCATAGATGCTGCGGGTCTGGCGCATGTAGTAGTCGGCGAAGGCGTTTGCCTCCTTCTCGCGGCCGAGGATGCGGCCGAGAAGCTGGACGCTCGGCAGCACGTTCTGGGTCGGGTCCTGGCGGAAATCGACGAAGACGGTAGTGATGCCAGCCTTGTCGAGCTTGCCGAGCAGGCCCGTCTCCTGCGCCTTGAAGTAGTTGGAGAGGTCGAGGATGTAGACCTCGGTGCCGAGCGAGGCGATCTTCTCCATGCTGACATCGGCGGCATAGGGGTTGCCCATGTTCGCGACGTCCTTGGCCTTCGGGAACTTCGCGAGATATTTCGCCCAGGCGCCCGGATCGTTCTCGATCAGGTCGTTGCCCCAGCCGACGACGCGCTTGAACGGGTCCTCGCGGTCCAGCATCGCCAGCGTATAGAGCTGGCGGCCCTCGCTGAGCACGATCTTCTGGGGGTCGCGCGTGACATTGACGACGCGACCGGCGAGATCGGTGACCTCGATCGTCTCCGCACTGGCCATGCCGGCACACAGCACCGACGCGCCGAACAGGACGGCGGAAGACAGACGGAAAAGCCAACGGAGAGCGGGCATGGGAGGGTATCCTGCCGGGGAAGATGCCCTCGCGCTATCACAGCTCATCTTGCAACGGCAAAGCAATTCTTGTTGTTTTTAATCGATCTAAAATAGATCTATTCTAGAATTCATTGAGAGTAACGACGAGAAGCAAAGACGACGTCCTCACAGGCCCAGTCATCGTCTCGCGCTCAACCTAGGCGATCCGGGCCTTCCATCGCCTCACGCGCCCGGATCGCAAAGCGCCGAGCGAGCGGCGCGA
>SEEM01000067.1 GCA_004144595.1 Hyphomicrobiales bacterium
ATCGGGGCCTGGCGCGGGCTGCGCGCCACGGTCGAGCGGTAATCCGGGGAGAGCGAGGCCGGCTGCCCGGCATCGAGCCCCGCATAGGGACGGATCAGGCTGCTCATGCGGCTTGTCTCCTCAGCCATGGCTCGGCGCGGGCTTCGAGGTCGTCATAGTCGCGCCACGGCGCGCAGGTCCTCGGCCGTGGTCGTGGGCAGGCCGAAGAATTCCAGGTAGGCGGGGATCTGCTCGAACAGCATGTCGGTGCCGACCTGCACGGCGCAGCCGCGCGCACGCGCGGCTGCGAGGAACGGCGTAATCTCCTGCGCCATTACGACCTCGCCGACGAATGCGGAGGAGGGCAGGCGAGACATATCGACCGGCAGGGGATCGCCGGGCTTCATCCCGAGCGGGGTCGCATTGACGACGAGATCGTAGCCGTCGGGATCGTTCGAGCCGGTCGCGACGCGAAGCGCAGGGTAATGTGCGCTCAATCGCTGGCCGAGTTCTTCCGCAGCGGACGCTTGCCTGTCGAATAGCCCCAGTTCGGCAACTCCGGCTTTCGCCAGCGAGGCGGCAATCGCCGACCCGACTCCGCCGGCGCCGACGACGAGCGCGCGGGCGCCATCAAGCGTGCGCCCCTTGCGCAGCACGCCGCGCACGAAGCCCTCGCCGTCGAACATGTCGCCGGTAAGCCGGCCATCTGACTCAAGGCGCACCGCGTTGCAGGCGCCGGCGATGGCGGCCGTCGCGGACAGCGTATCGACGAGCCCGGTCGTGGTGACCTTGTGCGGCATCGTCACCAGGGCGCCATGGGCATTGGACAGGCGGAAGAACAGCTTCAGGAAAGCCGGATAATCCTCGCTGCGGCAGCCCATCGGCACGACGACGGCGTCGATCCCCTCGCGCTGGAAATAGGGGTTGTAGATCATCGGCGCCTTGAAGCTCCCGGTCGGGTAGCCGAGATGGCCGATCAGTCGCGTCGTGCCCTTGATCATGCGGAAGCCTTCGCCAAAGCAGGCTCAGGTGCGATCTCGACCGGCGCACCGCTGCGTGCTGCCAATTTCACCGCCTCGATCACCGCAAGCGTCGCCAGCCCCTCGCGGCCGGAGACGAGCGGCTCTTCCTCGCCACGTATCACCGCGCAGAAATGCCGGATCTGGGCCTGCAACGGATCTTCCGGAACGAAGGGAATGCGTTCGCGCTTGAGCGGCTCCCACCAGCCGCGCTTGTCGGTGTGGCTCCAGAGTTCGAGCGCCGGGATCGTCAGCGACCCATGCGTGCCGCCGATCTGGTAGCAGGACTGGTCCTGGCGCGGGTAGGCGGGATTCTCGCCGGTGGTCAGCTCCCAGCTCCAGGGCGAGACGACGGTGTCGGAGGCGCTGACCGTGCCGAGCGCGCCACTGGCGAAGCGCAGGATGGCCACAGCGGTCTCCTCCGCCGGGTGGCCGCGCACCGCATTGGAGCTTAGCGCCTGCACCCCCGTGATCTCGCCGCAGAGATAGCGGAACAGGTCGATATCGTGGATCAGGTTGATCAGGACCGGGCCGGCGCCCTCCTGACGGCGCCAGTCGACGTCGAAATAATCGTCCGGCTTCACCAGCCAGAACTGGCCGTTCAGCGTCAGGATGCGGCCGAGCCGGCCGGTCTCGATCGCCTCGCGCGCCTTCCGGATCATCGGGTTATGGCGGCGGTGATGGCCGACGAGTAGCGGTACGTTCGCCGCCTCCGCGGCCTGGACCAGCTTGCGGGCGCTGTCGACGCTGTCCGCCAAGGGCTTCTCGACGAGCATCGGAATACCGGCCGAGACCAGCTCCAGCCCGTTTGCGACATGGAGCTGGTTCGGCGTCGCGACGATGACCCCGTCAGGCCTCTGCGAAGCGGGGAGGGCGTCGAAGGCGGGATACCAGGCGACGCCGATTTCCTCGGCAAAGGCCTGGCCTGTCGGAGCCGGATCGATCATCGCCGACAGGACGGCGCTGGGTTCGGCCCGGACATGGACGGCATGGCGCTTGCCGATCAGACCCGCACCCATCACCGCGATTTTGACCGGAGCCATGGGGGCGGTCCTCACGCGGCCACGTCGTCGATCAGCTTGGCGACGCGCCGCAGGCCGAGCTGATAGCCTTGGGTGCCGAAGCCGGCGATGACGCCGTCCGAACGCAGCGAGACATAGGAGTGGTGGCGGAAGGCCTCGCGCTTGTGGACCTGCGAGATATGGCACTCGATCACCGGCCCCTCGAAGGTGTTGAGCGCGTCGAGCAGCGCGACCGAGGTATGCGTGAAGGCGGCCGGGTTGATCACGATGCCGGCGCCGTCCTCGCGCGCTTCGTGAATCCAGTCGATCAGCTCGTATTCGCGATTGGATTGGTGGAAGCGCAGCGTCAGCTGCAGCTCCTCGGCGAGCGTGCGGCAGTCGCGCTCGACATCGGCCAGAGTCTCATGGCCATAGATATGCGGCTGGCGCTTGCCGAGCAGGTTCAGGTTCGGGCCGTTCAGGACATAGACGAGGCGGGACATCGATCGCATTCCGTTGGGGCGTCCGGGCCGCGCCGGACGGGGATCTCAGTGCTTCTGCAGGATTTCGCCGAGGAATTTCCGGGTGCGCTCATGGCGCGGGTTGTGGAAGAACTCTTCCGGCGGCGCTTCCTCGACAATGTTGCCATCGGCCATGAAGATCACGCGGTTCGCCACCTGCCGGGCGAAGCCCATCTCATGGGTGACACAGATCATGGTCATGCCCTCCTCGGCCAGGCCGATCATGGTGTCGAGCACCTCCTTGACCATCTCGGGGTCGAGCGCCGAGGTCGGCTCGTCGAACAGCATGACCTTGGGCTTCATGCAGAGCGCCCGCGCGATGGCTACGCGCTGCTGCTGGCCGCCCGAGAGCTGGGCCGGATATTTTTCCGCCTGTTCCAGGATTTTGACGCGGCCGAGCAGCTGGCGTGCAGTCGCTTCCGCCTCCGTCTTGCTGGCGCCGAGCGAGCGCATCGGCGCCAGCATGCAGTTTTCCAGCACGGTCATGTGCGGGAACAGGTTGAAATGCTGGAAGACCATGCCGACCTCGCGGCGCACCGCGTCGATGGTCGCCGCATCGTCTCCCAGCCTGGTGCCGCCGACCCTGATCTCGCCTTTCTGGTAATTCTCCAGATGGTTGATGCAGCGGATCAGCGTCGACTTGCCGGAGCCTGACGGCCCGCACAGGACGATGCGCTCGCCCTTGCGGACCGCGAGGTTGATGTCGGTCAGGGCCTTGAACTCTCCATACCATTTCTCGACATGCGTCATGGCGATCATGGCGTCCGCTGGGGCGGCGCTTTGGATAGCTGGCTGGTTCATGGCCCTGACCCCGTCTCTTCGCGCGTTCAGCTCGCGGTGAAGGTGATGCCTTCGAGGCTGTCCGGGAACTTGTGCACCGGCACCTTCATCCACTTGTCGTAGATCTTCTGGAGCTCGCCATTGGCTTTGATCTTGTCGATGAAGGTGTTGATCGCGGCGTTGATCTCCTTCTCGCCGAGACGGGTGCAGGCGCCGTTGTAGAGGTTCTGGAATTCGAGCTTGTTCTCGAACTCGCCGGGGCGCGCCTGCTCAATCCGCTGCATGTAGAAGATGTTGCCGCCGATCGCCTGGACCTGGCCGGAGACCAGTGCCTGGATCGAGGGCGCGTCGCCGTCATAGCGGCGGATCGTGGTGCTGGCGGGCGCGTTCTTGGTCACCTGCGTGTCCTGCGCCGCGCCCTTGGCGACGCCGATCGTGTAGCGGGCCATATCCTCGTTGGTGGTGATCTTGTCCTTCTTCGGGCCGATGAACACGATGGTGTTGGCGACATAGGGCTTCGAGAACTGCACGGCCTTGGCGCGCTCGGGCAGCATCGCCATGGTCGCGAACAGGACGTCGACGCGGCCGGTGGTCAGGGCCGGGATGCGGTTGTTGACCTCGAGCGGCACGAACTCGACCTGCACGCCCAGCTCCTTGGCGAAGAGCGTCGCGATATCGGCGTCGAGCCCGTCCTGCTTGCCGGCGCTGGTGACGAAGCCCCAAGGTGGGTTGTCGCCCTGGATTCCGACGACGATCTTGCCCTTGGCCTTGATCTCGGCCGGGGTGACGGCGAGGGCAGGGGCGGCGAGCAGGGCCGGCATCGCCAGCGCGGCGGCGCCGGCGATGAGCAGGCTGCGGCGGGTGGTCTTCATCTTCGTCATGTTTCTCTCCCTCTTCGTGTTTGGTGGTTGGTTCAGGCGGTGAACGGGTCTGTCAGCGCGAGGCGATGGCCATGCGCCGCTCCAGATGCGAGCCGTAGAGCGAGAGCGGCCAGCACAGCAGGAAGTACAGGATGCCGACGACCCCGAAGACGAGGAGCGGCTGGAAGATCTGGTTGGAGACGATGTTGCCGGCCCGCGTCAGCTCGGTGAAGCCGACGATGGCCGCCAGCGACGTGCCCTTGATGAGCTGGACGAGGAAGCCGATCGTCGCCGGGAGCGAGATGCGGATCGCCTGCGGCAGGACGACGTCCTTCATCCGCGAGACATAGCGCAGGCTCAGCGCCTTAGCGGCTTCGGTCTGGCCCTTCGGCACGGCCTCGATCGAGCCGCGCCAGATCTCGCCGAGATAGGCGCTGGCATGGAGCGTGAAGCCGATCGCGACCGCGACCCAGGCATCGAGCTTCAGCCCGACCAGCGCGAGCCCGTAATAGACCACGAAGAGCTGCATCAGCAGCGGCGTGCCCTGGAACAGGGCGATATAGCCGGAGCTGATCCGCTCCATCAGCGGCCGGCCGGACACGCGCATCAGCGCGATCGCGAGCCCGAATACCCCGCCGCCGACGAAGCCGACGAGCGAGAGCAGAACGGTCCACTTGAGGCCGGTGAGCAGGAAGGTGAATTCGTTCGCTCCCATCGCGCCCTCACTTCACCGGATAGCTGAAATAGCGGGTCGAGATCGCATCGAAGAAGCGCATCATCACCCAGGAGATCACGAGGTAGAACAGCGTGATCGTGCCGTAGACCTCGAAGGAGCGGAAACTGTCGGATTCGATCCGCTGCGCCACCGAGGTCAGTTCATAGGCGGAGATCGCCGAGGCGATGCTGGTCGTCAGCGTCAGCAGAACGAACTGGCTGGTGAGCGAGGGAAAGATCGCGCGTAGCGCCGGTTTCAAGACGATCAGCCGGAAGACCTGCGCCTTGTGCAGGCCGAGCGCGAGGCCGGCCTCGATCTGGCCCTTGGCGATCGACTGCACGCCGCCGCGGATGATCTCGATGGCATAGGCGCCGCCATTGATGCCCAGCGCGATGATCGCGGTCGGCGTCGGGTCGAGCCTCAGGCCCGCCAGCGGCAGGGCGAAATAGATGAAGAAGATCTGGACCAGGAAGGGCGTGTTGCGGATCACCTCGACGAAGGCTTTCACCGCCCAGCGCACCGGCGCGATCCGCGAATCGCGCAGGATCACGCCGCCGACGCCGATGACGATGGCCAGCGCCATGCCGCAGATCGCGAGCAGGAACGTGCCGAGGCAGCCCATCAGCAGCGCGGGCATCCCGTCGATCACCGGCGTGAAATCGAGCTTGTAGTTCATGGCGCTCCCTAGATCACCGCGCCCCACGGAGGGCGAAGCGATGATCCATCTCCCTGGTGCTGCATCGGGTTCACCCGAAAAATGGAATCCACTTTTCGGTCCAAGGCAGTCGCGGCCGACCTTCTGAAAGGGGTCGATCCGATTTCCGTCTGCAGTCGCGGCACCTCTCGTCGGGTCCCTTGGCCTTCAGGCTTACCAGCTTGCGCTCTGCCGGCATCATGTTAAATGTACCAGTTAGTTCAATTGGTCAAGCGCAATGTACCGTCCTGGCCAATTCGGTGCGTTCGGCCCAGTTTTCCGGCAGGTTCTCGCGTGGGTGAGGCATGAGCAAAACAGCGTCGGTCGCGAAGGCACCGGGCCGCAGGCCGGCGTCCTGGACGCAGGACCCGGAAGGCGTCCGCCGCAATATCCTGGCAGTCGCGACGGCTGAGTTCGTCGAGAATGGCTTGAGCGGTGCACGCGTCGACGAGATCGCGGCGCGCACGGCGACCAGCAAGCGGATGATCTACTACTACTTCGGAGACAAGGAGGGACTGTATCGCGCCGTCCTCGAGGAGATGTACGAGCGCATCCGTGGCTTCGAGCGCAGCCTCGACCTCGCGAGCCTGCCGCCGGTGGAGGCGATGACGCTGCTGGCGGGCTTCACCTTCGACTACCACGCCGAGAACCCGGATTTCGTGCGGCTCGTCATGGTCGAGAACATCCACCATGCCCGCCATCTCGCGACCTCCGACCGGATCGCGACGCTCAATCTTTCGGCCATCGACATGATCCGCGAAGCCTATGAGCGCGGCGTGGCGGCAGGGCTGTTCCGGCCGGGCATCGAGGCGCTCGATATCCACCTGACGATCAGCGCGCTCGCCTTCTACAACGTCTCCAACCGCGCCAGCATCCGCCAGGTCTTCGGCCACGACATGGGCGCGCCCGAGGCGCTGGTCCGCCGTCGCGCCGCGGCGATCGACACCCTGCTGCGCATGCTGCGCGCCTGAGGCCTTGCCGGTTCGGGAGGGCAGGGGCCTCGCCATCAGGCCCTTGCCACGACGAGGCCGGCCATCGCCTGGATGGCGAGTTCGTAGCCGGCGGCGCCCATCCCGATGATGATGCCGGTCGCGGTGCGCGAGACCAGCGAGTTGTGATAGATGCTCTCGCGCGCATGCACGTTCGAGATGTGCAGTTCGATCTTCGGGCCGTCGAACATCTTCAGCGCATCGAGCAGCGCGACGGATGTGAAGGTGTAGCCGGCCGGGTTGATGATGATCCCGCAGCCGTCGAGCCGCGCCTGATGCACGCTCTCGACCAGTTCGCCCTCGTAATTCGTCTGGCGAAAATCGACCGAAAACCCCAGCGGGTCCGCCTTTGCCTCGCAGCGCTCCTTGATCTCCGCCAGCGTGGTCGAGCCATAGATATGCGGCTCGCGTTGCCCGAGGAGGTTCAAGTTGGGGCCGTTCAGGATGTAGAGGCGGCGCGATGCGAGCACGCCTCCCGCCGGCATGCGGGCAGGCCTTTCCTTCTCCGACATGACGCTCTCCCAGGGCGAGCTTCTTCTGGACCCGCTCGCATTTTCTTGGAAGAACGTGGTACAGGATGAAACCAAGATCAACTGATAATTTAACGATCATCAGCTGATCTTGCGGCGGCGATTGTTCGGCTTGCAGTCGGCCACCGTGGCTGGCAGGTACGTGGCGAGGCGGGAGGGAGCACCATGGCGGACGCTGCATTCGAGATCGGCGCAGAAGACATCCCGGCGCTCTCCACCGGCGAGCAGGCCTATGAGCGCATCCGGCACGACATCGTGTTCGGCACGCTCCAGCCCGGCCAGCGCCTGCCGCTCGACCGATTGAAGTCGGTCTACGGCGTCGGCATCAGCACCTTGCGCGAGATCCTCAATCGGTTGGCGCCGCAAGGCCTTGTGGTCGCGGAGGGGCAGCGCGGCTTCCAGGTCGCGCCTTGCTCGGCAACAGACCTGAAAGAGCTCGTCGATCTGCGCCTGCTGATCGAGAGCAACGCGCTGGCGCAATCCTTCGATGCCGGCGATGTCGAATGGGAAGGGCGGGTTGTTGCCGCCCATCACAAGCTCGCCCGGATGGAACAGCGCCTGCTCTCCGGTGACGAGTCAGGCATGCAGGCCTGGAAGCGCTACGATTTCGAGTTCCACCAGGCGTTGGTCTCGGCCTGCGGCTCGAAAGCGCTGCTCGATCTCCACGCCGGCATCTACGACCGCTATCTGCGCTACCAGATGGTCTTCTTCATCTTCTGGGGCCCGACCTCGACCGAGGATCACAAGGCCCTGCTCGACTGCGCGCTCGGCCGCGACGCCGCGAAAGCGCAGCGACTGCTGCACGGTCATATCCATGGCTGCATCGACATGGCGCTGGAGCGCGGCCTGGTCGACTGAAGGCCCCGGCGAAGACCGGCTCCCGCCGGAGGTACCGGCTTCGAGATTGCACCCGTTCGAGCTGCGATCTCGATCAAGACCTCCAGCGAGACGTCGAGCGCGTCGGCAGGGCGAGATAGGGCAGGGCCGCCGGATCGCCTTCAGGACGAAATTGTCCTGGCAGGCCCTTGGACAGGACGGGCGCCGGCGGCTGGTACTCAAGCGCGTGGGACGAAAGGCACTCACTCGGCGGGGAAGCGCTTTTCCATCAGCGCCAGCGCTTCGAGCAAAGGTTCGGCATGGGGGCCGAGCGTAGCGAGGATGCTCGCCTCAAAAGCCAGCGCCCGCGGCACGATCTCGCCATAGGCCTTCAGGCCGGGCGCCGTCAGGGACAGGCTTTCCTCGCGCCGATCCTGCTCGCTCTCGCGACGGACGAGCCAGCGCCGCTCCTCCAGCGCCCGCACGGCCCGGCTGACCTTGGTCTTGTGCATCGAGGAATGCTTGCCGATGGCCTTGGCGGTCATCGTGCCGAACTGGGCGAGGGTGGCCAGCACCCGCCATTCCGGGACGGTCAGGTCGTGATGCGGCCCGTAGACGGCACGGAACTGCTGCGAGACCGCCGAACTCAGGCGGTTGAGGCGATAGGGCAGGAAGAGCTCGAGCGCGAGTTTCGACATGCCTTGTTAGTTACAAAATCGACAGTTACCAACGCAACCATCCCGAACGATGCCCGCGCTGGCGGCGAGGAGAGGGCGCCACCATGAACGTTCGGAACCCGGCCCATGGGGGCAGCGCCAAGGCCGGAACCGCCATCGCGACGGGATACATGTCCGGCTTCGGCAACGGCTTCGAGACCGAGGCACTGCCCGGCGCCCTGCCGCTCGGGCGCAACTCGCCGCAGAAATGCGCCTATGGGCTCTATGCCGAGCAGCTCTCCGGCTCGCCCTTCACGGCGCCGCGCACCACGAACGAGCGCTCCTGGCTCTATCGCATCCGGCCGACGGTCGCGCACTGGAACGCGTTCAGGAAGGTCGATGCCGGGCACTGGCGCACGGCGCCGGCTCGCGAGATCGACATGCCGATCGCGCCCTTGCGCTGGAGCCCGATCCCGATCCCGTCGGAGCCGATCTCCTTCGTCGAGGGCATCCGCAGCATCACGACGGCCGGCGATGCCGGCAGCCAGGGCGGGATGGGCGCGCATGTCTACCTGATCACGCGCTCGATGGTGGACGCGTATTTCTACAATGCCGATGGCGAGATGCTGTTCGTGCCGCAGCAGGGCGATCTCAGGCTCTGGACCGAGTTCGGCATCATCGACATCGAGCCCGGCGAAATTGCCGTGATCCCGCGCGGCGTGAAGATCCGTGTCGAACTGAAGGAAGGGCCGGCCCGCGGCTATATCTGCGAGAACTATGGCGGGGCCTTCACGTTGCCGGAAAGGGGGCCGATCGGCGCCAACTGCCTGGCCAATCCCCGCGATTTCCTGACGCCGGTCGCAGCCTTCGAAGACCACGATGCCCCCTCGAAGATGTTTGTGAAATGGGGCGGCAATCTCTGGGCCGCCGATATCGAACATTCGCCGCACGACGTGGTCGCCTGGCATGGCAACTACGCCCCGTACAAGTATGATCTCAGGCGCTTTTCGCCGGTCGGACCAGTCCTTTACGACCATGCCGATCCGTCGATATTCACGGTTCTGACCTCGCCGTCGGAGACGCCCGGCACCGCCAATATCGACTTCGTCATCTTCTCTGATCGTTGGCTGGTGGCGGAGAATACCTTCCAGCCGCCCTGGTACCATATGAATGTGATGAGCGAGGTCATGGGGCTGGTCTACGGTATCTACGACGCCAAGACCGGCGGCGGCTTCGTGCCTGGCGGCATCTCGTTGCACAACTCCATGCTGCCGCACGGGCCGGACGTTGATGCCTTCGAGAAGGCGAGCAATGTCGAGCTGAAGCCGCACAAGCTCGAGGGCACGCTGGCCTTCATGTTCGAGACGCGTTTCCCACAGCAGGTCACGGCCTTCGCTGCCGGCTCGGATTCGCTCCAGCGCGACTATGGCGGCTATGGCCACAAGCTGACCAAGCACTTCGACCCGAACAGGCCCTGAGGGATAGCCAACACCTGCCGAAAGGGGCGTCATCCCGGACACGTTGCGTAGCAGCGCCGATCCGGGATCCATCATGGAACTCTGCGCTCTCCGATGGATCCCGGGGCAAGCCCGGGATGACGGCACAGTTCAGAGAGAACAACTCGTTCAGGCAACGCGGCCGTCAGGTCGGAAGAGGGCTGAAATTCGCCCATGTCTGATTCGCATAAGGTATATTATGGAACTTATCCTAATCTGCGCCTGGACTGGAAAGTCAGCGTTTCAGGCTGGGACGGAGATCATCATCCCGTCGAACGCCACCTCTGCAATCCCATCTAAGCGCTTGCTCAGGCTGGCATAATCCAGATCGACATGGAGATTGGTCAGGATCGCGCGGCGCGGTTTCAAATGTGCGATCGCGCCCAGCGACTGCGCAAGGTGAAAATGGCTGGGATGCGGCGTCTCGCGCAGGCAGTCGAGGATCAGCACGTCGAGACCGGCCATGGCCTCCATGGCAGCCGGCGGGATCAGGCTGACATCCGGCAGATAGCCGAGATCGCCGAAGCGAAAGCCCAGCGCCTCGTAGTTCTGTCCATGCTCGACCCGGAACGGCAAGGCCGTTATCGGCCCCCCAGTGCCGTCGATCGTCTGCGGCCGGCCTGCGCCGATCTCGTCGAGATTTAGGATCGGCGGATAGTAGCTGCCGGGCGGCGTCTCGAAGAGATAGCCGAAGCGCGAGCGTAGCGACGTCTCCGTCGTCCGGTCTGCGTAGATCCGGATGCGCCGCTGCATATGCAGGACGAGCGCGCGCAGGTCGTCGATGCCGTGGGTATGGTCGGCGTGGTCATGCGTCAGCAGGACGCCGTCGAGCGCCGGCACCTGCGCCGAGAGAAGCTGCTCGCGCAGATCCGGCGAGGTATCGACCAGGACCCGCGTCGTTCCGCCCTGGCCGGTGCGCTCGACCAGCATCGAGCAGCGGCGGCGCCGGTTCTTCGGCTCGGCGGGGTCGCAGGCGCCCCAGCCGGAGCCCGGACGTGGCACGCCGCCCGACGATCCGCAGCCGAGAATGGTGACGGTGAGGGTCATGATGCCGGGTCAGGCCACCTGCGCGACGGGAGCGACGTGATCCATCTTCCAGTAGCAGCGCCGCGCGTTTTCCGTCGTGATCCGGGCGATCTCGTCAAAGGGCACGCCGATCGTTTCGCCGAGAACCTTCGCCGTTTCAACGACATAGGCCGGCTGGTTGCGCTTGCCCCTGAACGGCACGGGCGCCAGATAGGGCGCATCCGTCTCGACCAGCAGGCGCTCGCGCGGAACCATCCGGGCGATGCGGCGCAGGTTCTCCGAGGTCTTGAAGGTCAGGATGCCCGAGAACGAGACGTAGAGCCCGAGCTCGACGCCGGCCATGGCCAGCCCTTCGCCGGCCGTGAAGCAGTGCAGGATGGCAGGGAAGGCGCCCTTCCCCGTCTCCTCCCGCAAGATCGCGATCATGTCGTCATCGGCTTCGCGCGAATGGATGACGAGCGGTAGCTGCGTGATCCGCGCCGCGGCGATATGCGTGCGCAACCCCTGAGCCTGAGCCGCGCGTGGGCTCGAATCGTAGTGATAGTCGAGCCCGGCCTCGCCGATGGCAACGCAGCGCGGATGGCGCGATAGTTCCACGAGGCGCTCGGCCGTCACGTCGAGTTCCTCATGGGCCTGATGCGGGTGCGTGCCGACCGAGAACCAGACCGACGCAAAGCGCTCCGCCAGCGCGGCATAGTCGGCGAAGCGCGCGACCCGCGTCGAGATCGTCACCATCCGGCTGACGCCGGCGTCCTCAGCCCGCGCGACATAGGCGGGCAGTTCCTCGGCGAAGTCCGGGAAGTCGAGATGGCAATGCGTATCGATCAGCATCAGGCCGCCTTGTCGTCCTCGGGCTCGACATAACGCGGGAAGATCGCGCTCGGCGCCGGCAGCGCGGTGCCGCTGACGAGCCGATGTTCCGCACTGAGCGCCGCGAAGCTGCGGTCCTGCGGCGCGACGCCGAGCAGGTCGAGCAGCTTGCCTGCGGCCACCGGCATCACCGGCTGCACCAGGATCGCAACCTCGCGCAAAACCTCGATCGTGACATACAGGATGGTGTCGCGGCGGGCCGGGTCTGTCTTGGTCAGGCGCCAGGGCTCGTTAGTGGCGAAATAGCGGTTTGCGTCGGCAATCAGCGCCCAGAGATCGGCCAGCACGGTGTGAAGCGCGAAATCCTTCATCGACTCGCGCGCCTTCGCGAGCGCCGCGTCGGCCATGGCGAGCATGGCTTCGTCAGGCTCGGTCAGCGTCCCGCGGGGTGGCACCCTGCCCTCGCAGTTCTTGGCGATCATCGACAGCGAGCGCTGCGCGAGATTGCCGAGGTCATTGGCAAGATCGGCATTGATGCGCCCGACGATGGCGTCGTGGCTGTAATTGCCGTCCTGGCCGAAGGAGACCTCCCGCAGGAAGAAATAGCGGAGCTGATCGACGCCATAGGTCTCGGCGAGGCCGAAGGGATCGACCACGTTGCCGAGCGATTTCGACATCTTCGTGCCCTTGTTCAGCAGGAAGCCATGGCCGAAGACGCGCTTCGGCAGCGGCAATCCCGCCGACATCAGGAAGGCCGGCCAGTAGACCGCGTGGAAGCGCACGATGTCCTTACCGATGATATGGACATCGGCCGGCCAGTAATGCGCGCGCGGGCTCTCCGGATCGGGGAAGCCCGTCCCGGTGACATAGTTGTTGAGCGCGTCGACCCAGACATACATGACGTGCTTCGGATCGCCCGGCACGGGCAGGCCCCAGTCGAAGGTCGTGCGGCTGATCGAGAGGTCCTCGAGCCCGCCCTTCACGAAGGAGACGACCTCGTTCTTGCGCGTCTCCGGCGAGATGAAGTCCGGCACGTCCTGGTAGAGCTTCAGGAGGCGGTCCTGATAGGATTTGAGACGGAAGAAATAGCTCTCCTCCTCGACCCATTCGACCGGGGTGCCCTGCCCGCCCAGGCGCGTGCCGTCAGGCTGGAGGGTGGTTTCCTCCTCGCCGTAGAAGGCTTCGTCGCGCACCGAGTACCAGCCGGAATACTTGGCGAGATAGATGTCGCCATTGGCCTCCATCCGCCGCCAGAGCTCCTGGGTCGAAGGCAGGTGGTCGGCATCGGTGGTGCGGATGAACCGGTCGAAGGAACAGCCGAGGCGCTGCTTCATCTCCTCGAAGCGCGCTGCGATCTTGTCGACGAAATCCTTCGGCGAGAGGCCGTTCTGCGCTGCCGTGCGCTGCACCTTCTGGCCGTGCTCGTCGGTGCCGGTCATGGCGAAGACGTCGTAGCCGTCGAGCCGCTTGAAGCGGGCGATCGCGTCCGACGCCACCATCTCATAGGCGTGGCCGATATGCGGCGGACCATTGGTGTAATGGATCGCGGTGGTCAGGTAGAATTTCGGGGCCGTGGCCATCGTCTGTCCGAAAGCTTCGCTTCACGCTGCGCGCGAGCGGGACACCGCAGACGACAGATCATGAAACAGGGTCATCACCAGCGGGCGGCGGTCGAGATTGTAGGTCTCGACCTCGCGCGCCTGTTGCCCCAGCTTTTCCCATACCTCCGCCAGCGGTGCAAGGCGCGCCGGTTGCGCCGCAGCATGAGCATGGAGATGGTCGGAGATCCAGCCCTGTATGGTCTCGATCATCACCGCGAAGTCGCGTTCGCCAGCCTTGCCAGCGACATCTTCGGCCAGAGCCATCAGGGCGGTGAGATCGATCTGCGGGAGGGCATCGAGCCGCGCCCTCACCGCCTCGACCAGCGCCAGCGTCTCGGGATCGACATAGGTCAACGCGCGCCGCACCGAGCCCTCCGAAAGCCGCGCGGCCCGAAGCAGCGCCGAGCCGTCGAAGGGCATCTCCATGCGCTCCAGCGCGAGCCGGCCGGCCTGCATGACATCGGCCTCGGCAAGCGGATCGAAGGCCAGCAACCGGCAGCGCGAGCGGATCGTCGGCAGCATCCGCCCCGGCGCATGGGCGACGATCAGGAACAGCGCCCGCGCCGGCGGCTCCTCCAGGAGCTTGAGCAGGGCGTTGGCTGCCGAGCGTTCCATCTCCTCGGCCGAGTCGACGATGCAGACGCGCCAGCCGCCCTCGGCCGCGCTCGATCCGAAGCGGTCGATCACGCGCCGGATGGAATCGACCGGGATGTTGCTCGTATAGCCTTTGCCATCCGGCTTCGGGATCCGGCGCAGCACATGCAGGTCCGGATGCGAGCGCGCCATCACCCGCCGCGTAGCGGGGTCGTTTTCCGGCATGGAGAGATCGCCGCTGCGGGTCGCCCGCGCCTGCGGATCGCCCGCCGCCAGCAGGAAGCGCGCGGCGCGGTAGGCGAAGCTCGCCTTACCGATGCCCTCCGGCCCGCCGAGCAGCCAGGCATGATGCATGCGGCCGGACGCGAGCGCGTCGAGGAAGGTCCGTTCCCGCGCCGCATGGCCGACGAGCGCGAGCGTCTCGCGCGGATGCGGCGCATTCGGCAGCCGGTCGGGTTCGTCGCTGGTCGCTAGCATCAGGTGTCCGGATCTATAGCATCGGACCGAAAAGTGTATTCCACATTTCGGGCAAATCCGATGCGATAACAATGTGATAGATCATCGTTATCGCGTCCTTTAGGACGCGCGATGATCTAGGAGCAGGCGCTCGCGCAGGATATGCCATGCCGCCTCGGCGAGCGCCTCGGGAGGCAGCGTCGCGTCGAGCATGGCGCAGCGCTGCGGTTCGGCGCGTGCGATGTCCTGGTAGGCTTGGCGCAGATTGCGGTGGAAGGCCAGCGTCTCGCCCTCGAAGCGGTCGATCGCTTCGCCAGGGCGGCGGCGCCTGGCGGCGCGGGCGAGGCCGATCTCGGGATCGAGATCGAGGATCAGCGTCAGGTCCGGCATCAGGCCCGAAATCGTCACGGCCTCCAGTTCGGCCAGCACGGCCTTGTCGAGTTGGCCGAGCACGCCCTGATAGACCCGCGTGGAATCGATGAAGCGGTCGCAGATTACCCATTCGCCGCACTCGAGCGCCGGGCGGATCAGGCTGTCGATATGGTCGATCCGGGCGGCCGAGAACATCAGCGCCTCGGCAAAGGGGCCGTAGTCGCGGGCCTGCCCGGCCAGGATCATCTCGCGGATCGCCTCGGCCTTGGGCGAGCCGCCAGGCTCACGCGTCGTCCGCGTTGTGCGGCCGGCCGCGCCGAGCCGTTCGCTCAGCGCCCGAGCCAGCGTCGACTTGCCGGCGCCCTCCCCGCCTTCGAGCGTGATGAAACGACCCTGGCTCACCCGACCTGCTCAGCTCCGGCTCAGGGCCTTGCGGACCCAGCCGGTCGTCGCCTCCAGCAGCGCATCGAGCGCGCGCGACTGCAAGGTACCGGCCTGCACGCTCTCGGCCGCATAAAGCGGGATGTCCAGCGTCTTGATGTCGCCGCGCGTCACCACGAGCCGCGCGACCTCCGCGCCCTCCTGCACGGGCACGGCAAGCGGACCGCGATAGATGATCCGGGCCGCCAGCCGCTCGCTGCTGCCACGCGGGAGCAGCAGGCTGACGGCATTCTTGCTCCGCAGCGCGACTCGGCCCTTCTCGCCGCCATAGACGCTGGCCTCGCCAACAGTCTCGCCGGCAGCGAAGAGCTGGCGGCGCTCGAAAGCACGAAAACCCCATTCGAGCAGCTTGCGGGCTTCCGTCGCCCGGTCGCGCCCGGTCTTCAGGCCATTGACGACCACGATCAGGCGCTGGCCGTTCTGCACGGCGGACCCCACGAGACCAAACCCGGCCTCGTCGATATTGCCGGTCTTGAGACCATCGGCGCCGATATCCATCGTCAGCAGCGGATTGCGGTTCTGCTGGCGGATCTTGTTCCAGGTAAATTCTCGCTGGCCGAAGATCTTGTAGAGCTCGGGATAGGTCTTGATGATGTGGTCGGCGAGCAGGGCCAGCTCGCGCGCCGTCACCCGCTGCTGGGGATCGGGCATGCCGGTCGCGTTGCGGAAGACCGATTTCGTCAGGCCGA
>SEEM01000189.1 GCA_004144595.1 Hyphomicrobiales bacterium
GATAGGCAGCCAATCATGGCGAAACCAGTCCGCGCCTTCGGCTAAAGGCGGAGTGCCTCCTGTTGTCGAACGCTTCCCCTTTCCGGTTCAGCATGCTCTAAAAACGCGATCAACCGGCCATTCAAGCCGGAGCGACCGTCAGGGAGACGTCATGAAAGCGCTATTCCGCAACCGCCGCCTTGCAGGCTTCGCCGCGGCCATCCTCATCGCTGCAGCCCCGGCAGCCGCCCGCGCCGAAGAGTTCGTCAACGTGCTGACCGGCGGCACCTCCGGCGTTTATTATCCGATGGGCGTCGCGCTCTCGAAGATTTACGGCGAGAAAATTCCCGGGACCCGGCCGACTGTCCAGGCCACCAAGGCCTCCGTCGAGAACCTCGTTCTGCTGCAGCAGGGCAAGGGCGAGATCGCCTTCACGCTCGGCGATTCGCTCGACGCCGCCTGGAAGGGTGACGAGGAAGCCGGCTTCAAGGGACCGCTCAAGAAGCTCCGCGGCGTCACCGCGATCTATCCGAACTATGTCCAGATCGTCGCCTCGAAGGATAGCGGCATCAAGACGCTGGCCGACCTCAAGGGCAAGCGCCTCTCGGTCGGCGCGCCAAAGTCCGGCACCGAGCTCAATGCCCGCGCCATCCTGGCCGCCGCCGGCATCACGTACAAGGATCTCGGCAAGATCGAGTACCTGCCCTTCGCCGAGTCGGTCGAGCTGATGAAGAACCGCCAGCTCGATGCTACCCTGCAATCGGCCGGGCTCGGTGTCGCCTCGCTGCGCGACCTCGCGACCTCCGTCGAGATCACCGTAGTGGAAGTACCTGCTGCGACCGTCGAGAAGGCCGGATCGCCCTTCATCAAGGCGACGATCCCGGCCAATACCTATACCGGCCAGAGCGCGCCTGTTCAGACCGCGGCGGTCGTCAACTACCTCGTCACGCATGAGGGCGTGAAGGAAGATCTCGTCTACCAGATGACCAAGGCGATGTACGAGAATCTCGGCGACCTCGCGGCCGCCCACGCGGCCGGCAAGTCGATCAAGCTCGAAAGCGCGCTGGAAGGCATGCCGATCCCGCTGCATCCCGGTGCCGCCAAGTACTTCAAGGAAAAAGGCCTGAAAGTCGGCTCCTGAGCCGTCGGAACGGGTATTGTGACGGGCGAGGCCTCAAGGCCTCGCCTTTTTGTCTGGCGGGTGGACCGAGCGCATGAGCGAAGACAAGCATAGGCCTCTGGCAATGCCGGATACCGGCGGCGTGCCGGTCGAGACCCCGCAGCCGATCGTCGATCCCGAACATGGCCTGCCGCCCGGCTTCGGTCCCGGCTGGGCCGGCCGCCTGCTGTTCTGGATCGCCCTCGCCTTTTCGCTTTTCCAGATCGCGACCGCCTTCAACGTTCCGCTCGACCATCGCTTTGCCGGTGTCGACATCATCGATCTGCTGCGGGTCACCATGGCGCTCTGGCTCGTCGCCATCGCCGTCCGGGCAGCGCGAGGCAAACCCTATGTCGAGATGCTGCTCGCCTGGATTCCGATCGTGGTGGTCGTCGAGCTGCTCGCCCGCTTCGGCGGCTCGGTCCCCAACCAGATCCTGCGCACGCTCCATGTCGGAATGCTCTGCCTCGTGGCGGGCGGGCTTCTCGCCCAGCACAAGAGCCAATCCCGCGCCACCGCGGCGATGGCCTGGGCACTAGCCCTCGCCGGGTTCGCCATCGGCCTCTATCACTGGTTCTTCTACGAGGATCTGGTCGCCCGCGCCGGCGAGGTCACGCAGGCCGATCTCGTCGTCGGTATTGCAGCGATCGCGATCCTCTTCCTGATCTGCTGGCGCTTCATGGGCCCTGCCCTGCCGATCGTCGCAGGCCTCTTCCTCGCCTATTGCCTGCTCGGCAACTACCTGCCCGCCCCGCTCAACCATCGCGGCTACTCGCTGGAGCAGGTGATCGAGCACATGTCCTTCGGCACCGAAGGCATCTATGCGACGCCGACCGGCGTCTCAGCCACCTTCATCTTTCTTTTCATCCTCTTCGGCTCCTTCCTGGAGCGGGCGGGCATGATCCAGCTCTTCACCGATGTCGCGATGGGCCTGTTCGGCAGCGCTCGCGGCGGACCGGCCAAGGTCGCCGTCTTCTCCTCGGCCCTGATGGGTACGATCTCCGGCTCGGGCGTCGCCAACGTCGTCTCGACCGGACAGTTCACGATCCCCCTGATGAAGCGCTTCGGCTACCGCGCCGCCTTCGCCGGCGGCGTCGAGGCGACCGCATCCATGGGTGGCCAGATCATGCCGCCGGTGATGGGTGCCGTGGCCTTCATCATGGCCGAGACCATCGATGTGCCCTATGCCGCCGTCGTCCAGGCCGCGATAGTTCCGGCCATCCTGTATTATTGCGCCGCGTTCCTCGCCGTGCACCTGGAAGCCGGCAAGCGAGGGCTGGTCGGCATGCCGCGTTCCGCGCTGCCGAGCGCAGGAAAGGCACTCCGCGAGAAATGGTACCTGATCCTGCCGCTCGCGGTCCTCGTCTACCTGCTCTTCGCGGGCTACACGCCGCTCTTCTCGGGCTCGGTCGGCCTTGCGCTCACCGTCGTCCTGATCCTCGGCGGCTCCTTCGCGCTCGGCATCGGACCGATCGCGGTGCGCGTGCTGTTCTGGGTCGGCCTCGGCCTGCTCTGCGGCCTGTTCTTCTGGTACGGCATCCTCGTCATCGTTGCGATCGTGGTGGGGCTGATCCTGGTTAACCTCTTCAGCAAGGGCGGCGCCGAAACCGTCGCAGCGTGCCGCGAAGCGCTCGCCGACGGCGCGAGGCAAGCGATCCCGGTCGGGGTCGCCTGCGCCGTCGTGGGCATCGTGATCGGGACCATGACGCTGACCGGCGTCGGCACGATCTTCGGCAACGCCGTCGTCGCCGTGGGCCGGGATTCGCTTTTCCTCGCGCTGATCCTGACCATGATCGTCAGCCTGATCCTCGGCATGGGCATCCCGACGATCCCGAACTACATCATCACCTCGTCGATTGCCGCGCCGATCCTGCTGAAGCTCGGCGTGCCGCTCATCGTCAGCCACATGTTCGTGTTCTATTTCGGCATCATGGCGGACCTGACGCCGCCGGTCGCGCTTGCTGCCTTCGCGGCGGCACCGATCGCCAAGGAATCCGGCTTCAAGATCGGTTTCCAGGCGCTCAAGATCGCGATGGCCGGTTTCGTCATCCCCTTCATGGCGGTCTACGACCCAGCCCTGATGCTGCAGCCGGTGCAAGGCCTGAGCGGCTTCGCCTATACCTCCGCGGCGACCTACATCATCGTGAAGGCACTGCTCGCGATCTTCCTGTGGGGCGCGGCCACGATCGGCTTCATGAAGCGTGACATGTCTGCCTGGGAGCGGGTTCTGGCGGCTGCGGCAGCCTTCTCGCTGGTTTTGGCCCTGCCGGCCACCGATGAGGTCGGTTTCGCCCTGGCGGCTGTCCTGATCGGCCAGCATCTGTGGCGCGCGCGCGGCGCCGCAGCGCCCGCATGAGCCTGTGCCTCGCGGCCGGCGCGCTCGTCGTGGCGCTCGGCCGGGGCGAGATCACGCTGGGCTGGCGCCATTCGGTGCAGAAGACGCTGTGGGAAGAGGTCTGGCGGGAGACACCCGCCGGGCTCGAAATCGTCGAGGCGCGGATCGAGGGCTCCGGCGCCGGCATGGATCCGCCGGATGGGGCGAAGCTCGTCGACGGCTTCTGGCGCTGGCACCCGGCCTTGCCGCCGCTGAAGGAAGTCGT
>SEEM01000190.1 GCA_004144595.1 Hyphomicrobiales bacterium
GGTGGTGACCGGCATGATCGCGCGTCGGCCGGTGCGCGGGTCGCGGCCCTGGCCCAGCCGCTCAACCAAATCGAAGTGCGCCAAACTCCCGTCGAGGATGGCCCCGAACGGACAGGCATCACGATCGTACCCGGCCGGCGCCGGTCCGGCCAACCGCATCAGCGTGCCGCGTGACCCCGTCCGGTCTTCATAGTAGCGCAGCCCGAGATCCAACTCGTCGAGCCCTGTCCGACCCTCGGCGACGCGGTAGTAGGCGATCGAGTTGATGATCTCGATCGTGATCATCGTTGTGTGCGCCCGGTCACGACGAGCGCGCCTGCGATCGCCTCGAGCTGCGCGTCGACGATCTCCGCCCGCGTCAGCCATCGCTCGATCGCCTCGGCCAGAACCTGCTCTCGTAGTGCACGCTCGACGATGCGCGCCGGTGAGCAGCGCTGCAGGCGCGCCAGGCGTTGGACGTGATCATGGACCTCGACCGACAGCGCGACGCGCAGTTCGCGGGTGGAGGCGAGAGATTCCGAGCAGGACTTCAACGTTGTCATGGGATTGCGGCTCCGTCCGCCGAGTTTGCTGCACCCGTCGGTGCGTAAGGTGTGACCCGTTTGATCCCGCGCCGAAAAGCGGCGGTCGGGAGGCTATTTGACTCTGTCTTCGTCATCCGTCAATCTATGCGTGACGTAGACAACAGTCGACACAACGGGAGACACGCCATGACCGATCATGCCAGGACTTCTACCGAAGACGGCTCCAAGAAGACGGCCCTGCGCCGAAAGCTCTTTCAGGCCACGATCGCCGCGGCGCAGGCCGAGGGACCGCCCAGGCTCACGCAGAACGAGTTGCGGAGCGAGTTCGGCTCGGCGTGCAGGATCTTGTGGGAGGAAGGCCACACGGCCGAAGGAGTAGCCGAGCGTTACATCGCGCGCGTCGACGGCGCGTCCGTTCGCCTCAAGAAGCAGATCCGAGCGGATGTGAAGCAGCTCTGGAACGAGTTCGACAACGGTACCTGGCGGCCCGTCGCGGCCGGACACGGAGCACGAGGCGGTCAGTCGAGCCAGAACGCCGACGAGACCGAAGCGCAGGAAGACGGCGACGGCGAGCGGCAGGAGAAGGATCCCGCCATCGCCGAGGTCGGCGGCGCGCGTGCTTCCAAAGTGGACGCGCGATGGGAACAGCCGACGCAGCCCAAGGGCAGCAGCGAGCACGCCGATGGTGCGCCTGGCGATCCCGCTCCGGAGCGCAACGAGGGCGTCGGCACGAACGGCGATGGGGACCCCCGCCGCTTGCCCGACCTGGCTCCGACCGACACCGCTGGCGAGGGAGAAGAACGGATGCCCGATGACGAGGAGGATGCCGAGGCGCTCGCGCTGCGGCAGGAACTTGAGCATGCCGCGCACGAGGCCAGGCGCGCGCCCGGCTACGGCCTTGAGCGGTGAGACCCCATCTCGAGCTGCGCGACCTCGAGCGCCGGGTGCTGCCCGGCGGCGCGCAGGGCGTCGAGCAGCTCGCGGGCGCTCTCGCATTCGGCGGCGTGGTTCGAGCAGTACAGCGCCCGGTAACCCAGGCTGCAGTAGCCCATCAGCGCGATGAGCGTCTGGGTGGTCAGGGTGGAACGGCGTGGCGCGGCGATTCGCGTCGCCGAGGTCGACACCAGCAGAACGTCGCCCTCGATCTCGAATGCCAGGTGCAGGAGCGGCGTGCGCTTGAGCGCCCCGAGCGGACCAGGCAGCTTCAGCCTGGTGCGCGGACCGACGCTCCAGCCCTTGGCAGCCCAGATCGGCGTCGCGCCGGGGAACCGGTCGCCCACCAGACGCGCTGCGGCTCTCGATACGAAGGCCTGCCACTCGGCGTCGCTCGCTGTGCCATCCGGAGCACGACGGCCCGTTCTCCGGCTGGTGCGCTCGAGCTCGCGCAGGCCCGACAGGGCGATGTCGCCGGCCACCAGCCGCGTCGCGGCCGCCAATGCGCTCTCTCGGTCCCGGCGCGCCCAGCCGGCGAGCGCCAGAACAGCGTCGATCGGGGCCCGGCGCAGATCCCGGCCAAGCTCGGGATCGTCCTTCACCTCGACCTCGCGCACGAAGCGCGCTGCGCGCACCAATCGCTGCACGACCTGCATCTTGCCGTCGAGCCGCAATGCGAACGCCCGGTAGGCCTCCTCGCGCGCGCCGCCCGAAGCCTCCAGATGCGCGATCGCCTGCTCGGCGTAGCCGAACCATGCATCCGCCGTCGCCAGAAAGCGACGCGGTGGCGCTACGGCTGCGCTCGTCTCGACTATTCGATCCACCATGACTGGGAGCCCTAACATGACCTACGCCACCAAGGACAATACTGATACCTCTAAGCGTATCGAATCCCTCGACCGCTTCGGTCAGTTGCGCAGCAACCGCCCTCTTCGATCCGCCCGTCAACAGCGCATCGACGCGCTCGACGGCAAGCTCCCCGACGACCTGACCGATCACGAGTTGCGCCTGAAGTTCGCCGATCTCTCCGGCCAGGTCTATCTGCGCGGCTTCCATCGCAATCGAGCCATGTTAAAGCCGGCCGAGGCTGTCGTGGTCGCCGCCATGATTATGGCGTTCGCCTCCTCTCAGGACGCGATCTCGCTCTACGACGATATCCTCGAGGGTGATCCCGCCACGCTCGGTGAACTGCTCGACGCGCTCAAGCGTTCGAGCGAGGCCGTGGAGACGGAGATTCAGGAGGCCGATCGCACACATCACACCAGCGAGGCGGCCGCCTGGAACGATGCGGCCGCCTCTGTCGAGCCGAGGCAGTGACAACAGCGCAACGTGCCCCATCGAGACTGCCACGGCCCGCCAGGCTGGAGATCAGGGCGCGAGAGCGGGCAACGCGGCCATCGCCTGCGCCTCGATCTGCCGGGCGAGGTCGTCGAGGCCGCCACGACGCAGGCAGAACAGCGCCAGTGCCGTCTCCCGTACACGCTGGTCACTCGGCTGACGATGTGCCTGAGCGAGCGCTGCTCGGGCCGCGGCCGAGTTAGGCAGCGGCCCGAATTTGCCTTCGCGCTGATACGTGATCCCGTTCCGGCGTGCGTAGTTGTTGGATCGCAGCAGAATGCAGAGGACCGCCGCGATTGTGCAGGCCTGCAAAGCGAGCGAATCGCCATCGGCCGTCACATGGATCGCGGCCCGGGCGACCGGGCGCGCCGCCGGCATATAGCCTTCCAGGACCACCCAGGACACGTCCTGCCCGTCCAGCCAGGCGCGCCGGACCGCGGGATCGGTCGCCAGGATACGCCGGACATGGTCGTCGGTGCGCCTTTCACGCATCGCTGTGCGCGACAACGCCGGCACGGCGTTCGCCTGCGAAGATGCGCGGGTGCCGAAGAACACTGGCCCAAACACGATCACCTCTCCGGCATAGGTTAGCCAGTCCTCTTTCCGCAGAGCGAACATGGGCGGCTCTGCAAGCGGTAGCGGCCGGGATTCGATATGGATCGTGCAGGCTGCGAAGGACGCCGCTGGAACATCGGGCATCATGTGACGCAACACCCGTTGGGCCTGATCGGCCAGCATTCTCGCCTCGTGCCTGGCCTGATGCCCCGATCGTGCGAACAGCGACCCCGCCGCGATGGGGTCGCCGTTGCGGCTTTCGCGCATCGCGAAGCGGAAGGAAGCGGGTGCAGCCGCCCGCAACGTCGCGACGGCTTTGCCCTTGCGCACCATAGCCAGAGACCATGGCGGGGTTCGCAAGCTGGTATGCCTTGTCCCATC
>SEEM01000191.1 GCA_004144595.1 Hyphomicrobiales bacterium
CGTCAATCTCGCGCTGAAGCGCGTCTCGGTCGAATGGCGCGAGGCGCTGCTGCGGCCGGAAGCGGTCGTCGACAAGCTCGGCGCGCTCGGCTTCAAGGCCTATCCCTTCGTGGCCGAGCGTCAGGAGGACGGCGCCGTCGCTGAGGAGCGCAGCCTGATGCGCCGCCTCGGCGTCGCCGGCTTCGCCGCGATGAACATCATGCTGCTCTCGGTCGCGGTCTGGGCCGGCAACAGCGGTGACATCGACCCCACGACGCGCGACTTCTTCCACTGGCTCTCGGCGCTGATCGCCCTGCCGGCGGCGGCTTACGCTGGCCGGCCGTTCTTCGAAAGCGCACTGCGCGCGATGAAGGCCGGCGCCGTCAACATGGACGTGCCGATCACGATCGGCGTTGTGCTGGCGCTCGTCATGTCCGTTGCGGAAACCTGGGCCCATGGCCGCCACGCCTATTTCGACGGCGTGATGATGTTGCTCTTTTTCCTGCTGATCGGGCGCTATCTCGACCAGCTCATGCGCCGCCGCACCCGCGATCTCGCGGGCAATCTCGCGGCGCTCAAGGCCGAGACCGCCACGCGGCTTGCCGAGGACGGCAATTGGACGATCACGCCGATCGCTGCGATCGCGCCCGGCGACCGCGTCCTCGTTCGTCCGGGCGAGCGCGTTTCGGTCGACGGCATCGTCGAGACCGGGCGCTCCGAGCTCGACCAGAGCCTCGTCACCGGAGAGACCGCACCGGTCGCGACCGGCGAGGGAGAGCGCGTCCATGCCGGAACGCTGAACCTCACGGGCGCGCTGACCATCAGGGTCGAGGCCGCCGCGCAGGGCACATTGCTCGACGAGATCGATCGGCTGATGAGCCAGGCCGTCGGGAATCGCTCCCGCTATGTCCGTCTCTCGGACCGGGCCGCGCGGCTCTATGCGCCGGTGGTCCATACGCTGGCCGCCGCGACTTTTCTCGGCTGGCTCGCCTGGGGGCTGAGTTGGCCCGAGGCGCTGATGATCGCTGTGACGGTCCTGATCATCACGTGCCCCTGCGCGCTCGGCCTCGCGATCCCCGTCGTGCAGGTCGTCGCGGCCTCCGCCCTGTTCCGGCGCAAGATCATGCTCAAGGAGGGCGATGCGCTGGAGCGCCTCGCCGAGGCCGATATCGCCGTCTTCGACAAGACGGGGACGCTGACCCTGCCGGAGCCCGAAATTCTCAATCCGGATGCACTGCCCGTCGAGCGCCGGGCCGAGATCGGCGCGCTCGCCGCAGCCAGCACCCATCCGCTGGCGCAAGCTCTGGCGCGCGCGTTGGGCGCCACGTCGCCGCAGACGGATGCGCGCGAAGAGCGCGGACAAGGTCTCTCGGCAGGAGAGGGCAGTGACGAGCAGCGGCTCGGCAGTCTCGCTTTCTGCGATGCCGAAACCGAGGCGGCTTCGGTCAAGGCGCGGCATCCCGGCGCCTCGCTGATCGCCTACCGGCATGGCGCGTACCGCACCGTGCTGGCGCTGGGACAGAGCCTGCGTCCGGATGCGCGCGCGACGATCGACGCCCTGCGCGCGGCGGGGTTGGAGATCGCGATCCTCTCCGGGGACCGGCCGGACGCGGTCGCGCCGATCGCGGCAGAACTCGGCATCTCACATGTGCGAGCCGGGCTTCTCCCAGCCGACAAATTGAACCTGCTCGACAGCATGGCGGCGAAGGGTCGCAAGGTTCTGATGGTCGGCGACGGGCTGAACGACGCGCCGGCCCTCGCGGGTGCGCATGTCTCGCTTTCTCCGGTCAGCGCCACGCATCTCGCGCAGGCGGCAGCCGATATCGTCTTCCTCGGCGACAGCCTCGCGCCGGTTTCGGCCGCGCTCGACACCGCCCGCAAGGCGCGCAGGCTCATGCTGCAGAACCTCTGGTTCGCCGTGCTCTATAATGCGGTCGCGGTGCCGATCGCCATCGTGGGGCTGGCGACACCGCTGGTCGCAGCCGTCGCCATGTCGGGCTCGTCTCTGGTGGTGACGCTCAACGCCTTGCGCGCACGCGGCCGCAAACCTACGCCCGGGGCAGAGGCATGAACATCATCGTGATCCTGTTCCCGCTCGCGCTCGGCCTCGGCCTGGTCGGGCTGGGCGCCTTCTTCTGGTGTATGCGGTCAGGCCAGTTCGTCGATCTCGAAGGCGCTGCCTGGCGCGTGCTCCAGGACGACGACGCTGCCGCGCCTCCTTCGGAAAAGCAGGCGCACTGACGGGCGTGGCGCGCCACCTTCGGACACCGGAAAGGAGACTGCCGGAACGGTCTCTTAACCCTGCCGGGCTAGGACTGGGTCTCAGGTTAACGAAGCGTAGTGTTCGCCTAAGCCCATGCAAAAACTGGATCGTCTCCGCCGCGCGAACGCCGTCGTTCCCGAGGATCATCGCGTTGCTCAACCACAGCAGAGCGCACTGCCTGTAACGCCGGAAACCCTTGCCGCCGAGCCGATTCGGCATGAGCCGGCACCGTCCGGCCTCTGGCCCACCTATGTCCGCCCGCCGCGCTCCACGGACGCCCAGCGCAAGCTGGCGCAGGCCGAACGGGAGCTCTCGGCCTCGCCGATCCTCGGGCAGCGCTTCGACATCAGCATGTCCCCGCATGATCCCGTTCCGGGGGAAAGCCGCGTCCGCTTCTGGCGCACGCCAGACCACTTGATCCGGCAGGTCTGGGGTGCGCCCGGCAGCGAGCCGGCGGCCCCACCGGCGATGGATGAGGCGGTCGATGTCGAGCTGACTTTCGACGCGGACGAGAACGCCTTCGTCGATGAGATGCAGGTCGTCGAGACGGGCTTCGAATCTCCCGCGGCGGCCGCCGTCTTTCCGGAACAGGAGGTCGCAACGCCGCTCGATTTCATCTCGGACCATGCCTTCTGGGAATGCGTACCCGAGGCCGAGCGCGACGACGCCGATTTCGCGTTCGACCCCGTCGCCTCGTCGATGATGACGGAAGCGATGGCCCATGCTCCGACCATTGCCTTTGGAGAGCCGCCGCAGGTAGACACGCGTGAAACCGCATCGCTCGCGATGGCGGCTCCAGTCCTGGCACCGGCCTGGTCCGGCTTCGGCTGGGGCCAGAGCTATCGGGTCAGCTTCCAGATCGCGACACCGTCCTGGTCGATGCCGGTCACGCAGGCGCCCGTGGTCGAGGATGAGGCTCCGATCCCGGCCGAGCCCGTCGTCGCGGCGAAACCCGGCGTGCCGCTGGCACGCAGCACGCGGCCTGTGGCCGAGCCTAAGCCTGTTGAGCCCAGGCAGATCCCGGCCGAGCCTTTCCGTCCCGAGCCCGCGCGGTCCGAGCCGGTAGCGGTCGAGTCGGCCAAGGTCACTCCGTTCCGGGCAAAGCTCCGCCTCGTCGAACTGCCCGTCGTGCAGGATGCCGGCTTCCAATTGCCGCCGATCGAATTCCTGGCCGAGCCACCGCCGATGCAGGATGAGAGGCTGCCGGTCGAGGTGCTTCAGCAGAATGCCGGCCTGCTTGAGGGTGTGCTGGAGGATTTCAACATCAGGGGCGAGATCGTCCAGGCCTGCCCAGGCCCGGTCGTGACGCTCTATGAGCTCGAACCAGCACCGGGCATCAAGTCCTCCCGCGTGATTTCTCTCGCGGACGACATCGCGCGTTCGATGAGCGCGATCTCGGCGCGCGTGGCGGTGGTTCAGGGCAAGAACGCGATCGGCATCGAGCTGCCGAACATTCGCCGCG
>SEEM01000015.1 GCA_004144595.1 Hyphomicrobiales bacterium
GGCCGAGGTCCAGCGCTTCAGCCGCTCCGAAGGTCTCGGCCAGCAATGCGATCTCGCGCGCCTTGCGCTGGCCGACGATGCCCGCTTCACCATGGCCTATGCCCGGATCGGCGCGACACCCGATCTCGGTGGCACCTATCGGCTGGCGCGGCTCGTCGGCCAGCGCAAGGCGCGCGAGATCGCATTGCTGGCCGAGACCTTCGGAGCGGCTGAAGCGCTGGACCTCGGCCTCGTCAACCGGGTCGTGCCGGCCGCCGAGGCGCGCGATGAAGCCCTCGCGATGGCGCGTAGGCTTGCGGCAGGGCCGACCCAGGCCTATGGCCGCATTCGAACCCTGCTGGCCGAGGCGCCGGACGCAGACCTCGTGACTCATCTCGATGCCGAGCGGGACGCCTTCCGCGCCACGACGGCTACGGCCGATTTCAGGGAGGGCGTGGCGGCCTTTCTGGAGAAACGCCCGGCCGCCTTCACGGGCCTGTGAGGCCAGGCGGTCGCGTTCAGGGCCGTGCCGCCAAAAATTTCCGGAATGCGCACCTGAAAATGCCGTAATCCCACATATGATAAGCAGGCTTACGGTTGGGAGGCCTGCGATGAAACGACCCGTGCGGCGGGAACTCATGTTCCAGCTCGTAGAAACCTCGCGTCTGCTCAGGACCTATGTCGAGCAGCGCGCCCGCCAGCACGGCACGACCCGAGCGCAATGGGGAGTGATGTCGCGTCTGCGCCGGCAGGAGGGGCTGAACCAGGCCGCGCTTGCCGAACAGATGGATCTTCAGCCGATCTCGCTCGCCCGCCTGCTCGATCGCTTGCAGACCCAGAGCCTGATCGAGCGCCGCGAGCATCCTGCCGACCGCCGCGCCTATCGCCTCTTCCTCACGCCGCAAGGCCGGGCGCTGGTCGACGCTCTCGATTCGGTGCGCACCGAGATCGCGCAGGAAGTGCTGGGCGAGGTCGATGAAGGCGCGATCCTGTCGGCGCTCGGCACGCTCTCCGTGATCCGCGAGCAGACCCGTACCCGATCCGAAGACAAGGCCCCGGCTTCCGCCGGCCATGCCGCCTGAGCGAGTGGACAACATATGAAGCGTTCAGGATTGACCATCGGCCTCGTCATCGCCGGCCTCGCCGCCTGTGGAGCCTGGTATCTGCATTCGCGCAGCCCCGAGGCCGCCCGCAGCGCGCGCGGCGAGGGCGCTCCAGTCGCGGTGGTTTCCGCCGCCGCAGTCCAGGCCGATTTCCCGGTGCGCAAACGCGCCATCGGATTCGTCGAAACGCCGGCGAGCGTGCTCGTACGCTCGCGCATCGACAGCCAGATCATGACGCAGAATGTCGTCGACGGGCAGTTCGTCAAGGCCGGCGACCTGCTTTTCACGCTCGACGATCGCGACATCAGGGCCCAGATCGCCAAGGACGAGGCGATGCTGGCGCGCGATGAAGCCACTCATACCCGCAATCTCGCCGATCTCGAGCGCTACAGGCAGCTGCTTGCCCGCAACGCTGGAACGCAGGTGCAGGTGGATCAGGCCATCGCCGACGAGCGCATCTCCGCCGCCAGCATCCAGGGCGATCATGCGACGCTCGACGCCGACCGGCTCAAGCTGGGCTACACGAAGATCACCGCGCCGATCGATGGGCGCATCGGTGCGGTGCAGGTGACGCCGGGCAATCTCGTCAATGCCAGCGCCAACAGCAGCGGCACGGGCCTCCTGACGATCACGCAGATGAAGCCCTTGCGCGTTTCCTTCGCCATGCCGGAGAGCGAGTTGCCGACCTTGCAGGGCGCGCTCGCCGCGGCCAAGCCCGTACCGGTCACGGCCCGCGTGCCGAATGCCAGCCGCCCGGCGGCCGAGGGCAAGCTGAACTTCGTCGATTCGACCGTCGACATCACCTCCGGCACGATCACCGCCAAGGCCGCCTTCGCCAATGACGACCTGAGCCTCTGGCCGGGGCAATATGTCGATGTCGAGATCATCCCGGAGGTCTTGATGGGCGCCACGGTGATCCCGACCGTCGCCGTGCAGACCGGGCAGAAGGGGCCTTACGCTTTCGTCATCAAGCCGGATTCCACCGTCGATCTCCGGCAGATCAAGGTCGCGCTCAGCGATGGCGAGCGCACGGCGGTGAGCGAGGGCATCGCGCCGGGCGAACGCGTCGTCACCGACGGCCAGATGCGTCTGAAGCAGGGCACGCGGGTGCGTGAGCGGGCGGCGGCGGGCGAGAAGCAGCCGCAGGCGACCCCCGTTGCGGAAGGCGCACGCTCATGAACGTCTCGGCCTTCTGCATCAAGCATCCCGTCGCGACCATCCTGATGTCGGTCTCGCTGGTGATGGCGGGGCTGTTCGCATACCGCTTCCTGCCGGTCGCGGCTCTGCCGCGCGCCGAGTTCCCGGTCGTCAACGTCTCCGCGCAATTGCCCGGCGCCTCGCCGGACACCATGGCGACCTCTGTCGCGACCCCGCTGATCAAGCAGTTCGGCACCATCGCCGGCATCGACTCGATCTCGACCACGAACTCGCAGGGCTCGACCTCGATCGCGATCCAGTTCGTGCTGAACCGCGACATCGACGCCGCCGCCGCCGACGTGCAGGCCGCGATCGCCCGCACCCAGCGGCAATTGCCGATCGAGATGACGACCCAGCCGAGCTACCGCAAGGTGAACCCGGCCGATGCGCCGATCATCCTGATGGCACTGAAGAGCGACGTGGTCCCGCTCTCGCAGCTCGACGCCTTCGCCCAACAGGTGATCTCGCCGGCGCTCTCGACAGTCGACGGCGTCGCGCAGGTGCTGATCTGGGGCAGCCAGAAATATGCGGTGCGCATCCAGATCGACCCGACGGCGCTTGCCGCGCGCGGCATCGGCCTCGACGAACTGCAGACGGCGATTACCGCGACCAACGCCAACACGCCGGTCGGCACCATCCAGAACTCAGCCCAGCAGTTGACGATCCAGGCGAGGACGCAGCTTGCCGACGCGGCCCAGTTCGCCAACGTCATCATAACCACGCGCTCGGGCAAGCCGGTCCGGCTAGGCGACGTCGCCAAGGTGATCGACTCCGTCGAGAACACCCAGACCCGCAGCACCTACGACGGCACACCGGCGATCGTGCTTGCGGTGCAGCGCCAGCCCGACGCCAACACGGTCGAGGTGGTCGACCGCGTCAAGGCGATGCTCCCGGCCTTCGAGGACCAGTTGCCAGCCGCCGCCTCGCTCTCGCTTCTCAACGACCGCTCGACCTCGATCCGCCAAGCGGTGGAGGATGTGCAGTTTACGCTGCTGCTCACCATCGCGCTGGTCGTCATGGTGATCTTCGTCTTCCTGCGCCGGATCGCGGCAACCTTTATTCCGGCGGTGGCGGTGCCGATCTCGATCATCGCCACGCTGGCGGCGATGTATCTGCTCGGCTTCTCGATCGACAACATCTCCCTGCTGGGCCTCACGCTCTCGGTCGGCCTTGTCGTCGACGACGCCATCGTCATGCTCGAGAACATCGTCCGTCACATGGAGGAGGACGGTCTCTCCGCCTTCGACGCTTCGCTGAAAGGCGCAAGCGAGATCGGCTTCACCATCATCTCGATCTCGCTTTCTCTGGTCGCGGTCTTCATCCCCGTGCTGCTGATGGGCGGCGTCATCGGCCGCATCTTCAACGAGTTCGCGGTGGTGGTGACGGTCGCGATCCTCGCCTCGGCCTTCGTCTCTCTGACGCTGACGCCGATGCTCTGCTCGCGCCTGCTCTCGGGCTATTCCGAGCATCATCAGGAGAACGCTCTCGGCCGCTGGCTGGAGAAGGGCTTCGACAAGCTGCTCGCCGGTTACGATGCCGGGTTGAAATTCTGCCTGCGCTTCCAGCCGCTGATGCTGATCGCCTTCTTCCTGACCATGGCCGGCAGCGTCTGGCTGCTCCAGAGTGCGCCGAAGGGCTTCTTCCCGCAGGAGGATATCGGCCAGCTCCAGGTCTCGACCGAGGCGCGGCAGGATATATCGTTCGACGCGATGCAAAAGCTGCAGGTCGAAGTGGCCGACGTCTTCCGCAAGTCGCCCTATGTGGCCCATGTCGCCTCGACGGTCGGCGGCAATGGTGGCGGCGGCAGCGCGCTCAATGCCGGGCGGCTCTTCGTCGAGCTCAAGCCGCTCGACGAGCGGCCGAAGGTCGAGGCCGTGCTGGCCTCGCTTCGGCGCGATCTCGCCCAGGTGGCGGGTATCAGCACCTATATGACCCCGGTGCAGAACCTGCGCATCGGCGCGCGCTCCTCGAAGAGCCAGTATCAGCTCGTCGTCCAGGGGCTCGATCAGGCGCAGATGAACGGCTGGGCCGTCCGCCTCGCCGATGCGATGGGCCGCGACCGCTCCGCCTTCGTCGACGTGACCACGGACCTCCAGGACAACGCCTTGCAGGCGACTGTCGTGGTGGACCGCGACAAGGCCAATGCGCTCGGCATCGGCTCCGATATCCTGCGCTCGACGCTCTATTCAGGCTTCGGTGTCCGCCAGGTCTCGACGATCTACACCGCTGGCGACAGCTACAATGTCGTGGTCGAGTTCAACCCGAACGAGCACTGGACGCCCGAGCGGCTGAACGCCATCCGCGTGCGCACCAAGTCCGGGACGCTGGTGCCGCTCGGCGCCATCGCCCGGATCGAGCGCACGGCCGGTCAGCTCACGGTCAACCAGCTCGGCCAGCTTCCGGCGGTGACGATCTCCTACAACCTGCCGGCTGGGGTCGCGCTCGGCGACAGCGTCACCCGCATCGAGGCGATCAAGGACGAGCTCGGCCTGCCCAAGTCGATCTCGACCACACTGGCCGGCACCGCCAAGACCTTCCAGGATTCCCTCGCGAACCAGGGCCTGCTGATCGGCGGCGCGATCCTGACGATCTATATCGTGCTCGGCATCCTCTACGAGAGCTTCATCCATCCGCTGACGATCCTGACCGGCCTGCCATCGGCCGCGGTCGGCGCACTGGGGGCACTGAGGCTGTTCGACCTGGAGCTCTCGGTCATCGCCATCATCGGCCTGCTGATGCTGATCGGCATCGTCAAGAAGAACGCGATCATGATGATCGACGTGGCGCTGGTGCTCAGGCGCGAGGGAAAGTCGGCGCAGGAGGCGATCCACCAGGCGTGTGTGATGCGGTTCCGGCCGATCCTCATGACGACGCTGGCCGCGCTGATGGGCACCTTGCCGATTGCGCTGGGTGCCGGCGCGAGCGCGGAACTCCGCCAGCCGCTCGGCATCGCCGTGGTCGGCGGCCTGATGATCAGCCAAGTGCTCACGCTGTTCATCACGCCCGTCCTGTTCCTCTACATGGACAGGCTATCGGATGGGCTGGCGAAGCTCGGCGGCTCTATTCGCGGCACGAAGCACGAGCCGCCGCCGATCACGCATCCGGCGGAGTGAGGGGGCCTCTGCGGCAGGCCGTCATTCTCGGGCGAAGCGTAGCGCAGATCCGACAATCTCATGCCGGTGAGGGCGTCTTCTTGTCCTGAGATGCTCGGGTCAAGCCCGAGCATGACGCCCTGAACATAGCCTCAGGCCGCGTCGAGCCCATACAGCGAGTGCAGCGTGCGCACCGCGAGCTCGGTATAGGCCGAGTCGATCAGCACCGAGAACTTGATCTCGGAGGTCGTGATCGCGCGGATATTGATGCCCTTCTCGGCCAGCGCCCGGAAGGCGCGCGCCGCGACGCCTGCATGCGAGCGCATGCCGACGCCGATCGCCGAGATCTTCACCACGTCTGTCGCGCCCTGGATCTCCTGGTAGGAGATCACGTCGTGCTTGCTTTCCAGCAGCGCACGCGCACGCTCGTAATCGGCGGTGGGCACGGTGAAGGTGATGTCGGTCGTGGCCTGGTCGTCCGAGACCACCTGGATGATCATGTCGACATTGATATTGGCGTCCGCGAGCGGGCCGAAGATCGCCGCGGCGACGCCGGGCTGGTCGGCCACGCGGCGAAGCGTGATCTGGGCTTCGTCCCGGGAGAAGGCGATGCCGGTGACGATCTGCTGTTCCACGATGTCGTCCTCGTCGCAGATGAGGGTGCCAGGATTGGGATTTTCGGGGTCGTCGAAGGAGGAGCGCACATAGGTCGGCACGCGCTGGGTCATGGCGATCTCGACCGAGCGCACCTGCAGCACCTTGGAGCCGAGCGAGGCCATTTCGAGCATTTCCTCGAAGGAGACCTTGTCCATGCGCCTCGCCTTCGGGACGATGCGCGGGTCGGTGGTGTAGACGCCGTCGACATCGGTGTAGATGTCGCAGCGATCGGCCTTGAGCCCGGCTGCGAGCGCCACCGCGCTGGTATCGGAACCGCCGCGGCCGAGCGTGACGATGCGGTGCGTGCGCGGGTTCACGCCCTGGAAGCCGGAGCAGACCGCGATCTCGCGATTGCGGTCGAAGCCCGCGAGGATGCCAGCGCCGTCGACGCTCTCGATCCGGGCCGAGCCATGCGCGTCCGAACCGTAGAGCGGAATCTGCCAGCCCTGCCAGGAGCGCGCCGGCAGGCCCATCTCCTGCAGGACGATGGCCATCAGCCCCGAGGTGACCTGCTCGCCCGAGGCGACGACGGTGTCGTATTCGGCGTGGTCGAACATCGGCGCCGCTTCCTTGCACCAGCCGACGAGTTCGTTGGTCTTGCCCGACATCGCGGAAACCACGATCGCCACCTGGTTGCCGGCGTCGAACTCGCGTTTGACGTGGCGCGCCGCGTTCTTGATGCGCTCGACAGTGGCGACTGAGGTGCCGCCGAATTTCATCACCAGACGGGCCATGACGGTCTTTTCGATAGCTGCCCCGGCTTAGGGCCGGGTCGAAAGGTCGCCCTCGCGCTTGCAGCGGGGCGGGTGTAGATGACGGGCGTCAGGCGCGGTGTCAATGCGGCATCGCATAAGCGAAGGACTGGTTCATGGCGGCTGCGACCCAGCGCACAGGCTCGACGATCGACCCGGCCGAGGTCGCCCGCTTCGATGCGATCGCCCGCGACTGGTGGGACCCGAAGGGGCCCATGGCCGTCCTGCACAAGTTCAATCCGGTCCGGCTCGCCTTCGTTCGCGACGAGGCCTGCGCCCGGTTTGGCCGCGATCCGAAGACCATGCGGACGCTGGATGGCTTGAGCCTTGTCGATATCGGCTGCGGCGGCGGCGTTCTCTCTGAACCGCTCGCGAGGCTCGGCGCCGACGTCACCGGCCTCGATCCGGCACCGACCAATATCGCCGTCGCCCGCGCCCATGCCGAGAAGAGCGGGCTTTCGATCGATTATCGCGAAGAGACGATCGAGGCGGTCGTCGAATCCGGCAAGCGCTTCGACATCGTTCTGGCGATGGAGGTCGTCGAGCATGTCGCCGATGTCGAAGCCTTCATCGCCGCCTGCTGCGCTGCCGTGAAGCCCGATGGCCTGCTGGTGATGGCGACGCTCAACCGCACGCTGAAATCCTATGCGCTCGCCATCGTCGGGGCGGAGTACATCCTGCGCTGGCTGCCCAGGGGCACGCATGACTGGGAGAAGTTCGTGACGCCGGAAGAGCTTGGTGGCGCCATCGAAGGCAATGGCTTTGTGCTGGGAACGCAGACCGGCGTGATTTTCAATCCGCTGACCGGCCGCTGGAGCGCGTCGCGCGATATGGACGTGAACTACATGCTCGCCGCAGGCAGACTCACGGCCGGATGACGGCCAGCCCGATCAGCAGCAGCAGGCCGGAGCCCGTGGCGATCACGGCGCGCAGGGCCTCGGCCGGGAAGCGCGTGGGGATGCCGTAGCGGTGCCACAGCCAGGCGCCGGCGAAGGCCCCGGCCAGCAGGATGCCTGTGTTTAACATCACGCCGAAGCCGGCGTTGTCGAGCAGCAGGTCGGCGAGCCAGCCCAACAGCATCGCCGCGAGCAGGATCATCACCATGACGATGATCGCGGACAGCATCGGCAGATCCGGCAGGCCGGCGATTTTCAGCAGACCGGGCATCGTTTCTCCTCGGTGCCGCGTGGGAGGTCAGCATCGCAGCAAACGATGAAGAAAGCGCAAGCGCCGGAAAGAAAGGGTTTTGCGCTGCAATGTGATTCCTTAGAGTAATGGCGCAGCGCAGCATAAGGTGCATGATCGGCATCCCATACCGCCGGTACGTGCCGGGCTGGGCAACGACGGAAGAGAGCAGGGAGACGACCATGTCGAAGTCGCAGGCCGCCGTGAAACCGCTCAAGGACCTCTACGAACTCGACGAATTGCCGCCCCTCGGCCACGTCCCCGAGAAGATGTATGCCTGGGCGATCCGGCGCGAGCGCCACGGGCCGCCGCAGGAGAGCTTCCAGATCGAGGTGGTTCCGACCTGGACGATCGGCGAGGAGGAGGTGCTCCTGCTCGTGATGGCCGGCGGCGTCAACTACAACGGCATCTGGGCCGGCCTCGGCCAGCCGATCTCGCCTTTCGACGTCCACAAGGCGCCGCTGCATATCGCCGGTTCCGACGCGTCCGGCATCGTCTGGGCCGTTGGCTCCAAGGTGAAGCGCTGGAAGGTCGGCGACGAGGTCATCGTCCATTGCAACCAGGATGACGGCGACGACGAGGAGTGCAATGGCGGCGACCCGATGTTCTCGTCGACCCAGCGCATCTGGGGCTACGAGACGCCGGACGGCTCCTTCGCCCAGTTCTGCCGGGTTCAGTCGCGCCAGCTCATGCTGAAGCCGCGGCACCTCGCCTGGGAGGAGGCCGCCTGCTACACGCTGACGCTCGCCACTGCCTATCGCATGCTGTTCGGCCATGCCCCGCACACGATCAAGCCCGGCGACAACGTCCTGGTCTGGGGCGCCTCCGGCGGCCTCGGCGTCTTCGGCGTCCAGCTTTGCGCTGCGTCTGGTGCCAACGCCATCGGCGTGATCTCGGACGAGACCAAGCGCGACTACGTGCTCGGCCTTGGCGCCAAGGGCGTGATCAACCGCAAGGACTTCAACTGCTGGGGCCAGATGCCCAAGGTCAATTCGCCCGAGTACAACGAGTGGACAAAGGAGGCCCGCAAGTTCGGCAAGGCGATCTGGGATATCACCGGCAAGAAGGACGTCGACATCGTCTTCGAGCATCCGGGCGAGGCGACCTTCCCGGTCTCCTGCCTCGTCGCCAAGCGCGGCGGCATGGTGGTGTTCTGCGCGGGCACCTCGGGCTTCAACATCACCTTCGACGCCCGTTATGTCTGGATGCGGCAGAAGCGCGTGCAGGGCTCGCATTTCGCCCATCTGAAGCAGGCGAGCGCGGCCAACCAGTTCGTGATCGACCGGCGCATCGACCCGTGCATGTCCGAGGTCTTCCCCTGGGACAAGATCCCGCTCGCCCATCACAAGATGTGGAAGAACGAGCATGCGCCGGGCAACATGTCCGTGCTGGTCTACGCACCGCGCACGGGCCTGAGGACCTACGAGGATGTCGCCGAGGCTCTGGCGGGCTGAGCCCGCTCAGGCGGCCCGTTCGCTGGCGTTCACCGCTTCCATGCGGTGCAGGAAGGCGTCGACCGAGGTGGTCAGGGACCCCGCCACCTCAGCCATGACCTCGGCTGCTTGCCGGGCTTTCTCGATTTCGGTCTTGGTCTCGCCCACGGCGCCGTAGGCTTCTTCGACGCGTTCGGTCGCCTGGCGGCTGTGGTCCGCGGCGGAATCGATATTGCTCGCCATGGCGGCGGTCGCGGTGCGCTGTTCCTCGACGGCGGAAACGATGGCATGCGTGACGTCATGGACGTCGAGCACGGCCTGGCGGATCGCCTCGATCGAACGCGTCACATTGGCGGCCGAGGCCCCGATCGCGCCGATCTTGGTGATGATCTCTTTGCTCGCGTCCGTCGTCTGTGCAGCAAGGCCCTTGACCTCGGCGGCGACGACGGAGAAGCCGCGGCCGGCCTCGCCGGCGCGTGCCGCCTCGATCGTCGCATTCAGGGCGAGCAGGTTGGTCCGCCCTGCGATCGCCTGGATCATCTGGACGATGCCAGCGATGCCCTGCATCACGCTGGAGAGATGGGCGATGTCGGTCATGGCGGTCGCGCTGATCGAAACGGTATCGCTGATCACCGTCCCGGCGCGATAGGTCCGCTCGCCGATCAGGGTGATCGCGTCGTTGAGATGGCCGGTGCTCGCGGCGATGGCGTCGATCTCGCCGGTCGCGCTCGCCGCGGCGCTGCGGGCCGCCCCGGCCTGGCTGGCGGTCGTTGCCGCCGTGACGGAGAGCGAGGCAGCGCTGGCGGCGATCCCCTGGGTCTCACGCTCGACGACCTCCTGGAAGCCGGCCATCGATTGGCGGAAGGCTGCCACGACCTCCATCAGCTCGTGATGCCGGCGGCTGGTCTCGTCGCGTTCGGCGAGAGCGCTGTGCTGGAGCTGGGCGCGTTCCCGGCTGCTCTCGATCGCGGCATTGCGGCCGCGCAGCGCTTCCGCCAGCGTCTTGCCATAGGCTGTGACGTGGCGGGTCATGAAGACGAGATAGAGCGCGAGCAGCACTGCGACCGTGATGGCCGTTCCGGTCGAAAACTGAGCGAAGGACAGGACCGCGGTGGCGCCGAGCGTCAACCCGTAGACGAGCGCCGCATGTGGCACCACGACGAAGCGCGTCATGCCGCTGGCGATCATGCCGGCGATGACGAAGCCGATCGCAATGTTCTCGCGTGGGTCCATCGTGGGGCCGGCGATCCAGGGCAGGGCGCCCCAGACCAGGCCGAGTATCGGCGCGCGCAGATGCAGGGTCCGCATCGGCCACGGCGAACGCTCGTACAGGCGGCTGCGCCAGGCTGCGATATCGAGCCCCATCGACAACGAGTAGGTCAGCGTCGCCGCGACCCAGCCGATCAGCACGGGCGCGCGGTCGGGCCGCCACAGCATGGCGGCCACGGCGATCACGGCGGCGAAGTTCAGGATCGCGGAGGCCAGTGCGTTCTGCGCGAAGGTGACGAAGCCTTCGTGCTCGCTATTCACTCGCTCGGCGTCTGCGGTGGGGGAGGGATGAGAAGCGTTCGGCATCGTAAGCTTTTTCGATCGCAACCAGATTGCACAGCGTACGTTGAGGATTGGTTGACGATACGGAAAGCCGGGCGTCGGATTTTATTAAGGATTGCGGCAGGCCGCCTCGCCACGGTCCCGGGCCAAGTCGTAACTGATTGCAATATGCAATCAGTTTGCGTATGCATGAGCAGCCATACCCAATGCAGGAGGCGCTCGTGTCGCTCACGCTCTACGCCCATCCGTTCTCGTCGTATTGTCAAAAGGTGCTGGTGGCGCTTTACGAGAACGCGACGCCCTTCACCTATCGCAAGCTTGGGCCGGACGATCCTGCAGCAGGGGCCGAATGGGCACGGCTCTGGCCGATGAAGCACATGCCGGTGCTCGTCGATGGCGCGACGCCCATCGTCGAGTCGAGCGTCATCATCGAGCATCTCGGCCTGTTTCATCCGGGGCCGGTCCAACTGGTGCCGGCCGACGCGAAACAGGCGCTCGGCACCCGCATGATGGACCGCTTCTTCGATAACGACGTGATGACGCCGATGCAGGCAATCGTCTCCGACCATCTGCGCCCGGCCGACGACCGCGATCCCTACGGCGTTGCCAGGGCGCGCGCCAAGCTGGATGATGCCTATCGCTGGCTCGACGGGGCGATCGCCGAGCGGCACTGGGCCTGTGGCGACGCGTTCAGCCTGGCCGATTGCGCGGCGGCGCCGTCGCTGTTCTATGCGGACTGGGTTCACGAGATCGACGCCAGCTTCGGCCATGTTCGCGCCTATCGGGCCCGCCTGCTGGCGCGACCCTCCTTTGCGCGCGCCGTCGAGGAGGCCCGGCCTTTCCGCAATCTGTTCCCGCCGGGCGCTCCTGACCGCGATTGAGGCACGCTCATCCCCGATGGCAGCATGGGGTGGGCGCGTTCCTGCACTGTCGGCAATCGTCGATCGGCGCTAGAGAAGCGAGACTCAGCGGTTTCAGGTTCCGATGTCCTCGCCTCTCATTCTGCGCGCGATACCGCTGCTCTTCACCTTTCTCTGGTCCACGGGCTGGGTGGTCGCCGGCTATTCCGCCCGCCATGCCGACGCGCTGACTTTCCTCGTCGTGCGCTTCGCGAGCGCGGCCACGCTGCTGACCTTGATCGCACTCGCGACCGGCGCCTCCTGGCCGCGCAGCCGCCGGGCCGTCATCGACGTGGCGATAACCGGCATCCTGCTGCACGGTATCTATCTTGCTGGCGTCTGGTGGGCCGTGCGTCACGGCCTCCCTGCCGGCATTTCCGGCCTGATCGCAGGTTTGCAGCCGATCCTGACCGCGCTCTTCGCGCCTGCCTTGGTCGGCGAGCGCATCTCGGGCGTGCGCTGGCTCGGCATCGCCTGCGGCTTCCTCGGTATCGCGCTGGTGCTGGAACCGCAGCTTGCCAATGTCGAGCCGGCCGCACTCTGGGGCATCGCCGTGCCGATGCTGATCAATATCGCCGGCATGTTCGCGGTGACCGCGGGCTCCTTCTACCAGAAGGCGCGCGTCGTCTCGGGTGACCTGCGCACGATCACCGCGATCCAGTATGTCGCGGCCGGTCTCGTCGTGCTGCCCTTCGCGGTCGCCTTCGAGCCGATGCGGATCGACTGGAACCTGACCATGCTGCTCGTGCTGGCCTGGTCGGTGATCGTGCTCTCGATCGGCAGCATCTGGCTCTATCTGTTCATGCTCAGGCGCGGCGAGGTCTCGCGCATCGTCACCTTCCTCTATCTCGTACCGGCGCTTGTGGCGGTCGAGGCATGGCTGCTCTTCGGAGAAACGCTGAGCCCGCTCCAGATCGGCGGCATGGCCGTGACGATCCTGGGCGTCGTCCTCGCCAGCCGCAAATAGGCTTCTCCCCAAAAAGGAGGGTTTCGGTTTCTCCTGAACTCCCCTTATGCTGCGTCGCAACAAAGGGAGGTCTAAGACCATGAGCGCCAATACGGCCGAAAAGGCTGAGAACCGCACAAATGCGATCCAGCTGATCGCAGCGGCGCTTCCCGGTTTTGAGACCCTGTTCAAGGAAGCCGTTGCCGCAGTGCGGCAGAAGGTGCTGGTCGACGGCCGTATCTCGTCGGCTCGGCTGGAGGTCGAGCAGCACGCCGCCCACGGCTTGTCCTGGCTTGCGACCTATGTCGCCGCCTTGCGCGAGCTCAAGGCCTATGGCGAGCGCCTCGAGGCCGAGGGCCGCTACGGCGCCGTCGAGGACTATGCGCTCCGGATCGGTGCCGGCGAATACGCCGCCCAAATCTTCGGGGGCATTCCGATGAGCCAGGGCGAGATCCTCCGCCTGCCGGCGCTCGGCCTCTCGCAGAAATCAGTCACCGCCGCCTCGTCGGATGCTGTCGATGCCCTGATCGCCCACGGCAACACGCCGGAGAACCGCGCTCGCTTCGTCGCCCTGTTCAGCCAGGACCAGGGCGCGGCCAGCGTCGGCGATACCGGCCTCGACGAGACGCTGGAAGCGATCCGCTCGGAGATGGGCCGTTTCTGCGCCGCCGAAGTGACACCCCACGCCCATGAATGGCATCTGGAGAATGAATACATCCCGATGCCGGTGGTCGAGAAGATGGCCGAGCTCGGCGTCTTCGGCCTGACCATTCCCGAGGAATTCGGCGGCATGGGTCTGTCGAAGGTCTCGATGTGCGTCGTCTCGGAGGAGCTGTCGCGCGGCTATATCGGCGTCGGCTCCCTCGGCACCCGCTCCGAAATCGCGGCCGAACTGATCCTCTGCGGCGGCACGCCCGAGCAGAAGGAGAAGTGGCTACCGAAGATCGCCTCCGGCGAGGTTTTGCCGACGGCAGTCTTCACGGAACCCAATACCGGTTCCGATCTGGCCTCGCTGCGCACCAGGGCGGTGAAGGAAGGCGATGTCTGGAAGGTCCATGGTAACAAGACCTGGATCACCCATCCCGTCCGTGCCGACATCATGACGCTGCTGGTGCGCACCGACCCGTCCGAGCCGGGCTACAAGGGCCTCTCGATGCTGATCGCCGAGAAGCCGCGCGGCAGCGATGCCGATCCCTTCCCGGTCGAGGGGCTGACGGGCGGCGAGATCGAGGTGCTCGGCTATCGCGGCATGAAGGAATACGAGCTCGCCTTCGACGGCTTCGAGGTTAGGGCTGAGAACCTGCTCGGCGGCGTGCCCGGGCAAGGCTTCAAGCAGCTCATGCAGACCTTCGAGGCGGCCCGCATCCAGACGGCGGCGCGGGCCATCGGCGTGGCGCAATCGGCCTTCGATCTCGGCTTGCGCTATGCGCAGGAGCGCATCCAGTTCGGCAAGCCGCTGATCGCCTTCCCGCGCGTCGCCGACAAGCTCGCGATGATGGCGGCCGAAATCCTCATCGCCCGCCAGCTGACCTATTTCGCCGCCCGCGAGAAGGATGCCGACCGGCGCTGCGACCTGGAAGCCGGCATGGCCAAGCTGCTCGGCGCCCGCGTCGCCTGGGCGGCAGCGGACAACGCCCTGCAGATCCATGGCGGCAACGGCTTCGCGCTGGAATATCCAGTCAGCCGCGTGCTCTGCGACGCCCGCATCCTCAACATCTTCGAGGGCGCGGCCGAGATCCAGGCGCAGGTGATCGCGCGCCGGCTGGTCGAGGAATAGAGCAGTTTCGAGCGAAACGGCCGCCGGTTCGCGTGACGGACCGAAGGTCCGCGTCAGCGAATATGCTGTGGTCGGCGCGGCGGCTTGCCGCGCGGCATCGTGATAATTTCGACAAGATGTCCCGGCTCGGATGCGCCGCCGGCCGATGGAGGCCGGGTCAACAGGAGACATCATGTCGAATAGCCTTGCCTTCGCTCTGGCCGGAACCGTGCTCGTCGGTGCGGCGGCGTTGCTGTCCGCCCCGGCAACGGCCCAGCAGAACGCGTCGCAGCCTAGCCCGCGCATCAGCGTGACCGGGGAGGGCGAGGTGAATGTCGCGCCGGACATGGCCATCCTGAACCTCACCGTCCTGCGCGAGGCCGAGACGGCGCGCGCCGCGCTCTCCGCCAATAACGACGCGATGAAGCAGGTGCTTGCCGCGCTGAAGGAGGCCGGCGTCGCCGAGCGCGATCTGCAGACCTCCGGCCTGAGCATCCAGCCGCGCTACACCCAGCCGACCAAGGACCGCAGCGGCGAGCCGAAGATCGCGGGCTACAGCGTCAGCAACGCGCTGACCGTCCGGGTTCGCAACCTTGCCGACGCCGGCGGTATCCTCGACAAGGCGGTCGGGCTCGGCGTCAACCAGGGCGGCGGCATCGCCTTCGTCAAGGACGACATGAGGCCGACCCTGACCGAGGCGCGCAAGCGCGCGGTTGCCGATGCGATGGCGCGCGCCAGGACGCTCGCCGAGGCGGCCGACGTCAAGCTCGGCAAGATCCTGTCCATCGAGGAGCAGTCGGTCATGGCGCGCCCGATGCCCTATGGCGGCGCCGTGCGCATGGCCGCCAGCGACGCGGACGTGCCGCTGGCCAGCGGCGAGAACACCTACCGGACGCAGGTCAACGTGATCTTCGAGATCGCGCCCTGATATCTAGGCTCAAGCGCGCCCGGCTTGTTCCGGGCGCCGCTTCGCAGCCACTGACATCGGCAGGCTGGTGATGACGACGCCGCACAGCACCCAGAGCCCAGGCAGCAGAATCTCCGTGGGGGGCAGCTCCGCCAGCAGCAGATAGGCCGCAAACGTGATCAGCGGCACGCGCAGGGTATCGGCGCTGCAAAGCTGGAGCGGGGATGCATGGCGCGAGGCGTTGGCGAGCGCCGCCTGCGAGACGAAGCCGCCGACGATCAGCGCGAGCACGGCGCCACCGATCACCGCGAGTTCGGGAAGGTCGAAAGCCAGCCGATAAGGCTGCGATGGCGGCGACCATTGTTCCGGTACGAAGAACCAGAGCAGCAGATAGAGCGGCAATTGGATCGCGTGCATCAGCAGGACGATCGAGAGCGTGCTGCGCTGGGCCGCGAGCCGTGCCAGCATCAGGTTGGTGGTGGTCAGGATCGCCACGGCACCGATCGCGATGGCAAAGTCGCGGTTCGGGACCGCGTCGAGCCTGAAGATGAGCAGCCCGATTCCCGTCGCAAGGACAGAGAGACCGAACGCAGGCCCGACGCCGGGCCGGCGGCGCAGGACCAGGAACAGCAGGACGGCAGCGAAGAGCGGGCCCGAGAACTCGATGGTTGTGACGAGCGCGAGCGGCAGATGTGACAGGCTCCAGATCAGCGCGAGCGAGCCGACGAGATGCAGGACGCTGCGGACGACATCCTCGCGCAGCTTGGGTGGCAGGACGTTGCGGCGCTGCTCGGCCGCACCCGCCCAGACGGCGGCGGCTGCGATGGCGAGACTGCCCACCGAGCGCAGGAGCCCGATCTCGATGACGGTGAGATAGCCGGCGAGAAGACGGATGGAGAGGGCGATCGCGAGATAGGACGCCAGATAGGCGCTCATCCACCCGAGGAAGGCCGGAAAGCCTCGGTTTGTCCCGTCCAGGGGATGCCCAGCAACATGCGCTCCAGGATGGCCATTCGCATCGGCACGGATAGCTGGACCTGGCGGAAATAGCCCGCGTTCGGGAGGCTGTCGCATGAGGTGTCGAGCTCCGAAAAGCGCGGAAGAGGGTTGAGGATCAGCGTATCCGAACGGGCATCCAGGACCTTGCGGGCAGTCAGGGTGAAGGGCTCGCTCTCTTTTTCCTTGTCGACGGCCTCGCTGCCGAGCGAGGCGTGGGCGAATTTGCTCATGTCCTGCATCTGGATGCTGAGCACGTCATGATCGAGCGTGTGGCGGATGTCGTGGACGAGGCCGACCTGCGTGCCGAGATCGGCGAGCACGGTCATCGCCTCGCGCATTGCCGGGTTGATCGGCGTATCCGGCAGGCAGCATAGCGTGAAGCGCTTCGGCGGGGAGAGGCGCAGCATCTTCACGAACGAGATCGCAAAACGCGCCCGCGAGTCGCTCGACAGGGCGATGCTGAGTTGCTCGATCGCGCCGCGCATCTGCCGGATCGCGAAGATGTCGACCAGCGCCTGGGTCGGGTGTTCGTCGGCGCCGTTGCCGGCATTGATCACCGGCAGATAGCTCAGGCGCCCGACCCGATACGGCATGTCCTCCATATGCGAGCGCACGATGAGCAGGTCGCTGTAGAGCTCGACCGTGTGGATATGGTCCTCGATCGACTCGCCCGTTTCGCTGCCCATCCGGCTGCGGTCGGTGTCATAGGCGTCGATCGACTGGTGGCCGAGCCGTGCGGCCGCGGTCTGGAAGCCGAGGCGGGTGCGCGTGCTGCGCTGGTCGAACAGGGTGGCGACCACTTTCGGCCGGCGCCGCGGGGCCGGCGGCTGCTCGGGCAGGGGCAGGCCGGCCTTTTCCAGCTCCTCCTCGTGCAGATGCCGCTGGGCACGCTCGATGATGTCGTCCAGATCGAAGCGCGAGACGGCGTCGGCGCTCAGCAGATCCTTCCCGCTCGGATAGTTCGGGCGTTGCATCAGCAGCCTCTGGGCCTCCGGCTCGCGCGGTCGTCTGCGTCCGGGGCGTCAGGCGACCTGACTGAAGCGGCCCGGCTTGCGCGAGCCGGCGCGCGCGCGCGCCGACCCCATCCGCCCCGTGGGAACACGGTTGCCGATCATGGGCAGCAAATCGTCCGCTGTCATCGGCCGGGCGAAAATATAGCCCTGAATGCCGTGGACGGCGTGCTTTTCGATGACGGTGAGCTGTTCCTGCGTCTCCACGCCCTCGACGATCAGCCGCAGCTTCAGGTCATGCGCGATCTGGGCGATCGCGTTCATCAGCGAATCCGCCTTGCGCGAGGTGCCGATCTCCTGGGTGAAGGCCTGGTCGATCTTGATCGTGTCGATCGGCAGATGCGCGAGATAGCTGAGCGAGGAGTAGCCCGTGCCGAAATCGTCGAGCGCGATCCGCACGCCGAGCGCGCGCAGCGCCACGAGGCGGGACACGACATGGTCGGGATCGTCGATCAGCGAGCTCTCGGTGATCTCGATCGTCAGGCGCTGGGGATCGATGCCGCTCATCCTCAGCAGCGCCTCGACCACGCCGACGATATCGTGGCCATGGTCGAACTGGCGGGCCGAGACATTGACGCTGACGCCGACGCTGCGGGGCCAGGACAGCGCCGCCCGGATGGCCTCGCCGAGCACCCAGGAGCCGAGCACGGTGATGAGCCCTGTCCGCTCGGCAAGCGGGATGAAGACCGCGGGGCTGACCATGCCGCGCCGCGGGTGGCGCCAGCGCAGCAGCGCCTCCGCCATCGTGGCCGTGCCGGAGCGGGGATTGTAGATCGGCTGGAAATGCAGTTCGAACTCGCCGCGGCGGATCGCGTCGCGCAGCTCGGTTTCGAGCGCAACGCCGTCTTCATGCTCGTTGCGAATGGCATCGGTATACATGACGAAGCGGTTCCTTCCGTCGAGCTTGGCCCGATAGAGCGCGATGTCGACGCATTTCAGAGCCTCGTCGATCGACGGGGCGCAGCCGGCAGGCGCGATGCCCATGCTGGCCGTGGCGGTGACGTGGCGCCCGCCGATGACGCGCTGGCTGGCCAGCATCATCACCAGCCGGGCGGCGAGCGCACCCGCGCCCTCGGCATCGCGCGAGGTCGCGACCATGAATTCGTCGCCACCGGTGCGTGCCGCGATGTCGCCGATGCCGAGCTCCCCGATCAGGGTCTCGCTGAAGCCCTGCAGCAGCGCATCGCCGATGTCGTGGCCCAGGCTGTCATTGATGCTCTTGAAGCGGTCGATATCGATCGAGATCAGGGTCACCGGGCGCCCGGAGGCGGCCATCTCCCGAATCGCGCGCATGAAGCCGCGGCGGTTGAAGAGGCTGGTGATCGTGTCGTTGACGGCCAGATGCTCCAGCTCGCGCATCGTACGCAGGCGGGCGAGGAAGATCCTGTGGATCACCTGCGCGCTGGAGAAGGTCAGGACGGTGGTGAGCGCGACTGAAAGCCCGATCACCAGATAGGCCGGGTCCCGCGTCGAGAGCAGGGCGAGCGTGAAAGGCGTCGCCGCGGCCAGCACCTGCACGCGGGTGATCACCGGGCGCGAGCTGTTGCGGCCGGAAATGCCGGCGAGATAGCCGATCGTCTGGGCGATCGCGAGCGCCGCGACGGGCTCGTAGGTATAGCGCAGGATGGCATAGCTGCCGAAGCCCGAGATCAGGGCGGCGGTCGACCAGGCGCCGGCCATGGCGAGGTTTTCCAGCGTGCCGATCTGGCCTTGCGTGGCCGTGGCGAGGTGGATGCTCGTGTAATAGCGATGCGACAGGTAGCGGAACACGCCGATCGCGACCATCATCGCCGCCATGGCGTGGAAGGCGAGGTCGCCGCCCGTGAGCAGCGCGCTCGCCACCATCACCGCCGCGACCGTGACGGTGCCGATGAAGATCGTCCCGGGCGTGGCATAGAGCGCTGCCACCAGCTCCGATTTCATCGCGATGTCGTTCTCGTGAACGTCGACGATCATCAGGCGTCCCGTTGCTTTGCGAGCTGTTGCCCGCGCGAAATCCCATCCTCGCTAAAAATCTATTAAAGAACTGTATGTCGCTTTGGAGGTTTCGCCGACAAATTATGAAACGTCGCCGATATCGCGCGGTCAGCCCCGAAGCCGGTACTTGGCGAAACCTTCAGGCCCGTCTCCGGCCGGCTCGGCCTTCAGTCCCGCCGGCAGTTTTCCCGCCGCTGCGGGCGAGGTCAGGAAGGTCACGGTGACGCCGGAAGGCAGCGGCGCGAGCGACCAGTTGCCGTCGGCTTTCGGGTCAATGCTTTTCCTGCCCAGGATATGGCGCACGATCACGTCGCGGTTGAGATCGGGCGCCTCGAGCACCACCGTCGTCTTCGTGCCCGGGAAATTGCCGCCGCCCCCTGCGCGGTAGTTGTTGGTGACGATAAGAAAATCGGCCTTGTCATCGATCGGCTCGCCCGCAAAGGCGAGGTCGAGGATGCGGTGCGCGTCCGGTGCGACGAGCTTGCCGTCCGTGTCGTAGCGAGAGGCTTGCGTGACGTCGATCCGGTAGGTCACGCCGTCGATCACGTCGAAATTGAAGGCGGGGAAGGCGGGATCGATCAGCGGCTGCTCGTCGCTCTTCACCGGGTCGATCCGGTTGAAGATGCCGGCAGCCCGCTCCAGCCATTCCCTTACGTTCGATCCGCTTGTTTTCACGATCTGGACGGTGTTCGGGTAGAGATAGATGTCGGCGATATTCTTCAGCGCCAGCGGGCCGGCGGGAATATCGGTGTAGAAGGAAGGGCCGGAGCGCCCGCCGGACTTGAATGGCGCCGCGGCCGAGAGGATCGGCAGGTTCTTCCACCGCGTCTGCGCCATCAGCGGCCTGGCATAGGCGATTTGCGCCTCGGCGACGATCTGGATCGAAGGATCGTCCGCCACCAGCGCGAAATAGGAATTGATCGGAGCGGCCGTGCTGCCGACCGGCTCGCGCATATAGGTGAGCGTCGCCTCGTGGTCCGCCTTGACGGCGGCCATAACCGCCGCTTCGGCTGTCGCTTTCGGCACGATCTTGCGATCGGGCGTGCGTTCGTAGATCGGCTTCGCCTCGACCTTGAAGTCGGCGATCCTCCAGCGCTCGCCGCGCTTCTCGAGCTCGAGGTCGACGATGCCGAGATGCGAGCCCCAGAAGCCGGGCTGGCAGGCCGGCTTGCCGTTGAGGGAACCCTTGACGTTGTCGACGCCGGCGATGCCGTCGAAGGATTTGCTGCCCGGAAAGACCAGATGCTGGTGCCCGGTCAGAATGACGTCGATGCCATCGATCTTCGACAGATGAAGCGCCGCGTTTTCCTCCATGCCGCGCCGCGTACCCCCGGCGATACCGGAATGGCAGAGCGCGATGACGAGGTCGGGCTGGGCGTCGAGCAGGTCGGGCATATGCTTCTCTGCCGCGTCGACGATGTCGGTCGCGACGATCTTGCCGTCGAGATGGCCCTTGTCCCATTGCATGATTTGCGGCGGCACGAAGCCGATCACGCCGATCTGGAGCACATGCCGGTTGCCGGCCTCATCCTCGAAGCTCTGCTCGAACAGGCGCCAGGCATCGACCAGCGAACCGCCACCGACGCGCTCGACATTGGCGCAGACCATCGGGAATTCCGCCTTGGCGAGGCCGTGGTCAAGAAACTCCAACCCGTAGTTGAACTCATGATTGCCGAGCGTGCCGCAGAGATAGGGCAGGGCGTTCATCGCCGCGAGCATCGGATGGGTGTCGCCGGACTTGAGCCCCTTCTTGTAGGCGACATAATCGCCGAGCGAGGAGCCCTGCAGGAAATCGCCATTGTCGAAGAGCAGGCTGTTCTTGACGTCACTCTGAGCCGCCTTGATCAGGCTGGCGGTCTTGGCGAGGCCGACCGTATCGTCGGGGCCGTCACGGAAATAGTCGTAAGGTACGACGTTGACGTGGAGATCGGTGGTTTCGAGCACGCGCAGCTTGAGCTTTGCGGGGGTCTGCGCGGCGGCTGTCCCGGGAAGGGCGGCGCAGGCTGCGACGGCGGCTCCGGCCTTGAGCGTCTCGCGACGGTTGAGACGATGATCCCTGGCCATGCCCGGCTCCTGCTATCCTTGCCGGGACAGGACGTTAGCATTGCGGCGCGGCCGTGACACAGGGAAGATGCCCGGTCCGCCCGACATTCGAAAGATGGTGAACGGAGATGGCGACAATCGGGATCGAAGGGCCTGCACGAAGCGCCCTCACGCCGGGTGATGGACGCCTTCCATGCGCACATGCCCGTCGGCGCCTTCGGTCCAACCCCGGATACTGCCATCGGCCTGCCGCTTCGCCTTCACGCGGAAGACTTCGCCGGCGATCAGCGGGCTCAAGCCTCGATAATCGAGCCGGATCGGCGCAGCGTCCGTCAATGTCGCGATGATGTTGGCGATCAGCGTCGCCTGGATTGGCCCGTGCACGACGAGGCCGGCATAGCCCTCCGTCCCGGTCGCATAGGGGAAATCGTAGTGGATGCGATGGCCATTGAAGGTCAGGGCCGAGTAGCGGAACAGCAATAGCGGGCTGCCTTCGACCTCCCAGGTGAGATCGGCGGGGTCGCCATCGGCCGCCGGGCCGGGCGCTCCGGCTGCGGCCGCACCCGGCTGCGCCGCCTCGCGATAGACGATGTCGTGACGCTCGCGCAGCGCCAGGCCGCGCTCGGTCGCGTAGTCATGATGGATGGCGACGAAGCAGAGCGGGCCGCTGCGCCCCTCCTTGTAGGTGATGTCGCCGATCCGGGAGCGTCGCGTGACATGGTCGCCCTCGCGCAGGGGCGACAGCGTCTCGATCCGTCCCCCAGCCCACATCCGCCGCGGAAGCGGCACCGGCGGCAGGAACTCGCCCTTGGCGGCGTGGCCATCGGGTCCGCAGGCCTCGATATCGGAGATCGGAGGTGCCAGGCACCAGTGCAGCGCCAAGGGGGCCTCACCCGCACCATGAGGTGCGAGATGGCGGCCGAACGTGGCGGCAAAGCTCTGCACCAGCCTCGGCGTGACGATGTCCTGCGCCTCCTCTGTCCTGCCGGTCCAACTCGAGAGCCGGGCGATGTCGATGCTCATGATGGGCTTTCCTCGGTCTGATGGGCGAATTCGGCGCGCAACGCTGCGTCGTGCTGGCCAAGCGCGGGCACGGGCCGCATCACGACGCGTCGGCCATCGACCACGACCGAAGGTGCCAGCACCTCGACTGGGCCGTTCGGTGTTGGGACGGGCAGGGCTGTCGCCGCCGGATGGTCGATCAGCCCCCCGACAGTCGAGACCGTGCCATAGGCGATGGCATCCCGGTCGAGCGCGGTGGCGATATCGGCGAATCGCCGCCGGCCTAGCAGCGCCTGCACAGCGCCATCGAGCAGGGCGCGTTCCTTCACCCGCAGCACGTTCGAGGCAAAGCGCGGATCGCCGGCCAGCTCCGGGCTTTCGAGCACGTCGCGGGCGAAGGTTTGCCATTCCCGCTCGCTCTGGATCGAGACAAGCACTTCGCCATCGAGCAGGGAGAACACGCCATAGGGCGCAATCGAGGGATGGGCGAGCCCGACCCGCGCCGGCTCGATGCCGCCATAGCGGCGCGTGAGATAGGGCACGTTCATCAGCTCGGCGAGCGTGTCGAACAGCGAGAGCGCGATCGCTGAGCCCGCGCCGGTGCGTGCCCGCTTCAGCAGGGCTTCGAGGATCGCGGCATAGGCCGCCTGTCCGGTCGCGATATCGGCGATCGAGATGCCGATGCGCGAGGGGCCGGATTCAGCTGTGCCGGTGATCGCCGAGAGGCCCGATTCCGCCTGGATGAGCAGGTCGTAGGCCTTGCGCCGCTCATGTGGCGTGCCCGGCGCATAGCCGGAGATGTCGCAGGTGATGAGGCGGAGGTGGCGCTGCCGGAGCGTCGCGCTGCCGAGCCCGAGCCGCTCGGTGGCGCCGGGCGCGAGATTCTGGATGAAGATATCGGCCGACGCGACCATCGCCTCGACCAGCGCGAGGTCCTCCGGCTGCCGCAGGTCGACCCGGCAGGATTCCTTGCCGCGGTTGATCCAGACGAAATACGAGGACTGCCCCTTGGCGAAGCCGTCATAGCCGCGCGCGAAGTCGCCCTCAGGCCGCTCCAGCTTGATGACGCGCGCCCCGGCATCGGCGAGCTTGCAGCTCGCGACCGGCGCGGCCACCGCCTGTTCCAGCGCGACCACGACGATTCCTTCGAGCGCATTCGACATCGGCATTTCCTCAAGAGGCGGGAGAGGAAGAGCGCCCAGCGACAGCCAAGTCAAATGGATGCCGGCGGGATTGCGGAAGCGCGAATAGGGCGCCTCTGCCCGCCTCCGCGAACAAAGGCGAAGTGCATCTGTACGAATGCGAACCCAACTTGAATCAGTCTGTCATGAGTGGACGCCATGTCCTTGGCAGATGAGCGAAATCATCTCGATTGCAGGCTTGAGAGCCGCGCATCACATCCTGACGATGTGCCGGATCGTGCGGCCTTCGTTGAGCGCGTCGAAACCTTCGTTGATCTCGTCCAGGCTGCCCGAACTGGTCCAAAGCTTGTCCACGGCCAGCCGCCCGCGCTGGTAGAGCTCGATGAAGCGCGGGATGTCGCGCGAGGGAACGCAGGAGCCGACATAGGAGCCCTTCAGCGTGCGTTCTTCGGCGACGAGCCTCACTGGCGAGAGCGACAGCGTATGGGCGGGGTTGGCGAGGCCCGCCGTCGTCGTCGTGCCACCGCGCCTTGTGATCTGGTAGGCGAGGTCGAGCGCCCTGACCGAGCCGGCCATCTCCAGCCCGTGATCGACACCACCCTTGGTCGCGGCGCGAATGGCTTCGACCGCATCGGGCGTGTCGGCCTTGAAGGCATCGGTCGCGCCAAGTGCCAGCGCCAGGTCGAGCTTGTCCTGCGCGAGATCGACGGCGATGACGCGCGAGGCGCCGCACGCGATGGCACCGAGCAGGGCCGAGAGCCCGACGCCGCCGAGCCCGACCACCGCGACCGTCTCGCCGGCCTTGATCCGCGCCGTGTTCACGGCGGCGCCGACGCCAGTCAGCACCGCGCAGCCGAAGAGCGCCGCGATCTCGTGCGGGATATCCGCCTCGATCTTGACCAGCGAGCGGCGCGAGATCACCGCGTGCTCCGCGAAGGCGGAAACGCCGATATGGTGATGCACCGGCTGGCCGGAGACCGAGAGCCTGCGCCCGCCGCCGAGCATCTCGCCGCGCCCGTTGGCGGCGTTGCCCGGCTCGCAGAGGGCCGGGCGCCCTTCGGCGCAGGGCGCGCAATGCCCGCAGGACGGCACGAACACCATCACCACCCGGTCGCCGGGTTGGAGATCGTCGACGCCTTCGCCGGTCTCGACGACCTCGCCGGCCGCCTCATGGCCCAGCACCATCGGCACGGGGCGCAGGCGGTTGCCATCGATCACCGAAAGGTCGGAATGGCACAGGCCCGCCGCACGGATACGCACCAGCACCTCGTCGCGGCCAGGTGGAGCAAGATCGAGCTCCTCGATCCGCAGCGGGCGGCTCTGCGCATAGGGCGCAGCAACCGGGCTGGCGTTCAGGACGGCGGCGCGAATCTTCATGAACGCAGGGCTCCAGTCTCATAGGCGATCGCTATCCCGACAGGAGAGGGCGCCGCTGTCAAAGCCTGACGCGTGCGCCGCCGTCAGGCCACCTCGCTTAGCGTGCCGCCCAGGAAGAGCTGCCCGATACGCGGATCGGCGAGGATCTCGGCCGCCGGCCCCTGCATGCGCGTGCGGCCGAGTTCGAGCACCAGCCCCTCGTCGGAAATCTCCAGCGCCGAGCGGGCATTCTGCTCGACCATCAGGATCGAGACGCCCTTGGCGCGCAGGTCTTTGAGGATGCCGAAGGTCTCCTGCACCATCAGCGGCGAGAGGCCGATCGAGGGCTCGTCGATCAGCACGAGCTTGGGATCGAGCAGCAGGCCGCGCACGATCTCGAGCTGCTTCTGCTCGCCGCCGGACAGCGTCGACGCCTGCTGGCCGGCCTTGGCGCGGAGCGCCGGAAAGCGGTCGAGCGCTGCCTCCAGCCGCTGGGGCATGTCGGTGATGCCCGAGCCTGAGGCGACGGTGCCGAGCTCGATATTGTGGCGCACCGACAGCTCCGGGAAGATGTTGCGCCCCTGCGGCACGTAGCAGATGCCGGCTTCGAGGAGCTTCCGCTGGCTCCAGCCGGTGATGTCCCGCCCATCGAAGCGGATGCGGCCCTCGCGCAGCTTGAGCAGGCCGAAGATCGCCTTGAACACGGTCGACTTGCCGGCCCCGTTCGGGCCGATGACGGTGGTGATCGCGCCGCGCTTCACTGCGAATGAGGTGCCGTTCAGGATGGTCATGGCGCCATAGCCGCCGACCACGCCGTCGAGTTCGAGGATGGGGGTGCTCATTCCTTGCTCCGTCCCTTCAGCGTCATTCTCGGGCGAAGCGCAGCGCAGACCCGAGAATCTCTTGCAGGAGATGCTCGGGTCAAGCCCGAGCATGACGAGCCCTAGTGGCCCAGATAGGCTTCGATCACGGCCGGGTTGGCGCGGACCTCGGCCGGCGTGCCCTCGGCCAGTATCTCGCCTTCGGCAAGCACGATCACGCGCGTGCAGAGCGACATGACAAAATCCATGTTGTGCTCGATCACCACGAAGGTCGCTCCTTGCTCGGCATTGATGGCGCGGAGCCGCTCCTTGAGGTCGCCCAGCATGGTCAGGTTGACGCCGCCGGCTGGCTCGTCGAGCAGCACGAGACGCGGGCCCGCCATGAAGGCCATCGCCGCGTCGAGCAGTTTCTGCTGGCCGTAGGACAGGCCGCCGGCCTTGGCTTCCGCGAGATGGCCGAGCTTGAAGAAGCCGATCATCTGCTCGGCCTTGTCGGTGAGCCCGGCATCGCGCGCGCCGAACAGGCGCCCGAGCATCGAGCCCTGATGCTCCTGTCCGGCGAGGATCAGGTTCTCGCGCACCGAGAGTTCCGGGAAGACCTGCAGCAGCTGGAAGGTACGGCTGACGCCGAGGCGGTTGAGCGCTGACGGACGCATATTGGTGACGTCGCGGCCGTCAAGCTTCACCGCGCCTTGCGTCGGTTCGAGTTGGCCGAGGATGCAGTTGAACAGGGTCGACTTGCCGCAGCCATTGGGCCCGATGATGCCGAGAATCTCGCCCTCGTTCACGGAAAACGAGACGCCGTTGACGGCCTTGATGCCGCCGAAGGCCTTGTGCAGGTCGTGGACTTCGAGGACCGGGCTCATCGCGCCCCTCCGGCCTTGCGCCGAACTCTATTCCAGCCGCGCTCGATCAGGCCGCAGACGCCTTGCGGGCAGATGACCAGCAAAGCGAGCACGATGGTCGCGAAGATGATCAGGTAGAGCGAGCCGGCGAAACGCAGCCACTCCGGCAGCACGACGCCGAGCAGCGCGCCGACGAAGGGCCCGAAGAGATAGCCGGCCCCGCCCGCGACCACCATCAAGAGCAGGAACAGGCTCTGCGAGAGCGAGAAAGGCGAGGGGTCGATGAACTCGACCAGTGGCGCATAAAGCGCGCCAGCGAAGCCGCCATAGGCCGAGCCGATCGCGAAGGCGAGCAGCGTGTAGGCACGCGTGTCGATGCCGAGGCTCGCGGCGCGGACCGGGTTCTCGCGCAGCGCCGTGAAGGCGCGGCCCCAGGGCGAGCGGACAAGCCACCACAGCTTGAGCGACAGGATCAGCGTGACCACGACGACGAAGCGATGGAATTCCAGCGCGCCGAACAGCTTGATGCCGAAGAAGTCGGGCCGGTTGATGTTGGAGATGCCGAAGACGCCGCCCGTCAGCCATTGCTCGTTGCGTAAGCCGAGCCAGATCAGTGTCGAGAAGGCGAGCGTCACGAAAGCAAGGTAATGCGTGCGCACACGCAGCGCCGGGAAGCCGAGCAGCAGGCCGACCGCGAAGGTCAGCAGGCCCGAAAGCGCGAAGGCGGCATACCAGCTCACCCCGTATTTCGTTGTCAGGATCGCGGTGGCATAGGCGCCGAGCCCCATGAAGGCGGCCTGCGCCAGCGAGGTCTGGCCGGCATAGCCGAGTGTGAGGTTCAGCCCCATCACGCCGATGCTCATGACGAGCCAGAGCGAGAGCACATAGGTGCCGTAGCGGCCCATCCCCACCGGGGCGAACCAGAGGATGACGGCGCCGAGGATGAGGCCGATCAGCGCGGCATCGATGCGGCGGGCCGGGGCAACGGAATTCTGGGCGGCGGGGGCGCTCATACGCGGCGCTCCTCCTTGCGGCCCATCAGCCCCTCCGGCTTGATCAGGATGATGGCGACGAGCAGCACCAGCGGCACGGCGAGCCGATATTGCGACGAGATGTAGGCGGCGGCCAGCGAATCAGCGACGCCGATCAGAAGCCCGCCGACCAGCGCGCCGCGCACCTGGTTGAAGCCGCCGACGATGGCGGCGATGAAGGCGAAGAGGCCGATGGTCTCGCCGTTCGAGAACTTCGCCAGATAGATCGGCGAGATCAAAAGCGAGGCGACGACCGCGAGCGTGGCATTGAGCAGGAAGGTCAGCAGCACCATCCGCTCGACCGGGATGCCGAGGATGCGCGCCACCGTGGGGTTCTGCGCCGTGGCCTGCATCTGCCGGCCGAGCTTCGTGCCGCCGACGAACCATTGCAGCAGCCCGATCGCGGCAAAGGCGACGACGATGATCGCGAGATGCTGCAGCGAGATCGATGCGCCCAGCAGGCTGATCATGTCGGTCGGCACCAGCGAGGGGAAGCTCTGCGCCTCCGCCGAGAAGCCGTCCTTGGCGCCTTCCTTCATCACGATCGAGAGCGCCATGGTGGCGATGGCGAGCGGCAATACACCGTGCTTGATCATGGGGTCGACCACCACGAGCTTGAAGCCGGCACCGAAGATCAGCAGGAAAACCGCGATGCCGAGCAGTCCGCCGGCCCAGAGCGGCAGGCCGAAGAGCTTGACCGCGAGCAGGATCAGCACGGCCGGCAGCATGACGAATTCGCCCTGGGCGAAGTTGATCGTCTGCGAGGTCTGCCAGACCAGCGTGAAGCCGATCGCTGCGAGCGCGTAGATCGAGCCCGTCGCGATGCCGGCGATGAGATAGGCGATGAATTCGGCCATGGCTGATCTTGTCTCAGGCAGTTGGCGTCATGGCCGGGCTTGCCCCGGCCATCTCTTGCAGACGGGACAGTCCGCCCGCTTCGTCATTGCGAGGAGCGGAGCGACGAAGCAGTCCAGGAGGACGTTGAGCTCTGCCGCCCCTGGATTGCTGCGCTACGCTCGCAATGACGGACGGGTTGGACCCAAGCCTTACGGCTTGATCCGCGGCAGGGTGGTGTTGATCACCTGCTTGCCGTTGACGACTTCGGCGAGGAAGCTCTCGCGGTCGAGATCGCCGTTCTGCTCGATCACCGTGTCGATCATGATGCCCGGCTCCTCGCTCGCCTTGATGGTCGCGCCGCGCAGCGTGTCGGCGAGGCCCTTCTTGTCGAGCTTCTTCTGCTTCTCGGTCGCCCATTTCACCATGAAGACGGCCATGTAGCCCTTCACGCCGTTATGGTCGGAAGCGAAGCCGTATTTCTCGCGGTAGCGCTTGCCGAACTCCTGCAGGGCCGGGATCGGCGCATCGGTCGAGAGGCCGACATGGCCCTTGGCGCCATTGGCGGCATCGCCCGCAAGCTCCAGCACCTTGGCGCCCAGAAGGGTGGTCTCGCCGATCATCGGCTTGGCGATGCCCTGCTGCTTGGCGGCGCGCAGGAAGCGGGCGCTCTCCTCCTCGTTCAAGTAGACGAAGACGGCATCGGCATTGGCGTTCTTCACCTTGATCGCGTCGGCGTTGAAATCGGCCTGGCCCTGCTCGGTCGAAACATCGACGGCGACCTTGATCCCGGCCTTCTCGAGCTCCGGCAGGATGGCGTCGCGGCCGCCCTTGCCGAAGTCGTTATTGACCCAGACCACGGCGATCGAGCCGGCCTTGACGGTGTCCTTCAGATACTTGGCGATCTTCGGCATCGCCGCCGTCTGGCTCAGCGACGTCCGGAAGATGTAGGGATTGCCCTGCTTGGTGAAGCCGGCCGCCTCGCCGCCGACGATCTGGGCGATTTCGGCGCGCTGCGAGATCTGCATGGAGGCGCCGATCGGGCCGGAGAAGATCGGGCCGAGGATGGCGTAGGCGCCTTCGTCGATGCCGCGCTGCACGGCGGCGCGGGTGTTACCCGGATTGGTCTGCGTGTCGTAATGGACGATCTCGACCTGCTTGCCGAGGATGCCGCCCTTGGCATTGATGTCGGCGGCGGCCATGTCGGCGCCGTTCTTCCAGTTGGTGCCGGCGGCGGCGCCCGCGCCCGACAGTTCGATGACGTCGACCAGCTTGACCTTGTCCTGCGCCTGCGCCGGCAGGCTGAGCGCGGCGCCGAGCGCGGCGGCCATGACCCAAAGCGATTTCATGTTCCTGTTCCTCCCGGACGTGTCTTGTCGCAAGCGCGGTCTTGGATAGCCGCGGCGCCCACCCGCTTCTTGCCGGGCTTTGGGGCGGGATGTCCAGAGGTGGCAGAGGCTCGCCGCGTAGCCCGCCTCGGCTTTGCCGGCCATGGCACTGGGACAGCCGCTGACCTCTGCTGTCAGCATGCGGCCGGATCGGCCTGTCGTGTCCGGCCGTTGATGCTAAACAGGGGAGGGCTTTGCCGGAGGACGCGAGATGAAACAGGACCCGCTATTTGAGCGTCTCTGGGCGGGCTCCGCCGCGATGGAGGAATGGACGGCTTCGGTCTCGCATGGCGCGATCACGCAGGTGGATGACAACATCATCACCGTCCACACCACCTATTTCTGCGGCAGCGTCACGGCGATCCGAACCGCGGAAGGCCTCGTGCTGATCGACACCGCCAAGCCCGACACCGCCAGGCAGACGCTCGACGTCGTCAGCTCCTGGGACGATGGCCCGATCCACACGGTGATCTTCACGCACGGCCATATCGACCACACCAGTGGCATCAAGGTGATCGACGAGGAGGCGGATGCGCGCGGCTGGCCGCGCCCGCGCATCGTAGCCCATCGCAATGTCGCCCGGCGCATGCAGCGCTATGTCGACTCGCACGGCTTCAACAGCCTGGTCCAGAGCCAGCAGTTCAACATGCCGGGTTATGTCTATCCGATCGGCCAGCGCCGCCCCGACGAGGTTTATGACGATGCAATGTCCATGAGCGTCGGCGGGGAGCGGATCGAGCTTTTCCACGGTCGCGGCGAGACCGATGACGCGACCTTCGTCTGGCTGCCGGAGCGGCGCGTGCTGGCGAGCGGCGATTTCGTGATCTGGGTGTTCCCGAATGCCGGCAACCCGCGCAAGGTCCAGCGCTATGCGGCCGAATGGGCGCAGGCCCTGCGGCGCATGGAGGCGCTCAAGCCGGAGATTCTGATCCCTGGCCACGGCCCCGTCGTCTTCGGAGCGGAGCGTGTCGCGCGGATGCTGAGCGACGGCGCCGAGGCGCTGGAGCATCTCGTCCGGGAGACGCTGGCGCTGATGAATGCGGGCGCGACGCTCGAAGACGTCCTGAGCAAGGTCAAGGTGCCCGCGAACTATCTCGCCAAGCCCTATCTGCTGCCGAAATACGACGACCCCGAATTTCTCGTTCGCAGCATTTATCATCTCAATGCCGGCTGGTTCGACGGCAACGCCGCCCATCTGAAGCCCGCACGCACAGCGGACCTGGCTGCGGAACTCGCTGATCTTTCCGGAGGGGCGCGGAAGCTGGCTGACCGTGCCGAGGCCCTGGCAGGACAGGGGCAGAACCGGCTCGCGCTGGCGCTGGCCGAGCTCGCGGCCGCAGCCATGCCGAACGATCCTGAACTCCAGGCCATCCGCGCCTCGACGCTCCGGAAGCTGATCGACGGCGAATCCTCGTTGATGGGCAAGGCCTTCCTCGCCGTCTACGAGCGCGAGGCGGAGGAGCGCTCGAAGGCCTGACGGGAACTAAGGCGCGACCGGCAGTTCCCGCGATTTGCGCTCAATTTCCCGGAACACCGGCAGTGACTGAGCGGCGAAGCTCTTCAGTTCGGCATCGTCGCCCTCGCTGGCATAGCGCTCCAGCATGAGAGCCGCCTCGTGGTGCGTGCTGCGCTGGGCTTCGACATAAGCCTTGTCGAAGGCGGCGCCCTGCTTGTCGCTGAGGTCGCGCAGCAGGTCGAGATGGCGTCCGTCCGGACGGTCCGGCAGGGCGATGTCCGAGCGCTTGGCGATGATGCGGCGCAGGCCACTTGTCACCGCGCCCTGCTCGCTGGCCAACTGATGCGCGAAATCCTTGATCGCAGGCGAGCTGGTCTTGTGCAGCGCGAGCGTGGCGGATTCGATGCCGAACATCTGGGCAATGGCGGTCTGGCGCACCAGTTCCGCGGCCGGAACGGCAGACTGCGCCGCGGCGGTGGTGCCGAGGAGGACGGCTGCGGCGAAGCCAAGCAGCAGCGTCCGTCGGGTATCATCAACAATCTGGATCATGATCGGGGAACCGAGAAGATGCCGAGAGGTTCCATGGCGGCGAAGCCGGACGGGGGCTTCGCCTCGCCTTGTGGCACCCGGCCGGCTGCGATAGCAGGAGCCGGACGCGTTTGCCGTCCGGATGCAGAGGAAGTCCCATGCCGACCACCGTCGAGACCGTGCGCGATGCGCTGGTGAAGGCCCGTCGCGAGCGTTCGTTGGCCGAGATCGCGACCCTGCCGGTGCCGGCGACCCTGTCCGAGGGGCTCGTTGCGCAGGCGGCCGTGGGCAGGGCGCTCGCCCTTCCCGAGGCCGGCTGGAAGGTCGGCATCGCCGAGGACGGCACGGCGGTCGCCGGATTGATGCCCGGCCCCTATCTGGCGCCTGGCGATGTGTACGAGGGCGCGATCGGTGCCGAATTGCGGATCGAGATCGAGATCGCGCTCAGGCTCGCCCGCGACGTGCCGTTTCGCCCTGACCAGCCCTGGTCTCGCGCCGAACTGCTGGGCTGCTGCGACAAGGCCTATCTCGGCATCGAGATCGTCGAGAGCCGCCTCGCCAACTGGTCCGGCAACGTGGCCTTCCCGCTCTGGCTCGCCGACGCGATGGGCCATGGCGGCTACGTGATCGGCCCGGAACTCGACATGGCCACGCTGGACGATCCAACCAGCCTCGGCTGCTTCATCTCGCTCAACGGCGTGACGATCTACGACCAGCCGGCGGTGCATGGAAACGGCGATCCGATGACGCCGTTCCTCGCCTGGGCGAACCGCAAGAGCGACGATCTCGGCGGCCTCAAGGCCGGTCAGATCGTGACCACCGGCAGCCTCTGCGGCGGCGTGCTCTCGCCCGGAAAGGGCGAGGTCGTAACGCGACTTTCGCCGCTCGCCACCGTGACCTTAACGCTTCGTTAGCTGGAACGGTCGAGTCCTTGAGCATTGCGCATGCCCGTCGGCTCCCTATGATGGCCATGGGCATGGGCATGATTTTGAAGCGTGGCGGGGGTTGCGTGGAGGGTGGATGCGGTTCTGGCGTAGGGCAGGTCATGCGGTCGCGTTGAGCGGCGGCTGTACGCTTGCCACACTGCTGAGCCTGCAGGCTGAACCTGCCCGGGCTTTCGATCTCTCGTCGCTGGACGTGTTCGGCCTTTTCACCAAGAAGGACGAGCCACCGGCGCCGAGCCCCTCTGCCTTGCCTTACAAGCTCGAATTCGATCTCGGCGAGGCGGATGACGCCAAGGCGCTGACGCGTTCGCTGCAGGACGCCTCGCTGCTCTATCGCCTGCGCCAGGATGCTCCGCCAGACGGCGAGAGCCTGTCGCGCCGCATGGCGACCGATCTCAACCCGATGCTCGATGCGCTCTGGTCGCAGGGCTATTTCAACGCCGATCTCACGCTGATCGTCGACGGCGTCCCGCTCAAGGTCGGCGCCGAGCCCGGCGCGGCGCTGGTCCGGGCGATCGAAGCGCACCGCAATCGCGACGCCGTACCGATCAAGGTCGTCGCCCGGCCCGGCAAGGTCTTCGGTTTGCGAAGGATCGACATTGTCGAGCGTGACGAGGCGGGCGCTCCGGCCATCGCCGATCCCGTCAAGGTCTCGCGGCTCAAGGAAGGCGACCCGGCCACCGCTGCGACCTTGCGGGCGGCGCAGGCGGCGCTTGTCGACCATATGCGGGCGCAGTCGCGTCCGCTCGCCAAGGTCTTGGAACTGCGGCCGGTCGTCGACCATGCCGCCGGCATCATGGACGTGACATATGTCATCGCGCCCGGCCCGCTCGCGGGTTTCGGCGACATCACGGTCGGACAGACCGACGAGATCCCCCCCGCGGTCGTGCGCTCCTTCATCTATCTGGAGCCCGGCGATCCCTATTCGCCGAAGGCGCTGGCCGATACCCGCCGCTCGATTGCGACGCTTCCCGCCGTCGGCTCGGTCCGCATCCGCGAGGGCGACAAGCTCGACGGCGCCGGCAACCTGCCGATCTTCGTCGAGGTGACCGAGCGGCCCAAGCGCCTCGTAGGCTTCTCGGCCCGCTATTCGACCATCGACGGCCCAGCGGTGAAGACCTATTGGGAGCACCGCAACCTGTTCGGCGGGGCCGAGCGCCTGCGGCTGGAAGCCAGCGTCTTCTTCGCGCCGCGCATCGACGGCAGCAAGCTCCAGCGCTTCGGCGATTTCAAGGAATCCGATCTCGGCAGCCGCTTCGCCCTCAGCTTCATGAAGCCGGCGCTGGGCGGCAGCCGCAACGACTGGCTGCTCGACGGCGTGGCGACGCGCGAACGCGTCGGCCTCAACCGCTATGGCGGCTACACAGCCCGTTACGGCAACGTCACGACCGCGATCCGGCACCGCTTCAGCGACACCTTCTCGGTCCAGGGCGGCATCGAGGTCGAGCGCGGCCAGACCAGCGACGTGCTGGGGCAGGTCGACTACACGCTGGTCGGCATCCCGCTCTCGGTGAAATACGATTCGACCGACAGCCTGCTCGACCCGACGCGCGGCTATCGCGCGACCGCTTCCTTCACCCCCTATCCGACATTTCTCGGCTCGACGGTCGGCATCTACCAGACCAAGGCGGCCGTTTCCGCGTACTACGCGCTCGACGAGGACGCCCGTTACATTCTGGCCGGCCGCATCGGCTTCGGCTCGATCGCGGGTGCCAGCCTCGACGACATCCCGGCGACGCGGCGGTTCTATGCCGGCGGTGGCGGCTCCGTGCGCGGCTATGCCTATCGCAGCCTGTCGCCCCTGGGGCCGTTAGGGCGCATCACCGGCGGCCGTAGCCTGCTGGAAGCTTCGGTCGAGGCTCGCATCAAGATCACCGACACGATTGGCATCGTGCCCTTCTTCGATGCCGGCACCGCCTTCGAATCGAGCCTGCCGGACAGCAAGCAGAAGCTCCAGATGGCCGCTGGCCTCGGCTTCCGCTACTATACCGGCATCGGGCCCATCCGCGTCGACATCGCCGCGCCGCTCAATCCGCGCAAGGGCGACAAGCCGGTCGCGCTCTATGTCAGCATCGGGCAGGCCTTCTGATGCGACGGCTCCTCACCCTTCCGCGCCTCGCGCTCTTTACCTTGCTGCTGACGGCGGGCTTCCTGTTCTCGGCCCATTTCGGCGGCTTCGCCCAGAATGCCCAGACCGATCGCGGCGTCGTCGCCGATCTGATCTCCAAGGCCTTGTCGAGCAGCACGAGCCAGGTCTCGATCGGGGAGGTCAACGGCGCGCTCTCCTCGGATGTCGAGATTCGCGACATCGTGCTCTCGGACCGCGACGGCGCCTGGCTGCGCCTCGACCGCGTCCGCCTGATCTGGACGCGCAGCGCCCTGCTGCTGCGGCGGCTCGATGTCGACCGGCTGGAGATCGGCAAGCTCGAAATTCTGCGCAAGCCAGCGCCGCAGCCGGCCGCCACGGCGCCGCAGAGCAACGAGCCGATCCTGCCCGAGCTGCCGCTCAAGGTCATCATCCGTGCGTTCCAGCTCAACGAGCTGGCGCTCGGTGAGCCCGTGCTCGGCGTCGCTGCGCGGCTGAGCGCCAGCGGCGCAGCACGCCTCGGGCCCCCCAACGAGGGTCTCGACCTCAAGCTCGAGGCGAAGCGGCTCGACAGGGGCGGGCTCTTCGACGTCGTGATGTCCTTCGTGCCGGAAAGCACGCGCCTGCAGCTGACCGCAAAGCTTGACGAGCCCGCGGGCGGCCTGATCTCGAAGGTCGCCGGCCTGCCGGGCGAGCCGCCGGTGAAGCTCGATCTCACGGGCGACGGTCCTCTCGATTCCTTCCGCTCCAGCCTCGTCTTTACGGCGGGCCCGACCATCGGCGCCAACGGTTCGGCGACGATGGCTCGCGCCGGGGTAGAGCGTTCTCTCGCACTGGCGCTCGATGCCCGAATCGAAGGGCTGATGCCGCCGCCGGTGGCGCCGGTTTTCGCCGGCTCGACCAAGCTCGACGGCTCGGTCGGCTTCCGCGACGACGGCGGCGTCGATATCCGCAATCTCGCACTGGTCTCGGCACTGGCGCGCCTCGACGTGCTCGGCCGCTATAGTCCCGACAAGACGCTCGATCTGCGCGTTAGCGCGGCCTCCCGCCCCAACGAGGGTGGGCGCACGGTCGCCTCCGGCACCGAGATCGGCAAGCTCGCCTTCGACGCGACGATCCGTGGCCCGGTCGCCGGACCGACCGTCGTCGCAAAGCTCGACGCCAACGACGCCAAGCTGCCGACGGGGCAGTTCGGCAAGGTCGCGCTCACCTTCAACGCGACGCCGACCGGCACCATCGGCGAGCCGGGCACCCGCATCGCCCTGACCTCCGACGGCGAGGCCAGCGGGATCGTGTTGGCCGACAAGGCGCTGATGCGCGCGGTCGGCGACAAGGTCACCTTCACCCTGCGCGGTACCGGGCAGGATGACGGCACCGCTGATTTCGAGATGCTGAAGCTCGCGATGTCCGGGGTCGAGCTCGATTATCGCGGCAAGCTCGGCCAGGCGCGCATGCTCGGCCAGCTCAAGGCGACGCTGCCCGATCTTGCCCGTCTGAGTGGCCTCGCCGGGCGCCCGCTCGGCGGCAGGGCGGATATCGCCGCCGATCTGGACGCGACGCCGCATCTCAACACCTACACGGCGGTGCTTTCGGGCAAGGCCGAGCGTCTCACGACGGGCGAAGCCGCGCTCGACCGTCTGCTCGCCGGCAATCTGACACTGGCTGGCCGCGTCAATGCGCTCGCCGGCGACTACACGGTGAGCGGCCTGCGTGTTGCGGGGCAGCACGCCGCCTTCACCGCCGATGGTTCGATCGGGCAGCAGCAATCGGATCTGAAGCTCGCGCTGAATCTGCCGGACATGAAGCGCGCCGACCCGCGCCTCTCAGGGCGCGCTGATGTCACCGCGCAGATCACCGGCCCGCAGAACAAACTGGATGCCACGGCCCGCATCGCCGTCGCCAATGCGACCGCGCTCGCCCGGCCGATCCCGCGCCTGACGATCGATGTCGCCGCAAAGGACCTGCAGGGCGCGCTCGACGCCAGCGTTACCCTGTCCGGCGAAGTCGATTCCAAGCCGGCAACCGGCTCGCTGCGCCTCGCGCGCCAGCCCGACGATGGCTGGAATCTCTCGACGCTCGATTTCGCGCTGGGCTCGGTCCGGCTGAATGGCGGCCTGACGCTCGATCCGGCCAGCCGCGCCACTGGGCGCCTGACGCTCGCCGCGCGCAATCTCGACGATCTCTCGGCCCTGGCGCTGACCAAGCTCGGCGGACAGCTCGATGCGGATCTCGTCCTGGCGGCGCCGGAGGGCCGGCAGGATATCGACCTGACCGCCCGTGGCTCGCGCCTTGCCGGGCCCTCGCTGACGATCGACAAGCTCGATGCCCGCGCCAATGCCCGCGACATCTATGGCCGCCCGATGCTCGACGCCGCCGTCGCCGTTGATCGCGCCGTGGCGGCCGGCGAGGTGATCAGCGGCATTCGCTTCGATTCGAAGGGTGCGCCCGATGCCAGCGCCTTCACGCTGAACGCCAATGCCCGCGGCTTCGTCTTGAAGAGCGCCGGCCGGCTCGTTCCCGGCGAGCCGCTGAAGCTGGAGCTTGCCTCCTTCGACGCGCGCCGAGACGGCCGTGCGATCACGCTTGCCAATCCCGCCGCATTCAGCTTCCCGGCCTCCGGTGTCGAGATCGCCAATCTGGCGCTGCTCATCGACAAGGGGCGGGTGACGCTCGACGGCCGCGCTGGCGAGACGCTCGATCTGCGCTTCGCCGCCCGCGACGTGCCGCTTTCCGCTGCGAGCATCGTGGCTCCCAGCCTGAAGCTCGGCGGCACGCTGAACGCCGAGGCGCAGGTCAAGGGCAGGCCGGGCGATCTCTCTGGCCCGTGGAAGTTCAGGATCGCGCAGCTCGTGACGCCTGAAACCCGTCAGGCCGGCCTGCCGCCGGTCGAGATTCAGGGCGAGGGCGCGCTCAGGGGCGATGCCACCGGCATGACCGCCACTGTGAACGCCGGGAAGGGCGCGACCCTGACCCTGCGCGGCACGGCCCCGCTCAACGCCCTCGGTCCGCTCGATCTCACGGCCCAGGGCCGCGTCGACGCCGCGCTCGCCAACACCATGCTGGCCGCAAACGGTCAGCGCGTTACGGGCGCGGTTGCGCTGGACATGCGCGCCGGCGGAACGGCTTCTGCTCCGCGCCTCAGTGGCAACGCGACCCTGACGGGCGGCAGCTTCACCGATGCCCTGCAAGGCATCCGCCTCAACGCCATCGAGGCGCGGATCGCCGCCAACGGCGACAATCTGACGATCGAGCGCGCCTCCGCCCAGACACCCAATGGCGGCACGATCTCCGGGAGCGGCCAGGTCAAGGTTGATCCCGGCGCCGGATTCCCGGGCACGATCCGCATTCGCGGCGACCGCGCCCAGCTTGTCTCCAGCGGATTGGTGACCGCGGTGGCCGGGCTCAATCTCGAGATCAACGGCCCGCTGGCGCAGCGTCCGCGCCTCAGCGGCCGGATCGACATCGCCTCGCTGGACGTCTCCGTGCCGGACCGCCTGCCCGCCACGCTGCGCCCGGTCGACGGGATCAAGCATGTGAACGCCAAGGGCGCCGCCGCCGCTCGCCTCGCTGCCGCTCGCAAGGCGCAGAAGGCTAGGGGGCGCGGCGGCCCCGCCACGCCGGCTTTCGATGCCGCGCTCGCCTTGACCGTTTCCGCCCCCAGCAAGGTCTTCATCCGTGGCCGCGGCATCGATGCCGAGCTCGGCGGCGAGATTCGCGTCGGCGGCACCTCTTCGGCTCCCGCGCTGGACGGCGGTTTCGAATTGCGCCGCGGCCGGCTCAGCGTCCTCACCCAGCGCCTGGATTTCAGCCGTGGCCGGCTGACCTTCGCGGGCGGGCTGATCCCCGAGCTCGACTTCATCGCCCAGACCAGCGCCGGCGACGTCACCGCCCGGATCATCATCAGCGGTCCGGCCGACCAGCCGGTCTTCGCCTTCACCTCGCAGCCGGAATTGCCGCCCGACGAAGTGCTGTCGCGCCTGCTCTTCGCCCGCGCTTCAGGCTCGCTCTCGGCCTTCCAGGCCCTGCAGCTCGCTCAGGCCGCCGCCCAGTTCGCAGGCGGTGGTGGCGACGACACCTTCGAACGGCTGCGCAAATCGCTTGGCGTCGACAATCTCGACATCCAGATGGGCGCGGGCGGGCCTACCGTCGGGGCCTCGCGCTATATCAGCGACAACATCTCGGTCGGCGTGAAGGTGGGCTCCAGGCCGGAGGATAGCGGCGTCTCGGTCGGCATCGACGTGACCAAGCGCCTCAAGCTCCAGGCAGAGACCGGAGCGGATGGCAGCGCTGCTGTCGGAATCGGGGCCGAGTGGGAGTACTGAATCGGCCTCGGCTTCCCGAAGGATGGGCGCAATGAGATTCGGCCCAGACCCGATTCCGTGATGCGATTCCCGGCCGCTGCAAGCCAAAAACCTCTTGTGCGGTGCCGTTGCGGTTAATGCTTGGTAAATTTCGGCGGTCAAAGCGTGGCTCGCCTGCAACACCGGTTTCCAAAGCACCCCATTCACAGGTCCGAGAGGTTGATCGTGGTTGATCGGCGGGGCGGCTTTCGTATGGTGGAAATGCGTCGGGACAGTCCCGGTCGCTGTTTTTCGCCTTCGCCTCCGAATAAGTCGGTGACGCAGGCGAAAGGCCGGGAATAGGCGGGCAGGGGGCAGGCTGAAGCCCGAGGGTCTCGAAACTCTTTTGGAGGTTACCAAAATGAAGCTCGTCAAGAGCCTCCTCCTCGGTTCCGCCGCCGGCATCGCCGCGGTCGCCGGGGCTCAGGCCGCCGACCTTCCCTCGCGGAAGGCCGCTCCGGTCGAATACGTTCGTGTCTGCTCTGCTTTCGGCGCGAACTTCTTCTATCTGCCTGGCACCGACACCTGCCTCCGCGTTGGTGGTCGTGTCCGCGCCGAGTATTCGTTCGGTGAGCGCTGGAGCGCTGGCCAGGACGCGTTCGGTACCCGCGCTCGCGGTCGTATCTTCTTGGACGCCCGCAACCAGACCGCTTACGGCACGCTGCGCACGTTCATCCGTTATGACGTCACGACCACCACGGGCGTGTATCGTTACAGCGGCACCAACTCGGCCGCCAACCGCTTCTCGTCGATCAACGGTGTGAACCAGGACAGCGGCGTCGATCTCGTCGACGCGGTCGTCCAGCTCGGCCCGTTGACCGCTGGTCGTACGGCGTCGATGTTCCAGTTCTACGCAAACGACTACACCTTCCACGGCGCGCGCACCTCTGACCGTCAGGTCAACCTGCTCGCCTACACCGCGTCCTTCGGTGGTGGCTTCACCGCCACTGTGTCGCTGGAAGACCCGCGCACGACCGGCCGTCTCGGCACCGTCGCCGCCACCGGTGGCTACGCTGGCCTGACCTATCCTGACGTCGTCGGTCAGATCCGCGTCGATCAGGGCTGGGGTTCGGCTTCGCTGTCGGGCGCATTCGGTGATCGCAGCACCTACAGCTCGCCGTTCGTCGGTGGCACCGGTGCCAAGCAGGATGAAATGGGCTGGGCTGTCCAGGCTGGCGTGAAGATCAACCTGCCGATGCTCGCCTCTGGCGACGCTCTGTTCCTGCAGGCTGCTTATGCCGATGGCGCTCTTGAGTACATCGGTTGGGGTGCCAACGCCGGTCACGGCCGCGTCGCGGCCTTCCCGGTCGGCAACTACGGTGTCGAGTTCGGCCGTCTGAAGTCGAACACCGGCTACACCCTGCTCGCCGCCATGCGCCACTACTGGGCCCCGTCGATCCGTTCGGACCTCTTGGTCTCGTACTCGGCTCTCGAGACGGCTGGCTTCATCCCGGGCTCGACTCGCTCGTTTGATCCGAAGGAGCTTGTTGCCAGCGCCAGCCTCGTTTGGTCGCCGGTTGCCGGCCTCGACATCGGTGTCGAGGTTCTCTACGCCCGCACCGAGTTCGGTGGTCGCGTTCCGGACGCCAAGTCCTTCGCTATCAACGGCAAGACCATCAAGTCGGACGACTCCTGGAGCGGCCGTCTCCGCGTTCAGCGCGACTTCTGATCGGTTTCGATCTCTAGTCAGGAAGCCCCGGGGAAACCCGGGGCTTTTTTTATGTGGGTTATCCTGGCGTCGCTGTTGACGGAGCCCTTTCGTCCGGCCTGATCTGGCAGGGGCGGTCCGGCCGCGATCCCACAGGGGTTCGGCTTTGATCGTTCCTTGAATCGATATCTGCGGATTGCTCGACAAGTCGTTGAGAAAATAGAGCGATCTCGAAGGGGATACCTGCGCCGACTTGGGTCGATGCAGGGCAGGGGGCGGTGCATGTCTCAACCGGCGCGTTGGCTATGGGGGGTGATCCCACTCGGCTTGTTGTGGGGAGCCGGAAATCTCGCGCTCGATTCAGCCATCGAGCGCGATGTCGGCTCGCGCGCCGAGCAGGCCGTGGCAGCCGTGGCCGGCACGACGCCGGGCGCCCGTCCGATCGTTGCCCAGGTCGATGGCCGCGACGTCACCATCGGCGGTGAAGTCCTGTCCTCCGATGGCGCGACCAAGGCGATGGCCCGGCTGCACGGAGAGTTCGGCGTGCGCCGGACGCTCGGCGGGTTATCTCAGGTCGTCGCGCAGAAACCCTATTCCTGGTTCGCCAGTCGCCAAGCGGACAGCGTGACCCTCGGTGGCTTCGTCCCGGATCTCGACACGGCTGCCGCCAATACGGCGGTCGCATCGGCGGCGTTGCCCGGTTTGCGGATCGACGATCGCCAGACGGTCGCCTTCGGCGCGCCGGAGGGTTTCGGCGCGATGGCGGTCGCGATGCTGGCCGAGCTGCCGAAATTGGTCTCGGGGCGGGTTACAATCGACGATGGCCGCTTCTGCATAGAGGGCAAGGCGGCCAGCTCGGATGCTTTCCTGGCCCTCGAAGCGGCAATGGCGCAGGCGGAGCGGCCGGGCTTCCGAACTGTCAAATGCGATCTCGAGCCACCAGCCGTGACACCTTATCGCTGGAGCGCCGAACATGAGGCCGGCGGGGGCGTCGTGCTGCGTGGCTTCTACCCCGATCACGAGGCGCGCGGTCAGATACTGGCGACGGTGCGACAGGCGCTCGTCGCAGGCACGGTCCTTCGCGACGAGACCAAGCCGGCGCTCGGCGCGCCATCGGCCCTTCTCGCGAAGATCGCGCGTGCAGTCGGGGATCTGGCACGGCTGCGGCAAGGCAAGGTCGAGATCAACGGCGACGCCTATACGGTGGCCGGGAAGGGGCCCGATAGCTACGAGGCCTGCCAGGCCTTGCGCCTGCAGATCGCCCAGATGGATGGCCCTGATTCTGTCGCCCAGGCCGTGATCGAGTGCCCGCCCGCTCCGCCTCCGGTGCCGGTGGTCGTGCCGCTTCCGGAGGTACCGGGCCTGATCCTGCACGATGTCCTGCCCGCGCCGCCGAAGCCGTCAGGCTCCGCAGCGCCTTCGGAACCTGTGCCGGCCCCGGCGCAGCCGCAAAACGCCGTCTCGCCGCCGGCGGCAGCGGCGACGGTGACAGCCCCCCGTGCGGTGGCGCCCGTGCCGTTCGACTGGAGCGCTGTGCGCAGTGAGAATGGCCTGCGCCTCAATGGCAAGCTGCCGGACGAGGCGGCTCGCGCGAGCCTTCTTTCCGCGGCGCGTGGATTCTTTGGCGAAACGCCGGTGGATGACCGGATGAGCGTCGAGCCGGCGCTGCGATCGGAACTCGATCTGCCCGCGGCGACCGCCTTTGCGCTGGAGGCGCTGTCGAAGCTCAAGGCTGGTTCCGTGACGATCCGCGAAAAGACGTTCGCTGTCGCAGGCGAGATTGCCGACGCGGCGAGCCTGGCGGCGTTGCGTGAGTTTCTGGCGCGCAATGCTCCCGCCGGTCTGGCCTTGGCCAACCTGCCGGACGGCATCGTCGTACGGCCCTACGGACTGTCCCTCTCGGCGGATCGCACCGGCTTGCGGCTCTCCGGATACCTGCCCGATCAGGCGACGCAAGCAGTGCTGCGGGCGCTGGTCGGCGATTCCCCGTTGAAGGATCGTTTCGAGGATACCACGATCGTCGTGCCAGGCAGCCCTGCCGGCTTTGGCGCGGCGGCGCGCGCCGTGCTCGCCGATCTGCTGCGCCTCGATCTCGGTTCGGCCTCTGTGATGGACGATCGCGTCACGCTGCGCGGCCTGACCTGCCGGGAGCTGATCAAGAGCGAGGTCGAGACCAGCGCCGCCACCGGCCTGCCGCAGGGTTTCAAGGTGGATGCGGCGGTCAGCCTGCGCCAGACCGGTTGCGTCGTCGATCCGCCGGCGAGCTGCCAGAACGATCTCGACGGGCTGACCCGGCGCAACACCGTCCTGTTCGGGCAGGGAACCTCGGTCGTCGAGCTCGATGCCACGACCGAGCGCGTCATCGGCGAGGCTGCGGCCATCCTTGAGAAATGCCCGGGCTCGCCGGTCGTCATCGAGGGCCATGCCAATCGTGATGGCGAGCGGCGCGGCTTCGACAACATGGACCTGTCGCTGCGCCGGGCTCTGCGCGTGCGGGACGAACTGGCACGGCGCGGTATCGAGGCGGGTCAGCTCGCGGTCAAGGGCTATGGCAGCACCCGCCCGCTCGTGCCGCACGAGGCGCCGGAGGCCCGCGCGATGAACCGCCGCGTGCAGTTCACCGTGGCGAAGTAGGAGGCGGCCATGCTTTATCTCGCCAGCCAGTTCGTCTGGTTCCTGCTCGCCGCCTACGGTCTTGGCTTTGCCATGGGCTGGATCAGCCATGACGGCGGCAAGGTTCGCTTCTGGAGCGGCGCCTGGAATGTGGTCGCCCTGCTTTGGGTTGCCGGTGCCGCCGTGACCTGGTCCCAGCTCCTGAACGGCATGCAGGCGACCTGGGTCGAGACCGCATTGCTGTTCACCGCCGCCTACTGGGTGGGTTGCGTCTGCGCCGGCCTGGTACGGAAGCCGGCGGCCTCTGCAACCTCGCAGCCGAGCGCAGCGCCGGTCGCTCCGCCGCAGCCGGCCGTCGCGGTTTCCCCTGCATCGACGGTGCCGGCCGCGACATCGCCGAACCGATTGCCGCCCATCGAGAACGAGGCGGAGTTGCCCGGCCAGCGCCCTGCCGGGCTCGTCACCGCGCGCGACGAAAAGCCCGACGATCTCAAGCTGATCAAGGGCATCGGGCGCCAGAACGAAGGCCGGCTGCATGGGCTCGGGATCTGGCATTTCGAGCAGATCGCCGCCTGGACGCCAGCGAATGTCGAATGGATCGGCAGCTATCTCGCCTTTCCGGGCCGTATCGAGCGCGAAGACTGGGTAGGGCAGGCTGTGCTTCTGGCGGCCGGCACCGAGACCGCTTTCGCCAAGCGGGCCAACGCCGGCGAGGTCGAGACGTCGCGCGACGACGGTACGGCCGGACAGGCCAATATCGCGGAGATCGTCGAAGACAACGCTGAAGCTAAAAGCCCGAAGTCCTGAAAGGGATCAGCCGGCGCGGCGTTCGGCCCGCGCGATCAGCTTGGTGATCCGCCGGATCATGTCCTTGCTGCCGAGCAGCGGCGCATGGCCCTGGCCGGGCGCGGTGAAGGTTTCGCAGTCGGGATGGCGCTCCGCCATCTCCTCCAGGGTCTTCTCGGCCAGAAGGTCGGAATTGGCGCCGCGGATCGCCAGCAATGGCACGGCCTTGAGTGCGTCGAAATAGGGCCAGAGCACCGGCAGCGGCGCTTCGAGATCGAGCTCCTCCAGCACCTTCATCAGCTTGACGTCGTAATCGGGCTTGATCGCCCCGTCGCGATCCGTCCAGGTGCGACGTGCCATCATCTCCCATTCCGCCTCGCCGAGGATGGGGAATTGCTGGTCTGAGAGCCGCTTCAGGATCTCGGCGCCTTCCTGGAAGCTGCGCGGCACCGGCAGCTTGCCGACATAGCCCCGAATGCGCAGCAGGCCGCGCGCATCGATTACCGGGCCGACATCGTTGAAGACGACACCGCGGATCGTCGCGGGCCGCGCCGCCGCCAGCGCCATGGTCAATAGGCCGCCGCGCGAGGTGCCGACGAACACGGCCCGCTCGATGCCACCGGCGACGAGCACCTGGATGAGGTCGTCGAGCTCGACGCGGATATCGTAATTCTTCCAGTTTTTATCATATTCGGAGAGCCCGCGGCCGCGATAGTCGAGTGCCAGCACGCGGCGCGGCCTGGCCGCGTCTTCGGCAAGGGTCAGGGCCAGTTCGTGAAAATCGGCGGCGGTACGGGCGAAGCCGGGCAGGCAGACGACCGGCAACGCGTTTGGGGCAAGCGGCCCGTAATCGCGAAAATGCAGCTTGAGCCCGTCGCTGGCACTGACGAAGCGGGAGGTGAAGCCGGATTCGGACGTCATGACGGACTCAAAAAGGCAGGCGCGGCGGAAGCGCACCTAACCATGGCCACGCCAGGCATGAAAGCCGGCTTTCGGATCAGGACGCGCGCCAGCGACGCAACTCGTCAATGCAAGGGTTGAACTGGTCGAGGTCCCTCGGCGTGAGCACCGAAAGGAAATCGCGGCCTACGGCGAGGGACGGCTTACCGCCGAATCGGTCGGTAGCGCCAAGCCCTGATGGCGAGCAACCTTCAGTCCCGCTTGCCGCCCCGCTTCAGGTCGTAATCGATCAGATAGGCCGTGCGCTGGTTCAGGCGCTCTCGATAGACCTGCAGGTTCTCCATCACCCGCTGGACGTAGTTGCGCGTCTCGGAAAAGGGGATGCGCTCGACCCAGTCGACGGCGTCGACCTCCGGATCGCGCGGGTCGCCATAGGCGGCGATCCATTTCCTCACATTGGGCGAGCCGGCATTATACGCGGCGAAAGTCAGGATATAGGAGCCGCGCCACTCCTTGAGCAGGTCGTTGAGATGGGCCGCGCCCATCCGCGCCGCATAGAGCGGGTCTTCCCCGAGCTTGTCCCAATCGAAGGGCAGGCTGGCGCGCCTGGCTGTCTCGCGCGCCGTCGCCGGCATCATCTGCATCAGCCCGCGCGCGCCGGCGCCGGACATCGCGGTCGGGTCGAAGGCGCTCTCCTGTCGCGCGATCGCATGGACGATCGCCCGCTCCATCGGATCGCCGAGCACGTCGAAATTGGGGATGCCGTTGACCGGATAGGCCGTCATATCGAGCGGGAAGCCGCGTTGCAGGGCGGCTTTGCCGATGCCGACCTGTGCGCGTGCATCCGTTTCGCGGTGGGCGATGGCCGCGATGGCCTCCAGCGCTTCGGTGGTATGCAGGCGCTGGGCCAGGTCGTTGAGCATCAGCGTCGCGAGATCGCGTTGGCCGATGCGGTAGAGCAGGCGCACGGCGCGGTGGCCGGGCAGCGTCTCCAGGCCGGCAGCCACCGTGCGCCGCAGCGGCAGGTCGGGAAGGCCGAGTTTCGCCCGCGCCAGTTGCCCGTAATAGGCGACGGGCTGCTCCGCGGCCTTGCCGAAGGCGGCTTTGGCCTCCTCGGCCTTTCCGAGGTCTTCATAGGCGCGACCCTGCCAATAGGCGGCGCGCGCGACCGAGATCGGCGTCTCCGCGATGATTGCGGCCGCATCGAAATGCTTGAGCGCGACATCAGGCTTCTTGAGAAAGCGCAGTGCCAGGAAGCCGGCATGCCATTCGGCCTCGATCCGCTCGGCCGGATCCTCGGCGCCGTGGCCCGACGAAACCTCGTAGGCCTTCTGCGGCTGGCCGGCGTCTAGCAGCTTGCGCGAGATGATGCGCCGCTCCTCCCACCAGCCGTCGCCATCGCCGAGCAGGGCCGGATCGCGCGGGATCGCCGTCAGCGCTTTCACCGCGTCATCGAGCTTGTCGCCACGGCGCGCCTGCTGGGCCTGCAGGAAGGCGAAGGAGACATCGCCGTGCAGCGAGGCGGGCACCGCTGAAATCAGCTTCTCGGAGATCGGCCGGCGCGCCTTGGCGCTGGCGAGCCGCGCCTTGGCCAGCACGATATAATCGGCCGAGACGCGGGCGGCATTGCGCAGGGCCGCCTCGCCATTTTCGCGGAACAGGAAGCGCTCGGTGCGCAGGCGATGGTCATCCCTGGTCAGAACGGCCTCGAACGCGCCGAGCACGATCTTTTCCAGCGCCTGTCCAAAGGAATCCTTGCGCCAGCTCTCGCGGACGAGCGCGGTGGCCTCTTCGACCTTGGCTTCGTCCTTCAGAGCCAGCGCCAGCGCGATCCGCCCGGCCGGCGAAATCGGCTTCTGCCCATGGAAGAAGGCGCGCACGATCGCCGGGCTCTTCTTCTCGGCGATCAGCGCCTCCTCGGCGCGGCGTCGAAAACGGGTCGTGGCCGGATAGTTCGGGTGCTCGCGCAGAAACGCGTCGATTCGCAGAAAGGGCACAGCGCCGGCATTGGCATGGATCGCGACCCATTCGAGCAGAGAGCGCGCCGACCGGTCCTCGATTCGGGCCGCGAGATCGTCGCCCTCCGCCAGCGCGCCTCGGCGATAGGCAGCGACAGCCGTTGTCACGGCCTCGATATCGATCGTGCTCTCGGCCCGCTGGGCGTTGGGCGGGTAGGGCGGCAGCGTGCTCGTGGTCTCGACATCACCGAGCATGGCGAGCTTGCGCTGGGTCGCGAGCATGCCGTCATCGCCCGCCTGCGTCGTCGAGGCGGAGAGGAGGGCAGGCAGCAGCAAGCCGATCAGTCTCCTCGCGGCGGCAGGCGAGGCCATGGCGGAACTCCAGGCGCGTATGAACATCGGTCGATGGTCGGCCAAGGGGGTTTATGAAGGCTTAACCATGAGGCCACGCATTTTCATGGCTTGCCGGCTTTGCCTTGGCGACACGACGGTTTATGTGTGGCGGCCCCGCAACCCGCGTTTTCGTCCCAGGACCGTCCCATGACCAAGCACATTGCCTTCACCGGCTCGATGCCCGCTCTGGTCACGCCGTTCAAAGCCGGCAAGGTCGACGAGGACGCCCTGCGTGCATTGGTCGAATGGCAGATCGGAAACGGCTCGACCGGGCTCGTGCCGGTCGGCACCACCGGCGAGAGCCCGACGCTCTCCCATGAAGAGCACAAGCGCGTCGTCGAGATCGTCATCGACCAGAACAAGCGCCGCGTCCCGGTCATCGCCGGAGCCGGTTCGAACAACACGATCGAGGCGATCGACCTCGCCGTCCATGCCGAGAAGGCAGGCGCCGATGCCGTGCTCGTGGTCACGCCCTATTACAACAAGCCGACCCAGGAGGGCATGTACCAGCACTTCAAGGCGGTGAACGATGCGGTCGGCATTCCGATCATCATCTACAACATCCCGCCGCGATCGGTTGTGGACATGTCGGTGGAGACGATGGCGCGGCTCTACGAGCTCAAGAACATCGCCGGGGTGAAGGATGCCACCGCCAACCTTGCCCGCGTCTCGCAGCAGCGCCACGCCATGGGGCCGGATTTCATCCAGCTCTCCGGCGAGGACATGACCGCGCTCGCCTATATGGCAGCTGGCGGCCATGGCTGCATCTCGGTCGTCGCCAATGTCGCGCCGCGCCTCTGCGCCGACCTGATGGAGGCTGTCCAGAAGGGCGACTATGCCGGCGCGCTGAAGGTGCAGGACCGGCTGGTGCCGCTCCATGACGCGATCTTCAAGGAGCCCGGCCTCGCCGGCGCCAAGCATGGCCTCGCGCTGCTCGGCCGCATCGAGGAGGAGGTTCGCCTGCCGCTGATGCCGGTCACCCCGGCGACGGGCATGGTTATCCGCGAGGCCATGGTTTTCGCCGGGCTGGTGAATGCCTAGATAGGATAGAGTGACCGCGCCGGACAGGCGCGGTCGCTCGCTTGCCGCTCGCGGCCGGCGAAAGAATGATAAGGTCTGCGGTTTCAGGAGCTTGGGTGCCGATCCCGAATCGGGTTCTCAGGCTCTGGCGCCCCCGGCCACACAGCATGGATTCAGCGGAACGGCATGAAGAAACCTGATCCGGAGCGCTATCGTCTGGCGGCTGATAACCGCAAGGCGCGCTTCAACTACGAGATCAAGGAAACCGTGGAGGCGGGCATCGCCTTGCAGGGGACCGAGATCAAGTCGTTGCGCGGCGGCAAGGCGACGATCAGCGAGAGCTATGCCGGCCCGATGGGGACGGAGCTCTTCCTGTTCAACGCCCATATTCCTGAATATCTTGAGGCGAACCGCTTCAATCACGAGGTCCGCCGGCCCCGCAAGCTGCTGCTCCACAGGCGGGAGATCAACAAGCTGATGGGCGCGGTCCAGCGCGAGGGCATGGCCCTGATCCCGCTCAAGGTCTATTTCAACGACAGGGGCCGGGCGAAAGTCGAGCTCGGTCTCGGCAAGGGCAAGAAGCTCCACGACAAGCGCGAGACCGAGAAAGAGCGCGACTGGAACCGCGACAAGCAGCGGCTGCTGAAGAACGGCGGATAGGCCGTCGGGCCGTCAAGCTCGGGCTTGACCCGAGCATCCCGGAAACCAACTGCCTTTCGTCTTGAGCTCCTCGGGTCTACGCTTCGCTTAGTCCGAGATGACGTCGGCCTGTCATCCCTCCGCCGGCTCGTCGCCCTGCCGAATGCCGTAGCGGCGCTCCAGCGACGGGTTGCCGGGAGTTCCCGGTGGTCCGCCAGCAGCCCCCGCGCTGCGGCCGGCGCGCTCGGCCGGGTCGCGGCCGATCTTCTGCATAAGGTGAGCGAGATCGACGAACTCGTCGCATTGCCGGCGCAACTCGTCGGAGACCATCGGCGGGTTGGTCGAGATCGTCGAGACCACCGAAACCTTCACACCCTTGCGCTGCACCGCCTCGACCAGCGGGCGGAAATCGCCGTCGCCCGAGAACAGGTAGATCTGGTCGAGATGCGGCGAGAGCTCCAGCATCTCGATCGCCAGCTCGATATCCATGTTGCCCTTGACGCGGCGCCGGCCGGTGGCGTCGGTGAACTCCTTCGCAGCCTTGGTTATGACCCGGTAGCCGTTGTAGTCGAGCCAATCGACCAGCGGCCGGATCGACGAGTACTCCTCGCTCTCGATCAGCGTCGTGAAATAAAAGGCGCGGATCAGGTTGCCGCGCCCCTGAAACTCCCGCAGCAGGCGCCGATAGTCCATGTCGAAGCCGAGCTGCTTGGAAGTTGCGTAGAGATTGGCGCCATCGATGAACAGCGCGATGCGCGGTGCGGCGCTCATGACAATCACTCCTGCTTAAATATCTTAAGTCTTCAAAATGGGCGCTAAACGCGTCCTGACAATGTCGTTTCACGACTGAAATTTGACAAGTTTCGAGAATGGCCGTGGCACACTGACGCAGCTTGATCGTCCGCTACGTCAGGGCCGCATACGAGCCGGATTTCCGACCGCCGTGGCTCCGGCTGGTATGTCGCGCGTCACCACGCTGCCCGCACCGATGATGGCATCGTCGCCGATCGTGACGCCCGGCAGAATGATCGCGCCGCCACCAATCCAGACATTGCGCCCGATCACGACCGGGCGTCCGAATTCAAGCATCTGCCGGCGCTCAGCAGGGTCGCGCGGATGATCCGCGGTCAGGATCTGCACGCCGGGGCCGATCTGCGTGCCGTCCCCGATGGAGACCGCAACGACATCCAGGATGATGCAGTTGAAATTGAGAAAGACGCCATCGCCGAGGCTGATGTTGTAGCCGTAGTCGCAATGGAAGGGCGGGCGGATGACGACGTTGCGCCCGACTTGGCCGAGGGCTTCGCGCAGGAGCGGCAGCCGCGCTTCCGGCGTCGCAGCCGTGGCGTTGAAGCGCTCCATCCAGGCGCTGATGCGGCGGTTGTCGGCGATGAGCTCCGGGCTGTCGGCGCGGTAGAGTTCGCCGGCCAGCATCTTGTCCTTCTCGCTGCGCATCGCGGCCTCCGCGGGGCTCAACCTTTGCCCTTCGGGAATTCCAGCCCCATCTCGCGATAGCGCTCCGGGTCGTCGCTCCAGTTCTCGCGCACCTTCACGAACAGGAAGAGATGGACCTTGGCCTCGGCGGCTTCCGCGATCTCGATGCGGGCCTTCTGGCCGATCGCCTTGATCGTCTGGCCGCCTTCGCCGAGCACGATCTTCCGCTGGCCCTCGCGCTCGACATAGATCGTCTGCTCGATGCGGACGGAGCCGTCCGTCTTCTGCTGCCAGCTTTCGGTCTCGACCGTCGAGCGATACGGCAGTTCGTCATGCAGCCGCTCGAACATCTTCTCGCGGGTGATCTCTGCGGCGAGGAAGCGTAGCGGTGCGTCGGAGATCTGGTCCTCCGGATAGAGCCAGGGCCCGAGCGGAAGGCGCTTTTCCAGCCAGGCCAGCATGTCCTTGACGCCGTAGCCGGTCAGCGCTGCGACCATGAAGGTCGTTTCGAAGCTGCCTCGCTCGTTCACCTTGGCGGTGATTTCGAGCAGCTTCTCCTTCGGCACCGTGTCGATCTTGTTGAGGATGAGGAATTTCGGCTGCTTCAGCTCGGCAAGCCGCTCGAACAGCGCCGTGTTCTCCTCATGGTCGAAGCGCGCGACGTCGATCAGCACGCCGATCAGGTCGGCGTCGGTGGCGCCGCCCCAGGCGCTCGTCACCATCGCGCGGTCGAGCCGGCGCTTGGGTGCGAAGATGCCGGGCGTGTCGACGAAGATGATCTGCGCGGTGCCGGAGAGCGCGATGCCGCGCACCTGCGTGCGGGTCGTCTGCACCTTGCGCGAGACGATCGAGATCTTGGCGCCGACGAGCTGGTTCAGCAACGTCGACTTGCCGGCGTTCGGCGCGCCGATCAGCGCGACGAAGCCGCAGCGCGTGGCTTGATCGGATTCAGACATTCTCGCTTTCCGGGTTTTCGTTCCACAGGCCCTCTCGTCTGAGAAAGGCTTCGGCCGCGGCCTGCTCGGCCAGTCGCTTGGAGGGGCCGCGCGCTTCTGCGTCGGCGAGCCCCGTGATCTTGGCGGCAACGACGAAGACCGGCGCGTGATCGGGGCCGGAGCGGCCGCGCTCGCTATAGGTCGGCGTCGGGTAGCCCTTGCCTTGCGCCCATTCCTGCAGCGCGGTCTTGGCGTCGCGTAAAGGTCGGACCGGCTTCAGCATGCGCTCACCGAAGGCGCGCTCGATCAGCGCGCGCGCCGCTTCGTAGCCGCCGTCGATGAAGACCGCGCCGATGATAGCCTCGCAGGCATCGGCCAGGATCGCCCTGTTCTTGCGGGCGCCGCCGAGGATCTCGCCTTCGCCGAGCCGCATGAACTGGCCGAGGTGCCAGCCTTCCGCTACCTCGGCGCAGGTCTCCTTGCGCACGAGATCGGCGAGCCGGCGCGAGAGATTGCCTTCCTCCGACTGGGGGAAATGCCGGAACAGCAGCTCGGCGACTGACAGGCCGAGAACCCGGTCGCCGAGGAATTCGAGACGCTGGTAGCTGGCGAGGCGCGAATCCTCCGCGCTCATATGAGTCAGCGCCGTGGCGAGCAGGCTCTGGTCCGCAAAGCGATACCCGAGCGCGGCTTCGAGCCGCGCCGTATCTGGGGCCTTGCGCCCGCCGTCGCCCACCTTGCTCACTTGATGGTGCTGAACAGACGGTTCCAGCGAACCGTATACGGCCATTCCCAGATCTTCCAGGCGGAGGCCCCATCCTCGATCGAGAAGAAGATGATCTCGGCCCGCCCGACGAAGTTCTCAAACGGCACGAAGCCGACGCTGCGGTCGCGCGAGTCCAGCGAATTGTCGCGGTTGTCGCCCATCATGAAGAAATGGCCGGGCGGCACGGTGAAGACCTGCGTGTTGTCGAAGGTGCCGGTATCGCCCTCGCGCTCGATGATCTGGTGGCTGACGCCATTGGGCAGCGTCTCGCGATACTGGATCGTGGGAGCGCTGCGTCCCCAGTTGTCGGCGGTCACGTAATCGGCGATGCGCTCGCGCTTCACCGGCTGGTTGTTGATGTGCAGGATGCCGTCGATCATCTGGATGCGGTCGCCCGGCAGGCCGATGACGCGCTTGATGTAGTCGGTCGAATTGTCGCTTGGCAGCTTGAACACGGCGATGTCGCCGCGCTTGGGCTCTGCTGCCCAGACCCGGCCGGAGAACAGCGGCGGGCTGAACGGGACCGAGTGCTTCGAATAGCCGTAGGTGTATTTCGACACGAACAGGTAGTCGCCGATCAGCAGCGTCGGAATTAGCGAACCCGAGGGGATGTTGAAGGGCTGGAACAGCAGGGTGCGGATGACGAGCGCGATGAGCAGCGCCTGGACGACGACCTTGATCGTCTCGAGGACGCCGCCCTCTTCCTTGGCCGCCTTGCTTTTGCTGTCGACGTCGTTGGCCACGCGGGCGCTCCTGAGGCTGCAATCCAGCGCGCGGTCTAGCCGACTATCGCGCCTGCGACAACGCGCAAGAGCGGCATGGCAGGGTGTCGATGAATGTCAAATGCGAAACCGGGGCGGGAAAACAGCGAGAACAAGGCGACTGACATGCGGCAAGACGATTGACGACCACGGCTTTCAGGAACAGCATCGTCCTTGCGCGACACTGGGGGGTATCGTTCATGAGCACGAAGAAACTAGCTGCCGAAGCCATCGGCACGTTCTGGCTGACCTTTGCCGGTTGCGGCAGCGCGGTCATCGCCGCCGGATTTCCCAATGTCGGTATCGGGTTGCTCGGCGTCTCGCTGGCCTTTGGCCTGACCGTCGTGACGATGGCCTACGCGATCGGCCATATCTCGGGCTGCCATCTCAATCCCGCGGTGACGGTCGGTCTCGCGGCCGGCGGGCGGTTCCCGGCAGGGCAGGTCGTTCCCTACATCATCGCGCAGGTTGCCGGCGCGATCGTGGCTGCGGGCCTCCTTTATCTCATCGCGCGCGGCGCGCCGGGCTTCGATCTTGCCGGCGGCTTCGCCTCGAACGGCTATGCCGAGCATTCGCCCGGCAAGTACAACCTCGTCTCGGCCTTCCTGATGGAAGTCGTGATGACCATGATGTTCCTGTTCATCATCATGGGCTCGACCCATGGCAAGGCGCCGGCCGGCTTCGCTCCGCTGGCGATCGGCCTCGGTCTCTGCCTGATCCATCTCGTCAGCATCCCGGTGACGAACACGTCGGTGAACCCGGCCCGCAGCACCGGCCCGGCGCTCTTCGTCGGCAGCTGGGCACTCCAGCAGCTCTGGCTGTTCTGGCTGGCGCCCCTGATCGGCGGCGTCCTCGGCGGCGTGATCTATCGCTGGCTGAGCGACGAGCCCAGCGGCGAAGTCACCGGCCGCTGAGCGGCAGGGAACGGCGGTAAAGTCTCTAAAAAATCGCCGTCGTCTGGGCGGAGCGCCAAAGCGGCGCTCCGGATTGGCGGCGGCTTTTGCTTGGAGGAATGGGTGGTTCAGGCGACCGGCCGTGCCTCGATCACCACGAAGGCCTGCGCCAAAGGCGGGTCGTCCGTGAGCGAGACATGGACGAAGGCTTCATGGCCCGGCGGCGTCATGGCCTTGAGCCGCTCGGCAGCGCCCCCGGTCAGGCGCAGCGTTGGGCGTCCGCCCGGCAGGTTGACCACCTCCATGTCGCGCCAGAAGACGCCGGCGCGCAAGCCGGTGCCCAATGCCTTCGAGCAGGCTTCCTTGGCAGCGAAGCGGCGGGCATAGGAGGCGGCGCGGGTCGCGCGGCGGTCCGATTTCGAGCGCTCGCCTTCGGTGAAGACGCGTTCGGTGAAACGGTCGCCGAAGCGTTCGAGGGAGCGCTCGATGCGGCGGATGTCGCAGAGGTCGGAGCCGATGCCGAGGATCATGCCCGCGATGTAGCGCGCTTTTCGTCCGACAGGAACCGCCTCCGGAAATCGAAAGGCAGGGGCCGGTCGTTCAGACCCCGCTCCGGCCCTCGTCCATGGCCTGCCGAATCCGGCGGATGGCCTCTTCGAGGCCGATGAAGATGGCTTCGCCGACCAGGAAATGGCCGATATTGAACTCGACGAAGGTCGGGACACGGGCGAGCGTGCGTGCGGTGTCGTAATCGAGTCCATGCCCGGCATGGACTTCGAGACCGAGCTTTGCCCCGAGTGCGGCGCCGTTGGCCAGCCGCTGAAACTCGGCCTCTGCTTTGGCCGTGTCGCCGTCGATGACGGCATGGCACCAGCTCCCCGTATGCAGTTCGATGACCGGTGCGCCGAGTTTGGCCGCCATAGCGATCGGCGCCTCGTCCGGCTCGATGAACAGCGAAACCCGGCAGCCGGCCGCCTTCAGCCGCGCGATGACGGGCGCGAGATGACCTTCCTGCCCCACGACGTCGAGTCCGCCCTCCGTGGTGCGTTCCTCGCGCTTCTCCGGCACGAGGCAGGCCGCATGCGGCTTCAGCCGCTCTGCCAGCGCGATCATTTCCTCGGTCGCGCCCATCTCGAAATTCAGCGGCCGGGTCAGTTCTGTGGCGAGGCGCTCGACGTCGGCATCGCGGATATGGCGCCGGTCCTCGCGCAGATGGGCGGTGATGCCGTCCGCGCCGGCGGCAATCGCCAGATGCGCTGCCCGGACCGGATCGGGCAGGGCGCCGCCGCGCGCATTCCGCACCGTCGCGACATGGTCGATATTGATGCCCAGACGCAAGCCTTCGGCCATCACGCAATCCCCTTGCTTATTTGAATCCTGCTTAGACGAAAGCAGCGCGTCGGCTCAAGGCAGGGATTGTGATGCCGGGCTCACGAAATGTGATCGGTGCGGGTTCGCCAAATCTTGCGCTTCGATGAAGCGGAATAACCTTTCCGCGTGAAGGTAATCGTAACCGAAAATCCCTAGCGTCGGCATTCGACATTGCAGATTTCATGCGGGCCGATGCAACTCCCACTGAAGAACGCGGCTTTTCATACCGACGTCCTGCCAGACAGGCGCGATGGCCATCAGCCGCCGGAGCGGGCGCTTGGCCGTGTTATCGCTTGCGACGGCTCGCGCGCCACGATCCTCAGTGCGGTCTCGACCGGGAACTGGCTGGCCGGCGATGCCTGGGCCATCGGTCGCATGGTCTCGATCAACCTGGGTTCGAGCCGCATCGTCGCGCTGGTCTACAAGCTGCAAGCCGTCAACGACGCCTGGAGCGAGTCGGAGGAGAATCCGATCCGCGTCGAGGTCGAATTTCTCGGTGAGGTCCTCGAGAATGCCGAGGGCAAGCTGCGTTTCCAGAGCGGCATCAGCACCTTTCCGCCAATCGGCGCGATCGCCCATCGCATCCGCGCGGGGGATCTCGCACTCGTCCACGATCTCGGCGATCGCTCGGGCGTCGAGATCGGCCATATCACGCAGGACGCGAGCATCCCTGCGACCGTCAGCATCCCGGACATGCTCTCGCGCCATTTCGCCCTTGTCGGGACGACTGGCGTCGGCAAGTCGAGCGCGGTCTCGCTGCTGCTGCGCCGTGCCGTCGCCGTCCGGCCGCGCCTGCGCGTGCTCATCCTCGATCCGCACAACGAATATGCCAGTGCCTTTCCGGACCTCGCCCTGACCATCGATGGCGAAAGCCTTGACCTGCCTTTCTGGATGTTCAAGCAGGACGAGCTCGCCGATGTCGTCTTCCGGGGGCGAGCGCCCCTCGAGGATGAGCCGGATATCCTGCGCGAGGTCGTCTCGGCCGCACGCGCCCGTTATCGCATGCCCAGCAGCCAGGACCTGGCGCGCGATCTCGGCTCCAGCCTGCTCAAGCGTCCGCTTGATCTGGGGGGCTCGCGTCAGTCGGTCGATACGCCGCAGCAGGCAGGGCCTGCCGATGCCGCCACGCCCTATCGCATCAAGGACGTCTTCACGGTCATCGACGAACTGGTCGGCCTGCACGAGCAGCGTTGGCCTCGGACCGCCCTGCGCTCTCTCAAGGTACGGGTGGGATCGCTGCATGCCGATCCGCGCTACCGCTTCATGTTCGGCCGGGCCAACATGTACGAGACCGTGGCGCCGATCCTGTCCCAGGTCTTCCGTATCCCGATGCATGGCCGGCCGATCACGGCCTTCCAGCTCGGTGGCCTGCCGGCCGAGGTCGTGAACGCGGTGGCCTCGGTGCTGTCGCGCCTCGCCTTCGACCTTGCCAGCGCGAGCCAGGGAGCCTGCGAGATCCTGGTGCTCTGCGAGGAGGCGCATCGCTACGTGCCTTCCGACATCTCGCGCGGCTTTGCTCCGACGCGGCAGGCGCTTGCCCGGATCGCCAAGGAAGGCCGTAAATACGGCGCCTATCTCGGCATCGTGACGCAGCGGCCAGGCGAACTCGACCCGACCATCCTGTCGCAATGCTCGACCATCTTCGCGATGCGGCTGGCCAACGAGCGCGATCAGCAGATCATCCGCTCGGCGATCTCCGACGCTTCCGCCAGCACGATCAATTTCCTGTCCTCGATCGGTAATCGCGAGGCGATCGCATTCGGTGAAGGCGTCGCGACGACGATGCGGATGCGTTTCGCCGAGCTCAAGCCGCACGAGCTGCCGGCGATGGGCGCGCGCGGCGGGGAGGTCGCGGGTCGCTACGAGCCGACGCTGGACGACATGGTGCGTCGCATGGGGACCTGAGGCCGCTCCGGAACCCAGCGAAATTCTTGCATCGCGATGGCTTTGCCTGTAAGGCCGTGCTCAACCCATTTCCCTGCATCGCTGAGATCGGAAGAAGCCGGCCATGGCTCGCGTTACCGTTGAAGACTGCATCGACAAGGTCGAGAACCGCTTCGAGCTGGTGCTTCTCGCCAGCCATCGCGCGCGGATGATCCAGTCGGGCTCGTCGATCCTCGTCGCCCGTGACAACGACAAGAATCCTGTCGTCGCGCTGCGCGAGATCGCCGACGAGAAGCTCAAGCCCGAGGATCTGAAGGAAGACCTGATCCACTCGCTGCAGAAGCATGTCGAGGTCGACGAGCCGGAGCAGGAGACCGTCCCGCTGCTCGCCAGCCCGACGAGCGCAGCGACCCCCGACAGCGAAGTCCAGTTCGATCGCATGAGCGAAGAGGATCTTCTGCGCGGTCTCGATGGCCTCGTACCGCCGACCGAGAGCGCCGACGACGAGGATTGATCCTCGACCGAAATCGGTGACGTCGATCGGATGTGAATCGATTGTTCACCGTTTCCTTGATAAAGCCCGGCAATGCCGGGCTTTTTTCATGGCCCCTTCCGGAAAACGCCTTGCTGCCGCCGATGCCTGTGCAAATAATAATGCGTTGCAATGATCGCAGGATGAGGTTGGGGCCCGCATGGGCATGATGCGGCAATATGAGCTCGTTGACCGGGTCCGGAGTTACAATCCGAACACCGACGAGGACCTGCTCAACCGGGCCTATGTCTATGCCATGCGGGCGCACGGTACGCAGAAGCGCGCCTCCGGCGATCCGTTCTTCGCGCATCCGCTCGAAGTCGCGGCGATCCTGACCGATCTCAAGCTCGACGACGCCACCATCGTCGCGGCCGTTCTGCACGACACGGTCGAGGACACGGCCGCGACGCTTGAAGAGATCGAGACCATCTTCGGGCCGGATATCCGCCGGCTGGTCGACGGCCTCACCAAGATCAAGAAGCTCGACCTCGTCTCGAAGAAGGCGGCGCAGGGCGAGAATTTCCGCAAGCTGCTGCTCGCCATCGCCGACGATATCCGCGTGCTGCTGGTCAAGCTCGCCGACCGCCTGCACAACATGCGCACGCTCCATTTCGTCCCGCCAGAGAAGCGCCTGCGCATCGCCGAGGAAACGATCGAAATCTACGCCCCGCTCGCAGGCCGCATGGGCATGCAGGAATTGCGCGAGGAACTGGAGGAGCTTTCCTTCCGCCATATCAAGCCCGAGGCTCACGCCACCGTGACCAAGCGGCTGGAGGAGGTGACCGAGCGCGAGGGCAAGGTCATCGGCGAGATCGAGGACGACCTGAAGGGCAAGCTTGCCGCCAGCGGCATCCAGGCCGAGGTTTTCGGGCGCCGCAAGCGCCCCTATTCGATCTGGAAGAAGATGGAGCGGAAATCCGTCTCCTTCGAGCAGCTCTCGGATATTTTCGGATTCCGCGTGATCGTTGCGAAGCCGGAGGATTGCTACCGCGTGCTGGGCATCGTCCACATGACTTGGCCGATGGTGCCGGGCCGCTACAAGGACTACATCTCGACGCCCAAGCAAAACGACTACCGCTCGATCCATACCACCGTCGTCGGGCCCGGCCACAGCCGCGTCGAGCTGCAGATCCGCACCGACAACATGGACCGCATCGCCGAATACGGCATCGCCGCGCATGCCCACTACAAGGATGGCCGGGCGGGCGAGCCGATCAGCCTGGCCGACGAGAGCCGCGCCTATCAATGGCTGCGCCGCACCGTCGACCTGCTGGCCGAAGGCGACAGCCCGGAAGAGTTCCTCGAGCACACCAAGCTCGAGCTCTTCCACGATCAGGTCTTCTGCTTCACGCCGAAGGGGCGGCTGATAGCCCTGCCGCGCGGCGCGACGCCGATCGATTTCGCCTATGCCGTCCATACCGATGTCGGCAACAGCGCGGTCGGTGCCAAGATCAACGGCCGCATCGCGCCGCTCCTGACCGAGTTGCAGAACGGCGACGAGGTCGAGATCACCCGTGCCGAGGGGCAGGCGCCGCCTGCCGCTTGGGAAGCGCTGGTCGTAACCGGCAAGGCCCGCGCCGCCATCCGCCGCGCCACGCGCGTCGCGGTGCGGCGCCAATATGCGGGGCTTGGGCGCCAGATCCTGGAGCGCGCCTTCTCGCGTGCCGAGCGCGCCTTCTCCGACGACAAGCTCAAGGCCGCGCTGAAGCGTCTCGCGCGCAACACCGTCGACGACGTGCTCGCGGCGGTCGGACGTGGGGAGATGTATTCGGGCGACGTGGTCAAGGCTGTCTATCCCGATCTCGAACCGGAGAAACGCAGCTCGTCCGACGGCAAGCCGGGCGCTGCGGCCAACGGCAAGGGCTGGTTCGAGCTGCGCCAGGGCGAGAACCTCAAGTTCAAGCTGCCGGGCGAGGAACCGGATACCGCGATCCCGATCCGCGGCCTCGGTGGCGACCTGCCGGTGCGCTTCGCGCCGAATGGCGGAGCCGTGCCGGGCGACCGCATCGTCGGCATCCTGACGCCGGGCGAGGGGGTGACGATCTACCCGATCCAGTCGGCGGCGCTTGCCGCCTTCGACAACGAGCCGGATCGCTGGCTCGATGTCCGCTGGGATCTCGACGACAAGGCGCCGCAGCGCTTCCCGGCGCGCATCGCGCTGAAATCGATCAACGAGCCCGGCTCGCTCGCCCAGATCACCACCACGATCGCGGAGCACGACGGCAACATCGATTCCGTCTCGATGAACCGGCCGAACCAGGACTTCACCGACGTCACCATCGACCTCACGGTCTGGGACCTGAAGCACCTCTCGGCGATCATCAGCGAACTCCGCGAGAAGCGGGTGATCAGCCGGGTGGAGCGCGTGGTCGGGTAGGGGCTGCCGGCGCCGTCATGCTCGGGCTTGACCCGAGCATCTCGGAAACCAGTGTGCTCTCGTCCTGAGATTCTCGGGTCGAAGCTCCGCTTCGCACGAGAATGACGCCCTGGGTCTACCCCCGGAACGCCGCCGCCAATTCGCGCACGAAAGCGCCCGCCCGCGGCGTGGCGACATTGCTCCTGAGCACGACGTGCGATCCGCCGAGCGAGGGTAGTCCCCAGCCCGGTCCGACATCGACGCTGCCTGCCGGCGCGATCCGCACGGCCAGCGGCGAGACGCCGAGCCCGACCTCCACCGCCGCCGCGACCGCCGCCATGCCGCCGCCGACGAAGGCCTCGCGCCAGGCGATGCCGGCGCGGTCGAGCGTGTCCATGCTGAGCTGGCGCAGGCGACATTCGGCGATAAGGCTGACCAGCGGCACAGGCGCATCGGCGTGTCGCACCAGGCTGGGCGAGGCGAACCAGCCGACCGCATCGTCGCGCAGGACTTCCCCGGTTCGTCCCGCCGCGAGCCGGCGGACGATCACGACATCGAGCTCGCCGCGTTCGAAAGCCTCTTCCAGCATCCGAGACGGCTCGATCCTGAGATTGATGACGACCCCGGGGTCATGGGCCGTCAGGCGCGCCAGCACGGCCGGAACCTCGACTCCAACCGCCTGCTCGCTGATGCCGACCGCGATATGCTCGGGCTTAACTGCGAAGGCCGCGAGCGCCTTGCCATGGGCTGCCAGCAACTCGCGGGCTGCAGGCAGGAATCGCTCACCCTCGGCCGTCAACCGCACCAGTCGCGGATGACGCTGCAGCAGCAACCGGCCGAGCCCCTCTTCCAGACGCTTCACCCGCGTGCTGACCAGTGATTGCGTCGTGCCGAGCGCCTCGGCGGCGCGGGTGAAGCTTTTCAGCTCGGCTGCACGCAGGAAGGATGCGACGGCGTCGATGTCGAGGGTGCTCATAAATCATGATACCATATCATTGATATCACCATAGATGCGATTTTCATATCAGATGAGCAGGCTTATTCCTGTTCTCGGCGGGCGCGATCGCGCCTCGACACGGAGACGGACGATGCCACTGATCAGGATTTCCATGCGCCGCGGCCGCCCGGCTTCCCAGCCGGCCGCGATCATCGACGGCGTCTACAAGGCGCTGCGCGAGACCTTCGAAGTACCGGAAAAGGACCTTTTCGCCGTGGTCCATCAGCACGATGCCGACGAATTCGTCTTCGACGCCAACTATTTCGGCTTCAACCGCAGCGCCGGCCTGGTGATCGTGCAGATCACCGTCGCCAATACGCGCGGTGTGACGCAGAAGAAGAAGCTCTATGCCGCCATCGCCGAGAACCTGATGAAGGAACCGGGCCTGAAGCCGGATGACATCTTCATCAACCTCGTCGAGGTCAAGCGCGAGGACTGGTCCTTCGGGGGCGGCATCGCGCAATACGTGGCGTGAGGCGGCCCCGTCATTCTCGGGCGCCGCTGTGCGGCAACCCGGGAATCTCATGACCAGATCGCTGGTTTACGAGATGGTCGGGTCAAGCCCGACCATGACGATGTTTCTTCCCACGCCCGGCTGCCCTAAACCCTCTCCATGGAATGGACCGACGAGGGCACGATCATCGGCCTCAAGGCTCATGGCGAAAGCGCCGTGATCCTGGAGGTGATGACGCGCGAGCACGGCCGCCATCTCGGCCTCGTCCGGGGCGGTCGCTCCGCGAAAAGCCAGTCGCAGCTGCAGCAAGGCAACCATGTCTCGTTGACCTGGCGGGCGCGGCTCGACGAGCATCTCGGCGAATACAAGGTCGAACTCCTGACCTCCCACGCCGCCCGCCTGATCGCGGCGCCGGTTGCGCTCTACGGGCTGGGTACGGTCGCGGGCCTGCTGCGCCTCCTGCCGGAGCGCGATCCGCATCCCGGCCTGCATGAGGGCCTCTCCGTCCTCGTCGCCCATCTCGACGAAGCGGAGATGGCGCCGGCCCTTATCATCCGCTTCGAGGTGGCGATGCTGACGGAGCTGGGCTTCGGGCTCGATCTCGCCCGCTGCGCCGTCACCGGATCGCCGGACGATCTCAGCCATGTCTCGCCGAAATCCGGCAAGGCCGTCAGCCGGCGGGCAGCCGAGCCCTATCTCGACCGCCTGCTGAAGCTGCCGTCATTCCTCGTCGAGGGGCAGGGCGGGCGGCGGCCGTCGCCGGCCGATATCCTCTCAGGGTTTGCCCTGACGGGCTTCTTCCTGCGCCGCCATATCCTCGATCCGCGCGGCCTGCGCGAGCCCCCGGAACGGGCGCGCCTGGTCGAATTGGCGACGCGCGTCGCAGCGAATGCGCCGCCCGACGAATCATCCACCGCCTAAGCGGGAAAAGGCGCTCCCTGCGTTTGCGCGGGGGGCTTCGTACCTGCATTGTTCTGGCGGGCCGATTCGCGACGTGCCATAGAGCAGGCGCGAAATTGAGACGAGACGAGGGCTGACGCAGCATGGGCAAACCGGTCGATCCGCCGCCGGAAGACGAGTCCGAGCGCATCGATCTGAAATCGGCGCTCGAAGAGCGTTATCTCGCCTATGCGCTCTCGACCATCATGCACCGCGCCCTGCCGGACGCGCGCGACGGCCTGAAGCCGGTCCACCGCCGTATCCTGCACGCCATGCGGCTACTTCGGCTCGATCCCGGCCAGGTCCACAAGAAATGCGCCCGCATCGTCGGCGACGTCATCGGCAAGTTCCACCCGCATGGCGACCAGTCGGTCTACGACGCGCTGGTCCGTCTCGCGCAGGATTTCGCCCAGCGCTATCCGCTCGTCGACGGGCAGGGCAATTTCGGCAATATCGACGGCGATAACGCTGCCGCCTACCGCTACACCGAAGCGCGCATGACCGAGGTCGCGCGCCTGCTCCTCGAAGGGATCGACGAGGACGCGGTCGATTTCCGCGAGACCTATAACGGCGAGGACGAGGAGCCGGTCGTGCTCCCGGCCGCTTTCCCCAACCTGCTCGCCAACGGCTCGCAGGGCATCGCGGTCGGCATGGCGACCTCGATACCCCCGCACAATGCTGCCGAGCTCTGCGACGCTGCGCTTTATCTGATCCAGCATCCGGAGACGTCCTCGGAACAGCTCATGACCTTCGTGCCCGGCCCGGATTTTCCGACGGGCGGCATCATCGTCGAAACCCGCGCCTCGATGGCGGAGACCTATCGCACCGGCCGCGGCGCGTTCCGCACCCGTGCCCGGTGGGTGAAGGAGGATCTCGAACGCGGCGCCTGGCAGGTCGTCGTCACCGAGATCCCCTACATGGTCTCGAAGGGCCGGCTGATCGAGAAGATCGCCGAACTGCTCAACGACAAGAAGCTGCCGCTGGTCGCCGACCTGCGCGATGAATCCGCGGAAGACATCCGCATCGTCATCGAGCCCCGCGCCCGCAATGTCGATCCCAACCTGATGATGGAATCGCTCTTCCGGCTCTCCGAGCTGGAAGCGCGCATTTCGATGAACATGAACGTGCTGACCGGCGGGCTGGTACCGCGCGTGCTGAGCCTGGCCGAGGCCCTGCGCGCCTGGCTCGACCATCGTCGCGATGTCCTGCAGCGGCGTTCGCGCTTCCGGCTCGGCCAGATCGACAAGCGCCTCGAAATCCTGCGCGGCCTGCTGATCGTCTATCTCGATCTCGACCGGGTGATCAAAATCATCCGCGAGGAGGACGAGCCGAAGATCGAGCTGATGCGGTACTTCGAACTCACCGAAATCCAGGCCAACGCGATCCTCGACACCCGCCTGCGTGCTCTGCGCAAGCTTGAGGAGATGCAGCTCAAGACCGAGCTCGACGAGTTGACCAAGGAGAAGGAGCAGGTCGAAACCCTGCTCGCCTCCGAGGCGACGCAGTGGAAGACCATCGCCTGGGACATCCGTCAGGTGAAGAAGACCTTCGGCCCGGAAACGGCCATCGGCAAGCGCCGCACCTCCTTCGCCGACATGCCCGAGACCACCGATATCGACCTGACCCAGGCCATGGTCGAACGCGAGCCGGTCACGGTCGTGATCTCGAAGAAGGGCTGGATCAGGGCGCTGAAGGGCCATGTCCAGGACAAGTCGAGCTTCTCCTTCAAGGGCGACGACGCGCTCCAGACGGCCTTTTTCACCGAGACCACGGCGAAGGTGCTGGTGCTCGCCTCGAATGGCAAGGTCTTCACGCTGGATGCCTCGAAGCTGCCCGGCGGGCGTGGCTTCGGTGATCCGATCCGCCTGATCATCGAGCTGGAGGAGACGGCCGAGATCGTTTCCGCCTTCCCCTACAAGCCCGGCTCCAAGCTGCTGATGGTGACGAGCGAGGGCAGGGGCTTCGTCGCTCCCGCCGACGATGTCGTCGCCAATACCCGTAAAGGGCGGCAGGTGCTCAATGTCGACGGCGCGCATGTCGCGGTGCTGGCGGTGCCGGCCGATGGCGACCATGTCGCCATCATCGGCGAGAACCGCAAGCTGCTCTGCTTCCCGATCTCGGAAGTGGCGGAGATGGGCCGCGGCAAGGGCGTGCGCCTGCAGCGCTACAAGGATGGCGGCCTCTCCGACGCCAGGACTTTCAATCTCACTGAGGGCCTGACCTGGCGCGACACCTCCGGCCGGACCTGGACCGTGGCGCAGGCCGATCTCCTGGAATGGCTCGGCCACCGCGCCGAAGCCGGCCGCCTGCCGCCCAAGGGCTTCCCCAAGAGCAATACGTTCGGCGGGTGAGAGGGCTGGCACGCGCGTCATGCTCGGGCTTGACCCGAGCATCTCTTGGCCAGCGCCCTATCGGCATGAGATTCTCGGGGCAAGCCCGAGAATGACGCCTGATCAAAGGCTTGCTTGCGAAGCCGGAATCAATCCCGCAGCCGCTTGAATCAAAGCCTCAGCGGATTTCCTGCCCGATGATGCCCGCTTCGAGGCCGATGGTGATCTTGTCGGTGACCGCCCACTGAACGCCCGCGCGTGCTTCGGGCCGCACGGCAATGCTGCTGCGGCTGAAGGGCGAGGAGAAATCGCTCGCGCCGAAACGCCAGGTCTCATTGGCCGCGCTCATGCCGACCGTGGTGTAGAGCAGCACGTCCGGCGTCACCAGCACGCCGGCCTTGACCTTGAAGGCGCCGGCGAAATCGCGGGTATAGGCGACATTGCCGAAGTTCGGATAACCGTAGCCGCCGATGGCGGGCATGTAGTCGATCGCGCCGACGATGCCGTAGACGAAATTGCCCTCGCGCCGCAGCGTGCCGGCTTCCAGCCCGATCGTGGGGCCGGCGCTGGTGCGCATATGCTTGCCGCTCGTGACCTGGAAACCGGAGGAGATGCGGGCATAGGACCCCTCCCATTTCGGCGAGAGGCTGGGCTGGTCCCAGGCGAAGGATGGCAGAGGCGCAAAGCCGGAGAGCGGCAGGAAGGCCTGCGCCTGAGCCGAGGCGCCAGCGCCGAGCAGGGCTGCGAGCGTCACGGCGGAAAGAAGCGGAAATCTCACGTCGAAAGCATCCTCGCGACAGCGCGCCCGATCGGAAGCTAGCATGGAGCGAGGCGAATGTCGCGGTTTTGTGGCCGGACCGGCGGTGCCTCAGGCGATCTTGGTCCTGAGCTTGAGGAAGCGAAGGGTCCGCTCCGCCGTCGCCAGATCGAGCTTCTCATAGGCATCGACATCGTCGTCGACGTCGCGGGAGGAGAAATACAGCCGCCGCGCCCGCAATTGCAGCATGGCGCGGAAGGCGGTGGCGCCGATGCCGAGCGAACGGCAGGCGACGGCGATGCCGCTGGAATCGCGCTGCATCAGCACGCGCAGCGCCTGTTCGATCGAGATGCCGGAGATTTCCGCCAGCACCTGCGAGAGGTGATAGGCGCGGTCCTCGTCGGCTAGCATGATGAGCACGTCGTCGACCTCGCGCACCTTGGCGGCCAGGTCGGAGAGCAGCAGCTTGACCTCGAGGCGCTGCTGGCGGGCCTGCCGGGCGAGCGAGACATTGGCTTCCGTGGCGGGCGCGGCCGCGCCGCCCTCCGAGAACTGCTCGACGATACGCAGCACGCGCTGGGCTCGATTCGGTGCGAGGTCGGAACGACGGGCAAGCGCGCCGGCGATCGTGGCATCGCCCTCGCCGCGCTCCAGCAGCCGGTCGAAACCGCGATCCGAGAAGGCGGCGCCCTCATTGGCGCTGACGGTGTGGAGCACCTTCTGGTCGCCGCGCTCGACAAGGATATCTGTCACGCCCTCGGAGAGGCGCGCGCGCTCGGCGATGGCGACGAGATGCTGCTGAGACTGGCTGACCGCGATGGCGGCGAGGTCGGTATCGGTCAGGACCGGGGAGAGTGACAGCACCAGCCGCGCGACCTCGGCATTGCCATCGCCGCCGAGCGTCACCGCGACGTTGTGCGGAAGTGTCGGCATGGCGGCGACGCGGTCGGCGTAGCCCTTGCGGTCCTGGTCGCCGAGATGGCCGAGCGAGCCGGTTGCAATCTCCCCGTAATGCTCCTTCGCGGCCTCGTTCGGGTCATTGTCGAGCAGGAACAGATCCGTCACGGCATGGAGAAGCTGCCGGCGCGAATCCGACGACATCTCGGCCGGCATCCGGGTCAGGTTACGCAGCATGAGGGCTCCCACGGCAAAGCAGTGGGGCCACTCTGCGCAGGTGCGGCTTGATTTACTCTTAAGGCGGCAGCGTTCTTTTCTGGACAACGGGGCAATGCCCCGTTGTCCAGACCGTGGGTAACCTGCTGCTCAGGGGAAGCAGGTTTCTCAATTTATGCACTCATAGGTTGCAAATTCGTTACGACGAGCCTGTCGATCGTCACCATGACGATCAGCGACAACCCAACCAGCGGAAACAGGAGCCCGCCGACCGCGAGCAATGCGACGACCACGCGTAGCGTTGCCTTTTCCTTCGGCAGCGGCGGCACGCCGAGGGAGCCTCGCGGGCGGCGCTTCCACCACATGACCAGCGCCGAGACGCAAAGCAGGACGATGGCCAGGCAGGCGGCGAGCATCACGAGCTGGTTCGCCAGTCCGAATTCCTGCCCCATATGGACATTGATGCCCCATTCGAGCGCTTTGCCGAGCGGGCCATAATCGGCATAGCTCATGTCTATCAGGGGCTTGCCGCTATACTGGTCGAGATGGATCACGCGCTGGAGCGCCATGTCCTTCGGATAGACCGAGCCGGTATAGACGCCGCCCGGACCGCCCGGGAGATTGACGGCATAGCCTCGCGCGAGCCCCAGCCGGTCGAAGGCCGCGACGGCGGCATCCAGGCCGATCGGCTCGCCGCCCGCGGCCTGAGACGTTGGCAGCTTCGCCTGTTCGAGGGACCATGTCGTCGGCGCGACATGCGCGAGATGCTCGTCCGACATCGGCACCGCGACACGGACTCCGGCCGGATAACCGAAATTATGGCCGTTGGCCCATTGGTTCACCTTGTTGCCCCAGACCACCGACCAGGGCATGCCGGTGATCGCCAGGAACAGGATGAACCCGCCCGCGACGAGCCCGGTCACCGCATGGAGGTCGCGCCAGAACACGCGCTGGCGCGGCTTGCCCCTGACCGTGACGACGCCGCCGTTCTGCTTGCGCGGCCACCACAGGTAGAGCCCTGTCAGCACGAGCAGGATCGCCCAGCCACCGGCGATCTCGATCGCGCCATTCGCGATCGGCCCGAAATAGGCAAGGCTGTGGATCTGCCGGATCACCCACATCACCGTGCCCTTTTCCGGAATCCGGCCGAGCACGCGGGCATCGTAGGGGTCGACATAGACGACCATCCGCGTTCCGCCTGCGTCGCGGATCGTGACTTCGGCCGAAGCGGTTGCGCTTTCCGGCGGGATGTACTTCACCGCCTGGCCGGGGAAGGCCGCCACCGCCTGCGCCACGATCTCGCTGGACGGACGCTCAGCCGTCGCGCGGGCCTCGACCCGTTTGACGTCGCGATGGATCAGGCCGTCGATCTCGGCCCGGAACAGGTAGAGCCCGCCGGTGATCGCCAGCAGGATGAGGAAGGGCAGGGTGATCAGCCCGGCATAGAAATGCCAGCGCCAGACGGCGCGATAAAGCGATGCGGCTGGCCGGCCCGCGCGTTCGGGTGCGGCCGTCGCCGTTGAGACGATTGTCATGGATAAATCCTGGTCTGAGCTGAAGGGAGAAGGGCTTCAGGTCAGGGCAGGCGGAGCGCGGGCGCCGAGCGGGTAGCCCGGCGCGGGCGGTGCCGAGATTTGCTCGGACGGCAGGTGGCGGGCGAATGCGAGGGCGGGCCGGCGCGGAACGAAGACGGAGGCCGGAGATGGCGGCGGCAACGCGATCGCCGCCGAAAGGCACAGCGTCGCGCAGCAATCGGGCAGCTTCGCGCCGCCGCTCTCGGGTGCCGGGTCGAATGGCGCCGTCTGGCCGGGCGCACAAAGCGGATGCACGAGTCCGGCGAAGGGCTGCGCCGACAATCCGGCTGCGAGCGCAATCAGCGTCGTCTGCAGGACGAGGGCATAGACGGCGACGAGCGCGATCGCGCTCCTTCGCCAGCTCATCCGTCCCGCCGTTCCCGTCATGGGACGAAGGCTTACCCAATCCGCTTGACCGGTGGAAGTAGGCGCTGTGACGCGCCCTCGACTTACGCCGGCAGGCAGGCCGGGCCGAGCGGCTCGAAACTCTTGTAGGTCAGGATGAATTCCTGATGGCCGAGCTCTTCCGACTTGGTGCGGCCGCCCTGGCCGAGCGAGACGACGAGGTCGCGGATCTCGGTGCCGACTTCGTCGAGCCCGGCGCGGCCTTCGAGAATCCGCCCGGCATCGACATCCATATCCTCCGACATCCGGCGGTAGGTCTCGGGATTGGCGCAGATCTTGACCACCGGCGAGATCGCCGAACCCACGACAGAGCCGCGCCCCGTCACGAACAGGACGCAGTGCGCTCCGCAGGCGATCAGCTCCGCGATCTCGGCATTGTCGTTGATGTTCGGGAAGCCGAAGCGGACCTCGCCGTCCGGCACGACGTCGAGCAGATAAAGCCCGCCATGCGGCGGCACGTCGCCGGGCTTGATCAGGCCGGAGATCGGCGAGGCGCCGGACTTGGCATAGGCGCCCATCGATTTTTCTTCAATGGTCGAGAGCCCACCCTCGGCATTGCCGGCGGCGAAGGAGCCATAGCCCAGCGTCGCATAATAGCGCGCCGCCTTGGCAACCGATTTCTCAAGCTCCAGGCCGAGTTCGGGCGTGATCGCGCGCGCCGCCATGATGTGCTCGCAGCCGATCAGTTCGCCGGTTTCCTCGAAGATGCAGGCTGCGCCTTCCGCGATGAGCTGGTCGAAGGCGCGTCCCGCCGCAGGGTTTCCGGTGATGCCCGAGGTGCCGTCGGAGCCGCCGCAGACCGTGCCGACCACGAGTTCGGAGACCGCCATCGGCACCGTCTCCTGCTCATCGAGCAGGCTGCGCTGCTCTTCGACCCAGGCGCGGCCCTCGCGGATCGAGGCGCGGGTGCCGCCGGTGCCCTGGATGATGAGCGTCTTCACCGGCCGGCCCGTGGCGCGCACAGCCCGCTCCAGCGCGTACTTGTTGAAGCTCTCGCAGCCGAGCGAGACCAGCAGCACGGCGCCGACATTCGGATGGGTGCAGAGCTGCTCCATCATCCGCTCGGCATAGGGGTTGGGATAGCAGCCGGGAAAGCCGATGGCATGGACGCCTTCCTCGCGCCAGGGCAGGGCGATCTCGCGAGCGACATGGTGGGCGCATTCGACGAGATAGGCGACCGCGACGGTGTTGCGGATTCCCTTGCGCCCGTCGGATCGGAGATAGCCGCGCATCGTGCTCATACCGAGCCTCCCGCCTTGCGTTCGTCTTCGAGATGATAGGTCGGCGTGTAGTCGCTGCGCATGTTGTGGACATGGACATGCGCGGCCGGCGCGATCGCGTCGGTCGCGACGCCGATCGGCGCGCCGTATTTAAGGATTTTCTCGCCGGCCGCGATGGCGTGGCGGGCGACCTTGTGGGCGAGCGCGACATCGCGATCGAGCGCGGCCGGGCCGGAGCCGGTTTCCACCGTCTCGCCGGCCGTGAGGCGGACGCGCGCGACGAGCACGTTGTCGCGCGGATCGAGCAGGATGAGGCGCGGATCGTGGGTCATGGTGAGCCGCCCTTCAAAGGAGGGAACGCGTCAGAACTTGCCGTATTGCAGATAGGCCTTCTGCGGGTCGGTGCCGGCGAGGATCGCGGTGCGGACCTTGTTCTCGGCCGTGATAGCGGTCTCGGACTTCTCCAGCACTTCCTCGATGATCTCGACGGGGATACGGACGACGCCGTCGCGGTCGGCGAGGATATAGTCGCCCGGCCGGATCCAGACCTCGCCGATCTTGATCGGCTCGTCGACGGCCTTGGGCAGCCAGGCGCCGACGATGTCGCGCGGCGTATAAGCCTTGAAATAGGCCTGGAAGCCCATCTCGACCATGAATTCGGTGTCGCGCGACAGCCCGTCGATGACGCAGCCGCGCACGCCCTTGTTCTTCAGCGTCTCGGCCGAGAGCTCGCCCATCAGCGCGATCTCGTTGGTGTTGGGCTGGCAGACCCAGACATGGCCGGGCTTGGCGGCGGAGAGCAGGCCGGTCCAGCCGAGCAGCGTCTCATGGGCATCGAACTCGCCGGTCTTGCCCTCGACGGTGAAGGCCGGGCCGGCAAGCTTCTGGCCGGGCAGGAGCGGGCGCAGTTCCGGCGGCAGGACGAAGTCCTTCAGGCCCATCGCCCGCATCGTGTCGTGGATGATGCCTGTATAGCAGCGCTCCAGCCTGTCGGTCAGTTCCTGGCTCATCATTCCTCCGCTGCGGCCTCTGTCGCGTGGCTCTTCCGCCATGGCCGTTGCAGCTACAGTGTCGGGAGGAGCGATGCGCCGCAAGCGCATTTTCCGCGCGGCGCGGATGCGTTTCAATCGGTTTAATCGTTATGGTCGACCCGCTCCCAGCCCTGCGGCATCAGGCGCTCCTGCGGCAGGAAGCGCGCCTTGTAGGCCATCTTGGGCGAGCCCTCGACCCAGTAGCCGAGATAGACGTAAGGCAGGCCGAGCCGTCGCGCCCGGGCAATATGGTCGAGCACCATGAAGGTACCGAGCGAGCGCAGCTCCAGCCCGGGATCATAGACCGAATAGACCATCGAGAGCCCGTCGCTCAACGTATCGGTCAGCGCCATCGCGAAGAGATCGCCTTCGCCGCGCCCGGTGAAGCCGGAATCGGGGCCGCGGCGACGATATTCGATCAGGCTGGTCTCGACATGGGTGTCCTCGACCATCATCGCGAAATCGAGCGCCGACATCGTTGCCATGCCGCCATCGGGATGGCGTTCGTCGAGATAGGAGCGGAACAGGGAATAATGCTCAGAGCGGGGCCGCGGCGGCAGGGCCTCGCCGATCAGGTCTGTGTTGCGTGCGAGCACCCGGCGGAAGCTGCGCGACATCCTGAAATCGTCGACGCAGACCTTGATCGAGACACAGGCGCGGCAGACCTCGCAGGCCGGCCGGTAGGCGATGCTCTGCGAGCGCCGAAAACCGCCTTGCGAGAGCACGTCGTTGAGCTCGCGCGCCCGCGAACCGACAAGATGCGTGAACACCTTTCGCTCCTCGCGCCCGGGCAGATAGGGGCACGCGGTCGGTGAGGTCAGGTAAAATTGCGGGGCATCCCGCAATGGGCGCGTCACGTCGGTTGGCTCCCCGGAAGCTTCCGGCCCCCAATGTAACATCGGCCGCACCGGCAACAAGCACGGCGCGGCCGATCACAGCTGGATGAGCGGATTTTTGACCTGGCTCAACCGGTCACTTGCGGACGACCACGAGGCCGGTCAGCAGGTCATGGCCCATGCGCCGGTCCTCGCGAGCGAAGCCCAGGGCGACATCGACGAGCCAGAGCAGGAACGTGCCGGCGGCGACATAGAAGAGCAGCGCATGCACGGCGGCGGCTAGGCCGTCGGGGCGCCCGCCACTGGCGGTCTCGACCCTCAGGCCCGCGACGCGCATGCCCCAGGTCGACTGCTTGCGACCGCCGACCGTCAGCGCGGCATAGCCGAGCGCGGTCGCGACCGTTGCGATCGGGATCAGCAGCCAGGTCGCGCCGAAGGTGACGATGCCGAGAATACCAAGCAGGAACACGACCAGCCAGCCCAGAAAGAACAGCACGACGATGTCGACCAGCCAGGCGAACAGTCGCGAGCCGAGAACGCCGCTGACGTTCTGGTAGGAGCGCGGCTCCAGTGCCGTGATCGGCGGCTGGCCATAACGGGTATCGCTCATCGGGACTTCGATCCTCCATCGGCGCGCGGAAAATGGCGCCGGTAGATAATGTTTGATCAGCGGGCCGGTTCCGCAAGACCGCGGGGTAGAATCCGCCGCGGTGTGAAGCCGTTTTTCGCGAGGGCATCCTCGATTGCGCGCGAATGCGCAGCCCCGCGTGTCTCTACCGTGACGTCGAGCGAGACGCCCTTGGCCGGCACGTCGAGGAAAAGCCGGCCGTGGCTGACCTCAAGGATGTTCGCGCCTTCCTCGCCGAGCAGGCTCGCGACCTTGCCGAGCAGGCCCGGCCGGTCGCTGGTGGTCAGGCGGAAGGCGACGATGCGGTCGTCGCGTTCCAGCTCGCGCACCATGATCGCTGCGAGCAGGCGCGTGTCGATATTGCCGCCGCTGAGTACGAGCCCGACCTTGCGGCCTGCATAGCGCTCCGGCTCCTGCAGCATCGCGGCGAGGCCGGTAGCGCCGGCCCCTTCCGCGAGGCTGTGTTGAAGGCTGGCATAGGCGTTGACGGCCCGTTCGATCAGGTCCTCGCCGACGAGGACGATGTTGCTGACGAGGCTCGATATCACCGGCAGGGCGAGCTGGCCGACCGTCTTGACCGCGATGCCTTCGGCCAGAGTCGGCCCGCCGATCGGTTCGTCCTGTGCACGTACGGCGTTGAAGAAGGATGGGTAGAGCTTGGCCTCGACACCGATCAGCTCGATGCCCGGCTTGATCGCCTTGGCTGCAATGGCGTTGCCGGCCATCAATCCACCGCCGCCGAGCGGAATGATCAGCACGTCGAGATCGGGCGCGTCGGCGAGCATCTCGCGGGCGATCGTGCCTTGTCCCGCCATCACGGCGGCGTCGTCATAAGGGTGCACGAAGGTGAGTTGCTCGCTGCCCGCCAGTTCATGCGCCTTGTAGGCGCATTCGTAGAGCGTCTCGCCGTGCAACACGACGCGGGCGCCATGCGCGCGCGTGTTCTCGACCTTCACCAGGGGCGTGGTCTCGGGCATCACGATCGTCGCAGGCGTGCCGAAGCGCTTGGCATGGTAGGCGACGGCCTGGGCATGGTTGCCGGCCGACATGGCGATGACGCCGCGCGCCCGCTCGGCCTCGCTCAGCGAAAGTAGCTTGTTGACCGCGCCACGCTCCTTGAAGGAGGCGGTCGCCTGCATGTTCTCGTGCTTCACCAGTACGGTCGCGCCGGTCAGCTCGGACAGACGCGGTGCCGGTACCAGCGGCGTGCGCAGGACATGTCCTTCAATCCGCGCGGCAGCGGCGTCGATATCCTCGGGTGTGATCGCGAAGCTCTCGCTCATGCTCGGGTCTCGATTCCGGTCGACGGAGGCGGAGAACAGGCCTCACACCCGTCGCGGCGTCAATTCGCCGTCGCCGAAAAAGCCGCCGGGGCGCCAGATCAGCACGATGGCGAGCAGCGAGTAGACTGCGAGGTCCCGCTGCTCGATCGGTAGTGTCGCCGACCAGACGGCTTCGAAGGCGGCGATGAAAAGGCCGCCGAGCGCAGCCCCGCTGACCGAGCCGATGCCGCCGAGGATAGCCGCGACGAGCGCCTTGAGGCCGAGCGAGAACCCGCCGGCGAAACCCATCCCGCCATAGATCGCGGTGACGATGACACCGGCGATGCCGCAGCAGGCGCAGGCGATGATGACGGCGACGTCATGGACCGCGCGGGCGTCGACGCCGAACAGCGCGGCTGTCTTGGCATCGTCCGACACCGCGCGCCAGGCCCGGCCATAGGCGCTGCGTCGGATCAGCAGGACGACACTGAGGGTTGCGCCAAGCCCGATCACGGTAAGCGCCAGCGCGAGCGGGTTCAGCGTGACCACGAAATCGCCGGCATGGGCCAGCGCGACCGGCGTGTTGAACACGGGCGGCAGCCAGCGCAACTCCGGCCCCTGCGCCAGCCTGAGATATTCCGACATCGCAATGGAGAGCCCGATCGTGGCGATCAGCATCTGCTGGCCGGTGGCGCGTTCGAGGTGGCGCAGCACGAAGCGGCCCATGGCGAAGCCATGCAAGGCACAGACGGCGATCGCGACGATGAAGGCGACGACAAGACCCGAGATCGGCGTCGAGACCGAAAGCGAGAGCAGGAGCGCGACGCCGACGACGGAAGCCAGCGCTCCAAGCGCCGCAAACTCGCCGAAGCTCAGGATGATCCGCCCGGTCAGGCCGTAGACGAGGGCATAGGCCGCCGCGAGCATGCCGTAGATCGCCGCAGAGGGCAGGGCGCCGAGACCCTGCTGCAGGCCGTAGGCGAGGCCGGCCGGAATCGACGGCAGCGTCTCGGCGGAGGGCTCGGCCGGGTCTGGCGGCGGCGAAGCCCGGTCTTCCAGGTAGAAGCGCCTCAGCAGGTAGAAGCTGGCATCGGACATCGGCCTGCCGTCCGAGGCGATGCCGACCAGCGCGCCCCGGCTCTGCCCGCTGCCCTCCCTCGCGAACAGGCAGTCGATGCTGCGATGGCGCGACAGCCCGTCGCCGAGCTGGACCCGGTAGAACAGTCTGAGCGCGCGCGCGACCGGGCCCTTGGTGGCGCGCTCGATCTCGATCAGGGCATTCGGCGGATTGAGCGGCGGGATCGCCTGCCGGCAGAGCCGTGTCTGGTCGGTGTCGAAATCGGTGCCGCAGCCCGCGAGGGCGAGCGTGACGGCAGCCAGAATCGACAGGAGGAACGGGCGCATGCAAGCGCGACGGTAGCGCTTGCGGGGGCGCGATGTCATCCCGTGCGGGGTGCAGCGCGCAAGCGATGCTGCGTAGACAGGGGACCGTATGACGATGAGGCGCTTTTTCCGGGTGAAGGTCCCGCATCAGCGCAGCAGCACTGCGGGCCGCAGCGCGTGCGGGATGACGCCTTACGCGCCGGCTTTCAGCTTCTTCGCCACGCGCGGCGCGAAATAGGTCAGCACGCCGTCGGCGCCGGCACGCTTGAAGGCGAGCAGGCTCTCCAGCATCGCCTTGTCACCGTCGAGCCAGCCATTGTTCGCGGCGGCCATGATCATCGCGTACTCGCCGGAGACCTGGTAGGCGAAAGTCGGCACGCGGAAATGATCCTTCACCCGCGCCACCACATCGAGATAGGGCAGGCCGGGCTTGATCATCACCATGTCGGCGCCTTCCTCGAGATCGAGCATCACTTCCGCGATCGCCTCGTCCGAATTGGCCGGATCCATCTGGTAGGTGCGCTTGTCGCCGACGAGCGTCGCGTTGGTGCCGATCGCGTCGCGGAACGGGCCGTAGAAGGCCGAGGCGTATTTCGCCGCATAGGCCATGATCTGCACGTCCTCGTGGCCGTCTGCGTCGAGCGCGGCCCGGATCGCACTGACGCGCCCGTCCATCATGTCGGAAGGGGCGATGACGTCCGCCCCGGCATCGGCCAGCGCCAGCGCCTGCCCGACGAGGATCTGGACACTGGCGTCGTTGAGGACCCGCTCGCCCTCCATCACGCCGTCATGGCCATGCGAGGTATAGGGGTCGAGCGCGGCGTCGCAGATGATGCCGATACCCGGCACCTCGCGCTTGATCGCGCGCACCGCGCGGCACATCAGATTGGAGGTGTTGAGCGCTTCCGAGCCGGTGGGGTCGCGCAGGGCCTTGTCGACGAAGGGGAAGGGCGCGATCGCCGGAATGCCGAGCGCTGCCGCCTCCGCCGCCTGACGCACGGCCTCGTCGATATTGAGCCGGTCGACGCCGGGCATCCATTCTACCGGCGAGCGCGCCTCGCGCGAATCCATCAGGAAAATCGGCCAGATCAGGTCGTCGGTCGTCAGCGCCGTTTCCCGCACCAGCCGGCGCGACCAATCCGCCTTGCGGTTGCGCCGCATGCGACGCGTCAGGCCCAGCGACGGCGCGTCGTCATGGCGGGATTTCGGGGTCGGGAACGGCCGCACGACCGGGGATTCCATGGCAATTGCCTCACGCGATGAACAGCACAGGCGCGGCTTTCGTCATGCGGGCGAAGTCGGCCGATGCTTTCCATACCACATCGGAACGATTCCAAAACAGGGCGCATGGTCGCAAGTTTGCCGGCATAGCCGCGGTGGTGAACCGCGAGCTGCCCGCCGATCGGTCGCGTTGACAAGCCTTGCCCCGCCTTCCAGAACCGCAGCCCATCGAAGCGGGATCGATCATGACTCAGGATCGCGAGATCATCTGCGAGATTCGCGGCGCCGCCGGCGTCGTGGTGCTCAACCGGCCGAAGGCGCTGAACGCGCTGAGCTTCGGCATGGTCCGCGAACTCGCCCGCGCCCTCGACGCCTGGGAAAACGATCCGCAGGTCACGCGCGTCATTGTGGTCAGCACCAGCGAGAAGGCCTTTTCGGCCGGCGGCGATATCCGCTGGCTGCATGATTGCGGCAAGGCCGGGCGGCATGACGAGATGCTCGCCTTCTGGGGCGAGGAATACATCCTCAATCACCGCATCAAGACCTATCCCAAGCCCTATGTCGCGCTGATCGACGGTATCGTCATGGGCGGCGGCGTCGGCATTTCCCTGCATGGCAGCCACCGCATCGCCGGCGACCGTTATCTCTTCGCCATGCCGGAGGTCGGCATCGGCTTCTTCCCGGATGTCGGCGCGACCTACGCGCTGCCGCGGCTCGATGGCGGCTTCGGCTCCTTCCTCGCGCTGACCGGGGAGCGGGTCGGTGCCGCCGATGCGTTGTCGTCCGGGCTGGCGACCCATGGCGTGCCGAGTGAGCGTATGGCGGAGCTTGCCGATGCGCTGACGCGGCCGGGCTCCATCGACGACATCCTCGCCGGCTTCACGCTCCAGCGCGGACCCGGCCCGCTGCATGGCGAAAGGGCGATGATGGCGGAGGCCTTTACCGCTGCGACCTTGCCCGAGGTGATCGCGCGCCTGCGCCGTGCTGCGGAGGCGGGCAGCGCCTTCGCCGGCAAGCTGCTGCAGACCATCGCCACGAAGTCGCCGACCAGCGTCGCCATCGCCTTCGAGCAGATGCGTCGCGGCGGCAGCCTCGACTTCGCCGAAGCGATGCGGACCGAATACCGCATCGTCTCCCGCATCGCCCGCGGCCATGACTTCTATGAGGGCGTGCGTGCGGTGGTGATCGACAAGGACCAGGCCCCGCACTGGAGGCCGGCGACGCTGGACGATGTCGACCCCGCCGATATCGACGCCTATTTCGCGTCGCTCGGCGCCGACGAACTGAAGCTGGAGGGTTGAGCTTGGGCTTGGGCGGAAACGGCGAGGCCCTGCGCGGCGGCGGCGGAACGGGCGAGTCCGAGGGCAAGCAGGCGAACCGCTGGCGGCTCGTGCTCGTCTGGTTCCTGCGCCTGCTTTCGGCCTTCTGGCTGGCCAAGGGGCTGACCGCCTGGATGGTCATTTTCGGCCTGCCCGGCAATCCGCAGCCGCCGTTCGAGAACCGCCTGCTGAGCTACCAGGCCATCATCGTCTATTTCGCGGTGATCGACCTCGTCGCCGCCGTCGGCCTCTGGTTGACCTCGACATGGGGCGGCGTGCTCTGGCTGCTCGCGGCGATCAGCCAGATGCTGCTCGGCTTCCTCTTCCCGCGCTTCGTGCCGATGACGGCCTGGCTCGTCGGCCTCTATATCGCGCTGATCGCGGTCTATTTCCTGGCGACCTGGGCGGCCGAGAACGAGGCCGAATAACGCCTTCCCGGCGGCGGGCTCGCCTCGCCAGGTCTTTCGATTGCCCCGAGTCATGGTAAGAATCGCTTTAGCTTAAGCGTTTCTGGCTTCACCTACGATTCACCCAAAGGGGTAAATCCCTGATTCATCCTGATATTTAAACTCGTTTTCATCCGGTCCAGCTTATGGTGTGTTTCAGAAGCGGACCGGGAGACAAATCCTGGCCGACACACAACAGGCGGGATATACCATGAAAGCGAGCGTCAAGACTTCTGAAGTTGCCAAGACTGGCGATGCAGATCTCAACGTGAAGCCTCTTTATCTTGAGTCCCTCACGCTGGTGGAGCGTCTGCATCGCCGTCTGCTCGACGTCATCAAGGATGAGTTCGAGCGCCGCGGTCGGGACGACGTCAACAGCGTGCAGGCCCTGCTGCTCTACAATATCGGCGATGCCGAGCTGTCGGCCAGCGAGCTGCGCACGCGCGGCTACTATCTCGGCTCGAACGTCTCCTACAACGTCAAGAAGCTGGTCGAGCTCGGCTACCTTCACCATGCGCGCTCGCGCATCGACCGTCGCTCGGTCCGCATCAGCCTGACCGAGAAGGGCGCAAGCGTGCACGACATCGTGAAGGGCGTCTACGACAAGCATGTTCGCACGGTCGAGCAGATCGGCGGCATCGCGGCCGACGACTTCGAACGGATGAACAACGCGCTGCTGCGCCTGGAACGCTTCTGGACCGATCAGATCCGCTACAAGCTCTGAAGATACCGCCGTTTCCGGCGTATCCGCCTGCCGGAGCGCGGCTGGGACGATGTCCCGGCCGCGCTGGCGCGTTTTCGAACGGTGCCGGCATAAGACTGTGGTTTTGCTGCCATGCATGCGGCAAAAGACGGCCATGCCCTAAATTCGCCTCTGTCATCACGCCTCTTTAACCGTGCTAGGACACCGTCGGCAGTCGAGAAGTCGTCGGTCGCGCCATTGCACCGCCTGCGTCGCCCGTTCCGGCGGCGATGCCTTGTGGCCGGCGTGCTTGCATGAAGTGTTGAAGAGGGAAGAGATGTCGCAACTGAGCCTGACCCGCCGCGAAACCGTGCTTGCCCTGTTGTCGGGCGCCGCCACGGCTGCCGCTGCTCCGGCGCTCGCCCAGCAGGCCGAGTGGCGCCAGAGTTACGATGCGGGCGCACGTAATGCCGTGGCGCGCTCCTCGACGCCGATGCTGTCGGCGGAGGCGCTGCAGGCGACCGAGCAGGCGATCGGAGCTTATCGCGACCTCGCCGCGCGCGGCGGTTGGCCGCAGGTCCAGTTGCCTGACCGGATGAGCGTCGGCGCCAAGGGGCCGGGCGTCGTGGCTCTGCGCCGCCGCCTGATCGTCACCGGCGATCTCGATGCCGCCGCCGGCGAGAGCAGCATCTACGATTCCTATGTCGAGGCGGGCGTGCGTCGCTTCCAGTCGCGCGTCGGCCTGTCGACCACCGGTTCGATCAACCGCGCCACCATCGCCGCTCTCAACGTCCCGATCGACCGCCGCATCCGCCAGCTCGAGACCAATGTCGTCCGGCTGCGCAGCTGGTCCGGCAATCTCGGCGGCCGCTATGTCGTCGCCAATATCCCGGCAGCGATGGTCGAGACCGTCGAGAACGGGCATGTCGCGACCCGCCACGCGGCCGGCGTGGGCAAGATCGACCGCCAGTCACCCTTGCTCCAGACCAAGATTCCCGAGGTCAATTTCAACCCGACCTGGACGGTTCCCGCCTCGATCATCCGCAAGGATCTGATCCCGAAGATGCGCAAGGAGCCGAGCTACCTCACCGAAAACAAGATTCGCATCATTTCGCAGGCCGGCGGCGAGATTTCGCCCGCCAGCGTCAACTGGAACTCCGACGAGGCGACGCGCTACACCTTCCGGCAGGATCCGGGCGGCGAATTCAATTCGCTCGGCTTCGTGCGCATCAACATCCCCAGCCCGCATGGCGTCTACATGCATGACACGCCGTCGAAGGGCATCTTCGGCGACGATTATCGCTTCGTCTCTTCGGGCTGCATGCGCGTCCAGAACGTGCGCGACTATGTCGCCTGGCTCTTGAAGAACACGCCCGGCTGGGATCGCGCCAAGATCGACGAGACCATTCAGTCCGGCCAGCGCGTCAACGCCCGCATCGTCGATCCGGTGGCTTGCTATTGGGTCTACGTCACCGCCTGGGCCACGCCCGATGGCGGCGTGCAGTTCCGCGACGACATCTACAACAAGGATGGTCTCGGACCGGCGCCTGTCGCCGCGCTGCAGGGCGAGCAGGACATCTGACGCCTGGGCCTCACGCGCGTCTGGAAAAGCCCGCCGGTTTCCGGCGGGCTTTTTTCATGGATCGCAGATCTCAGCGCGTCAGCCAGGACGGCGCGACATAGCCCACGCAGCGCGCCTCTCCAGGGCCAGGATTCATGACCTCGAAAGCTGGGACGGGGCAGTTGTTTCCGGGCGCGGGGTTGTTGAGCCGCGCCGTGTTGGTGTCGCCATCCGGGAACGAGCGATAGACGCTCGTCGATCCGCCGGGATAGTATTGCCTGGTCACGGTCCAGGTCTCGGCCGCCGCATCTTGGCTCATCAACGGCATCGACAGGACGAAGATGCTCGCGCCGCCGAGAAAAGCTTTCCTGAGCTGCTGGGAGATCGGCGGAGCCGGATCTGGAACGCGACTCGCGTTCTGTTTTGGGTCGTTCTGTGTCATCGGGAGGCATCCAGTGTTGCGCTAGGTCATGCGCAGCAAGCTGCAAGCCATAATTCGTTAACCATTGTGGCCCGTGGTTCCGACTCAGCTCCTGTGGCCGAACAGCCGCCCGGCCCAGGGCACAAGCGCTGCCAGCGCCATGACGGCGAGCAGACAGGCGGAGCCGCGAAACAACGTGCCATAGCCCTGGGCTGCAATCACGGGCGTGCTGGCCAATGGCGAGCAGAACTGGCCGATGAAGATCGAGGCGGTAAGGATGCCTGCCGCCATGCCCCGCCTCCGTCGAGGCGCCAGATCGAGCGCCATCGCGACAAAGCTTGGCGAAACCAGCGCATACCCGGCCCCGATCAGGAGCGATGCCGCGAACAGCGGCGGGATCGACGCCGCGCCGGACAGCAGCAGGAACCCCAGGGCCATTGCGGCGTAGCCGGCCGCGAAAATGCCTGCAGAGCCGACCCTGCGCTGCACCCGCCGGTAGAGCAGGGCGGAGCAGCCGCCCGAGATCATCAGCAGGCCGAGGACCGTCCCGGTCATCACGGCGCTTTCATAGCCCTGCGTCTCCAGGAAGAACGCGATCTGCGTCGGCATCAGGAAGAAGATCATGTTCGTCAGGCCCTGAAGCAGGACCAGTGCGGCGAGCAGGCTGCGCCAGGACGGATGGCCGTCATGGCGCGTCGCCGGCATGGCGCCCGGCGCGACTGAGATGCGCGGCGGCTCGACGATGGCAAGCCACATCAGCGGCAGGAAAACGGCCGCCAGCCCATAGATCGCGAAGGGCAAGCGAGGCGACAGGGCTGCAGCCCAACCGGCCAGCGAGATGAAGACCAGCCCGCCGAAATTCCGCGCCGAGATTTGCAGGCCGGTCAGCGCGTTGCGGTCGTCGCCGCTGAGATAGTCGCCGATCAGCGCGGTCTGCGCCGTCATGATCAGCGCGACGGCGACGCCGAGCACGAGGCGGCTGGCGAAAATCCACCGCAGATCCGGCAGGACGAGCCCCGCGCAGCCCGCGATCACAAACAGAACGACACCGGCCAGCAGCATTGCCCGTCGGCCGATCCTGTCGGCAGCGAAGCCGGCAAGCGGTGCGAACAGCGCGACGCTGAGGGAGGGTGCCGGCACCAGAAGCCGCGTCAGCAGCGCGGCGTTCGGATCGTCCGCGAACAGACGCTCGATGCCCGGAAGCGCCGGACTGATCGTGGCGTTTGCCATGGTGGTCAGCGATGCCGCCAGCAGCAGCGCGACCGCGCGAGGCTCCTGCCAGATCGGCCTTTTCCGTGTTGCAGCAAGACTTTCCATGATTTTTCCTCTTGTCGAATTGTTCCGTTCGGCAGAGCCTACGAATTCAAGTCGACTTGAGGTCAAGCATGCTGTTGCTCGATATCGGAGAGGTCGCCGGGCGCTCGGGCGTGCCGGCCTCGGCCCTGCGCTATTACGAGGAGATCGGCCTCATCCGCTCGCAGGCGCGCCGCGGCCTGCGCCGGCAATACGATCCCGATGTCCTGCTCAGGCTGTCGCTGATCGGGCTCGGCAAGACCGCGGGCTTCTCGCTCGACGAGATCGCCGCCATGTTCGGGGCGGACGGACAGCCAAACATTCCGCGCGAGCAGCTGCGGGCGCGGGCCGACGAATTGCAGCGGCAGATGGCAGGGCTCAGGACGCTGCGCGATGCGCTTCGCCATGTCGCGGATTGCCGGGCGCCGACTCATCTGGACTGCCCGACCTTCCGGGGCCTGCTGCGAACGGCTTCGCGCCGGCCGCTCACCTACATGCCGTCCGGCCCGAAGAAGGAGAAGAAAATGCTGCCGAAGCGGGGAAAGCCGGGCAATTGAAGGTTGCGGCGATGCAGCTTTTCCGCCGCGGCATCTAACGCTTGGACAGCCTCCCGCCACATGATAGGGGAGCCGCGACGAAGCCGGGCGCCCACCGGCCGTCGAACTTCAGGAGCCGGACATGACCGACGCCGCGCTGAACAAGCACCTCTCGAACTCCTTCTTCGGCGCTTCGCTGCATGATGCCGATCCCGAGATCGCCCGCGCGATCGACCTGGAGCTCGGTCGCCAGCGCGACGAGATCGAGCTGATCGCCTCCGAGAACATCGTCTCCCGCGCCGTGCTCGAAGCACAGGGCTCGGTGATGACCAACAAATATGCCGAGGGCTATCCGGGCCGGCGCTATTACGGCGGTTGCCAGTTCGTCGACATCGCCGAGAGGCTCGCGATCGAGCGCGCCACGCGGCTTTTCGGCTGCGCTTACGCCAACGTTCAGCCGAACTCCGGCAGCCAGGCCAACCAGGGCGTCTTCATGGCGCTGATGCAGCCGGGCGACACCTTCATGGGTCTCGACCTCGCTGCCGGCGGGCACCTGACCCATGGCGCGCCGGTCAACCAGTCCGGCAAGTGGTTCAACGTCGTCTCCTACGGCGTCTGCGTCGTCGACCAGATGATCGACTACGACGCGATGGAGCGCCTCGCCATCGAGCACAAGCCGAAGCTCATCGTCGCCGGCGGCTCGGCCTATGCCCGCCATTGGGATTTCGCCCGCTTCCGTGAGGTCGCCGACAAGGTCGGAGCCTACTTCGTGGTCGATATCGCGCATTTCGCGGGTCTCGTGGCCGGTGGCGCGCATCCCTCGCCGTTCCCGCACGCCCATGTCGTCACCACCACCACGCACAAGACGCTCCGCGGCCCGCGCGGCGGCATGATCCTGACCAATGACGAGGCGCTGGCGAAGAAGTTCAACTCGGCGATCTTCCCGGGCATCCAGGGCGGCCCGCTGATGCATGTCATCGCGGCCAAGGCGGTCTCGTTCCACGAGGCGCTGCAGCCGGAGTTCAAGACCTACGCCCACGCCGTCGTCGCCAATGCCAAGGCGCTGGCCGAGACGCTGAAGTCCAGGGGCTTCGACCTCGTCACCGGCGGCACCGACAACCACCTGATGCTGGTCGACCTGCGCTCGAAGAAGCTGACCGGCAAGGCGGCGGAGGCCGCGCTCGGCCGCGCCCACATCACCTGCAACAAGAACGGCATCCCATTCGATCCCGAGAAGCCGATGACCACCTCCGGCGTCCGCCTCGGCACCCCGGCAGCGACCTCGCGCGGCTTCGGCATCGCCGAGTTCAAGCAGGTCGGCGAACTGATCGCGGAAGTGCTGGACGGCCTGTCCGCGAACGGGGAGGAAGGCAATGCCGCGGTCGAGCAGGCGGTCGCCGCGAAAGTCAAGGCGCTGACGGCGCGCTTCCCGATCTACTGAGGCGGAAGAGGAAGCCGATGTGCCTCGCGCTCAGGGGAAAGTGCCCTTGAGCTCGAGCATGATCAGGTTCTCGCTCTGGTTGCCCCTGTCTGGGCGGTTCTTGCGGCTGAGATCCACGCCCAGCTTCAGGCTCTCGGCGATCTGGTAGGAAGCCGAGGCGCTGCCGGTGACGTTGTCATCCTTGATATTGGCGGCAACCGACAAGCCGAAGCGATCCTTGTTGGCGCTGAGCCGCAGGGTCAGATCGACCTTCGGCTTCGTCAGGTCGACCCTGTTGGCCGCGGTCAGACTGATCACCCCGTATTTGAGCCCGACCTCGCTGGTGACCTCGGGCGCCTTGGCGTTAGCGGTGACGATCTGCAGCGACAGGTCGATCTTGAGCTGCTCCCAGGCGATTTTTCCGGTGACCTTGCCGCCATAGCGTTCGGCCGTCGGATCGAAGATAATGTTGCCGATACTGACGCTGGCCTGGCCGGATTTCAGTGTGCCGACTTTCAGCACCTCGAATTTGAGCTTCTCCAGTTCCCGGATGCCCATGCCGTAGATCGTGCCGGAGGGTTTGGTAATGTAGAGCGCGACGCCGGAGCCGACCGCAAGCACCGCGCCGACGACATAGAGAATGCTCTTGTTGCGATCGACCCAGACGCCGATCGCCGATGACTTCGCTGCATCTTCGAAGTTCTTGAGTTGCTTTTCCAGCGCCTTGAACTTCGACGATTCCTTGATCTGCTTGAGATAGGCCTCGGTCGCGGCGGTCTTGACGCCACCGACGATGGAAGACTGGAGCTTGCCGATCTCCTCGGGCGTCAACTGGGAGCTGGCGGTCGGGCTGCGGGATTTCGCGAAGTTCAGGACGGCATTCTCGGCCGCTTTGAGCAGGGCCGGGTTCTTGAAGGTCTGGATCAGGCGCTCGGGCGAGTTGGCGACCTCGGAGTCGAACAGATCGAAGGCCAGCACCACCAGGCCGCCGAACGCTTCGCTCATGTTGCCATCGTTCTCTGCCATGGTAGAAGCTCCGCCGCGCTCGGTATGAAGGTCGAGTGTTCGTCGTCGCAGCGAGCCCCGAGGTTCATCGCCGTCGCATCATAGCAGCAGCGGCGGGATGACGTCTGGCGTGGAAACCGGCGCTGGGGCAAAGAAGCGTCGGTCGTCTCGGCATTCCGAAGGATTCGCGCATGCGCTGCCCGTATTGCAGCTCCCTCGATACGCAGGTGAAGGACTCCCGTCCGACCGACGATCACGCCTCGATCAGGCGGCGCCGGGTCTGCCCGGATTGCGGCGGCCGCTTCACCACCTTCGAGCGCGTGCAGTTGCGCGAACTGACCGTCGTGAAGCGCTCGGGCCGGCGCACGCCCTTCGACCGCGACAAGCTGGAGACCTCGATCGCGCACGCCTTGCGCAAGCGCCCGGTCGCGCCGGAGCGGATCGAGCGGATGGTCAACGGCATCGTCCGCCAGCTCGAAAGCGCGGGCGAGGCGGAGATCCAGAGCTCGACCATCGGCGAGCTGGTGATGGAGGGGCTCAAGGGCCTCGACGACGTCGCCTATGTCCGCTTCGCCTCGGTCTACAAGAATTTCCGCGAGGCCAAGGATTTCGAGGAACTGCTCGGCCAGCTCGGCACGATCGAGGAGGAGGGCGTCTCCGTCCCGCCGCGCCGCGCCGATGATTGATCCCAGGGCTTCTTCACGCGAAGCGGGCATCGCTTCACGTGAAGGCAATGCGTCGGAACAGAAGCGCGCGGTCGACCGCGTGTTCATGCGCCAGGCACTCAGCTTTGGCGCACGCGGGCTCGGCACGACCGCGACAAACCCGTCGGTCGGTGCCATCGTCACCCGCGACACGCCGGATGGTCCCGCGGTCGTAGCTCGCGGCCATACCCAGCCTGGCGGCCGCCCGCATGGCGAGGCCGATGCCTTCTCGCGGGCCGGCGCCGCCTCGATGGGTGGCACGCTTTATGTGACGCTCGAACCCTGCTCGCATCGCTCGGTGCGCGGCGGCATCCCTTGCGTCGAACACACCATCCTCTCGGGCGTAAAGCGCGTCGTCTCGGCAATGTCCGACCCCAATCCCTTCATCGCCGGCCTCGGCCATGCGCTGCTGCGCACCGCCGGCATCGAGGTCACGGTCGGCGTGCTGGAGGAAGAGGCGCGTCAGGCGCATCGCGGCTATCTCACCCGCATCACGCAGGGCCGCCCGATGGTGACCTTCAAGATCGCCCGCACCGCCGATGGCTATGCCGGCGGGGCAGGGGGCGTGCCGCTTTCCGTGTCGAGCCCGGTCGCGGGCGGTTGGGTCCATCTTCAGCGCGCGCATCATGACGTGATCATGCTCGGCATCGGCTCGGTTCTGGCCGACGACCCGCAGCTCACCGTGCGCCTGCCGGGCATGGCGGACCGCTCGCCGATCCGCGTCATCCTCGATACGCATCTGCGCCTGCCGCTGACCTCGAAGCTCGTCCGCACGGCCCATGAGATCCCCGTCTGGGTGATAGCGGCCGAAACCGCGCCGATCGAACCGGAACAGGCGCTGGTCGCAGCCGGCGTCGAAGTCATGCGGGTCTCGCTGGGAGCCGACGGCCATCTCGACCTCGCCGAAGCGTTGACCTTGCTCGGTACGCGCGGCATCAACCGCGTCTTCTCGGAAGGCGGGCCGCGCATCGGCGAGAAGCTCGCGCTTGCCGGCCTCGCCGACGAGATCATCGTCTCCACCGCGCCGAAAACGCTGGGGCAGCCCGGCGTCCTTGCCGTGCGTCCGGGGCTTGCCGGCCTGCTCGCCGACCCCGATCTATACGCCCTTGTCGAGACCAGCCTGATCGGTCAGGACCGTTTCGAGCATTTCACGAGGAGAGGCTGATGTTCACCGGCATCGTCACCGCCATCGGCGAGGTCGTGGAGACCGAGCGCAAGGGGCCGAGCCTCAAGCGCCTCGCCATCGCCTGCCCCTATGAGGCGGACGGCATCGCGATCGGCGCCTCGATCGCCTGCGCCGGCGTCTGCCTCACCGTCACGGCCTTGCGCGCCCGCACGGATGGCGAGCCCGGCTGCATCTTCCAGGTGGAAGCGGCTGCCGAAACGCTGGCGAAGACGCTGGTCGGCGACTGGCAGCCGGGTACGCGGATCAATCTCGAGCGTTCGCTCAAGGTCGGCGACGAACTCGGCGGCCATCTCGTCGTCGGCCATGTCGACGGCCCCGGTCGCATCCTGAAGATCGACGCGATCGAGCCCGATCCCGACGAGCCCTGGGGCGCGACGGCGCGCTTCCATATCCGTGCCCCGCAAGGCCTGGAGCGTTTCATAGCGACCAAAGGCTCGATCTGCCTCGATGGTACTTCGCTCACGATCAACACTGTCGAGGACGATGTCTTCACCGTCCTGCTGATTCCGCACTCCTTTGCGGTCACCACCTGGGGGCAGCGCAAGGAGGGTGACTCCGTTCATGTCGAGGTCGATCTGATGGCACGGTATGCCGCGCGGCTTGCGGAGGCGCGCCCGCAAGGGTAACCAGCCCGATCACATCCCAAGAAGGACAGAAGAAATGGCCGGACCCCGGCAGACATCGGCCGACAAGGCCGCAACTCCTGCCGTCGAGATCGACGGCGCGCGCGTCCTCGTGGTCGAGGCACGCTTCTACGACAAGCTCGCCGATGAACTGCTGGCGGGCGCGACCGCGGCGCTGGAAGAGGCCGGCTGCCGCGTCGATGTCGTCACGGTCCCCGGTGCGCTCGAAATCCCCTCCGCCATCGTCATCGGCCTGCGCGCCGCCGACGAGGCGGTCGACCCCTATGAGGCCGTCGTCGCGCTCGGCACGGTGATCCGCGGCGAGACCGGCCATTACGACATCGTCGCCGGCGAAAGCTCGCGCGCGCTGATGGACCTTTCGGTCGCCTTCGCCCTGCCGCTCGGCAACGGCATCCTGACTGTCGAGAACGAGGCGCAGGCCTGGGCCCGCGCCAACCGCTCCGACATGAACAAGGGCGGCGGCGCGGCCGAAGCGGCGCTTGCCGTGCTGCGCTACAAGCGCTCCCTGGCGGAGCAGTCCAAGTGAGCCGCGCCGAGAAGCGGCGCGGGGCGCGGCTCTCGGTCGTGCAGGCGCTCTACGAGATGGAAATCGGCGGCCGTGGCGTCGTCGAGGCGATGGCCGAGTTCGAGCATTACTGGATCGGCAAGGAGGTCGAGGAGATCGAATTGCCGCAGGCCGAGATCGCTTTCTTCCGCGATATTCTCGGCGGGGTCGTGCGCGAACAGCGCCTGGTCGACCGCACCGTCGACGAGCTCTTGGCCAAGGACTGGCCGCTGAAGCGGGTCGAGGCCGTGGTCCGCGCAATCCTGCGCGCCGGCGCCTACGAGCTTGCCTTCCGCAAGGACGTGCCGGCCCGCGCCGTGATCTCGGAATATGTCGCGGTCGCGCGTGCCTTCTACGAAGGCGACGAGATCGGCATGATCAACGCCGTGCTCGACCGCATGGCCCGCGATTTCCGCGCCGATGAGTTCGATCCGGCCAACGCCTGATGGCCGAACCGTCCCGCCCCGGCGAATTCGAGCTGATCGCGCGCTATTTCGCGCCGATCGCTGGGCCGGGCGGGCTTGGCCTTCTCGACGATGCCGGGTTGCTGCGGCCCGGCCGCGGCTATGAGGTCGTGGTCACGGCCGACGCCCTTGTCGCAGGGGTGCATTTCTTCCCCGACGATCCGCCGGATGCCATTGGCTGGAAGGCGCTGGCCGTCAATCTCTCCGATCTCGCCGCCAAGGGCGCCAAGCCCGAAGGCTTCGTTCTGACGCTCGCCCTGCCGCGCGGCTGGACCGAAGGCTGGCTCGCCGAATTCGCGGCGGGCCTCGCCCGCATGGCCGAGGCGGCCGGTTGCCCGCTTATCGGCGGCGATACCGTCTCGACCTCGGGGCCGCTCACCCTCTCGATCACCGCCTTCGGCACCGTACCGGCCGGGCGCATGGTTCGGCGCTCCGGCGCGAAGCCGGGTGATATCGTGCTTGTGTCCGGCAGCATCGGCGACGGGGCGCTCGGCCTCAAGGTCCACGGCCCCGACAAGCCGGCCTGGGTTGCCGCGCTCAGCGCGGAGGATCGCGCCGTCCTCGCCGATCGCTACCTCCATCCGCAGCCGCGTTATGCGCTTGCCGATGCATTGCAGCGCCACGCCTCGGCGGCGATGGACGTGTCCGACGGGCTGGTCGGCGATCTCGCAAAGCTCCTGAAGGCCTCGCAGGTCGGTGCCGAGATCGATCTCGACGCGGTTCCGCTCTCCGGCCCGGCCCGCGCCGCGATCATGGCTGTTCCCGCATTGACGGAACTGGCCTGGACTGGCGGAGACGACTACGAAATTCTCTGCACGGCCTCGGAAAGGGAATATCCTGCTCTTGTCGCGGCAGCAGAAGGAGCAATGCTTCTGCTGGCTCCGATCGGACGGATCACAGCCGGGGCCGGCGTGGTGACTTATCGCGGGAAGGGCGGGGCGCAGAGCTTCGCGCAGGGCTCCTTCTCTCATTTCTGACGGCGGCGCATCGCGGCGACCGCGAGGCGCTTTGTGATGAATCAGCATTTTTCGGCTCTCGACGGCGACAGGCTGGCCAAGCGCAACGCGCTGGTGCTGGCGGGCGCCCAGGCCCTCGGCGGCGCCAACCCGGCTATCATCGTCTCGCTCGGCGGCATCGTCGGTGCCCAGCTCGTCGCCGACCAGGCTTTCGCGACCGTGCCGGTCAGCCTGCTCCAGCTCGGCATCGCCTCGGGGGTTATTCCCGCCGCGATGATCATGCGGCGGTTGGGGCGGCGCAACGGCTACCTGATCGGCGCCCTCGTCGGTGCAGCGGGTGCGAGTATTGCGGCCGGCGGCGTCTCGCTCCGGCTGTTCTGGCTGTTCTGCCTGGGTACCTTCGTCTGCGGGCTCTACGGGTCCTTCGTCCAGAGCTACCGTTTCGCCGCTGCCGATACCGCGACCGAGGATTTCAGGCCGCGTGCGATTTCCTGGGTCATGATCGGTGGCCTCGCTGCAGGCGTCATCGGCCCGCAATCGGTCTACTGGACGCGCGACCTGACGCCTTCCGCTCCCTTCGCCGCCAGCTTCCTGACTCAAGGCGTACTCGCGCTGATCGCGATCCTGATCGTCTCGCGCCTGCGCGCGCCGCCTGTCGCCGCAGTCCGGTCCGGCGGTGGGCGCCCGCTCGGTGAGATCATGCGCCAGCCCAAGTTCATCGCCTCGGTCACGGCTTCGCTCGTCGCCTACGGCCTGATGAGTTTCGTGATGACGGCGGCGCCGATGGCGATGGTCGCCTGCGGCCATTCGGTCGGCGACGCCACGCTGGGCATCCAGTGGCATGTGCTCGCGATGTTCGGGCCGAGCTTCTTCACCGGCCGGTTGATCGCCCGCTTCGGCAAGGGCACGGTGACCGCGGTGGGGCTCGGCCTGACCGCACTGGCCGCGGTCGTCGGGCTGACAGGCCTGAGCGTCGGCCATTTCTGGCTGGCCCTGGTCCTGCTCGGCATCGGCTGGAATTTCGGCTTCATCGGCGCGACGGCCCTGGTGACGGATTGCTACCGGCCGGAAGAGCGGGTGAAGGTCCAGGCCGCCAATGATTTCCTGGTCTTCGGCTCGGTCGCCATCGCCTCCTTCTCGTCGGGCGGCCTGCTCAGCCACGGCGGCTGGACGGCCGTGAACTGGCTGGTCTTCCCGCCGGTAGCGATTGCTCTCGCGCTGGTGGCGTGGCAGCGCTTCCAGCGGCCGGCGTTGGCCTGAGCCGGCCACCGACAGACCACACCATCGGAGCAGACCCATGAAGAACCGCGCCTTCCCACCCGCGACCGGGCAGGTTCCGCCCGGCGCCATCGGGCATAATCGCGGCGTCGTCTGCTCCAACTATGCCTTCATGCCGCCGGAAGGCGTGCTGGTCAGCCGCCTGCCGCAATACCAGGACACGATCGTTCGTGTCCTGACGGGGCCGGTCATGGGCGCGGCCTTCGCCCAGTACGTCCTTGAGATGGCGCCCGGCGGCGGCACCCCGGCTGCCTTCAGCGAGGACGGCATTCAGCATTTCTTCTACGTCCTCGAGGGCGGGGCGCGGATCGCGGTCGATGGCGGCGCCTCGCAGGAATTGACCGCTGGCGGCTTCGCCTATCTGCCGCCCGCGACGGCCTTCACCCTGCTCAACGAATCGGCGGAAACCATCCGCGTGCTCGCCCTGCGCAAGCGCTACGAGGCGGCGCCGGGGCTCGCCGTGCCGGACCCGATCGTCTCGCATCGCGATGCGGTGCCGATGGCGAATCATACCGGCATGGAGGGGCGTGGCTTCCAGTTCCTGCTGCCCTACGGCGACATGCGCTTCGATTTCGAAATGAACCTGATGTGGTTCAAGCCGGGCGTCTGCTTTCCGGCGGTCGAAACCCATGTGATGGAGCACGGCCTCTACATGCTGGAGGGGCAGGGGCTCTATCTGCTCGGCGCCGACTGGCATGAGATCTGGGAGCGGGATTTCATCTGGATGGGCGGTTTTTGCCCGCAGCAATTCTACCCGACGGGCTATGGCGACGCCTGCTACCTGCTCTACAAGAACGTCAATCGCGACCTCGCGCTCTAAGCTTTCCCCAGCCGCCCTGACATTCGATCGGATTTGTAAGCCGGGGCGTTTGCGCTCCTCGCCGAAACTTGCCACAAATTCGCCTGACAATGGCGACGCGGAGCGGGCCTTGAGTCTCTAGGGCCCGTTTTTTCGCTGCCTGACGTCCAACGCTGCAAAGAGGAGCGATCACGCTCCCGACGGCTCGGAAGCTCAAGGTCAGGAAAACGAATGTCAGCTCTGCTTATCATCATCGTATTGAGTGCGCTTTCCATAGCCTACGGCGTCTGGGCCTATGGCGATGTGATGAAGCGCGATGCCGGCAACCAGCGCATGCAGGAGATTTCCGGTGCGGTCGCCGAAGGCGCGCAGGCCTATCTCAAGCGCCAGTACCTGACCATTTCGATGGTCGGTATCGTGCTCTTCATCGCGCTCGCCTGGCTGCTCGGCAAATGGGTGGCAATCGGCTTCCTGATCGGCGCGGTGCTTTCGGGCGTCGCCGGCTTCATCGGCATGAACGTCTCGGTGCGCGCCAATGTCCGCACGGCCCAGGCCGCGATGCAGTCGCTGGGCGAGGGCCTCGACGTCGCCTTCAAGGCGGGCGCGGTTACCGGCATGCTGGTCGCCGGCCTCGCTCTGCTCGGTGTCGCCGTCTATTACGGTGTCCTGACGTCCTTCCTCGGCTTCGAGGCTTCCAGCCGCACCGTGATCGATTCCCTGGTCGCTCTCGGCTTCGGCGCCTCGCTGATCTCGATCTTCGCCCGTCTCGGCGGCGGCATCTTCACTAAGGGTGCGGACGTTGGCGCCGATCTCGTCGGCAAGGTCGAGGCCGGCATCCCGGAAGACGATCCGCGCAACCCCGCGACCATCGCCGACAATGTCGGCGACAATGTCGGCGACTGCGCCGGCATGGCCGCCGACCTGTTTGAGACCTATGCGGTGACGCTGGTCGCGACCATGGTGCTCGCCGCGATCTTCTTCGCCGGCCAGCCCGTGCTCGGCACGATGATGCTCTACCCGATGGCGATCGGCGCGGCCTGCATCGTCACCTCGATCATCGGCACCTTCTTCGTGAAACTCGGTGCCAACCATTCGATCATGGGCGCGCTCTACAAGGGCTTCATCGCCGCTGGTGTTCTCTCGATCGGCGCCATCGCGGCGGTGAATTACGCCATGTTCGGCGGGTTCTCGGCCTCCTTCACCACGGCGCAGAATGTGACCTTCACCTCGGGCAGCCTCTTCGCCTGCGCGCTGGTCGGCCTCGCGGTGACGCTGCTCATCGTCGTCATCACCGAATACTACACCGGCACGGGCAAGCGCCCGGTCGTCTCGATCGCCCAGGCCTCGGTGACTGGCCACGGCACCAACGTCATTCAGGGCCTCGCGGTCTCCCTGGAATCGACCGCGCTGCCGACGATCGTTATCATCGCCGGCATCATCGTGTCCTATACCTTCGCGGGCCTGTTCGGCATCGCCATCGCCACCACCGCCATGCTGGCGCTGGCCGGCGTCGTCGTTGCGCTCGATGCCTTCGGCCCGGTGACGGACAATGCCGGCGGCATCGCCGAGATGGCGGGCCTGCCCAAGGAAGTCCGCCACTCCACCGACGCGCTCGACGCGGTCGGCAACACCACCAAGGCGATCACCAAGGGCTACGCGATCGGCTCCGCCGGTCTCGGCGCGCTGGTGCTGTTCGCGGCCTACACCTCGGACCTCAACTTCTTCATCGCCGAGGCCAACAAGGCGGGCTCGACCACCTTCCAGTACTTCAAGGGCGTGGTCGTCGATTTCTCGCTGTCGAACCCTTATGTCGTCGTCGGCCTGCTGCTTGGCGGCCTCATCCCCTTCCTCTTCGCGGGCATGGGCATGACCGCGGTCGGCCGAGCCGCCGGCTCGGTGGTCGAGGAAGTGCGCCGTCAGTTCCGCGAGAAGCCCGGCATCATGCAAGGCACGGAGCGGCCCGATTACGCGCGCGCCGTCGACCTGCTGACCAAGGCCGCGATCAAGGAAATGATCGTGCCCTCGCTCCTGCCGGTCCTGGCGCCGATCGTGACCTATTTCGTGATCTATGGGATCGCCGGCAAGAACAACGCCTTCGCGGCCGTAGGAGCGATGCTGATGGGCGTGATCGTCACCGGCATCTTCGTCGCGATCTCGATGACCTCGGGCGGCGGCGCCTGGGACAACGCCAAGAAGAGCTTCGAGGACGGCTTCGTCGACAAGGACGGCGTGCGCCATCTCAAGGGCTCCGAGGCTCACAAGGCTTCGGTGACCGGCGACACCGTCGGCGACCCCTACAAGGACACGGCGGGCCCCGCCGTGAACCCGGCGATCAAGATCACCAACATCATCGCCCTGCTGCTCCTGGCGATCCTGGCGCATTCCTGATCGCAGGCGTCGACGATGCATTCGGGACCCGCGGCGAAAGCCGCGGGTCTTTTCTTATGGAGCGCCGCAAGGGTGAAGAACCGCCGAAACCAATGGCTTGCGAGGCTTGTTTGAATCGATCCGGCAAGCCGTTGAATCAAGCTTCGAAGCTACGGCCGGCTCCGTAGCGTTCCCGCATGCGCCGCTACCGTCTTGCTGGCATGGTCCCGCCAACTTCAGGAGAAACCATGCCCGCGCCAACGCTCGACCATCCCGCCGCCCCCACCAATCGTGCGGTGGAGCTTGCCCTGCTGCTCGTACTGGCCGGGCTTTGGGGCGGCTCCTACACCTTCATCAAGCTCGGCGTGGAAACGATTCCGCCGCTGACCCTGATCGCGGCCCGCACCCTCATCGCCGGCCTTGTCCTGCTCGCCGTCATCCGCTGGCGCGGCCTGCGCTTGCCGCGCGATCTCGCGACATGGCGGCAGTTCCTGATCCAGGCCTGTCTCAACAGCGTCGTGCCTTTCACCCTGATCGCCTGGGCCGAGCGCAGTGTCGATGCGGGACTCGCTACGATTCTGAGCTCGACCAGTCCGATCTTCGTCGTCCTCCTCTCCTGCCTTTCGGCTTCGGCCGAGCGCCTGCCAGGCCTGCGGCTGGCGGGAATCGCGGCGGGCCTTGCCGGTACCGTCCTCATCGTCGGGACGCAGGCGATCTCGGGCTTCGGCGAACACCTCTGGGCCCAGCTCGCGCTGGTCGCGGCCAGCATCTGCTATGGCGGCGCGGCGCTGTTCGGACGCAGCTTCAAGGGGCTCGATCCGATCATGCCGGCAGCGGGCTCGCTGCTCTGCGGCGCCGTCGTCCTGGCGCCGCTGAGTCTGACCCTTGACCGGCCCTGGACCCTGGCGCCCTCCGCGCAATCGATCCAGGCGCTGGTCGCGCTGTCGCTCGTTTCGACCGCGCTGGCCTTCGTGATCTATTTCCGGCTGATCGCGCGGCTCGGCTCGGTCGCGACCACATCGGTCGCCTATCTGCGGGTCCCGACCGGCGTGCTGATCGGCATGGTCTTCCTGGGGGAGGCACTGGTGCCGACCGCCTGGGCAGGCCTCGGCCTGGTGATCCTCGGGGTCATGGCGATGACGTTGCCGCTGCGCGCCCGCATGGCGGCCTCCTGATTGGAACGATCGCGTCCGAATGAGAAAACCCGCGGCGCGAGCCGCGGGTTTTCCGTTGTTCGATGGGTTTGAAGGCGTTCCGCTTACGAGCCGAGCGGGTTGAACTTGGTGACGCCCTTGAACAGATTGCGCAGGAAGCTCTGCTCCTCGCCGCCCGTCGGGGTCGTGCGGCTGATGAAGTCGAAGATCACGCCGTCCTGCAGGCCGTAATGGGCGATGCGCTCGACCTTGAAGGCCTTGTTGAAATAAATCACCAGCACCTGCTGGTCGATGGTCTGCGGATCCTGGAACTGGAAGCGGCGACGCATCGTCTGGCTGATATAGTAGAAGGTGCGGTTTCCGATCGTCGAGGTCGTGGACGGCGTTCCGAGCGTGGTCAGCACAGCCTGCACGTCCATGCCGACCTTGATCTGCGCGATCAGCGCGTCGTCCATCACGAAGCCGCGGCTGAACACTTCGTTGATGCCGGACGATGTCGGCAGCATGAAGCCACCGGCATCGGGGCCGCAGCCGGCCAGCACAAGGGAGGTGGTCGCGAGGGCTCCGAGCAGAGCCGTGCGGCGGGTGATATGGGTCATGCGGGCACGATCCGAAAGGCGAGCACGGCCGGGACGATCCCAAGCCGCTTGTCAAAAGGGTAAGGGTTGGCGTAACGCCCGAGGATGGCTTTGGCAAGGCGAGGACGCCCCGGGGCAAGAGCGGGCGGGAGTAAACAGGTGATTTTCGGGTTGTTCGGCAAGCGCGCCAGTCGGCGCTCTCCTGTGGACACGCTGTTTGCGCGGGTCGCCGAGGCCTCGCGCCTGCCGGCGCTCTATATAGAGGGCGGGATTCCCGACAGCTTCGAGGGCCGTTTCGAATCGCTGACCTTGCATGTTTTCCTCGTGCTGCGCCGCTTGCGCGAACTGCCGCCGCCCGCCGCCGAGCTGGCGCAGGAGTTTGTCGACGCCTGTTTCGCCTACCTCGAACTCGGCTTCCGCAACGGCGGTGTCAGCGACATCGCCGTGCCCAAGAAGATGAAGAAGATCGGCCAGATGTTCTACGGCCGTGTGCAGGCCTATGAGGCCGCGCTGGCGACATCCGGACCGGGCGCGCTGGCCGAGGCGCTGGGGCGCAATGCCTGCGCGGCCGAGGCGGCACCCGCGCTCGCGGCTTACATGCTGACTGCGCAGGAGCAGCTCGCCAGTGCGGGTCTCGACGATATTTTGAGCCGGGATGATCTCTTTCCCGCCTTCGTAGCCCCGGAGGCCGCCCATGACGCCTGATCGCGCGCCCGTTTCGCTGCTCAGCCACCCGATCCGCATCGAGGCGATCCGCCCCCGCGGCACGAAGGTCGTGGTCCAGGCCGCGGCGGAGCAATTGCCCGGCATCGCCGCGCTGCTCGGCCTCGTTTCCCTCGAAATGCTGGAGGCGCGCTACGACCTGACGCGCAATGGCGAGCGTGTGAAGCTCGAAGGCCGCATCGCCGCCCGCTTCCACCAGGCCTGCATCGTGACGCTCGATCCGTTCCCGGTTCAACTCGACGTGCCCGTGCAACTTGATTTCACTCCCGAGGCGGAGGCCGCAGCCTTCGCCAAGCGCAACGAGCGGGACGATGCCAAGATCGATATCGAGGTGATGCTGAACGAGGAGGACCCGCCTGAGCCCATTATCGACGGCGTGATCGAACTCGGTAACATCACGCTGGAGTTCCTGGCGCTGGCGCTCGATCCCTATCCGCGCAAGCCCGGTGCCAGTTTCGAGTCGTCGTCGGGTGACACCGGCACCGAATCGCCTTTTGCGGCGCTTGCAAAGTTGAAACGCGGTGACTGAAGCGCTCTCCCGCTCTTGCGCAGCTTGCGGCGGCGGCCCAAACCACTATTGTCCGGCCGGCATTCAGCCGCCCCGGATCGAAGGTCGGCCATTTCCGGGACACGCCAGAATTCCATGAAAAGACCGGTTACAATCGCGCTCGATGCGATGGGCGGGGATCACGGCCCGACCATCGTCATTCCCGGCGCTGCCCTGATGCTTGAGCGCCGTCCCGATGCCCGCTTCGTCATTTTCGGCGACGAGAAGCAGGTGCTGCCGCTGATCGACCAGCATCCGAAGCTCAAGGCCGTCACGACCTTCCATCACACCGAGGTCTCGGTGAAGATGGACGACAAGCCGAGCCAGGCGCTGCGCTACGGCCGCTACAAGTCGTCGATGTGGCGCGCGATCGACGCGACCAAGACGGGGGAGGCGGATGTCACCGTCTCGGCCGGCAATACCGGCGCCTTGATGGCGATGTCGAAATTCTGCCTGAAGTCGATGCCGCTGGTCGACCGGCCGGCGATCGCCTGCCTGTGGCCGACGGCCCGCGGCGAGAGCATCGTGCTCGATGTCGGCGCCACCATCGGCGCGGATGCGCGCCACCTCGTCGACCTCGCGGTGATGGGCGCGGCCATGGCCCGCGTGGTGTTCGACCTCGACCGGCCGACGGTCGGCCTGCTCAACGTCGGCGTCGAGGAGATCAAGGGCGTCGAGGCGGTCAAGGAAGCCGGGCGCATCCTGCGCGAGAGCAACCTGCCGCATCTCGCCTATCACGGCTTCGTCGAGGGCGACGATCTCGGCAAGGGCACGGTCGATGTCGTGGTCACCGAGGGCTTCACCGGCAATATCGCGCTGAAGACAGCCGAAGGCACCGCCCGCCAGATCGCGGACTACCTGCGCGCGGCGATGAGCCGTTCGCTGATGGCCAAGATCGGCTATGTCTTTGCCCGCGGCGCCTTCGCGGCGCTGAAGGAGAAGCTCGATCCGCGCAAGTCCAACGGCGGCGTCTTCCTCGGGCTCGAAGGCATCGTCATCAAGAGCCATGGCGGCACGGATGCGATCGGTTTCGCCAGCGCCGCTGAATTGGGTTATGAAATGGCACGCGAGGACCTGATGGCGAAGGTCCGCGAAATGGTCGCCGCGAGCACGCGTCCGGAGATGACGGCCGCGCAACCCGCCGAGGCGGAATAGGGAACGATCTCCTTTGTCCATACTGCGCTCTCTAGTCGTCGGCTGCGGCTCCTTTCTGCCGGCGCGCATCGTCACCAATGCCGAGCTGGCCGCGCGCGTCGATACCAGTGACGAGTGGATCGTCCAGCGTACCGGCATCCACCAGCGCCATGTCGCGGCCGATGACGAGCCGACTTCGGTCGTCGGCCTGAAGGCGGCTCAGGCCGCGATCGCCGACGCCGGCATCGACCCGTCCGAGATCGACCTTATCATCGTCGCGACCGCGACGCCGGACCATACCTTCCCTGCGACCGCGACGCAGATCCAGGCGGCGCTCGGCATCACCGGCGGCGCCGCCTTCGACGTCCAGGCGGTCTGCTCCGGCTTCGTCTTCGCACTGGCGACGGCCGACAAGTTTCTGGCCACGGGCAGTGCTCGCGCCGCCCTGGTGATCGGTGCCGAGACCTTCTCGCGCATTCTCGACTGGGAGGATCGCGCCACCTGCGTGCTGTTCGGCGACGGTGCCGGCGCCGTGGTGCTGAAGGCGGTGCCGGGCGAGGGGACGCTGGCCGATCGCGGCATCCTCACAACCCATATCCGCTCGGATGGCCGACACAAGGACAAGCTCTATGTCGATGGCGGCGCGGGCTCGACCAAGACGGTCGGCGTCCTGCGCATGGAAGGCAAGGAAGTCTTCCGCCACGCCGTCACCAACCTCGCCGAGACGGTGCGTCACACCTTCGAGCAGACGGGGCTGTCCGGCACCGATATCGACTGGTTCGTGCCGCACCAGGCCAATCGCCGCATCATCGATGCGACGGCCGACAAGCTCGGCATCAGCCATGAGCGCGTCGTCGTCACCGTCGACCGTCACGGCAACACCTCGGCCGCCTCGATTCCGCTCGCCCTGGCAGAGGCTCATGCCGATGGCCGCATCAAGCGGGGGCAGCTCGTTCTGATCGAGGCGATGGGCGGCGGCTTCACCTGGGGCTCGGCTCTGATCCGCTGGTGACGTTACCGCAGCGATTTCTCGAAAATTGTCATGAAACATCGTCATTTTGGGTCAAATCCGGCCTAGAGCGATACAATCGCCGCGGTTGAGGATTGACCCGCGCGACGGGGGCGCCTAGCGTCCACCGTCCGTAATGGCGAAGGGCCGGTGGTTTTTACCGCCGCCTGCAATACGCCTTGGAGGATATGTATGGCGGGGCAAACGGTCACTCGTGCGGACCTGTGCGAGGCTGTCTACCAAAAGATCGGCTTGTCGCGGACGGAGTCGTCGAAGCTTGTCGAGGCAGTGCTCGACGAGATCTGCGATGCGGTCGCGCGCGGCGAAAATGTGAAGTTGTCCTCATTCGGTTCTTTCGTCGTGCGAGACAAAGGCGAGCGAATCGGGCGTAATCCCAAAACGGGTGTTGAGGTTCCGATCGAGCCGCGTCGCGTGATGGTGTTCAAGCCTTCGAACGTGATGAAGGCCCGCATCAACGGGCAGACGGGCGAGGGTGAGACTGAGTGAATCTGGAGTTCCACGCCGGCGATACAGAGGCCGAATTGGACACCAAGAGCCCAGACGCTTTCCGGACCATCAGCGAGGTCGCCGAAGACCTCGACATACCTCAGCATGTGCTGCGTTTCTGGGAAACACGCTTCAACCAGATCAAGCCGCTGAAGCGCGGCGGCGGACGCCGCTACTACCGGCCTGACGACGTCGCCCTGCTCAAGGGCATCCGGCGCCTGCTCTATGGCGAAGGCTATACGATCAAGGGCCTCCAGCGCATCCTGAAAGAGCAGGGACCTCGCCATGTTCAGGCGATCGGCCGTGGTGCGCCGATCGGCGCCATGAGCGGCGCTGCTGCTCCGGTTGCCGGTGCTGGTCATCCGGCCACGGTCCCCAGCGACTTTGCCGAGGGTTCGGCAGAGCGGCAGCAGCCTTACCGGCAGCCCGTCCCTGAGGGACTCGACGATGTCTCCATCCTGACCGCGGTCATGAAGGAGCTCGGCCAGTGCCGTCGCATCCTCGAGCAGGCCCTGCAGCCGGCATCTGACGCTCCCTGATAGGAGGCGAAGTGGCAGCTCCGACGGGCTCCACTTCTCGCGTTCCCGCTGACTCGTTCAGGAACTTTCGCCGGTTAGCTCTGCGGCGTTTCATGGGCTTCGGAGCGCGTGACGCGCTCCCGGCGGATGGCAGGCTTCTGCTTTCCGCGGCCAAGCGGACCGGCCTTCTTCAATGGCACGAGGCTGGCGAGGACGGGGTTGGGAAAATGCTCGAGGGTCGAGCCCGTCGCCGCGTCGACTCCCATCCCGACAAGCCCGCCGATGAGGATGTTTCCGGCGAAGCCGGCCGCGCCGGCTCCCGCAATGCGGGTTGAAACCGGCACCTGCATGTCGGCGTATCCCTCTTTCGAGAAGTTGACGACGAACTCCGATTTGCGGCTGACTTCCCAGGTGCAGGGCGTAGCAGTGCAGGCATGTCCCAGCGAAGAGCGCGCTTCGGCTCCGACAGGCTCGCTGCTGATGGTGATCTGGTTAGTCGTGCCGCGCGTGACGGTCGCGCAGCCGCCCAGGGCCGCAGCCACCGCGGCTGCGCCAAGTACTCGAATTATCAGCATGTTACGCCCCCCTATCGCAGGGTTAGCTAGGTTCTTCCCAAGCGAAAGAGCAAGGCGAACATGCGTACGAACTGTGTACAACTCGCACGCGCGCCAGATTCACAACCTTGATGTCTCAATGCCGCCCCATAGGTTCGGGGGTGCCGAGGAAGATCTCGGGTTTACGGGGCGCGGCAACCTTGCGCCCCTCTCTCAAGGAGCGCCGGCATGGCTTGGCTCTATCTGTTCGTCGCGGGCCTGTTCGAGGTCGGCTGGGCCATCGGCCTGAAATACACCCAAGGCTTCACCCGGCTCGTCCCGACGCTGTTCACCGGCGCGAGCATGATCGTCAGCCTCGGCCTGCTCGGGCTTGCTCTGAAATCGCTGCCTGTCGGTACGGCCTATGCGGTCTGGACCGGCATCGGCACGATCGGCACGGCAATCCTGGGCATCGCCCTGCTGGGCGAGCCGGCCGGCGCGCTGCGCCTGGCCTGCATCGGCCTGATCGTCGCCGGTATCGTCGGCCTCAAGCTGGTCTCGGCCTGACGACCCGAGTCAGGTTCGGCGCCATGACTCCGGCCAGTAGCCGCCGCGCTCGATCAGGACGATGACGACGATGATCGCGAGCGTGACCAGGATGGTCATCAGCTTCGCGTTCCAGGGCACGCCGCGGCCGACCAGCCAGATCAGGCTGAGACCGATGATCAGGGGGATGACGATTTCCATCGCGGAAATCTAGGCCACGAGACCGGCGCAGGCAAAGTTTCTTGCAGGCCTGCCGGATGGATCATTTCAGCCAACCAAGTCCCAGTCGCAGCCCCACCGTCGAGGAAAATTCGAACTGCGGCGGCACGATGTTGACGATGGCCCGGTCCGACCATACCGAAGCCTGTATGGACAGGCCGAAATTGAAGCCTGCGACGGCATCCAGCTGTATCCGCCTGATCGGCCCGAGGCGCACCTCCGATTTCGTGATGTTCGCGACGGCTTGCGTTTCGATCCTAGCTCCTGCGGAGACCTGCCCGACGGCTCCGCCGAATCCGACCGCACCCTTCATCGTCGTCCAGAGATTAGCCTGGGCGCCCAGCTGCAGCCGGTTCGCGACGTTGATCACGGGAGTGGAAAGGCCCGCCGTCGAGCGGAACTCCAATCCGATATTCCTGTCCTCCAAACTGAAGCTGGGGATGATTTCATTTTTGAAGTACGGCTTGATGAAACTTGGCATCCGCGGCTGCAGAACCTTGTCGACGGAATAACTGATGTTCAAGCCTTTGAAATTCTTGATTTCTCCATAGAGATAAATGGTGTGCGGCAAGCGAGGGTCGATGGGGGGCAGCTTTTGCAGAATGCTGAACGGCCCGAGTTGCTTCACCCCTTGCGCGACCATCGAGGCTGTCCGCAGCCCGACCTGCTTCAGTTCCAGTTTGGGCAGCTCCAGGCCGGCCTTTTCGACGCGCTGTGCGTCGGTCCAGAGCTTCACGACCTTGTTGCGTCCCAGCAGCGCATTCGCCGTGTCCAGCAGGGGGGGCGGCGCGAGGCTCTTTCCCGTCAGCTGAAACGCGTTGCCCGGAAACAGCAAGGTCATGCTCTGCTCCAGCGAGTGCTCGTCGAACAGGCGCGTCGCGGTATCGTTGCCCACCTTGCCATCGTCGAGGAGGCTGCAGGCGCGCTGGAGGGTCTTCACCGCGCTTTCGGTGTTGTCGCCGAAGATGCCGTCGACCTTGAGGTTGTTTTTGCCGGCATTGATCAGGTTGACCGTATGCTGGATCGCGGCGGTATTGTTGCAGCGCGATCCTTTCGAGACGGATTTCTTCGGTTCCGGCACATCAGCCTCCGTCGCGGCCGTCGGCTGCAACCGTCGCGGGCGGCCGCTCGCGGCGCGACTGCGGTGGCGCCCGTTTTTAGGCTGCCGCCTGGCTGCAGAGTTAGCATTGCCTAGCCCGTGCTCCGTCATTCACTTGATGGAGGCCCAGACGACGGACGATCAGGGTGGCGCGGGCCCCGCTAAGGCCCCGGATGGCTTGCTCCGGCCGATCGGGCGTTCGCCTTCGACCAGCGGCTTCAACCGCCCGAGCTCGACCGCCAGGAAATCGAGAAAGAGCCTGACCCGTGGCGTATGGCGCATGTCCGGATGGGTGAGCAGCCAGAGATCGGCGGCAAGATCCGGATCGGGATCGCCGAACCGCCTGAGGGCAGGGCGCGTGTCGCCGATGAAGCAGGGCAGAAAGCCGACGCCGATCCCGGCCTCGACCGCCTCAGCGAGGCCGAGCACGGTGTTGAGCCGGTAGACGACGCGCTCCGGCGCGACATGGCGGGCGAGATAGCGCACGGCGCTCAGCATGGTGAACTGGTCGCCGAGCGAGACCCAGCTCCGCTCCCACAGGCTTTCGCGGGACGGCGGTTCGGTCTCGGGAAAATCGGCGGCGCGGCCATAGAGCGCCCAGGCGATCCGGGCGGGCTTCCGGCCGACAAGCGTCTCCGGGGGTGTGTCGGTCGCGCGGATCGCGACATCGGCGTCGCGCTTGGAGAGGTTGGCCGCCTGGTTGCCGATCAGGACATCGAGCCGGATATCCGGGCACTGCCCGAGGAAGCGCGCGAAGAGCGGCGTCAGCAGGTCGACCAGCAGGGTGTCGTTTGTGGCGACGCGCAGCTCGCCGGCCGGCTTGATCTCCTGTCCCGCGAGCTTGCGGGCAAAGGCGGTGATGTCGTCGTCGACGCGGGCGGCGAGCTGGATCATCTCCTCGCCCGCCGGCGTCGCCACATAGCCGCTGCGATGACGCTCGAACAGGCGGGTGCCGAGCGCTTCCTCGATCTGGCCGAGGCGGCGGAACACCGTCGAGTGATTGACGCCGAGCGCTGCCGCGGCTGCCGGCAGCGCCCGCTTGTCGGCGATCGCCTTGATCAGGCGGAAATCGTCCCAGGCCAGAGGCTTCGCGGCTTGATTCATCCGCTCAGTTTCGGCCAAGGCGCGAGCCCCTTCAAGGCGGGTTCGCGTCACGCCAGCGCCGGCTTGGCATTGACGGAGGAACGCGCGCCGGTGACGGCGAACGCCCCGTCGCCGATCAGCACATGCGCGAAGGCCGTGAGCGCAAGGAAGGCGGGATATTCCCAGCCGCCGTTCGGGGCATTGAAGACCCAGCCGTTGCCGGCATGGACCGAGAGCGCACCGAGGAGGATCGGGATCAGCGCCAGCGATACGTAGCGGCCATGGAAGCCGATCAGGATCGCGAGGCCGCCGATGAGTTCGGCCAGCATGATCGGCCAGGCGAGGAAGCCGGGCAGGCCGACCTGTCCGAGGAAGCCGGTGAAGCCGGCGGGGGTGAAGATGACGAGCTTGAGATAGGCGTGGGCGATGAACATCAGGCCGAGCGCGATGCGCAGGCCGAGGGCGCCATAGGGGGCGAGGCGATTGTCAATCATGGGATGTCTCCTGGAACGGGACCGGTTGGTCTCAGCACAGAAGGTCGGGCAACCTCATTCGCAAATCAAATTGTCAATTAGCGATCACGGCATTGCATTCGTGCAATGAATTCCCTCTGGTGTTTGGTGCTCTTCATGCCGATCTTCCAGCCAACGGAGCGGGCTACCCGCTCATCGTGATCTAGGACAGCGGAGGACCTTCCCCATGCAGATCAACGGGCTTCACCACGTCACCGCCATCTCCGGCCCCGCGCGCCGCAATCTCGATTTCTATGCCCGCGTACTCGGCCTGCGCCTCGTCAAGAAGACGGTCAATTTCGACGATCCCGGCACCTATCACCTTTATTTTGGCGATGCTAATGCCGCTCCCGGCTCGATCCTGACTTTCTTCCCCTGGGAGCATGCCGCTCCCGGCCGGCTCGGCATCGGCGAGACGCAGGAGACGGTTTTCCGGGTTCCGGAAGGCTCGATCGGCTTCTGGGCGCATCGCTTCGTCGAGCAGGGCGTGCCGCATGACGCGCCGGTGAAACGCTTCGGCGAGACGGTGCTGAGTTTTCGCGATCCGGACGGCATGAGGCTTGCCCTCGTCGGCCTGCCCGGCGTCGAGAAGGAGCCGGCATGGGCCGAGGGCGGCATCGCCGCCGAGCATGCGCTGCGCGGCTTCCACAGCGTCAGCCTTCTGCTGGCCGATGCCGCGCCGACGGGTGCCATCCTGAGCGACGTCTTCGGCTTCGCGGAGATCGGACGTGAGGACACGCTGATCCGCTATGCCGCGAAGGGCACTATCGTCGGTGGCGTCATCGACCTGCGCGTCGCCGGCGGCTTCCTGCCGGCCCGGCAAGGTGCGGGCTCGGTCCATCACATTGCCTTCCGAGCGGCCGATGATGCCGCGCAGGAGGAGATGGTGCGCCGTCTCGTCGAGAACCACGGCATCCGCACCACGGAACAGCGCGACCGGAATTATTTCCGCTCGGTCTATTTCCGCGAGCCCGGCCATGTCCTGTTCGAGATCGCGACGGATGTTCCGGGCTTCGCGGTCGACGAGCCTGCCGCCGAGCTTGGCCGTTCGCTGAAGCTGCCGCCTCAGTACGAGGCCCAGCGCAAGGAGATCGAGGCGGTCCTGCCCGATCTCGGCTGACGAATCCGCCGCCCGCCCAACGGGATGGGCGGCGGGACGATGACCAGGGCGCCCTGTCCGCTTATCGCAAGGGGCAGGGCTCGTCCGCTTAGTGAAGGGAGATGACCATGATCGCGACGACCGCCGATACCGACTTCATCCATGTCTTTGAGCCCGGCAGCGATCCGGCTCGCCGGCCGCTTCTGCTCCTGCACGGAACCGGAGGCGACGAGCGTGACCTCCTGTCGCTCGGCCGCACCATGGCACCGGGCGCGAGCCTGCTCTCGCCGCGCGGCAGAGTGCTGGAAGGCGCGGCGCCACGCTTCTTCCGCCGCCTGGCCGAGGGTGTCTTCGACGAGGCCGATCTGAAGCGTCGCACCGATGAGCTGGCGGAATTCATTTTATGGGCGCGGGAGCGCCATGGCTTGGCGGCCCCGATCGCGCTCGGCTTCTCCAACGGTGCCAATGTCGCGGCGGCCCTGCTGCTGCAGAGACCCGAAATCCTCGCCGGCGCCGCCCTGCTGCGCGCGATGACCCCGTTTGCGGAGCCGCCCGCCGCCGATCTCACCGGCAAGCCCGTGCTGATCCTGTCGGGCGCGCTCGACCCGATCGTGCCGAAAGCCAATGCCGAGGCGCTGGCAGGGCAGCTCGGCGCCAGCGGGGCCGTCGTCGAGCATCGCACGCTGCCGGCAGGCCACGGCCTCGGGCAAGCGGATCTCGGCCTGCTCGGCGACTGGCTGGCGCGCAACTGACAATGGCGGCATCGCGGAGAAAATGCCGCGGTGCCGCTGGCACCGACGCTGCTGGAGCA
>SEEM01000192.1 GCA_004144595.1 Hyphomicrobiales bacterium
TGCGGGGACAGAAGCCGGCGCGCCAGCTAACGTCGCCCGACCAAGGAATCGGAGAGAGACGACGCATGGCATTCCTGCCGCCGGAAGGCGACCTGACGATCGGCTTCGCCCATGCCGCCTATCAGCTCCGCGACGCGTTCCTGCCGCGCGGCCGCGCGGCAAAGAGCTTCGAGGTCCGCAGCCTCGACGAGTTGCGCGAGCGCGCGCCGGAGGCCGATGTGCTCGTTGTCTCAGGGCTGTGGCGCAACGACCTGCTGCCGCGCCTGCCGAAGCTGCGCTTCATCCAGTCGATCAGCGCCGGCACCGACCAGTTCGACAAGCCGGCGATTAGGGCGGCCGGCGTCCGGCTCGCCAGCGCACAGGGCGGCAACGAGCGGGCGGTCGCGGAACACGCGATGTCTCTGATCCTGGCATTGACCCGCCAGATCCATTTCGCCCGGGACAATCAGGCGAAGCAGGCCTGGCGGCCGATGATCGGCGACCGGGCACTGCGCGAGGACGAACTCGGCGGCAAGACCCTGGTGATCGTCGGCCTCGGCCGCATCGGCCTCCGGCTGGCGAAGCTCGCGAGCGCCTTCGACATGCGCGTCATCGGCGTGCGCCGCAGCCCCGAGCCGCAGCCGCATGTCGAGGCGGTGGTCCATCCGGGCAAGCTCGCCGAGGCGGTGGCGCAGGCCGACTTCGTCGCCCTGACCTGCCCGCTGACGCCGGAGACGGAGGGGCTGATCGACGCCCGCATCCTCGGTGCGATGAAGCCCTCCGCCTATCTGATCAACGTGGCGCGCGGTCGCGTCGTCGACGAGATGGCCCTGCTCGATGCGCTCGGCAACAGCAGCATCGCCGGCGCCGGGCTGGACTGCTTCCACGAGGAGCCGCTGCCGCCGATCTCGCCTTTCTGGCGCATGCCGCAGGTCATCGTCACCCCGCACAGCGCCGGCGAGACCCGTGCCTATGAGGGCAATGTGATCGATATCCTCCTCGACAATCTGGATCGGCTGGCACGCGGCGAAGCGGATCTGCGCAACCAGATCGTCTGATCCGAGGCAGGGGAAACGGCCATGGCTTTGCCGCGAGCAGCCCGGCCGGGCGGGCCTTCGATGATCGTCGCGCTCGGCGTTACGCAGGTCTTCGGCTATGGCGCGCTCTACTACGCCTTCACGGTGCTGGCGCCGCGCATGACCGCCGATTTCGGCTGGGCGCCGGAATGGACCTTCGGCGGTTTCGCGGTCGGGCTGCTGCTCGGCGGTGGGGTCGCACCTGTCACCGGCAGCCTGATCGATCGCTACGGCACGCGGCTGGTGATGACGATCGGCTCGGCGCTGGCGGGCCTCTCGCTCTTCGCCTTGGCCGAGGCGCGCGGCATCGTCAGCTACACGCTCGCGATGGTCGCCCTGCAGGCGGTGACCACCGCGGTCTTCTACGATGCCGCCTTCGCCGCGCTGACCCAGGCCCGTGGTAGCCAGGCGCGCCGCGCCATCAGCCAGCTCACCCTGATCGGCGGCTTTGCCTCGACCCTGTTCTGGCCGCTGACCTCCAGCCTGCTCGCGATCCTGGACTGGCGCGGCGTCTATCGGCTCTATGGTCTGTCGCAGATCCTGGTCTGCCTGCCCCTGCATCTCTTCTTCCTGCCGGGGCGGGTGAGGCGGCCCGTCGTCGCACAGGCCGATTCCGTCGTTTCGCCCACGCCGCAGGAGCCGGAGACATCTTATCTTACCGGCGATGCGCGCCGCCGCGCCTTCCTGCTGCTGGCGCTGGCCTTTTCGCTGCAGGGCTTCGTCGTCTCGGCCATGGCCGTGCATATGCTGGCGCTGCTCCAGGGCTTCGGGCTTGGCGCTGCCGTCGCGGTCGGCATCGGTGCGATGCTCGGGCCCTCGCAGGTCGCCGGGCGCCTGACCGAAATGGTGTTCGGTCGCGGCCTTTCGCCGGTGACCACGGCCTGGGTCTCGGCATGGCTGATGCCGGTGGGCCTCGCATTGCTCCTGATCGGCGGTTCGCTCCCGATCGTCGCCGGGCTTTTCGCCATCTCCTTCGGCATCAGCATGGGATTGAGCTCGATCGTGCGCGGCACGGTGCCGCTCCAGCTCTTCGGCCCGGTCGGCTTCGGCGCGACCATGGGCAAGCTCTCGGCTCCGGGCCTCGTCATCAAGGCGGCGGCGCCGCTCGCCTTCGCCGTCTCGCTGGAGCGCGGCGGCGTCATGCTCTCGACGCTGCTGCTGATCGCTTTCTCGGCGCTCGCCGCCGGCGCGCTCGTGGTGCTGGCGCGCGGGCGCTCGGCCTGAGTTTCAGGCCCGCATCGTCTGCCACCAGCGCAGCACGGTATCGCGCGTCCGCATCGCCAGCTCATGGGCGGCGGTGGCCCTGACCCAGCCGAGCACGCGGTCGCGCACGCGCACAACCTGTCCCATGATCCAGGCGAACCAGCGATAGCCCAGCAATTTCTCGCGCCCGGCATGGTAGATGCGCTCGACGAAGACGAAGCTCATCAGATGCGCGAAGACGGTCACCACCAGCCCCGCCCAGAACTGCCCCCGCGCGAAGAGCAGCAGGCCGAACAGCTTCAGCGGCTCGGCGATGGCGAATGGTATCGCCAGGGCCAGCAGAACGAGCGGCGGCGGCAGGGCCGCGACGGTCTCCTCCAGCCGGCGCATGATCCGCAATTCCGCCAGCCGGCGCAGCAGCGGCCGGTAGAGCGGGCGCAGCAATTCGTCGAGGACGACGAAGACGGTGATGACCGCGCGCAGAACCGCGAGCAGTCCGCGCGCGAGCGGGCCGCGTTTCGGCGCAGGCGGGGGCGGAAGATCGTCGTTCATCCCGACCGATTCATAAGCCGGGATTTGCGGCAATTCCATGCCGCGCTGAGGGGGGTGATCGTGCATCGGCCTTTCCCGAAAACCGCATCCCACTTTTTCGGGCCGATGCCCTAGCGGCGCGCATCTTCCTTCAGCATCGCCGCGCCTTTCTCGGCGATCATCATCGTCGGGTTGGCGGTATTGCCGGAGGTGATCGTCGGCATCACCGAGGCATCGATGACGCGCAGACCTTCGACACCGCGCACCTTGAGCCGCTCGTCGAGAACCGCGCCCGGGTCGTCGTCGCTGCCCATCCGCGCCGTCCCGACCGGGTGGAAGATCGTGGTGCCGAGCCTGGCGGCGGCTTCAAGCAAGGCTTCGTCCGTTTGGGCGGCCTCGCCGGGTAGATGTTCCTCCGGCCGGAAGCGGGCGAGCGGCGCCTGGGCCACGATGCGGCGCGTCAGTTTCATGGCGTCGACCGCGACCTGCCGATCCTCCTCCGTGTCGAAATAATTCGGCGAGATGACCGGATTGTCGCGCGGATCGGCGGAACGCAGATGCACGCTGCCGCGGCTCGATGGCCTGAGGTTGCAGACGCTGGCCGTGAAGGCATCGAACGCATGCAAGCCGGAGCCCCAGCTATCCAGCGAGAGCGGCTGGAAATGATATTGCAGGTTCGCCGTCGCGTAATGGGGCGAGGATCTGGCGAAGGCACCGACCTGCGAGGGCGCCATGGTCAGCGGCCCTTTGCGCAGAGCCGCCCATTCCAGCGCCATCAGGGGCCGCCGCCAGAGCTTGGCATAGTCGCTGTTCAGCGTCTTGACGCCATGGACCTTGTAGACCGGCCGGATCTGGAGATGGTCCTGCAGGTTCTCGCCGACGCCGGGCGCATC
>SEEM01000193.1 GCA_004144595.1 Hyphomicrobiales bacterium
ATGGTCGGCTACATCCTCATCGCCGTCGGGGCACTGGGTCTCATCGTGTCCCTGATCCTGAGCGGCCGCAGCCGCGACCGTCGCGGGGAAGTCCCCCCGCCGCGCTGAGCCGCGCGTCGGCACTCACGACGCACCACGACACGGGCCGGGACGATCCTCGAGGGATCGTCCCGGCCCGTCGTCATGTCTGGACCGAGGTGGGAGCCGTCCGACTGTGCGGTCTCGCAGGTGAGATCAGTCGGACGAGAGGCGCCGGCGCGCCCGGCAGAACGTGAGCTCCGCTGACGACGTCCGGAGCTGCCCGACCTCGGTTGGCCCGAGAATCACGTGCGGTCCGTCAGGCCGAGGAGGAACTGCACCAACAGCCTCGTCGCTGCGAGGACCATGCACACGATCAACGTGGCGCCGATGAGGTGGCCGTCGAACCCGCGGGTGTCGACCCCGGCGAGATGCAGGAGTCCCCAGCCGATCAGTGCCAGGACGTACAGGACGAGGGCGTAGGTCCAAAGACGCGGAATCGAGACCTCTGCACGCAGGAGCGATCGCCGCACCGCGCTCTCGGCAGGTCTCGACACGCTCGAATCGTATCGACGTCCCGAGGATGACGACTGCTTAGCGTCCACAGGCATGCGAGCCGAAGAGGCGATGCTCGCGATCGCTGCGGCTTGTGGACATGGCGAGCCGCTGGGGCATGAAGCCGAGGCGGAGAAGCAGACGGAAGGCGTTGAAGCACTTCGGCACTAAAGATGGCGACCTGATTGCAAAGGCCCGCGCCTGCTACCGCCTCGGCGCCCTGCACTTCGGACGGATGATGGTCGCCGGCGCTCGCCCCCAGAGAGGCGTCGGGCCCGGGTGCACGGTGGGCGCGCAGTCCGTATGGTCCGACGAGTGGAGGAAGTGGCAGTAGCGATCATCGCTACGCTTTCGCTTGGCCTCGTCTTCGGCTGCGGTTGGTATCTGGTCGACTTCATGGTTGACGTCGTCGGTGGCGGTCGTCCTATGAAACCGGGTTCCGCCTCAAGGGCCTTCAGAGCTGGCGCCATCGCTACCTGTGTCGGCCTTGTGCTGCTCATCGTGGCGGACCCGTTCTGAGGATCGTCTACATGCCTCCCGCACATCCCCCACCCCCAGCCACACTCCCGGAGTCGCCATCCGCGGGCCGTCGATCCAAACGAGGGGCAGCACTTGGCCCCGCGCTAATCTGACGCGGTGATCGACGTCCAGGGCGGCTGGGTAGCGCTCTTGTCCTACCGTTCCGTTCGGCGGGCGAACGGCCAGCCTCGAGCCGATGCGGCAAGCGCTCTCGCGGCTGAACTCACGCGGCGAGGAACCCCGAATGCTCCGGCTCTAGTCGACTCGCTGTCGCGGTCACTTGCCGCCGGACGTCGGCCAATGGGTGCGACCGTCCGCGCGCTGCGGTACTGGGCCTAGGCGTTCGCGGGCCCCCGATGCCACCGGTCGCGTGGTGGTTCCCGCGCGTTGTTCCGCGGCCTGCAACAAGCCTGGGGTCGGCTCCTGCTTCGGCGAGTAGTGCGGCGGCGTGGAGTAGTCCGGGGTCCTGACTGCTTACGAGTGCGAGGTAGCCGCGCAGGACGAGTCCGCACGGTTCGGCCAGCAAGTCGCTGCGGTTACTCGGGATGAGCCGTAGTTCCTCGATCGCTTCGGTGCATTGGGCGCCGTCTAGTGCGTGTCGCCTCGCGCATCCCGAGAGTGCAATCTCGGTCGCGTTATCGGGTGTCAGTCCTCGGCCCATGCGGTGACGGTAGGTGTCGCCGCAGACCATCTCGGGCGTCAGTCTAAGAGCCGGCTGAGCTCCCTCACCTTGTACTTGATCCAGGCTCGATCGAAAACCACGACTACAACCCGGCCGAGCACCTGAGCGGCCATCGTGCCGGCAAGAATCCACGCGGCTATCTCGGGTGACGCGCCGATGATGAGCGAGATCGTCGCGAGACCAAAGCACCACCCGAACTGATAAAACGTCCGCACGGCAGCACGATATGCCCGGGACCAGGACGTTGGACCTGAAACAGGTAGTCAGATCGAGTCATTCGTTCAGGTTTGGCGGATTCCCCGGTCTGCCCGTGGTCTTCTTTCTGAATCCAAAGGAGATGCCGTGACCGAGCCCAGCGCCACCACAACTACCGACCGCCCCTGGTTCAAGAAGAAGAGGTGGTGGGCCGCCGGCTTCGTACTCGTGATCGCAGTCGCGGCGGGCGCAGGCGAGGAGGATACGGCTGACGCACCGCGTGCCGCAGACGCGTCCGCCGAGGCTGACATCTCTCAAGAGGCGCCTGCCGAAGAGGCTGTCGAAGCCGAACCGGCAGAGGCCCCCGAGCCGGAGCCGGAGCCGGAGTTGACCGGGTCACAGGAGAACGCGATCGCAACCGCCCAGGACTACATCGCCTACACAGCGTTTTCGCACAAGGGGCTCGTCAAGCAGCTGACCTTCGAGAAGTACTCAAAGGAAGACGCCGAGTTCGCGGTCGACTTCATCGATGTCGATTGGAACGAGCAAGCCGCGGCCGCGGCGAAGGACTACCTGGACTACACATCCTTCTCCCGTGCCGGCCTGGTCGAGCAACTCATGTTCGAGGGCTACACAGCCGAGCAGGCCGAGTACGGCGTCAGCCAGACCGACCTCTAGGAGCAAGAGCGAGTTGCGTGCACTCCCGGCAGTCTTGCTGGCTGCCGCATGCTTGACGACTGGTCGCGGCTCACCTGATGAGCCGGCAGAGCCAAAGGCCTCCGCCTCAGCGGCGTCGGCTCCGACCGTGAACGTCTCGGTCGCGGTGATCACGACAAGCGCCCTGGCCATCGTCGAGAAAGAACTTGACGGGCAAGCGTCCACTGACTGCGAGGAGATCCCCGGGAAGTGCGCCGGGCTGCGGACAGGTGCGCAGATCCACCTGGAGGATGTGAGTGGGCGAATCGTGACGACAGCGAATCTCGGCGCCCCTCCGCTTGATCCGCCCGAGAACACCTGCGCTTGGGGAGCGACCTTCACCGACGTTCCGGCGGGCGGCGACTTCTACACAGCGGCGATCGGCGATTGGGAGTCCCCGGCGACACCCGAATCAGAGGTGACTGAGCGCACCATTGGGGTGCAGCCGAAGTAGGTACTTCGTCATCGACCCCGCTGCCGTCGCGACGCGGGGTGCCGGTCTCGACCATGGAGCGCACGATGGCCTCGTCGCGTCGGTCGCACATGTCGGTGCCTGAGCAGGCCTTCACGAGCGCTTTGAGTTCTGAGTCTTCGAGCGGTTCAACGACCTGCTGGTCGAGTTGCAGTGGCTTGAGACCGACGAGGTGGTCGACCTAGATCTCAACCTCTTCGGCGAGCCAGGCACTGAAGCGGCGGACGGCGAGCTTGCCGGCTGCGCGCGATCGAGGCCGCCGCTCCCCCGGCAAGCAAACCGTCGGTGAATGCACGCACCTGGTCACGAGGTCGGCCTCGAGGTCGTTCGCTCCGGCCAACGGAGGTAGGTGCGGACGCTATCGCCATAGGACTTGAGCGTCTACGGCCCCTTGAGCTCAGCTCTAAGGGAGAGCTTCCAGGAGGTCAGGAGCAGCTCTATGTCGACAGGGCGAAGAGCCAACGGCTGCGCCTCCTGGTGCTGGCGCGGGCGTCGAGTCCGCGCCCCCACCATGCGATTCCCGCGGCGACAGCCGA
>SEEM01000194.1 GCA_004144595.1 Hyphomicrobiales bacterium
ACGACTTCCTTCAGCGGCGGCAAGGCCGGGTGCCAGCGCCAGAAGCCGTCGACGAGCTTCGCCCCATCCGGCGGATCCATGCCGGCGCCGGAGCCCTCGATCCGCGCCTCGACGATTTCAAGCCCGGCGGGTGTCTCCCGCCAGACCTCTTCCCACAACGTCTTCTGAACCGAATGGCGCCAGCCCAGCGTGATCTCACCCCGGCCGAGCACGACGACGAGCGCGCCGGCCGCGAGGCACAGGCTCATGCGGCGGCGGTCTCCGCCTTGCGCGCGGCCAGCCAATGCCGCCCGACGATCGCAGCGGCGAGCACGTAGCCGAGCGGGTCGCTATAGGTGAATTCGCCGAAGAGCAGCACGGCCGCGCCGAAGCAGAGCACACGCTCGATCACAGTAAGGCGCCCGTACAGGTAGCCGATCGCGACCATGCCGAAGAGGCCGATGGCGACGGTCGCCTTGAAGGTGGCGTAGACCACCGCCGGCCAGAAGCCGATGACATTGGCCATCGGATCGCCTGGCTGCAGCATCAGCGCCGGCGAATAGACGGCGATGAAGGGGATGACGTAGCCGGCGAGCGCGACGCGCATCGCCTCCCAGCCGATCTTGTCAGGGTTCTCCTTGGCGATCGGCGCGGCGGCGAGGGCCGCCAGCGCCACCGGCGGCGAGAGATCGGCCATGATGCCGTAGTAGAACGCGAACATGTGGCTGACGATCAGCGGCACGCCAAGCTTTTCCAGGGCCGGCGCGGCCAGCGCCGCGACGATGATGTAGGTCGGGATCGTCGGGATACCGGTGCCGAGCAGGATCGACAGGATCATCGTGAGGATGAGGGCGAGGAACAGGCTGTGCTGGCCGAGCCCGATGATCCATGCGCCGAAGGTGGTGCCGATGCCGGTCTGCGTCATCAGGCCGATGATGGTGCCGACGATGGCGCAGGCTATGCCGACCGGCAGCGCCGTCTTGGCGCTGTCGGCAAGCGCGTCGCGGCTGATCGCGAGCGTCGTGCGGCCGCCGAGCGTGAAGGCATTGGCGAGGACCAGCACCGCGATGAGGCCCGCGACGATGCGGATATCCATGCCGTCGCGAAAGAGCGCGGCGGCGATCAGGCCGAGCCCGACCCAGAAGATGATGCGCAGCGTCTGCGTGCTGAAGCCGGCCGTGATGCCGGCGCCGAGCAGGAGCCCGACCGTCAGCGCCAGGCCCATCGTGCCGGCGAAGAGCGGGGTGAAGCCGTGGAACAGCATGAAGACCAGCACGGCGAGCGGCAGGGCGAGATACCAGCGCTCGCGCAGGGCCTTCAGCGGGCTCGGCAGCATGGCGCGCTCGATGCCCCTCAGGCCGTATTTTCCGGCTTCGAGATGCACCATCCAGAAGGCCGAGGCGAAGTAGAGGATGGCCGGGATCGCGGCGGCCTTGACGATCTCGGCATAGGGCACGCCCAGCGTCTCGGCCATGATGAAGGCGACGGCGCCCATCACCGGCGGCATGATCTGGCCGCCCATCGAGGCTGTCGCCTCGACGCCGGCGGCGAAGGCGCGCCGGTAGCCGAACTTGATCATCAGCGGAATGGTGAACTGGCCGACGGTGACCACATTGGCGACGCCGGAGCCGGAGATCATGCCCATCATGCCCGAGGACACCACGGCAACCTTGGCCGGGCCTCCGCGCGCACCGCCGAATATGCCGAGCGAAACGTCGTTGAAGAGATGGATCATCCCGGCCTTCTCAAGGAAGGAGCCGAAGACGATGAACAGGAAGATATAGGTTGCGGAGACGTAGATCGGCGTGCCGTAGAAGCCCTCGGTGCCGAAGGAGAGATGGCCGATGATCTGGTCGTAGCCATAGCCGCGATGGTTGAAGGGCGAAGGCAGATACTGGCCGAAGAACCAGTAGAGCAGGCAGACGCCGCACATGATCGGCAGGGCATTGCCCATCAACCGGCGCGCCGCCTCGAAAATCAGCACGATCAGGAGCGTGCCGACGACGAGATCGAGCGTCGAGGGGTCGCCGTCGCGCAGGATCAGGTCGGCGTAGAAGATCCACTGATAGAGGCCGATGCCGAAGCCGAGGAGGCCGAGCGCCCAGCCGAGCAGCCGGCCGGGCGTATCCTTGGCCCGGAAATTGGCGATGAGGCCGAAGGAGAGCAGCAGCAGGAAGCCGACATGGACGCCGCGGGCCGCCTGGCTCGGCAGGAAGTTCCAGGCGGAGACCGCGATCTGGAAGCCGGCGAAAGCGAGCGCCAGCCCGTAGGCGAACACGCCCCAGGCTCCCGGGCCGAAACCGGGCGGGAAACCATGCTCGAAATTGTCGAGATCGGCATGCTCGACCTCGCCCGGCTTGGCGCCGGAGAGGGTTTCCAACTGGTCGGTCTCGGCGGTGGTGGTCATCGTCCAGGTCCTGCCGGTGTCATGTGTCATCCCGCACGCGCCGCGGCACGTCAGTGCTGCGGTGCAGATGCGGGATCGTCTTCAGAAAGGGGCGCCTTCTCGTCGCGCGGTCCCGTGTCTGCGCAGCAGCGTTGGACGCTGCAGCGCGCACGGGATGACGCGCGCTTTACGAGCCGACCTTGAGGCCCTTTTCCTTCAGGTAGCGCGCGGCGCCCGGATGGAGCGGGACCGGCATGCCATCGGTGGCCTTCTCCAGCTTGATCTCCTTGCCGGCCGAATGCGAGGCGGCGAGCTCACCGAGATTCTCGAAGATGTTCTTAGTCATCTGGTAGACCAGCTCCTCCTTCACGCCCTCATGGGTGACGAGGTAGTTGACGACCGCAGCCGTGTTCACCGCCGCGCTCTGGCCGGTATAGGTGTTGGCCGGAATCGGGGCGCTGATGAAGGGCGGGCCCGCCTTGTCGATCACGGCCTTCGGCACCTCGACGACATTGATCTCGACCGATGTCGAGAGGTCGCGCAGCGAGGCGACGCCGAGGCCGGCCGATTGCAGGGTGGCGTCGAGCTGGCGGTTCTTCATGAGTTCGACGGACTCGGCGAAGGGGAGGTACTCGATCTTGCCGAGGTCCTTGTAGGTGATGCCGGCGGCGGCGAGGATCGCGCGGGCATTGAGCTCGGTGCCGGATTTCGGCGCGCCGACCGAGAGGCGCTTGCCCTTGAGATCGGCCAGCGTCTTGATGCCGCTCTCCTTCGAGGCGACGATCTGGACATAGTTCGGGTAGACGGCGGCGATGCCGCGGAGCTTCTTCAGCGGCGCCTTGAAGCCGGCCTCCTCATCGCCCTTCCAGGCGGCGTCGAGCGAGTCGCCCAGCGTGAAGGCGATCTCGCCGCGGCCCTGCTGGAGGAGAACGAGGTTCTCGACCGAGGCCTTGGTGGCCTGCACGGTCGGGCGGACGTTCTGGATCTTCTCGCCATAGATCTTCGAGAGCGCGACGCCCATCGGGTAATACACGCCGGAGGTGCCGCCGGTCAGGATGTTGATGAAGTCCTGGGCCTGTGCGGCGACAGGGGCAGTGGCCAGCGCAACGGCGGCGGCGAAGCCGGCGAGGCGGCTGCGGAACAGCGATGTCATGATGTCTCCCTCGATGTCCGATCCGGCTCATGCGGCCGGTTGATCGCGTTTTTAGAGCATGCTGAACCGGAAAGGGGAAGCGTTCGACAACAGGAGGCACTCCGCCTTTAGCCGAAGGCGCGGACTGGTTTCGCCATGATTGGCTGCCTATC
>SEEM01000195.1 GCA_004144595.1 Hyphomicrobiales bacterium
GTGCATGATCCGGCGGCCTGCGACCATGTCCATATGCCCGATGCCGCGCAGGTCTCGCGGCTCGCGGGCTGGCGCGACATGGCCGGCGTCGTCGTTGCGGCCGGTGCGCGGCCCTGCGCGGGCGCGTTGATCATCCTCGTCTTCGCCAATGCCCAGGGTCTGTTCTGGGCCGGCATCGCGGCGACCTTCGCCATGGCGCTGGGCACGGCGCTGACGACCGGCGCGCTGGCCGCCTTTGCGGTCTTCTTCAAGTTCGCCGCGTTGAAATTCGCCGGTGGCGGCAGCTTGCGCTCGGCGCGGTTGATCGCCGGGCTCGAGCTTCTGGCCGCCGCCTTCGTCGCCGTGCTCGGCGCGGCGCTGTTCACCGGTCTCTGGATCGGCGGGGCGGGGAGCTGAGACTCAGCTCCGCAGCGGATCGTTCTCCAGCAGGATCGGCTTGCCATGCGGCGTCGCCTCGGCCGCGCGTTCCCAGGAAGCGGCGAGCGCGTCGACGCCGTCATGGGAGGCAATCCCCTTCGCAATCAAGAGGTGCTCCAGCGCCTCGCACCAACGCTCGTAGTAATCCGAGCCGTCGCGGCAGCCGCCGGCGGCCAGCGCCTCGCGGATTTCGGCGCCCAGTGCCTGCGCCCATTCGTCGGCGGTGAAGACGCCCTTGTTCTGGAGTTCGACGACCAGCGCGAAGGCCTGGGCCTGCCAGGGCTCGGCGAAGATCGGACCCTCCGCGTCGCGCGGGATCGGCGTGTCGGCGGCGAGCGCTGCCGCCAAGTCGGTCTCAGGCCGGCTCAAGATAGCTCTCCCAGGCCTCGATGCTGACGGTGGAGGTCGGGTCGGCATCGCGGCCCCAGAGTTCGCGCCCGTCGAAGACCACGGTGTAGAGCCACTGCGCCGTCTCGGGCTGCCCCTGCGCGCCCGTATCCGGGAAGACATGACAGCCGACGATGCGCTCGATCACGCCGGCCTTGCCGCGGGCATAGCGCGGCAGGCGGGTGTGATGCTGCGGGTGCATCACGATGGTGCGGACCCTGTCGCCCACCGCGAAGCGGGCCGGGGCCTTGGCCTCGCGCTCATAGGGGAAGCCGCGGCGCAGGACGCCCGCGACCTCTTCGCCCTTGAGCACGCGCTTCGGCTCGCGGCGCTCGGGCGCGGGTTTCCCGCTGGCGAGTTCGTCTGCGCTCAGAAAACCGTGCTTGAAGAGCACCTTGTCGAGCGCGGCGAGCCAGATCTCGTAATAGCTCGACGAGAGGTACTGCACTGGGGGCAGGCTCTCGCGGGCATGGCGGATTTCGTCGATCGACCACGCGCCCATGGCGCCGGCCGCGACATTGATCGCGAGTACCCGCTTTTCCCAGTCGCCGTGGAAGACCGGCTCGTTCGGCTCCGGCACGACCGGGCCGAAACCCATCTGGCCGCCGAGATCGTGGGCGCTGTTCATACGGCGTCCTCCACCTTCGGCAGACCGGTGCCGATCATCGAGTCGCGGGTGACGATGCCGGCGAGCTTCTCCTCGCTCCAGCCCTCGGTACCGGCAGGCCGCATCGGGATGACGATGAAGCGGGTCTCGGCGGTGGAATCCCAGACGCGGATGCGCTGGCTCTCCGGCAGCGTCACGCCGAAATCGGCGACGGTGCCGCGCGGGTCGATCACCGCCTTGGCCCGGTAGGGCGGGGATTTGTACCAGACCGGCGGCAGCCCCAGCACCGGCCACGGATAGCAGGAGCAGAGCGTGCAGACGATCAGGTTGTGCTGCTCGGGCGTGTTGAAGCAGGCGACGATATGCTCGCCGCCGCGCCCGCCATAGCCGAGCTCGGCGGCCGCGGCTGTGCCATCAGCCTTCAGGCGCTCGGCGAAGGCCGGATCGGTCCAGGCCTTTGCGACGATGCGGGCGCCGTCGCGCGGGCCGATCTTCGTCTCATAGGTGTCGATGATCGCGTCGAGCGCGGCCGGCCGGATCAACGTAACCCTTCTGAACCATCAGTGTTTCCAGCGCCTTCACGCGCGCCTCGATGGCGGTGAAGTGGTTGTCGTGCTCGTGATCGTGGTGGTGATGTCCGCTCATGGCGGTCTCCTCTCAGGCGATCCGAATGCGGGCGGCGTGCTCGTAGCGCACCGCGAAGGCGACGAGCGAGCGGTCGGAGCCCTTCGGTCCGATCAGCGACAGGCCGAGCGGGGCGCCCTCGCGCTGCGCGACGGGAATCGTGACCTGCGGGAAGCCGGACAAGCCGGCAAGGCAAAGCAGGCGCAAGGCGCGGTTGCGGAAATCCTCCAGTTCGGATTCCTTGGCGGCGATCAGCGGGGCGATGTCCGGCATGGTCGGCAGGATCAGAACGCCATCCTGGCCGAGCAAGCGGGCGAGCCGGGTGCGGAAGGATTTTCGCGTGGATTCACCCTTGGCGTATTCGGCGTCGGTCACGGCTTTCGAGAAAGCGAAGCGCTCCCTCACGCCCGGTCCAAGCGGTGGGTTGAAGCGCTCGATCATCGGGCCATCCGACAACCAGGCTTCGCGGCCCTGGATCCAGCGGAAAGCCCAGTAGAGCGCGTCGATATCGCGCACGAGCTTGACGCTCTCGGGCTGGCCGAGCGTGGTGACCGTGCGCTGCACGACATTGCGCAGGATCGTCTCGGCTTCGGGCACGGCCTGGGCGAACATGTCGTCGGCTATGAGGAGGCGCGGGGCCTCCGGCAGTTCCGTCTTGTCGGGACCGAACAGGGCATTGGCGACGCGGGCGAAGATGTCGCCGTCGCGGGCGAACCAGCCGGGCGTGTCGAGGCTTTCAGCGAGCGGCCAGACGCGCTTCAGCGAGAGCCGGCCATGGCTCGGCCGGATGCCGAACAGGCCGCCATAGCTCGCCGGTGCCCGCACCGAGCCGCCGGTGTCGGATCCGACAGCGATATCGGCGAGGCGGCCCGCGACAGCCGCCATCGAGCCGCAGGAGGAGCCGCCGGTGATGCGGTCCGGCGCGGCCGGATTGATCGGCGAGCCGAAATGCGCGTTCTGGCCGTTGAGCGAGAAGGCGAGCTCGTCGGTATGGGTCTTGCCGACGAAGCGGGCGCCGGCCTTGAGCAGGTCCTTCACGATCGGCGCCGTCTTGGTCTTGATGCCGGATTGCGCCAGCACCAATGGCGAGCCCGCGCCGGTGGGATAGCCCTTGATGTCGAAGAGGTCCTTCACTGCCAGCGTCAAACCGGCGAGCGGGCCGGCGACGGCGTGCTTCACCGGCGCGTCGGGATAGGGGAGGAAGCAGCGGAACGGATCGTCGAAAGTCATCTGGCGTCAGATCCCCCTTGAGTCGCCGTTGGAACGTGGATCATGCACGGCTTCGACATGGCCTTTCGCATGCTTCACGAGCATGCCGGCATGGCCGAAGCCTTCGGAATAGGCCAAGCCGCTTTCCTCCACCGGGTGACCGGCGGCATCGAGCCGCTCCAGCAGCGAGGGATCGAAGCGGCTTTCGAACTTGAGGCTCGTCGAGCCGGCACCCCAGGTCTTGCCGAAGAGCCAGCGTGGCGCATCGATCGCCGTGGCGGGATTCTGGCCGGCGCGGTAGCGGGTCAGGATCTGCGCCTGGAACTGGGGCTGCCCGTCCCCGCCCATCGAGCCATAGGGCAGGACGCGCCCGTCGTCGAAACGGGCGAGCGCCGGATTCAGGGTGTGGAAGGGTTTGCGGCCCGGTCTCAGCGGGTTGGCGGCATTCTTGTCGAGCGAGAAGGAGACGCCGCGGTTCTGCCAGTGGATACCGGTCGCGGGCAGCACGCAGCCGGAGCCGTATTCCCAGTAGATCGACTGGATATAGGAGACGGCGAGGCCCTTGCCGTCGATGGCGCCCATCCAGATCGTGTCGCCGTCGCCATGGCGCAGCGGCAGTTTCGCCGCCCGCTTCATGTCCACCGCCCCCGCCTCACGCTTCAGGGCAGCGTCGGTCAGGAAATCGGCGGGCGGGTGATCGAGTTCGGCCGGGTCGGTGACATAGCGGTCCCGGATGGCGAAGGCGCGTTTTGTCGCCTCGATCAGGCCGTGATGGTGCTCGAACGAGTCGAGCCTGGCCTCGCCCAACCGCTCGAAGATGCCGAGGATGATCAGCGAGGCCAGCCCTTGCGTCGGCGGGGGCAGGTTGGCGACGGTGAGGCCGGGAAGCTTGAGCGCGAGCGGGGCGACGCTGCGCGCCTGGTAGCGTTTGAGGTCCGCGCGCGCGACCGGGGCGCCGATGCGCTCGAGATCGGCGGCGATCTCACGGCCGACATCGCCGCGATAGAAATCGTCGAGACCAGCATGGGCGAGTTGCTGCAGGGCGGCTCCGAGCGCTTCCGGCTTGCGGCGGGCGCCCGGCTTGGGCGGGGCGCCGTCGATCCAGAAGCTGGAGAGGAAGCCGGGTGCGGCCTTCAGCGCCTCAAGCTCGTTCGGCTTGTTGCCGAGCTCGGAATCCGAGACCACATAGCCCTCGCGGCAATGGCCGATCGCGTCCAGCAGCAATTCATTGAGCGGAATGCGCCCGCCGAGCGAGCGCGAGAGATCGAGAGCGAGCTTCCAGCCACCGACGGTACCGGCGACGGTCAGGGCCGCTTCCGGCCCGCGCGAGGGCAGCATGTCGTAGCCCTTGCCGCGATACCGCTCGATCGTGGCGAGAGAGCCGGCCGGGCCACAGGCCTCGATGCCGTGCATCTTGCCGCCGGGCTCATGCACCAGCCAGAAGCCGTCGCCGCCGATCCCGTTCATATGCGGGTAGACCACGGCGATCGTCGCGGCCATCGCGACCATGGCCTCGATCGCGTTGCCGCCTTCGGCGAGCACGGCCCTGCCGGCCTCCGAGGCGAGGCGATGCGGGGCCGCCACGGCGGCGGAAGCGAAAACAGGCGTATCCAGCATCGGGACTTTTCAAGCGAGGAGATCATGCCCATCTGGGCGATGGGCGCGAATTTGTTGCATGGGGCGGCAAGCTCCGCTAGGTGCGTGAGGCGCATGGCCGCTTGAGGGCCTAGCGCGAAGGAAGGATAGCATGGCCGGACGGCACACCAACTGGCGCAACCTGATCATGGTCGCTTCGTTCGGGATCCTGATCGCCGTCGAGCTCTTCGGCGTGGCGCTGGCGGCCGGCTGGGCGCTGGCGGGCCTGTTCGATCTCGGCACCATCTTCGAATACATCATGATGGCGATCTTCTCGGTCTTCGCCGGTTTCGGCTTGGTCAACCTGATGCGCCGCATGCTCAAGATCGAGCATCTGACCGAAGTCGATTGAGGCCTTCGGCCTTTCCTGTCAGTCGCAGACCTTCAACGTGACCGGATCGGCGTCCGCCGGGAGATAGCTGCCCATCGGACGACAGCCCGATGCCGTGCAGATGCGCCAGTCGGCCGTCGCACCCGAGCGTCGCATCACGACTTCCTTCAGCGGCGGCAAGGCCGGGTGCCAGCGCCAGAAGCCGTCGACGAGCTTCGCCCCATCCGGCGGATCCATGCCGGCGCCGGAGCCCTCGATCCGCGCCTCGACGATTTC
>SEEM01000068.1 GCA_004144595.1 Hyphomicrobiales bacterium
GGGGCCGGCGTAGCACAGCGGTAGTGCAGCGGTTTTGTAAACCGAAGGTCGGGAGTTCGATCCTCTCCGCCGGCACCATGTCCATCGCCCCATACAAGGGGGTGGCCTGTCGCCGGTCCGGCTTAAGGCCCGCCCACAGCCCGCTTACGGCGCAGGCTTCGCCGATGGCATCGAGATCACTTTCCCATCCGGCTTGATGATGTCGCCGGGCTTCTGGCCGGGGGCGCATTCGCCGACGCGCTTCGCTTCGACCACGAGCTTGCGCTCCACCGGGCCGGACTGCCCGGGCATGCCGCTGATCTTCGTCAGGCCCTCGGTCCGGACGGATGTCTGGAAATCGCCGGTGATGATGCTGCGGCCGGAAGCGTTGATCTGGCCGACCATGCACTCGGTCTCCACCGCGTATCCCGTGACGGTCTTGGTCACCAGCATCTTCGAGCAGACGCCAGCGGCCAGACCGCCGGCCATCGACTGGTCGGTCCCGGGCCCGACGCATTGCCTGGCGGTGGTTTCGCCCTCGTTCCCGGTCGATGTCGTTTCCCATAGCCAGGCTTGCGCTGCGGCAATTGCTGCTGTGCCGCCGCAGGCAGTACAATCAGGGCACCAAGGGTGGCGATCAACGCGAATTTCACGGTTGGTGCTTTCGAGGGTGAATCGGCGCATACCGAAACAAGACAGGCGTCAAGGCCAGAATGAGGCCGCACCACGCGCAACGAGCGACAGCACGGCACCGAAATCGCCTTGACAGATCGGTCGCTCCGGAACGTTTGGCGAGCCGGACGGTTAACCTGTCTTGCAAAGCTTCGGAGGCTTCCATGAAAGCCATTGTACTCGCGCTCGCCCTTCTGCTTCCTGCCGGAATCGCAGCAGCCCAATCGCGCCCATCGACCGTGTCACGCGCTTGCGCAGCGAGCCAGCGCGATGTCCAGGTCAACGGCGCCGTCGTTCTCGGAACCGGCGGCTATACCTATGATCGCTTCGTGCGCGATCGCGGCTTCTGCCTGGTCAATCAGGGAACCGAGGCCGCTTTCGTGCCGAGTGCCGATACCCAGGCCTGTTTCGTCGGCTATCGCTGCAAGGACAAGATGATGTTCGACGACTGAGATCGGGCCGGGACGCGCCCTGCGACGTTTCTCATTAATGCGAAACGCCGGCTCGTTCAGGTCTCTTCATTCGATGGCTGGCCGGCGGAGGCGATGATCGCTAAAAGTCGCAGCTTGAGATGCCGGCACGCCGCGCACCGATCTCTTCGCTCTGCATACGGACCGGAATGGACGATCGGACTCAACTTCTGACGCTCGCCGCCCGGTGCGAGGCTTCCAGCAAGCCGGATCGCGAGCTCGATGCCGACATCTACGAGGCGCTTGGCTTCGTCGTCCGGCGCAAGCCGACGCGGCTGGTCAACCGCCGGACCCCGGCCGGTGGCATCTACCAGCACGGCTCTTTCTGGAAGACGCTTGGCGCCGTCAGCGCCGATATCGAGATCGCGGTGTCGCTGCTACGGCAGAAAGCTCCGGGCTGGAGCTGGAGCCTGCAATGCCTCGCGCATGAGGATCTCGCCTTCCAGGCGCTCGTCGCCGATTGCTCCGGCCAGGGCGTCATGGGCTCGCTCGCGCTCTGTGCCGCGATGCTGCGCGCGCTTGCCCGACGCGAGCCTGCCGCATCCTCGGACTCGGGCCTCACGGAAACTTGACCTTCCGGCAGGTTCTCGCGGTTGAACGGGAGGCGCCCGTCGCTAGTCTGCCTGCGACCCGAGGAGAGAACAGACCATGCAGGACCTAGAATTCTCGCGCCGTGCCGCCCTTGTCGGCGCCGGCGCGCTCGTTGCGGCTGCAACACTCGATCTGCCAGGCATCGGCCAGGCACAGGCACAAGGAACTCCCGTGAACCAGGCTCCCGGATTTTACCGCTACAAGATTGGCGACATCACCCTCACCGCCATCAATGACGGCTTCGGCAAGCGCCCGCTCGAAGGCTTCGTCCGCAATGCCGAACTCGCCGACGTCAAGAAGGCGATGGAGCAGGCTTTCCTGCCGCAGGACGCTCTCAACATCACTTTCACCACGCTGGCGATCCAGCAGGGTGGCAAGCTCACCCTGATTGACACCGGCAATGGCGATTCCGGCGCGCCGACCTCCGGCACCTGGATGGCGAATTTCAAGGCGGCCGGCCTCGATCCCAAGGACGTCTCCAGCGTCGTGTTCAGCCATTTCCACGGCGACCACATCAACGGCTTCCGGCTGAAGGACGGCACCGCCGTGTTTCCGAATGCGGAAGTGATGGTGCCGGCGGCCGAGTGGGCCTTCTGGATGGATGACGCGAAGATGAACGCCGCGCCTGACGGCATGAAGGGCGCCTTCGCCGGCGTGCGCCGTGTCTTCGGCCCCGTCGCCAAGGATGTGAAGCAGTTCGAGCCGGGCAAGGAACTGCTCCCCGGCCTGACGCCGATCGCGGCCCCCGGCCATACGCCCGGGCACACGGTCTTCGCGCTGACCTCAGGCAACGGCAAGCTGATGATCATGTCCGACACGACCAATCATCCCGCGCTCTTCGTGCGCAACCCGGACTGGTCGGCGGTGTTCGACATGGACGGCCCGCAGGCAGCGGCAACCCGGCGCAAGCTGCTCGACATGGTCTCGGCCGAGCGGATGCAGGTCGCCTTCTATCATGCGCCCTTCCCTGCCACCGGGCATATCGCCAAGAGCGGCAACGGCTTCGAGATGGTGCCGGTTCAGTGGAGCACGGCGCTCTGAACGCCGAAATTCGATAGGGACATCGAGGCCGGGCATCGCGCCCGGCCTTTTTCTTGAGCGACCGGCCTCGCGGCCGGCGGTCCGGTCATGGTAAGGCTGCCGGCATAGCACCGAGGCTGCCGTTTCAGGATACGTGATGACCGAGCGATTCGGGGCGATCTCTTTCGTCGCCAGCGATACTCCCGAGGCCGAAGCGGCGCTGGCCCGGCTGGTCGAGCGATACGGCAATGCCGACCCTGCGGACGCCGAGGTGATCGTCGCGCTGGGCGGCGACGGCCTGATGCTGCAGACGCTTCATCGCTTTCTCGGCACTGGCAAGCCGATCTACGGGATGAACCGCGGATCGGTCGGCTTCCTGATGAACGAGTTCAAGGAGCGCGGCCTGCGCAAGCGGCTGGAGGCGGCGCAGCGCAGCGTGGTGCATCCGCTCGCCATGCAGGCGGTGGACCATAGCGGAACGACGATACATGCCCACGCGATCAACGAGGTCTCGCTGCTGCGGCGCTCCTACCAGGCAGCGAAGTTGCGCATCTCCGTCGATGGACAGGTGCGTCTACCGGAGCTGATCGCGGACGGCGTTCTGCTCGCGACACCCGCGGGCTCGACCGCCTACAACCTCTCCGCCAACGGGCCGATCCTGCCCCTCGACGCACCGCTGCTTGCGCTGACCCCGATCTCGGCGTTCAGGCCCCGCCGCTGGCGCGGTGCCCTGCTGCCCAATCAGGCGCGCGTATCGATCGAGGTGCTGGAGACCGAAAAGCGGCCGGTCAGCGCGGTGGCCGACCACACGCAGATCGACGAGGTCCGCTCCGTCCAAATCGAGATCGATCGCGATGTCGACCTCGTCATGATGCACGACCCCGGCCACAGCCTGGACGAACGCATCCTGCGCGAGCAGTTCGGCTACTGAAAAGGCGCGGGCTCAGGCCGCGTCGCGCAGGTCGCTCTCGGCGAGTTCGATCAGGAAGGACGGATCGGCCTCGACCAGCAGCGCCAGCGCGGCATCGTCCGCCAGCGAATCCGCCAGGCCGCGAGCTTCCTCGCGGGCAGCCTCCGCGTCCAAGCGGCGCAGCAGCCCCATCAGCCCGTCGGCTTCCGGCCCCTCCAGCCGCTCGCAGGCGAGCAGCACTACGCGCAACAGGTTGCGATCGATGCCGTTGCCGGCGCCGCCATGGTCGAAGCCGCGCGCATTGAGAGCGAGGATGGCTGCGGAGAAGGCAGGCTCCAGCGAAGCCGGCAGCCCGGCCTTGCGGCAGAGCGCCTTGAGCCCCGCGCCGCGCTTGTCGCGCAGCAATGCCGCGACGCGCTCCTCCGGCAAACCGGACAGCGACACGAAAGCAGCCTCGGCCAAGGCCGGCTCGCCGCTGAGCAGGGAACGCAGGATCAGCCCCGAGGTCAGCCGCCCGGTGATCCTGAGCACCTCGACGATCGCCGGCGCATCGCTGGCTTCGCCGCCGGCGGCAAGCGCAACCGCAACCCGCTCCGTCGATTCGCGGGCAAGCCGCGCGCTGCGCTCCGGTGTGAGCCAGCCGCAGCCGGAGACGAAATTCGCCAGGGCATCGGAGACCTTGGCGGCAATGGTCTGCCGCAGGCCACCCGGCAGGTCGACCCGTTCGAGCAGGGCCTCGCGCAGGACGCCATTGTCGCCATGGCGCTCGATCATGCGTTCGAGCGAGAAATCAGGAATCTCGGCGGTGCGGTTGCCGGCAAGCGTGACCAGCGCCTCCTCGCAGCCGACTTCGGCCAAGGCGGCGCAGACGCTCAGCGGCAGGCAGCGGCGCATGGCGATGGCCTTCTGTGCCAGCGTATCGCCGATCGCGGCAGCATCGACCAGATCGGCCTCGGTCAGCACCGGCGAATGCGCCAGGACGAGCGCCGCGACGTCGCTCTGCTCGGCGATAAGACTGAGCGCGAGATTGCGCGGGGTCCGCATCGAGGGAGCCATCTCCTCCGCTATCGCCCGGCGGACCAAGGGCGAAGGATCATCGATCAGCGCCATCAGCGCCGTCTCGGCCTCGTGCCTGTCCTCGTCGGACATGCCGGAGCGCAGATAGGCCCCCGCTAGACTTGCGGCGCCGCTTGCGCGGGCCTCCGCCGGCGCGGTGCGGGCCCAAAGCAGGAATCGCCGAACGATCATGCTCCGCTCCGTTGAATCATGAAGGAAGACAGGTCGAGCGGCCCGCTTCGCCGTTTCGCAACCGGCGGCGAGGCCGCCACGGTCGGCTGGGTCAGGTCGGTCGGCCGCGAGGGCGGCAACGGCGCGCTGACGGCGCGGGCCGGGGCAGAGACGGCAGCCGCGCCCGCGACCGGGTTCGCATCCGACATCGTGGTCTCGCTTGAGCCGGAGCGCGGAAAATAACGCTCGCCGCCATCAAGCGAGGCCATGCGCGTGCCGCCCCGCGGTGGGGTGGTCCAGAGATTGGCGACCGCCTTCGAGACCGGATCCCGCGAGCCGCCGGTCGAGAACAGCCCGACCAGCCCCTTGGCGCGACCTTCGCGCAAGCCGGCGGCGATCTCGGCCACAGGAGGTTCGCCCTGCCCTGCCTGCGGGTTCAGCGCGGCTTGCGGGTTCTGCGCCACATTGGCCGCAACCTGCGTGCTGGCATGGCTGGCTGCCAGCACGCCGTAGACCTCCTGCACGCTGCGCGCGCGGCCGGCCTTGTCATAGAAGATCGACCGGTTGGCGCCGGCAGCATCCGGGAAATCCCGCGCGGCGACGCGGCTGGGATCGCTCGCAGCGGCGCGGATCAGGTCGGAGGCGCCGCGCGCGCCGAGCACATGAGCCATGTAGAGTTCGCCGGCCTGCGGTTGGCGGCCGAGGCTGCTGGCGAGCTGATCGCGGTTCTTCTGGGTCAGCGCGCCGGCCATCACCGCTGCGACCTGCGGGTCGTTGCGCAATTGCAGGATCTTTTCGCGGGCCGCTGGGTCTGGGACGCTGAGGCGCCCGCCGCTCTCGGTGATCGCGTTGGCATATTGCGAGAGGCCCTGCTTGGGCCCCTCCTGCTTGACCATGGACAGCCAGGTCTGCTCGATGAACTGGAAGAGCCCCGTGGCGCTCGACGTGCTCGCCTTCGCCGTCGGCTCGAGCGACGATTCGCGCTGCGCCGTCTTGAGCAGGTAGTCGAACCCCGCCCCCGTCCGCTCCGCGCCCTGGCGGATGGCGCTGACGACCGGGTTCGCTGGCTGCGTTTCGCGGCTCTGGCTCTGCGGCGTGGTGAAGAGGAACATCGAGACCTTCGGCGGCGGCCCGCGCGCATTGCGAGGGCACGCTTCGAAATTGCTCCATTATGGTAAGCGAACCGTTAAGAGCGGCACCGTGCCGCTAGGGCGTCGCCCTTTCCACTTCCCTCCCGGCGGAGGTCCCTCTACGACTTCTTGTTCCGGCTCGACAGCCGGCCCGGCATCGAACCGAAAAGTGGATCCCGCTTTTCGGAACGCTTCGATGCGGTGACAAACACCGATCGCCAACAGCGCGCCCGACAGGGCACGCGGCGATCTTATGAGCACGGAGGCGTCTATGGCGGATGTTGTGCGTCACAAGCGTGGCGGGATCTATTTCGAGGATTTCCAGGTCGGCGCGCTCATCGAGCACGGCCTGACCCGCACCGTCACGCAGATGGACAACATGCTGTTCTCCAACATGACGCTCAACCCGCAACCCCTTCATATCGATGCGCATTTCTGCGCAACCGAAACCGAGTGGGGAAAGCCGCTGATGAACTCGCTGTTCACGCTCGGCCTGATGATCGGCATCTCCGTGAACGACACGACTGTCGGCACAACCATCGGCAATCTCGGCATGACCGACGTCCTGTTCCCGGCCCCTCTCTTCGAGGGCGACACGATCAACTGCACCACCGAGATCGCGGCCAAGCGCGAGTCGCGCTCGCGGCCCGATGCCGGCATCGTCGAGTTCGTCCACAAGGCCTACAAGCAGGATGGCACGCTGGTCGCCCAGTGCCGGCGCCAGGCTTTCATGCGCCGGCGCCCGGCCCCCGACACCGTCGCGGTCTGATCCATGCGTTCTCTCCTGTTCGTGCCGGGCGACAGCCCGAAGAAGCAGCAGAAGGGCCTGGAGAGCGGCGCCGACGCGCTGATCCTCGACCTGGAGGATTCCGTCGCGCTCGACGCCAAGCCTCAGGCGCGCGAGATCACCCGCGCCTTCCTGGAAGCCGCCCGTGCCCTGCCGAAGCGCCCGTTGCTGATCGTCCGCATCAATGGCCTCGCAACCGGCCTGAGCGATGCCGACCTCGATGCAGTGATGCCAGGCAGCCCAGACGCGATCATGCTGCCCAAATCGGAGGGCGGCACCGATGTCGGCCATCTCGCTGCCAAGATCGCCGTGCGCGAGGCCGAGGCCGACATGCCCGATGGCATGACGCGCATCCTCCCGATCGGCACCGAGACCGGCAAGGGCATCTTCGGCCTCGGCAGCTATGCCCGCTCCTCGCATCGCCTGATGGCGCTGACCTGGGGCGCGGAAGACCTCTCGGCCGATCTGGGCGCCGAGACCAACCGGCTGGAGGACGGCTCCTACACCGATCCCTATCGCCTTGCCCGCGCCCTGACCCTGTTTGCAGCAACGGCGGCACAGGTCGATGCGATCGACACCGTCTTCACCAATTTCCGCGACGATGCCGCCTTCCGCGCCGAATGCCTCGCCGCACGCCGCGACGGCTTCACCGGCAAGATGGCGATCCATCCGGCGCAGGTCGCCCCGATCAACGAAATCTTCGCACCCTCGCCGGCGGCGCTCGCCAAGGCCGAGCAGATCATCGCCCTGTTCGAGGCCAATCCCGGTGCCGGCGTCATCGGCCTCGATGGCGAAATGCTGGATCGTCCCCATCTGATCAAGGCACAGCGGCTCGTCGCGCGGGCTCGCAAACTGGCTGAATGAACCGCCGGAGGCGATTCGAATGACTCAGGTTTTCGAAGTTTCGGGGATGCATTGCGGCGGCTGCGCCTCGCGCGTCCAGCGGGCGGCGACGGCGCTCGCTCCGGGCGCGACGGTGACGCTCGATCCGCCGCGCCTCACACTCCCGGAGGGCACCCAGCTCGACGCCGAAGCGATCAACAAGGCGCTGGCGGAATTCGGGGATTACAGCGCCAAGCCGCTGGCAGGCGGCTGACGCTGCTTATAGAGCGTCATGCTCGGGCTTGACCCGAGCATCTCCAGTCGAAAGGGGCTCCGGCGCCTATCCGTCTTGAGATTCTCGGGTCTACGCTTCGTTCCGCCTGAGAATTACGCCTGTGCGATGCGGCCCTACCCGCCCGGCGGGCGCGTGATCGAGAACAGGCTCGTCACCTCGGCATAATCGGCATAGCCGCAGCGTGCGATCGGGTTGGCACCTGCCGTATCGAAGCGCCCGTCCCTGACGAAGGCATCGTCGATGAAGATGCCGACGACCTGCCCCAGCACCATCCAGCGCGGCACGGCTTGACCATCGACGTCATGGAGTTGCTGCACCGAGAGCAGCTTGCATTCGAGCGCAGCCGGCGTGCCGGCGACGCGCGGCGGCTTGACGAAGCGCGACGGCGCCATCTCCAGGCCGGCATGAGCATACTCGCTCTCGCCGCGCGGCAGCGGCGCCGAGGTCAGGTTCATCGGATGCGCGAGCGCCTTGGTCACCAGCGAACAGGTGAACTCGCCAGTCTCCTCGACGAAGGCGACGGCGTCTTTCTTGTTCTCCGAGGAGAACATGACGATGTTCGGCCGCGACGAGATCGCGTTGAAGAAGCTGTAGGGCGAGAGATTGACCTCGCCCTTGGCGCTCAACGCCGTGATCCAGCCGATCGGCCGCGGCGCGACGATCGCCTTGAACGGATCATGCGAAAAGCCGAGATCCTCTTGCGTAGCCGAATAGATCATCAGGTCAGGCCCCGTAATAGCTGACGATATCGGCCATCACCGGCCGGTCGCGATCTGTGATCGGCGCCGTCGGCGTGCCCAAGTGGACGAAGCCGGCCATCCGTTCGCCCTCGGCCAACCCGAACGCGCTCAGCACCGAACGGTCGAACGAGAACCAGTTGGTCAGCCAGGAACCTGCATAGCCCATGGCATAGGCGGCGACGAGCATGTTCATGCAGACCGCACCGGCCGAAAGCTCCTGCTCCCAAAGCGGGATCTTGGCATGCTCTCGCGCCCGCGAGACAACGGCGACGATGACCGGCGCGTGCAGCAGGCGCTTGCGCTCGAATTCGACCTGATCCTCGCTGGCCTGCGGGTTCTTCTCGCGGAAGATGCGCGCGACGACCTCAGCCGCTTCCTCACGCGCCGCGCCCTTGAAGACGATGAAGCGCCACGGGGCGAGCTTGCCGTGGTCGGGCACGCGCGCGGCGATGGCGAGCAATTCGTCGAGCTGGGCGCCGTCGGGGCCGGGCGCCGTGAGGAACTGCGGCGGCACGGAGCGACGCAGCTTGAGCAGAGAGAGCGTATCGGTCATGAAACATCCGGACGGTGGCGATGGGATTGACCTATTCCTTCGCCATGATGAGGACAAGCGGACCTGCTCATACATCGCTGCAGAGCCGCCGAGGACGAGAAGCATGCTTGAATTGGAGAGCTTTAAAGCTGGCCGCCTCGCCGCGATGGTCTTCGCCATGGCCATCGCGTTTTCGCCGAACCTTGCGCGCGCCCAGGCTCCCGATCCCGGCCCCGGGGCCGATGCTCCCGCCCCCGCACCGATGCCCGGTCAGCCGGCTGCTCCGAACGGGCTGGCGCGGCTCTCGGTTTCGGCCCAGTTCGCCGGCGATCGCAAGTCGATCCGCTCGGGGCTGAACTGGCGCGTGCTCAGCGAAAACGCCGACGGCGCCTCGTCCAGGATCGTCGCACGCTCCTCCGAGCCGGAGCCCGCCTTCTCGCTGCCACCCGGCAATTACGTCATCCATGCCGGCTACGGCTTCGCCAGCGGGACGCGGCGCGTCAGCCTGGGGCAGCAGGGCTTGCGCGATCAGGTCCAGATCAGTGCCGGCGCGCTCTCGCTGGCCGGCTCCATCGGCGATGCCCCGATCCCGGGAACCCAGCTATCCTTCTCGGTCTTCGTGCCCCTGCAAGGCAACTCGGAGGGCCGCCTGATCACCAGCGGCGCCAAGGCAGGCGAGGTCATCCGCCTGCCCGAGGGCACCTATCACGTGGTCTCCACCTACGGCGATTCCAACGCGATCCAGCGCGCCGACGTGAAGGTCGAGACCGGCAAGGTCACCGACGCGACGCTGCATCACCGCGCCGCCAAGGTGACGCTGAAGCTCGTCGCCAATACCGGGGGCGAAGCCTTCGCCGGCACCGCCTTCAGCGTGCTCACGCCGGGCGGCGACGTGATCCGCGAGGCGATCGGCGCCTTTCCGCAGGTCATCCTGGCCGAAGGCGACTATGTCCTGATCGCCCGGCAGGAGGGGCAGGTCTATTCCCGCGACTTCAAGGTCGAGTCCGGCAGCGACCGTGATATCGAGGTTCTCGCGAAGTAAGTACCCTCGTCCTGCCCGGGCATGACCTGGGCATCTCGGAAACCCGCTGCTCTGGTCCGGAGATTCTCGGGTTTCCGCTTCGCTTCTCCCGAAAATGACGCCCTGCCTCAGTTCGTCGGCTTTCGGCCGCCCGCCGCCTCGATTCTGACCGAACCGATCCCGGCGACGATCCCGTCCGCCAGCCGCAGCGCCAGGCAGCGATAACCGGCATCGACCAGATGCAGGCCGTCCATGCCGACGAGTTCCTCCGGGGTGAACTGGCGCGAGTTCGACCAGCCCTTCATCATTGCATAGCGCGGGAACAGGGAGATGCCCTGGTCCTGCGCCGTTTTAGCCAGAACGGCGCGATAATCGTCGTAATGCGGGTAGCGCCCTTCCCGCGGCAGCCAGGGCAGATCCATCAGGATCATCTCGATCCCGGCGGCGCGGGCCTTGCCCACGCCCTTGCGCAGGATCTTGGCGAGCTTGTCCTCGCCGATATCGCGGATCGCGTCGTTGATCACGGTCTGCCAGATCACGACCGCCGGCTTCTCGTCGATGACATCGGCCTGCATGCGCAGCAGCATGTCGTAGGCCGACTGGCCGCCGACGCCCTTGTTGACGACCCTGACCTGGGCACCGGGCAGGCGCCGGCTCAGTTCAGCCTGGAGCACAGCCGGGTAGCTCTTGTCGTCGGCACTGGCGCCGGAACCGGCAGTGGCAGAGGAGCCAAGCGCCACCACCGTCAGGCGGCCGGTCTCCTGAAGCGCCTTTCGGGCAGCCGGCAAGCTCGGTTGGAAAGCAGCCTTGGCTACTTCCGCACGGCAGCGGACGTCGATTGGTGGCGGCAAGGGCGCCGCGCTCGATCCGGAATTCAGCGCGAGGAAAAGGAAGGCCGCGATGGCTGCATGCCACGGACCGGGGCAGTGTCGGCGCTTGCGCCGCGTTTCGTGATCGAACGGTACCACGACAGGAAAATCCCTAACCCTGTCAGCATTGTAGCGCCACCGGCGCATATCAGCAACTGAACGCCCAAATCGAAGGATGTTTCCGCCAGCAGGATCTGACCGATGATCGAAAGCACGATGCCTGCACAGAAGACATGCAGCGAATTCTGCCCGGCATGGGCGAGGATGCGGCCGGGAGCGGCCTTCGCCAGAGCGCTGCCGGCGGGCAGCCAGCGGATGGCCAGCCAGGCCAGCGCAGCGAGATGCAATAGCCGCGTCCAGGCGAGATTGGTCTTGTCCGAGCCGAGCTGTACCGAGTCGAACCAGTCGTTCAGCGCAGCGATGCCCGTCGGATTGCCGCTCGAGACCTTCACCACCGCCGCAAAGGCGATGAACGCGACCGCCGCCAGATCGAGCCCGACCAGGCGCGGAGCCCGAATGCCGAACTGCGCCGCACGGCCGATGACGATGCCGAGCGTGAACACCACCTGCCAGGCGAAGGGGTTGAAGAACCAGACCCCGGCGTTGCCATTGGGCAGGTTGAGATCGAAGGCGAGCGCCGCCTGCCAGATCGCCAGCGAACAGGCGAGCGTCAGCAGCGGGCTCAGGCGCGCCGCGTAATAGATAACAGGGAACAGCGCCAGCAGCACGATATAGAGCGGCAGGATGTCGAGATAGGACGGCTGGTAAGTCAGCGTCAGCGCACCGATCAAGGCCTCGATCGTGTCCCGGAAGAAGGGCTGAATGTTGATCGCCTCGATATAGAGCGGGTTCTGGGTCCGCGTCACCGCCGTCGCGACGACGCCGCAGACGATGATGAACACCGCGATATGGGCGATGTAGAGCGTCCAGAGTCGCGCACCCAGCTTCAGCCCGGCGACCGCCAAGCCGCGCTGCTCGATCATCCCCCCATAAGCGAGCGTCGCGGAGACGCCGGCCAGCAGCACGAAGATGTCGGCAGCATCCGAGAAGCCGTAATTATGCGGCATATAGGCCGAAACCACGTTGCCCGGCATATGATTGATGAAGATGATCAGCAGCGCAAACCCGCGGATCACGTCGATCCTTGCATCCCGCCCCGGCGCGGCCAACACCGCATCCACGGCCGGGCGGCCGAGAAGCAAGAAGCGCCTGAAGGAGGAATGGGAGGACACGGGACGCAAGTCCTTCAGCGAAGCTGCCTTCAGCAGGCCGGGAAATCAGGATCGAAACGCCGGCGGCCGATCAGTGTTCCCGGCTCGCCACTCCCAAGATGAACGGTCGTTGTCAGATCCGTTCATCTGGCGTTCATATAACTCCTGAGGATTCGCGTCACGCGGCGTGTTGTCACAACCGCGTGTGGCAGATCATCAGCAGCTTTTGCGGCAGGCTTGAGACGAAGCGGTTTCGACACGGCAATGTGATGCCGCGCCTCTCCCTAAGAGACGATGGTTAACGAAATATGCGGTCTGGTCGGCCCGACCATGCGGCGGTCTGCCAGCCGAAGTCCGTTTAGTACGGAGGTTCGGCGTAGACCGGCTTGCCGTCGACCAGCAGGCGCTTGATCGCGGCGACGCCCGAAGACGACACCGCGGCCACGACCTCGATCCGGGCCTTGTCGGTGGTCTCGATCGCCTTGCCCTCGCCCTGCGGCACGAAATAGCTCTCGAGCCCATAGGCGATGCGCAGGCGGTTGCGCCGTCCGCCACAATCCACATCGCCGTTCTCATTGGTGGCGCAGGCCGATGTCGCGGTGACGCGCCCGGCGATTACCACCGTGCCGTCGCTTGTCTTGGGCCAGTCGCGGCTGACGCCGGTCGCCTTGGCGAAGCCCTGCTCGTCCCGGCCGAGACTGACATAGACCCGCTCGCCCCGCTCGAACGCCGGTTGACCGGCGGCCTCCGCCTCCACCGCGCTGATCGGATAGGCGAGGATGACGTAATCGCCACGGAAGAGATCGCGCGGATCGACCGGCACGCTCCGCAGCCGGATCTCGGTGCCGCCGCGCAGCATGCGTGCCCGCTGCTCGACGAGCGCCAGCAGGGCGAGGCCCAGTAGCAGCGCGGTCGCCACCGCGCGCCAGACCAGCGGGACCTTGGCGACGAGGCTATCGGCGGAAAGCGCGCGCATCAGGCGGCTTCCTTCTCAGGCGGGTTGAGGCGAGCGAAGAGGCGCCGCGCGCCGGAGGCGATCGCCAGCAAGGTCGCGCCTGCGACGAGGAAGAACAGCGACTGGTCGAGCAGCGTGCCGATCGTTTGCCAGAGCAGGATCAGGATGGCGACGCCAAACAGCACCGAGCCCGCCAGCACCAGCCGCCGAATGCCGCCGACGGAGCCGGCCACGACCAGCGCCGTCGCGGCCAGCAGGACGAGGCTCGCAACGATGATCTTGCCGGCCATGGCCGTGACGATGCCGGTCCAGAACACCGCCGGCACCAGCAGCGCAAAGACGAGACCGGCCGCCAGGGGCCAGGCGAAGCGCCGCTCGCGGGCGAAGCCTGCCAGGCAGGCGACGACGGGCAAAGCGACGGCATAGGCCAGGAAGACGAAGCGGAAGGCGTGTCCCGCCCGCGCCTCGTCGCGGTCGAGAATGCGGATCAATTCGACGTTCAGCACCAGCACCAGCCCGAGCAGCCCCCAGGGCAGGCAGGCGGTCAACACCGGAGGCAGGCCGCGGTCGAGCGCCAGTGCGCCGAGCGCCACATAGAACACGGCGAGCGCCAGCCCATAGGCCAGGAGCCCATAGTCGAAGCGGTCGAACAGCCCATAACCCGGCGCCATGGCGAGCCAGGCCGCAGCAGCGAGCACGACGAGGTGATGCACAAGCCGGTTGTTGCGCGACAGCGAGAGCCACAGAGCCGGCAGGTAGAGGATGAAGAAGCCGAGATGGGCGCCGCTGCGCGCCTCCTCCCAGCGTCCGCCGCTCCAGGCGCAGATCGCGATCAGCGCGATCGCCAGTGCACCGTTCGAGCGCATCAAGGCGGCGGCGATCAGGCCGCCGAGCGCCACCAGCAAGGCCCCACCCGGCCAATCGGCTGGGAGGTGGTACATCTGGCCGACCAGCGCGAGCCCTGCGCCGAAGATCAGAACGCCGCAGGTCACGGCGGCATCGGCACCGCGCGGCGAGCCCTGGCGCTCCAGCCGGAAGGCATAGGCGATTGAGGCGACGATCGCTGCCAGGATCATGCCGAGCTTGACGAGGCGCGGGATATCCTCCCACCCGGCCGCGACGAAGGCGGCGACGCTCGCCGCAATCAGCAGGCCACCGAGCAGGCCGATCACGGCCGGCAGGCGGATGCCGCCCTGCTCGCGCGCGACCGAGCGCCGGATCGCGCCGGCACTGTCGGAGCTGAGCAAGCCTTCGGCGACCCAGCGGGGAAGATCGGCTTCGAGCCGTTTGCGATAGGAGCCTGTCAGCATCGCCGGCAATCTGGCACGGCGAGGGTCGGATTCGCTAGTGGAGGCCACCCGCTCCGTCATTCTCGGGCGAAGCAAGCTTCGACCCGAGAATCTCCAGCAGAATAAGGCTGGTTTCCGAGATGGCCGGGTCAAGCCCGGCCATGACGGCAACGTTGCGTCAGCCCGCCTTCACGGCCTTCCGGCGCGCCAGGTCCGGCGCCAGCGCCTCCTCGCCCAACGCCGCGAGCGCCTCCGACAATGTCATCACCGTCTGCGCCTGGCTGCCGAGGCGGCGGACGGTCACGGTCTTCTCTTCGGCCTCGCGCTTGCCGACGGCGAGGATGACCGGGACCTTGGCCAGAGAATGCTCGCGCACCTTGTACGAGATCTTCTCGTTGCGCAGGTCGGCGCGGGCACGCAGGCCGGCCCCCATCAGGGTCATCGTCACCTCCTCGGCATAGCCGTCGGCCTCCGAGGTGATCGGGCAGACCACGATCTGCTCGGGCGCCAGCCAGAGCGGGAAATGCCCGGCATGGTGCTCGATCAGGATGCCGGTGAAGCGCTCCAGCGAGCCGCAGATCGCGCGATGGACCATGACCGGCTGCTTCTTCTCGCCGTCGGCGCCGATATAGAAGGCCCCGAAACGCTCAGGCAGGTTGAAATCGACCTGCGTCGTGCCGCATTGCCAGTCGCGGCCGATGGCGTCACGCAGCACATACTCGAACTTCGGCCCGTAAAAAGCGCCCTCGCCCGGGTTGATCTCGGTCTTGATGCGGTTGCCGGACTGCTTCGCGATCCGCTCCAGCACCCCGGTCATCACCTGCTCGGCATGGTCCCAGACCGCGTCGGAGCCGACGCGCTTCTCGGGGCGAGTCGAGAGCTTGATGACGAGTTCCTCGGTGAAGCCGAAATCCTCGTAGACCGAGAGGATCAGGTCGTTGATCTTCAGGCATTCCGCCGCGAGCTGCTCTTCCGTGCAGAAGATGTGCGCGTCGTCCTGCGTGAAGCCGCGCACGCGCATCAGCCCGTGCAACGCGCCGGACGGCTCATAGCGATGGACGTTGCCGAACTCGGCCAACCGGATCGGCAGGTCGCGATAGCTCTTCAGGCCGTGCTTGAAGATCTGGACATGGCCCGGGCAGTTCATTTGGAGTGCCAGAACACGACGCCCGGCCCCTCCTCCTGGAAATGGAACAGGTCCATCTCCCGGCCGAGCTTGCGGTGGTCGCGCTTCTCCGCCTCCTCGATCTGCCTGAGATAGGCGTCGAGGTCCTCCTGCCTGGCGAAGGCGGTGCCGTAGATGCGCGTCAGCATCGCGTTGTTCGAGTCGCCGCGCCAATAGGCACCGGCCGTCTTCATCAGCTTGAAGGCGTTGCCGACCTTGCCGACCGAGGTCATGTGTGGGCCGCGGCAGAGGTCGATCCAGTCACCCTGCGCGTACATCTTCAGCGTCTGGTCGGCGGGGATCGCATCGACCAGCTCGACCTTGTAGGCCTCGCCCTTCGCGGCGAAGAAATCCTTGGCCTTGTCGCGGCTCCAGACCTCCTTGGTGAAGGGTTTGTCGCGCGCGATGATCTCGCGCATCTTCTTCTCGATCGCCGGGAAATCCTCGGGGGTGAAGGGCTCGTTGCGGGCGAAATCGTAGAAGAACCCGTTCTCGATGACGGGGCCGATCGTCACCTGCGTGCCGGGAAACAGCTCCTGCACCGCCTCGGCGAGGACGTGGGCGGTGTCGTGCCGGATCAGCTCAAGCGCGCGGGGGTCTTCCCGGTTCAGCAGCTCGATCTTGGCGTCAGTGGTGATCGGGTCGGCGAGGTCGACGACGGTGCCGTCGAGCGCCATCGCGACGGTGCGCTTCAAAAGGGAGGGAGAGATGCCCTTGGCGATCTCGACTCCGGTGATGCCGGAGGGAAATTCGCGCTTGGCGCCATCGGGAAAGGTCAGGGAGATCGTCATGGATCGCTATCCTGCTCACTCGGGGATACAAGCCCCGTAAGACTAGGCCGGCTACGAATGTGAGGATTGCGTTCCGCTGCCCGTGGCCGGTTCGGCGTCGGAATCGAAAGCCGCCGGCACGTTTGTCCCGCGCCAGCGGCCATAGGACCATGGCCTATACCAGGATGCGTGCGGCGGCAATTCCTCGCAGACGATGTCGATGCCGCTCGTGCCCCATGGATTGCACCGGCAGATCCGGGCCAGTCCCGTCCAGCCGCCGCGCCACAGGCCGAAGCGCAGGATCGCCTCGTCGGTATAGGCCGAGCAGCTCGGCCAGTGGCGGCAATGCCGCCCGACCAGCATAGAAAGACTGAGCTGATAACCTCGAATTGCGATATGAGCGGCGCTGCGCGGCAAAAGCGCAGCCTTTCGCAGCAGCGAAAATCTTTGCTTAACAAAGAGACGCTGGAATAGATCGTCTGCTTCGTTTCGTTCAGCCACAACCAGAACCGCTTCCCTTGCTTCACACCGGACACATGATGCGCGCCGCTCGCTTTCGCCAAGCCCTTGTTCGCCAAGCCCTCTTCGGCGCCAGCCTCGCGCTCGGCCTTGGCCTCGCCATACCGGTTTCCGCCCAGCAGCGGCCTTACCTGCTCTGGCTCGACGGCACCAAGCTGGATATCGCCCAGATCATCGGTCTGCCGCCAGCGCAGAACACCCCCGAGGGCAAGGCGGAATTCGAGCAGGTACAGCAGATCACGCTGAACCGCACGCCCGAGCGCGAAAAGGCCGCCATCGCCGACCAGCGCCAGGCGCTGGTGAATTTCCTGAGCGGCATGGATAGCGGCTATATCGACGGCACCCATCGCGAAGTCCGGCTGCTGTTCCGCGAGGCGCAGGTCGAACTCGGCATCCTCCTGAAGAGCGTCCATCGCCTGACGAGCCGCCCGCGACCGTTCCAGCTCTGGGCCAAGGTCCGCGTCAAGCCCTGCCCCGGCGCGCGGCCGGAAGGCACCTCCTTCCCCTCCGCCCACGCGGCGACGGCGGCTCTCTACGCCGAGCTTCTGAAGGCGGCCGCCCCCGAACTCTCGGACAAGCTGGAAGCGAGGGTGAAGAGCTATGATGAAAGCCGCCTGATCTGCGGCTTCCATTATCCGAGCGATCTCGTCGCCGGCGACAAGGTCGGACGTGCCGTCGCCAAGGCCCTGCTGGCCGAGCGTGCCTTCAAGTCGCGCTTCGACGAGACGATCCCGGAAATCCGCACCGCCTTCGGCGTTAAGTAGACAACCCGCATATGGTCAGGCGGTGGAAACGTTCCCGCCTTGAATACACCCCTTCCAGTCGGGGCTTCGCGCAGCGAAGTACCGTAAAACCAAGACTGGGTAAGCGCCGATACCGCGGGAAAAGTACCAAACCCAGCCGCGGATCCCCGGTTCACGCCTAAGGCGTGCCCCGGAATGACAAAGGTATGTCCAGTATCGCCCGACGCTCAGGCCGCGGCTTCGCGCCGCTTGGCCTCGATCTGGTCGATCGCCTCGACGACGGCGTCGAAGGTCAGCATCGTCGAGGCGTGGCGCGCCTTGAAGTCGCGCACCGGCACGAGCACCCCCAGATCGGCCCATTTGCCCTCGGGCGGCTCGGCATTGTCCTTCAGAATGGCGCGGGCCTGCTCGCGTACCTCGCGTAGTTCCGTCGCCGTCGAGCCGACGACATGATGCGCCATGATCGAGGACGAGGCCTGCCCGAGCGCACAGGCCTTCACCTCATGGCCGAAGCCCGTGACGGTATCGCCATCCATGGTGACATCCACTGTCACGGTCGAGCCGCATAGCTTCGAATGTGCGCGCGCTGTCGCATCTGGCGACGGCAGGCGCTGCAGCAGGGGGATGTTGGCGGCAAGCGAGAGGATGCGCTTGTTGTAGACGTCGTCCAGCATGGCCAGTTCTCTCGCCGGTCTGGAATGACCGGCACACAGATCCAATATAGGGTCGATCGTCGTATGATGGGAGAGCCTGATACTTCTCCCGCCGCGAGGTATCAGACTTGTCGTTCCGGCCTCGGGAGCCGCAGCTTTTGGGGCTGCTCGCGAGGCTTCATCGTCCAAACGGGAGGCACCACATGATGCCTGTGGTTAAGACCTTGTCCGTCGAGGGGGCCATCGGCCCCTCCGCCGACAAGTTTCTGGTTCGCCAGCCGACGCAGGAAGAGGCCGAGGCCGCGGTCCGTACGCTGCTGCTATGGGCAGGCGATGATCCCTCGCGCGAAGGCCTGGCAGATACGCCGCGCCGCGTCGCCAAGGCCTACAAGGAATTCTACAAGGGCTATGCCGAGGAGCCGCGTCGTATTCTCGACCGTGTCTTCGAGGAGGTCGAGGGCTACCGAGACATGGTCCTCGTCCGCGACATCCCGTTCTATTCGCATTGCGAGCACCACATGGTGCCATTCGTCGGCAAGGCGCATATCGGCTACTATCCCTCGAAGGGCGTGGTCGGCCTGTCGAAGCTGGCCCGCATCGTCGATGTCTACGCCCGCCGCCTTCAGACGCAGGAGACGATGACGGCCCAGATCGCCGATGTGATCGAGGAGGTTCTGGAGCCGCGCGGCATCGCCATCCTCGTCGAGGCCGAGCATATGTGCATGTCGATGCGCGGCATTCAGAAGCAGGGCTCCTCGACCATGACCTCGCAATATCGCGGCGTCTTCCGGGACGACACGGCCGAGCAGGTCCGCTTCTTCACCATGGTGAAATCGCCGGGGATGTAGGCGGCTCCTGCCGGCTACGCCCCCATGAACAAGCCGTCATGCTCGGGTTCGACCCGAGCATCTCTGCGAGATGAGGGCGCTTTGTCTTGAAAGAGATTCCCGGGTCTGCGCTTCGCTTCGCCCGAGAATGACGGCAAGGTTGCGCCGAAGAACTATCGTCGACGGAGCCTCCATGCCCCTCTACCCCACCGCGCCCGACAAGCACGCCCTCGAGGAGGGAACGGGGCTCAGCCCCCGCTTCGATGCGAACGGCCTCGTCACCGTCGTGGCCACGCAAGCCGATAGCGGCGCGGTGCTGATGGTCGCCCATATGAATGCCGAGGCGCTCAAGCGCTCGATCGAGACCGGCGAGGCCTGGTACTGGTCGCGCTCGCGTGGGGAGCTCTGGCACAAGGGCGCGACCTCCGGCCAGATCCAGACCATCGTCGAGATGCGGGTCGATTGCGACCAGGACGCGCTCTGGATCAAGGTCAAGGTCGCCGGCGACGGCGGCTGCTGCCACACCGGGCGCTGCTCCTGCTTCTACCGGCTCCAGCCGCTGCGGAGCGAGGCGGAGAAACCGCTGGTCGTTTGCGACTGACGGGATTGAATCCAGTGCGTATCGCCAATGCCGCCGGCACGCCTTCACGGATCCGTCAAATAGAGGCGATAATCGCCACAGGCTGGCGTTCATCTTTCGCTCATCGGGTTCTGACAACCTCCTAGTCCACGGAGGGACGAGCCCATGCGGTGGGATGGTGTCGCGCGGCGAGCCTTTGGTCTCGGCGGAGGTGGTGCCGCAATGAACGATATGCGCCCGGTCGGGGGCAAGCCGGGCCTGGTCAGGCCGAAGATCGGTCTCGCGCTCGGCGGGGGCGCAGCGCGCGGCTGGGCCCATATCGGCGCGCTGGAAGTGCTCATCGAGGCCGGTTTCGCGCCCGATGTCATCGCCGGAACCTCCATCGGCGCTGTCGTTGGCGGCTGTCTCGCAGCCGGCAAGCTGCCCGAACTCAGCGAATTCGCCACCAGCATGACCAAGCGCCGCATCGTCGGCCTGATGGATTTTCATATCGGCGGCGCCGGGCTGATTGCCGGCGGACGGCTGAAGCGTCTGCTCGAACAGCACTTGAACGACATCCGGATCGAGGATCTGAACCATCGCTTCGTCGCCGTAGCGACCGAGCTCGGTTTCGGTCACGAGATCTGGCTCACCCGTGGCCCGCTGGTCGAGGCACTGACCGCCTCTTACGCCCTGCCGGGAATCTTCGACCCCGTGAAGCTCGGCGGCCGCTGGCTGATGGACGGCGCGCTGGTCAATCCGGTTCCGGTCACGGCGGCGCGCGCGCTCGGCGCCGATGTCGTGATCTGCGTCAACCTCAACAGCGACCTCACCGGCCGCGGCACGACCATCCAGGACCAGAGTTCCGACCCGGATCCGCTCGTGCCGGAATTGCAGGTCCAGCCGGAACCGCGCTGGTATGACGGCATCAGCGGTGCGGCCAAGCGCGTCCGCAACATTGTCGGCCGCCCCGCCGAGAACCGTCCGGGTCTCGCCGGCGTGATGATCGACGCCTTCAACATCACGCAGGACCGCATCTCGCGGTCCCGGCTGGCGGGCGACCCGCCGGATGTGATGATCGGCCCTCGGCTCGGCCGCATCGGCCTGTTCGATTTCCACCGCGCCGGCGAGACGATCGAGCTCGGGCGTCAGGCGGCGCGGCGCGCGCTGGACGACATCGCGGCCCTCGTCGCCGCCAACCATATTGCGCCGGAGAGCTGAAGCCCCCCGGCAGCTTCATGCGTGGTCAGGCCATCGCGATGTAGTCGCGCATCGCCTGGCTCTCGGCCTCGATCGCCGCGACCCGATACTTCACCACGTCGCCGATCGAGACGATACCGGTGACGCGGCCGTTCTCGACCACCGGGACGTGGCGGAACCGGCCGGTCGTCATGATTTCCATCAACTCGTCGACGCTGGTCTGCGGCCGGCAGGTCACGACCTTCGAGGTCATCGATCGCGAGACCGCGCTTTCGAGCGCTCCGGCCCCCAGCTCGCCCAGCGCCCGGATGATGTCGCGCTCGGACAGGATCCCCACGAGCGCTCCGTCCGCCCCCATGACGATGACGGCACCGATGCGCTTCTCGCTCAGCGTGCGGATCGCTTCGGACAGCGTCCGATGCGGCTGCATCGAGATGACATCATGCCCCTTGCCGCTCAGCAATTGCTCGACATTCATGGACCGTCCCTCCTTGCAGGCGCGCCGTTGCCGGGCGCGCGGTTTCGCTGCAACTTCGCGAGGGCCGGCAAAACTCTTCATGCCGGGCCGGCTCGGGAAGCGCTTCGCAATGGAGCAAGTGTGGGCGAAGAGCTTGGCGCAGGCAAGGTTCCCGAAAGGGTTGCAAAGCACCCGCTCGGACGCCGCGCTCCGCATGTCAGCGTGCCTGCCGTCCCCGGTCCAGCAGCGGAAACAGCAAGAGCCCGACGACGAAACCGCCGATATGGGCCTCCCATGCGATGCTGGTCTCCTCGCCGAAGATCGGCACCAGCCCGGCGCCGAACAAAATGTTCGTCACGAACCAGACCGCGATGAACAGCAGCGCGCGCGAATTGCGCCAGAGCTGACCGAATGGCTCGGCCGGAATCGCCCGGACGACCGCGTCGTCGCCCAGTTCGCCGAAGCGCAGGCCTGGCGCGAAGACAAAGCGGATCGCGGCCGCCGTCGCCCCCGAGATACCGGCCGAGGCGCCGACCAGCGGCACCACGTCGAGATCGCGCGACCACCAGTGCAGCAGCGCGCCGCCAATGGTCGCCAAACCGATCAGGTTGAGGAAGCGCCCCGGCCCGAGGCGCCGTGCGACGGGGCTGCCGAAGGCCGCGAGCCAGACCGCGTTGGAAACGAGATGCAGCCAGGAGCCGTGCAGGAAGCCGTAGGTCAGGATCGTCCAGAGACGAACACCGCCATCGGCGAGCAGAAGCCTGACGAGCTGCAGACGTTCTGCCACGTCCTGTCCGGTCGTGAGCTGAGCCATCGCGCCGACGACGTCGTCGATCCGCCCCGGCGAGAGCCAGAGCGTCAAGCGTGCCGGCACGAAGGCGAGCCAGGACATCAGCACGTAGTCGTCATAGTCGGACAGCAGCGAACGGCCGGCCTGGATCAGGACCAGGACGGCCAGCAGCCAGACGACCACCGAAGGCAGGTTGAAGACGGGCTCGCGCCGCGGCCGGGAAGCATCGGGCCGGGAAGGATCGGGCGGGGAATGATCGTGGGAAGCCATGCGGCCGTCACACTTGCCGAAGCACCGGCACGGCGCAAGCCGCAGGCCATGCTCCTCAACGAAAAAGGGGAGCGGCTCGCGCCGTCCCCTTTTCCGCCGGCTGTGAGGCCGCCCGGTCGTGCCGGACGGCTGGCTCACGCCCCCTCCACCTCGTGCTGCCGGATGCTGTCCGCACCGGCCGATTTCGGGGCAATTCATGCGCATTTTAACGATCTTCCACAATCGCAACACTTGATTAACCCTAACGGACCTGCCGCCTCCCCCGACTCACCCCGGGGTGGCAAGACGGCACGGCGAATGCGTCAGCGGTCTTCCTAGAGATTGATTCGTCCTTCTTTCGAACGGAACCGCATCGTCTTCGGACGCAGGACCGCTCCAGGGAGAGACAGACGGCGATATGGGCACAGGATGAAGAACGCGAGCACACGTCTGGTTTTCGAATATTGGGACGGGCTGCGCGGCGAGCGGGCCGCGCCTGAGCGCGGCGAGATCGAGCCGGGCGCTCTGCGGCACGCCCTCGCCGACACCTTCGTGCTGGAGAACGAGCCGATCGGCCCGGTTTTCCGGCTCGCGGGGACGCGGCTCTGTGCTTTGATAGGCCGGGAGTTGCGCGGCCGTGCCTTCACAGCGCTCTGGGCCGATGTCGAGGCCCAGGGCGACATGCGTCGCCTCGTGCAGACGGTGATGGACGAAAGCGCCGGTGCGGTCGCCGGCCTCTCCGGCAAATCGGTGACCGGCACGCCGATCTATCTCGAGCTGCTGCTGCTGCCGTTGCGCTACCGGGGCCGCACCCATGCCCGTGTGCTGGGCGCGCTCTCGCCTGCCCTGTCGCCGGACTGGCTCGGTCTCGACACCATCGAATCGATGCGGATGATCTCGCTCAGAATGCTTTGGCCCGCAGCGTCTGCACGCCCACCCGTCGCGCCGCGCCGTGCGGAACCGCCACGCCTTGTGGTATTACCGGGCGGGCGGGCCTGATCGGAACGATACGTTAACCGAAACCCGCCTAGTGTCGCTGGGGAATCTAGGTCGGTTATTGATGTTGAACGCCCTCAAAACGCCCCGAGCGGCTGCCTTCCCTGCCGAGCGCAGGCGGCATTACCGTATGAAAGTGGTGTTGTTGGGCCGCTACATGCTGCCGAACCGCATGGAATACCCCTGCCAGTCGATCGATATTTCGCCCGGCGGCCTTCATCTCGCGGCCCCGGCCAAGGCCAAGCCCGGCGAGCGCGTGATCGTCTATCTCGAACATCTCGGCCGCATCGAGGGTGCCTGCGTGCGCACCACGGCCGAAGGCTTCGCGATGACCATCACCGCGACCAGCCGCAAGCGCGAGAAATTCACGGCGCAGCTGACCTGGCTCGCCAACCGCGAAGAGCTCGGCCTGCCCGAGGATCGCCGCCACGAGCGCATCGTGCCGCGCAATCCGCGCTCCACCCTGGTGATGGATGACGGCGTCGAGCATATCGTCCGCATCATCGACATCTCGCTTTCGGGCACGGCTTTCTCCAGCGATCTTGACCTGCCGATCAACACGCCGGTTCGCCTGGGCACCACCCCGGCTCGCGTCGTCCGCCGCTTCGACGGCGGCTATGCCGCGGAATTCCGCTTCCCGCTCTCGGCCGACCTGCTCGACGAGAACCTGGAACTCTGAAGCCCGCAGGCGCGGGCTTTCATCCTTGTTTATATCATGACGCCGGGCGGCGCTTCGCATCAGCGGCCTTGAACAGGGCGATCTGATCGGCCTGCGCCTTCTGGAAGGCCGCGCGGTCGGTGACGCGGGTGACATAGGCCTCGCTCGCCGGGCGGTCGCCGAAGGATCGGACCTTCTCGACCCGCAGCACATCCGCCATCAGCAGATCCGCGACCGTGAAGCGGCCGGCCGCGAGCCATTCGCGCTCCCTCAGCACCGCTTCGAGCTGGCGCAGGCGCATGCCCAGCCATTCCGTCAGCGGGTTATCCTTGGCGCCGGTAACAGTCAGGAACCACCAGGGCACGCTGACCATCTCGATCGAGTTGAGCGCGGCCAGCGTCCATTGCAGCGTTTCCGCTTCGCCGGCCGGATCTATCGGCATCAGGGCCTCGCTCTTCCGCGCCAGATGCAGCAGGCCGGCCCCGCTTTCGAACAGCTTCACCTCGCCATCGTCCAGGAACGGAATCTGGCCGAAGGGCTGGCGGGCGAGATGATTGGTCTCGCGCCCGTCGAACGGAACCGTGCGGACGTCATAGGAGAGCCCCGCCTCCTCGCATGCCCAGCGCAATCTCAGATCGCGCACCAAACCACGCGGCCCCTCAGGCACCCAGTCATAGCTCCAGATGGTCAATGCACTCATCGCGACCCGGCCCTTCCTGCACGTATCGAACGGGAACAATCGCTCATGACCCCCGACGTTCCAAGCGTGCGAGCCGCCACGGCGTTGCCCATGTCCGAGGCGGCTCTCTGCTATCCTCAGCACGGTAACGAATGCGTAGGTTAATCAGCCGTTTCTGTACAACGAACAATTAACGGTTAACAATTGGTTTTGCGATCGAAGCAAATCGTTACTTCCGGCTTCGAACAAGGTTGAGGCTGATCTTTACTTGGCCGTTGCACGGGCCGAATACATAAATTTGTACGTTTCCATTTCAGCTCGAATCCATCGGCCTCGACGCATCGTCTCCCCGGGACAGAAAGGGGACGACATGATCTCACTCCACCGCAATCTGATTGGTACCGCTCTTGCCGCGATGGTCATGATGACCGGCGCAGGCATCGCCCACGCACAAGGCTCCGCCGGCATCCCTGTCGCGAGCCTTCCGGCCGAAGCGTCCGGCGACGCCCGCGCACCCTATGCCTGGGTCGATTTCTGCAAGCGCATGCCGTCCGAGTGCCGCGTCGACACCCGTGAGGTCGAGCGGGTCGAACTGAATTCGAAGGCCTGGAAGACGATCGTCGCGGTCAACAACAATACCAATCGCGAGATCGAGGCGATCACCGACGAGGAGCATTGGGGCGTCGTCGACCGCTGGGATATCCCCACCGACGGCAAGGGCGATTGCGAGGACTATGTGCTGCTGAAGCGCAAGCGCCTGGCCGAAGCCGGCCTGCCACGCCGCGCCATGCTGGTCACCGTCGTGATCGACGAGGAGAATGCCGGCCATGCCGTGCTGATGATCCGCACGGATCGCGGCGACTTCGTCCTCGACAACAAGCGCAACGCGATCCTGCCCTGGAGCCAGACCGGCTACGTCTACGTGAAGCGCGAGTCGCAGTATCGCACGGGCTGGACCTCGCTCGGCGGCGCGCAGACCCCGACGGTCGCCTCGGTGCAGCAGCGTTGATGAAGACTGCCGCTGCCGT
>SEEM01000016.1 GCA_004144595.1 Hyphomicrobiales bacterium
TCGACAGCGGCGCCAAACCCTGCTGGCCTGCCCAGCCACTGAGGCAGGATAATGCATTATGGCGGAACGGCTCTGTGACAGGCTCTCGACGGCGCCGGTCCTGCCGGCGAAGGCCAAGGTCGAGGCGCTGCTGAAGCGTGAGCTGATCGAGCGGCTCCATGACGAGGAGGCGGCTGCAGCGCTCATGGCGCATCTGGCCGAGCATCCGCGCAGCGCGGCATTGGTTGCCGGCATCCTCGCCCATTCGCCCTTCCTGACGCAGATCATGCGCTTCGACCCGGCCGGGCTTCTCGCCAGCCTGACGGAGGCGCCGGAGGGGCGCCGTGATGCGCTGCTGAGCGGCATCGCGGCCGTTGGTGTGGCCGGCGGCGAAACCGCCGACCTGATGCGCGAACTGCGCCGTTTCCGCCGCGCCATGGCGCTCCTGATCGCGCTCGCCGATATCGGCGGAGCCTGGGATGTCGAGACAGTGACGGGCGCGCTGACGCAAACCGCCGACCTGGCGGCGCGCCTCGCCACCAACCATGTCCTGCGCCAGGCCGCCGATCTCGGCCGGATCAATCTCGCCGACCCCGCCAATCCCGGCCTTGGCTCAGGCCTTGTCGTGTTGGCGCTCGGCAAGCACGGCGCCGGCGAGCTGAACTACTCCTCCGATATCGACATCGTCGTGTTCTTCGATCCCGAGGCGGCGGAGGCGGCCGGCGTCGGCGAGCCCACGAGCTTCTTCGTCAAGCTGACCCAGCAGATCGCGCGCATCATCCAGGAGCGCACGCCGGACGGCTATGTCTTCCGCGTCGACCTGCGCCTGCGGCCGGACCCGGCCTCGACTCATGTCGCGGTCTCGTTGCCCTCGGCCTATTCCTATTACGAGACGGTGGGGCAGAACTGGGAACGCGCCGCCATGATCAAGGCGCGGCCGATCGCAGGCGATATCGAACTCGGCCGCCGCTTCCTTGCGGACCTCGCCCCCTTCATCTGGCGCAAATATTTCGACTTCGCGACCATCGCCGACATCCACGCGATGAAGCGCCAGATCCAGACGGTGAAGGGCCACGAGACCATCGCTGTCGCCGGCCATAACGTGAAGCTCGGCCGCGGCGGCATCCGCGAGATCGAGTTCTTCGTCCAGACCCAGCAACTTGTCTTCGGCGGCCGCCGCCCGGCCCTGCGCGGCCCGCGTACGCTGGAGATGCTCGGCGAATTGACGACCGAAGGCTGGATCACCCCCCAGGCGCGCGACGAACTCTCGCAATCCTATCGCTGGCTGCGCACCATCGAGCATCGCCTGCAGATGCAGGCCGACGAGCAGACCCAGACCCTGCCCAAGGCTGCCGGCGAACTCGAGGCCTTCTCCCGCTTCTGCGGCTATCTCTCGACGGCCGCCTTCGGCAAGGCACTGACGGCGCATGCGAAGCGTGTCGAGGGGCATTACGCCCTGCTCTTCGAGGAGGGGCCGAGCCTCGCCTCCGAGGCGGGCACGCTGAGCTTCACCGGCTCCGAAGCCGATCCCGAGACGATCGAGACGCTGGGCAAGCTCGGCTTCCGCGATGGCCCCACGGCAGCGGAGACGGTGCGCGGCTGGCATTTCGGCCGCCGCGCCGCCGTCACCAGCGCGCGGGCCCGCGAAGTGTTGACGGAGCTGACGCCGGCCTTGCTCGTCGCGCTCGGCCGCACCGCCGATCCCGACGGCGCGCTCGCCCATCTCGATAACGCCTTCGTCCGCATGCCTGCCGCTGTCGAACTGCTGACGCTGCTGCGCTCGCACGATTCGCTGCTGACGCTCTTCGCCGAGATACTCGGCAGCGCTCCGCGCCTCGCCAAGGTCGCGGCCTTGCACCCGCATGTGCTGGATGGCGTCATCGACCCGGCCTTCGGGCAGGCGGTGCTGGATGTCGCGGCGCTGGAGCGCCGCATCCGCAACCATGTTGGGTCACCGCCGCCCAGCGTCGAGGACGGGCTCGACCGCCTGCGCGACGCGGCCCGGCAAGAGAATTTCCTGGTCGGCGCGCGGCTGCTCTCCGGTGTCTATCCGGCACAAGGGGCAGGGCAGGCCTATTGCGCGGTTGCCGAAGCCTGCCTGCGCGTCGCCTTCGACGATACGCGCCGATCCTTCACGGGGGATCACGGCGTCATCGAAGGGGCGCAGACCGTGGTGCTCGGCCTCGGCAGGCTCGGCGCGGGCGAACTCACGCCCTCGTCCGATCTCGACCTGATCCTGCTTTATGACCGGCCGGAGGATGCCGGCGCGAGCGACGGCGCCAAGAGCCTCGATCCCGTCACCTGGCACGTCCGCTTCACCCAGCGCCTTGTCGCGGCGCTGACGGTGCCGACGCGGCGCGGCACGCTCTACCAGGTCGACATGCGCCTGCGCCCGACGGGCAACAAGAGCCCGGCCGCGACCCAATTCGCCGGTTTCGAGGCCTATCATCAGGGCGAGGCCGAGATCTGGGAGGAGATGGCACTGACCCGTGCCCGCGTCGTCGCCGGCAATGCCGATCTGGCGAAGCGGGCGGAAGCCTCGATCCGGGCGATCCTGTCGCGCAAGCGTGAGCCCGCCAAGGTCGCCACGGCCGTCGCCGAGATGCGTGCGCTCATCGCCAGGGAGAAGGGCGAGAAAGACCCCTGGGACCTGAAGCTCGCGGCCGGCGGCATCACCGATCTCGATTTCCTCGCCCAGTTTCTGCTGCTCGCGCATGCCAGCGAGCATCCCGGCCTGATCGTCAACGACACGGCCTCGGTCTTCGCCGCGGCCAAGGCTGCCGGATTGCTGTCGGAAGGGGATGCCTCGACCTTGCTGGAAGCGCATCGCCTGATCGGCGACGTTCAGCTCTGGCAGCGCTTCACGGTGGAGGAGGCCTTCGATCCCAAGGCCGTACCGCCGCGAGTGCTGCGCCGGATCGCGACGGCGGTCGGCCGGCCGGATGCGAAGGTATTGAAGGCGGAGCTGGACGAGGTTCGCGGCGCGGTGCGGTCGATCTTCACGCGCGTGCTGGGCGAGGCGCGGAAGGGCGGTTAGGCGTCATGCTCGCCCTTGTGGCGAGCATCCACGTCTTGAACACGGTCTTCGACCGGCGAAGACGTGGATGGTCGTGACAAGCCCGACCATGACCGAAAGACGGCTGTCGGCGCGGGCTGAGCCTTACGCCGCCTGTGCGGTAACGCGGTTGGCGCCGCCGTCGAGCGGCAGGTGGACCATCACGATGGTGCCGGCGCCCATCGCAGAGCGTAGGCGGAGCGAGCCGCCATGCAGCTCGGTGAGCGAGCGGGCGATGGCGAGCCCGAGGCCCGAGCCCTTGTAGCTGCGCACCATGTCGCCCTCGACCTGCTCGAACGGCCGGCCGACGCGGTCGAGCTTCTCCTTGGGGATGCCGATGCCGGTATCCTCGATGAAGATGTTGAGCGCGCCCGAGACATGGCGGGTGCGAACCGCGATCCGGCCGCCTTCCGGCGTGAACTTGGCGGCGTTGTCGAGGAGGTTGCCGAGGATCTGGTAGAGCGCGTGCGGGTCGGCTTCGAGATGGGTGTCGAGCGGGCCTTCGATGGCGAGCACGAGCTGCTTGCGCTCCACCTCGGGCTGGACCTTCCGCAGCGCCTGGTCGAGCACCGGGCCGAGCGCGATCTCGGTCTTCTCCAGGCGCAGACGGCCGGATTCGATGCGGGACATGTCCAGGATGTCGTCGATGATGCTCAGCAGGTAGCCGCCGCTGGAGCGGATATCGCGGACATAATCGGTGTATTTCTCGCCGAGCGGGCCGAACATGCCGTTCTCCATGATCTCGGAGAAGCCGATGATGGCGTTGAGCGGCGTGCGCAGCTCATGGCTCATATTGGCGAGGAATTCGGACTTGGCGCGGTTGGCGCTTTCGGCGGCGGCCTTCTGGTCGAGATAGCGCTCGGCGAGATCGGCGAGTTGCTGGGCCTGGGCTTCGAGCTTCTGGCGAGAGGCCTTGAGATCGGTGACATGCATCAGCAGCTGGTGCTCGGACTGGGTCAGCCGCTCTTCCTGCTGCTTGAGCTTGGTGATGTCGGTGCCGACCGAAACCGAGCCGCCATCCTTGGTGCGGCGGCCGTTGATCTGCAGCCAGCGGCCGTCCGAAAGGCGGGCCTCATAGGAGGCGCCGGCGGTGCCGCGCTGGACCCGCATCGGCTCGCGGTCGATCTGCGGCTGGGCCGAGAGCTCCATGATCTCGTCATAGGACGCGCCCGATTGCAGAGCGTCGGCCGGGAGCTGATGGAGTTGCTGGTACTTGGCATTGCAGAGCACGAGGCGGTTGTCGGCATCCCACAGCACGAAGGCTTCCGAGATCGCCTCGACGGCGTCGCGCAGGCGGGCGTCCGAGGTCGCGGTACGTTCGGCCATGCGGCGCTGCTCGGAGATGTCGACGACGATGCCGACGAGGTGGCGGGCGCGGGTGCGGCGGTCGATCACCAGCTCGGCGCGGGCCTTGAGCCAGATCCATTCGCCGGCGGCGGAGCGGACGCGGAACTCGCGGTCGAGATGATCGGCTTCGCCGCGGCTGATCGCGTCGGCCAGTGCATAGAGATCGACGTCTTCCTGGTTGATGAAGCTCGAGACCTCGCCGAAGGACATGTATTCGCCGGTGCGGTCATAGCCGAGCAGGGCATACATCGAATCCGACCAGTAGATCCGGCCGCGGGCGAGATCCCAGTCCCACAGGCCGCAATGGCCGCGGTTCAGCGCGGTGTCGATGCGCTCGCGGACGCAGTCGCAATCCTGATCGGCAGCGCTCGCGCGCTTCGACTGGAGCATGAAGGCGAGCGTGGTGACGCCGAGGATCAGGCCGGCGGAGCCGAACAGGATGATCAGGCCCGAACGGCGGAGCTGCCAGGTCGAGAGCGCCCGCGAAACCGGCTGCACCACCGCAACCTGGCCAAGTGGAGCGGCGAGATTGCGCACGCTGGCGAAGACGTCGGCACCATTGGGCAAGGTGATGCGCATCACGCCGGCGCGGTCGCCGAACACGGTGAGGGGCTGCGTCTGGCCGAGGAAATCGACGAGCGTGCGCTGCGTCTGGCCGATCACCGGCTCGCTGGCGATGACGCGGCCATCGGCGCCGCTGACATGGACGAAGCGGCCATGGGCCGCGAGGTGGCGGGCGGTCAGCGCGGCCAGAACCGCCGCCGGCTCCTTGCCCGCCAGCGTGGCGGTATCGAGCTCCCGGGCGACGAGGGCCGAAACGAGGTCCATGTCGCCAGCCGCGTCGACGAGGGCATCGTCGCGCATGGCCGCAGTCTGGATCAGAGCACCCGCTGCGAGAATGATGAGGAAAAGCCCCACAAACGCGGGGATCGCGGTGCGGAAGGTGGGTTCGAAGCTTTCGAAACGATGATACAGAGGGTGCGTCAGCGAGCGCGCTACACCCAGAATCGTATCGGCGCGCACAGGTGCGCAGTCCGCGTTGGCACGCGACATGCCCGGTCCCCCTTCGGAACTTACCGTCAGTAAGATCGGGAGACGTGCCGCATCCCCGCGAATCACCGTCAGTTGAATCCGAGCGCCTCGGTTTGTCTAGCCCAGAGTTGAGTCAGGAGCGTCGAATTCTCCTTTAGGTTGTACCGCTTACGGCAATGAATCCTGCGCGCGTAATGAAACGTTAATGTTTTGGACAGGTCGGCGTTAACCCTCCCGGCCTGCCTGCCAGCTCTCATCCTGAGGAGCCGCGAAACGCTGCCGCGAAGGACGCTTCAGATGCGTCCGAGGACTGCTGAAACATCCTTCGAGACGTGGCCTTCGGCTGCTCCTTAGGACGAGGGCCGTGGTTCGCTATCAGCCGTTCAGGCGAGCGCTCTTTCGGCGATGTCGGCGACGTCCCGAGACAGGTTCGGCAGGTGCGCGACGGTGCTCAACGCCTCCCGGGCAAGGCGCTTGCGGCCGGGCTCCAGCATGCGCCAGCTCTTGAACGAGCCGAGCAGCCGCGAGGCGACCTGCGGGTTGGTCTTGTCGAGCGCGACGACGATGTCGGCGACGAAGTCGTAGCCCGCACCGTCGGCCCGGTTGAACTGGGTCAGGTTGGCTGCGAAGCCGCCGATCAGCGCCCGCACCCGGTTGGGATTGCCGAGCGAGAAGGCGGGGTGCTGCATCAGGCGCTTCACTCTTTCGAGCGTGCCTGGCTCGGCGATCAGAGCCTGCGCCATCAGCCATTTGTCGAGCACGAGGGGCTCACCCGCATAGGTCTCCGCAAAGCGCGCGATCAGCGCTTCGCGACGCTCGCCGGGAATGAGCGTCATCGCCGCCAGCGCCGCAAGGCGATCGGTCAGGTTGTCGCCCCCAGTGAACTGCTCCTCGCAGAGGGCAGCGGCCTCAGTGGAGGCGGCCAGTGCGGCGAGCCCGAGCAACTCGTTGCGCAGTGCCCGCCGTCCAGCCGAGGCCGCATCGGGGCGATAGGCGCCGCTGGCCGTGAGCGCGCCACGCAGGCCCGGCAATTCGCCGAGCAGGGCGGTGCCGATCGCGGTCGCCAATGTGCGGTGGGCGGCGAAGATCGCGTCGGGATCGACATCCCCGCCGATCTCGCGCGCGATATCGGCCGGCGCCGGCAGGCGCAGCACCTGCGCTGCGAAGGCAGGGTCGGACAGGCCATCCGTCTTTAGGAAGCCGCGTAAGGCCTCGCCGAGCCGGCCGGCGGTCCCGGCGAGCGTTCGTGCGTCGACACCGGGCTTGCCGGCGGCCACGAGCGCGCGGGTGGCGACGCTCTGGAGCGATTGCCAGCGGTTGAAGGAATCGCTGTCGGCCGAGAACAGCCGCAGCAGGTCGCTATCCGACAGATCGACATCGAGCCGCGCCGGGGCCGAGAAGCCGCGCATCAGCGAGGGGATCGGCGCTTCAGCTACATCCTCGAAGGTCACCGACAGGGACGGCTGGTCGAGCACGATGAGCCCGTCGCCGGCATAGGCGTTGGACGCGGTCTTCAGCGGCAGGTCGCCCTTGGCGCCGACGAGGCCGAGCTTGATCGGCAGCACGACCGGCAGCTTTTCGGCCTGGCCGGGCGTCGGCGGCGTGCTTTGCGCCAGATCGAGCGTGTAGCGCTTCGCCGCCGCGTCGTAGCGGCCGGAGGCGACAATGGTCGGCGTGCCCGCCTGCTCATACCAGCGAGCGAAATGGTCGAGATTCTGACCGGAGGTCTCCGCGAAACAGGCGAGGAATTCCTCGATCGTCGCGGCCGTGCCGTCGCAGCGCTCGAAATATAGGTCCATGCCGCGCTTGAAGGCGTCATCGCCGATCAGCACCTTGAGCATGCGGATGACCTCCGCGCCCTTCTCATAGACCGTCGGCGTGTAGAAGTTGTTGATCTCCTTGTAGGCGCGCGGCCTCACCGGGTGGGCGAGGGGGCCGGCATCCTCCGAGAACTGGGTAGAGCGCAGCGTGCGCACATCGGCGATGCGCTTCACCGGGCGCGAGCGCTCGTCGGCGGAGAATTCCTGGTCGCGGAAAACGGTCAGACCCTCCTTCAGGCAGAGCTGGAACCAGTCGCGGCAAGTGATTCTGTTGCCTGTCCAATTATGGAAATACTCGTGAGCGATGATTGCCTCGATCGAGGCGTAGTCGCCATCGGTCGCGGTCTGCGGATCGGCCAGGACGTATTTGTCGTTGAAGATGTTGAGGCCCTTGTTCTCCATCGCGCCCATGTTGAAATCCGACACGGCGACGACGTTGAACACGTCGAGATCGTAGTTGCGGCCGAAGACCTGCTCGTCCCAGCGCATGCAACGCACCAGCGAGTCCAAGGCCCAGCCGGCGCGCTCGGCCTTGCCCGGCTCGACATAGACGGCAAGCTCGACCTTGTGGCCGTCTGCAGTGACGTAATCCTGCCGGACATGGTCGAGCGCCCCGCCGACCAGCGCGAAAAGGTAGGCGGGCTTCGGGTGCGGATCGTGCCAGACGGCGAAATGCCGGTCGCCGCCGGGCAGTTCGGCGGCCGCGACGAGATTGCCGTTGGAGAGCAGCACCGGCGCCTCGGCTTTCGCCGCTTCGAGCCTGACGGTATAGACGCTCATCACGTCCGGCCGGTCGAGGAAATAGGTAATGCGGCGGAAGCCGTCCGCCTCGCATTGCGTGCAATAGACCTTTGAGGAGCGGTAGAGCCCCATCAGCTTGGTGTTGGCCGACGGATCAAGCTCGGTCTCGATCGTCAGCGTGAAATGATGCGACGGCGGGTTCGGGATCGTCAGCGCCTGCGGTGTCACCGTATAGGCGGACGCGTCGAGCGGCTTGCCGTCTATGGCGAGCGATTTCAGGACCAGCTCATCGCCGTCGAGTTTTAGCGGCGCGCCGGGCTGCCCTTCCGGATTGGGCCGCAGCGCCAGCAGAGCGCGCACGCGCGTCTTCTGCGGGTGCAGGTCGACATCAAGATCGACGGTGTCGATCAGCCAGTCGCTGGGGCGATAATCCTCGAGGCGGATCAGCGGGGCGTCTTCGGTACGCATGGAATCCCTGATGGAGAAGGTCAGGGGGTGTTTCTAGAGCATGCGAGCTCGCGAGGGAAACAAGGCCCTCATGCCGGATTCAGGCCGTCATGCTCGGGCTTGACCCGAGCATCTCATGCCAAGAAGGCTCTGGAGCCTCCTTCGGAAAGCGATTCTCGGGTCCGCGCTTCGCTCCGCCCGAGAATGACGGCTAGGAGCCAGCCGGAACCGCCGGCTCCGCGTGGCTCACCAGCCGGCAGACCTGCGGGCGGGCGAGGCGGACCGCGCGCTCGATCGCATCGACCGCGTGATGCACGGCCGCGACGTTCAACGCCGGGTCGACGCGGCAATGGTAGTTGACCACCAGTCCCTTGGCGGTCTGGCGCACGCGCACGCTGTGGATGTCGTGGATCGGGCCGGCGAGCTTCGCCGCTTCGCCCGCAAGCGCCTTGCCGATATCCTCGACGGTTTCCCAGGCGGCGTTATGGCCGGCGGGCTGGCCGGTCTCCATCGGTTCGATATGGGTCTCGACCTCGGTCTCGCCACCGAATTCGGCCCGGATCGCGCCTTCCAACCGGGTCGCGATCTCATGGGCTTCGCCGAGCGGCAGGCTCTGGTCGACCTCCATGTCCAGGCTGACCGAAAGCTTCCCGCCGATGCTGTGAACGGTGACGTGATGCACGGGAATCTTGAGCTTGAGCGCGATCAGCAGCACGCGCTCCAGCGCCGTCTCGTCGTCGACCTGCACCGGATCGGCCGTGATCGTGATCTCGGCGCCGGGCTCCGCCTTCGCGAGCGCGTCACCGAGTTGGGCCTTGATCGCCACCACCCGGTCGAGCGGCAGGGTCCTGGAGACGCTGATGCCGATCTCGCCATGGATGCGGCCACCCACCGGCCTGATCCGCAGCCAGTTGATGCCGACGACGCTGGGGACGCCGCGCGCAGCCTCGCGCAGCTTCTCGCCGACGCCTTCGGGGGCGGCGTCCATCAACGTGTCGAGCACGCGCCGGGCGAGGCGATAGGCCGAGAAGGCGGTATAGGCCGCGATCGCGAAGGCGGCGGCGGTATCGGCCCGCTCGAAACCGTACCAGACGCCGATCAGGCCGATGAGCACCAGCGTCGAGCCGACGAAATCGGCCGAGAAATGGGTGGCCTCGCCTGCGAGCGCCTCGCTGCCGGTTTCCTTGGCGACCTTGGTCAGCGAGCGCCAGCGGATCGCGTCGACCGTCATCGAGAGCACGAGCACGCCGATGACGAGCGGCGTCACCGAGACGTGTTCGATGACGTTGGTCCAGAGCCGGTTGCCGGCCTCCCACAGGATAGCGCCGGCCAGCGTGAACAGGATCGCGGTCTCGACCAGCGCGGCGAGCGCCTCGACCTTGCCATGGCCGTAGTGATGCTCGTCATCGGCCGGCTTGTCGGAAGCACGGACCGCGAACCAGGTGAACAGCGTCGAGCCGACATCGACCAGCCCCTGCAGCGCATCGGTCAGCAGGGCGAGCGAGCCGGAGATGATGGCGCCGACGATCTTCGCCGCCGTCAGCAGGATCGTCGCCATCACCGAGATGATCGCGGCCCGCTGCTTGATCTGGGCTATCTGGGCGGGCGTGGCGCGCACGGCCGGTGCCGTTTCCGGCCCGTCTTGCGTTGTCGTCATGGCGCGTCCTGTTCAGATGGCTTGGCGATTTGGTCTGGAGTGCCGATGCTCTTGCCTGATTTAGGGAATGGATCAACCCTGCCACTCCACAACGAGGAAGACCGATGCGATATCTCCACACCATGGTGCGCGTGACCGATCTGGATCAGGCGCTGGATTTCTACGTCACCAAGTTCGGGCTGGTCGAAACCCGCCGCATCGAGAACGAGAAGGGCCGCTTCACGCTGGTCTTCCTCGCCGCCCCGGACGATGTGGCCGGAGCGAAATCCGGTGCCTCGCGCGGCAGCCCGACGCTGGAGCTGACCTATAACTGGGACCCCGAAACCTATACCGGTGGCCGCAATTTCGGTCATCTCGCCTATGAGGTCGACGACATCTACGCACTCTGCGACAAGCTGATGAAGGCCGGTGTCACCATCAACCGCCCGCCGCGCGACGGCAACATGGCCTTCATCCGCTCGCCCGACAACATCTCCATCGAGATTCTCCAGAAGGGCGAGCCTAAAGCCCCGGCCGAGCCGTGGGCGAGCATGCAGAACACCGGGAACTGGTGAGGCCTTGGCCGGCGTCTTCTGCCTGGGCATCGCGACGCTGGACTATGTCTACAGCGTCGAGACGATGCCGACTCGCGGCGAGAAATACCGCTCGCGCGGGCTCGCCGTCGTCGGGGGCGGCTGCGCCGGCAATGCCTCGGTCGCGGTCGCGCGGCTCAGCGGCGCGTGTTGGCTGGCGACGCGTCTGGCCGATGACCTGACCGGCGACCAGATCGTCGCCGATCTCGAATCGGAAGGCGTCGATGCCGGCTTTGCCCGTCGGGTTGCGGGCCTGCGCTCGCCGGTTTCGGCCATCCTGGTCGATGCCGAGGGCGAGCGCATGGTGATCTCCTATTCCGATCCGGCCATGCCGGAAGATATCGCCTGGTTGCCATCGCGGTTGCCTGCGGGGGCAGGCGCCGTGCTCGCCGATACCCGCTGGGGGGAGGGCGCGCTTGCCGCCCTGAAGCTCGCCCGCGCCGCCGGTGTGCCCGGTGTGCTGGACGGCGACCGCAAGCCGCCGCATCCCGATCTCGTGGGCACGGCGAGCCATGTCGCCTTCAGTCAGCAGGCCTTGCGCGAGATTTCGGGCGAGGACGATCCGCGCGCGGGCCTTGTGAAGACGGCAGCCGGCCTCCCGACCTGGCTTGCGGTGACGCTCGGCAAGGACGGCGTGCTCTTCGTCGACGGCGGTGAGGTCCGGCACAGCCCGGCCTTCGCCGTCGAGACAGTCGATACGCTCGGTGCCGGCGATGTCTGGCACGGCGCCTTTGCGCTCGCGCTGGCTGAAGGGCAGGGCGAACCGGCGGCGATCCGCTTCGCCTCGGCCGCTGCCGCGATCAAATGCACGCGCTTCGGCGGGCGCAGCGGCGCACCGACGCGCGACGAGGTGGAGCGCTTTCTCGCGCAGGCCGGCGGCTAGCTGGTCGATCGCTGCCCAACTTCCGTCTCTCCAGCGTCGCGCAGCCGTCACGCGCGTCGGGCATCTGACCCGGCGCGCGCTGCCGCGCATCGGTCGAGGTCAGGAGAGAGCATCATGCTGGCGATCCGGGGTCTGAAATGCATCTATGACACCACGGGAAAGGGTTGGTCGATCGAGCTCGTCCTCAGGGCCGATGGAGAAGAGGCGGTGCGTCGCTTCGATGTCGACGGCCCCGACGATGCCGAACTCTTGATCGAAGCCTTCGAGGATTCCTCTGCCAGCGCCTTCGATCCGGAGACGGGCGAGATCGTCTTCGGCTACGAGTATCTCGAACTCGACGAAGAGGATGAGGAAGACGAAGAGGGCGAGGCCGAGGACGACGGCGAGGACGAAGAGGATGCCGACGCTTCCGAGGCGAACGAGAAGCCGAAGGGCTGAAGCCGAACCTCCCGCGGCGCCATCTCGCCCCGGCAATGACGATGAGCCCGGAGAGGTGATAGCCTCGCCGGGCATTCTCGTTTCGGTGGCGGCTGCCATCGCTGCAATCTGCGGAACGCACGAGACTTAATGACAGGCACGGCGAGACTTTATGACAGGCAGGGAATGACACAGGAACAGGATGACGATCGGGTCGCGGAGGCGCCGTCGGCCTCGTCGCGCGCGACCCTGGCTGATCCGGCGAGCGCCGCTGCGGCGGCCAGCAAGAAGCGCGGAACCTGCGCCATCAGCGGCCAGGAGATGGCGCGCCGCAACCTCGTCGAGGTCGGCACGCTGCGCCCGGCGTTGGCGGACCATATCCGCAACGATTTCCCGGATATGCCCGATCACGCGCTGATCAGCCTGAAGGAACTCGCGCGCTATCGTACCCGCTATGTCGAGGAGATCCTGCGCGAGGAACACGGCGAATATTCCGATCTCGACCGCGAGGTTGCCGAAAGCATCGCCCAGCAGGAAACCATCGCCGAGAACACCGATGACGATTTCGAGGAGCACCGCACGCTCGGCGAGCGCTTTTCGGATAATCTCGCGAACTTCGGCGGTTCCTGGGCCTTCCTGATCAGCTTTGGCGTGGTGCTGGTCGTCTGGATGGCGATCAACGCGCTGATGGGCGATCTGAAGGCCTTTGACCCCTATCCCTTCATCCTGCTCAACCTTGTCCTGTCCTGCATCGCGGCGGTGCAGGCACCGATCATCATGATGAGTCAGAAACGCAAGGATTCGAAAGACAGGCTGCGTTCGCTCAACGATTACCAGGTCAACCTCAAGGCTGAGCTCGAGATCAGGCATCTGCACGAGAAGATGGACCATCTCGTTACGCGGCAATGGCAGCGCCTGGCCGAAATCCAGCAGGTCCAGTTGGAGATGATGCAGGAAACGCGGTTGCCGCAGGCGCGCGCAAAGCGGCGCAAGAAGCCGGCAGCCAAGAAGAAGCGTACGAAACCGGTCGAGGCGCTGGCTGCTCCCCCGTCAGAAAAGCCGGAAGGCGAAGCTTAGCCGCCCTTCGCTTGACTCGCCATCCTCCCGCCGGTCTCTTCGTCGGCAAACGAATCCGCTCGGGAGGATGATGATGGTTGCTTCGCGTTTTGCGCCCGCTGGCGCGCTGTTTGCCGGGCTGGCTTTCACGGCCCCGGCCTTCGCACAGGGCCAGGTCACGGTCTATTGCTCGATCCTCGAGGAGCAGTGCCGCGAGGGCGCGGCGATGTTCGAGAAGGCGACCGGCATCAAGGTCGCCATGGTCCGCAAGAGCACCGGCGAGGTCTATGCGCAGGTCAAGGCCGAGGCCAGTAATCCGCGTGGCGACGTCTGGTGGGGCGGGCCGGGCGAGCCGCATCTCCAGGCGGCCGATGAAGGCCTGCTCGACGAGTACAAGTCACCGAAGCTGCCGGAGCTGCATGATTGGGCGCAGCGCCATGCCGAGCAGTCGAAGTTCCGCACCAACGGCATCTATCTCGGCGCGCTCGGCGTCGGCTACAACACCGAGGTCCTGAAGAAGAAGGGCATCGCCGCGCCGAAATGCTGGGCCGACCTGCTCGATCCGAAGCTCCGCGACGAAGTCCAGATCGCCGATCCCAGCTCCTCTGGCACGGCCTATGTCTTCCTGGCGACCACGGTGCAGCGCCTCGGTGAGGAGAAGGGCTTCGAGTACCTCAAGGCCCTGCACAAGAACATCAGCCAGTACACCAAGTCCGGCATCGCCCCGGTCAAGGCGGCGGCGCTCGGCGAGACGGCGGTCGGCATCGCCTTCATCCACGACATGCTGACGCAGAAGCTGCAGGGCGCGCCGATCGAGACCGTCGCCCCCTGCGAGGGCACCGGCTACGAAACCGGCTCGGTTTCGATCATCAAGGGCGGCAAGAACCCCGAAGCCGCGCGCAAGTTCGTCGATTTCACGCTCTCGCCCGATGCCCAGAACATCAATGCGAAGCTGAAGATCAACTCGATCCCCTCGAACAAGAATTCGCTGCTCTCGCCGGACGCACCGAAATTCTCGGAAATGAAGCTGATCGGCTACGACACGCCGCGCTGGGGCTCGCCGGCCGAGCGCTCGCGCCTGCTCAAGAAGTTCGACACCGAGGTCAAGGCGCTGCCGCGCTGAGGCCACCCGCGACATCCAAGCTTGGTAGCGCGGCCGTCGGTTTATGCTACTAAGCTGCGATCCGGGCCTTGGCGCGCGTGGCGCCTTGGCCTCAAGCCATGGGACCGCTGCCGATGCTTCGCGCCACCTCCGTCCTTCGCAAGGCCGCCGTCAAGGCCGAGCGCGTCGTCGATACGCTGGCCCTCGGCCACCGCGACCGCACGATCAATGGCGTGAGCGTTCGAGCGACCGGGGGGCTGGAACTCGCGATCGCGCTCGACAAGGCGACGGTGCTGAACGATGGCGACGCGCTGAAGCTGGAAGACGGCGCGCTCGTTCAGATCAAGGCCGCGCCGGAAAGCCTGCTTGAGATCCGCGCCGAGAACCCGCTGCGGCTGGTGCGCCTCGCCTGGCATCTCGGCGGCCATCACGTCCCGGCCGAGATGACGGCCGATGCTCTCTATGTCCCGAACGACGCCGCGCTCGGCGAGCTGGTGCGTGGGCAGGGCTGTTCGATGACGGTGGTCGATCGCCCGTTTCAGCCGGAAGCAGAAGTCCACCATCACGCCCATGGCGATGATTGCGGCTGCGGGCACGACCATCACCACGATGGCCAAGACCATCACGATCATCATCATGGGCATGACCACGCGCATCATGGCCATGATCACGCGCATGACCACAAGCACGAGCATCAGCATGCCCATGGCGAGGGTTGCGGCGGCGGCCATGACCACGATCATCACGGCCATGGCCAGCATGATCACGGTCACGGCCATGGCGCCGCGCATGGCCACAAGGGCCACTCGCACGATCACTGAGGCGCTTTCCAGAAGGCGCAGATACCGCGGGGAACCCTCTCCCGGAGGGAGAGGGTAGGGTGAGGGGTAGGGCCCTCGCCGAATTTGCTGTGAGGTGGTCGCTGCTGCGCTGAGGCCGACCCCTTGCTGGTCCAGCGGCCTGCACCTCACCCCTACCCCTCTCCTTACGGGAGAGAGGATTCCGCGCTTCTATGTCGAAGGAGGGCGAACATTCAGGCCGCGTAACCCTTGACCTGCGCCAGCGCGGTCATCACGCCGCGCAGTTCCGCGAGACCGCGCAGGCGCCCGACGGCGGGATAGCCCGGGAAGCTGCCCTTGCCGACATCGTCGAGCAGTTCGTGGCCATGGTCAGGCCGCATCGGGATCTGCCAGGCGGCAAGGTCGGCGGCCTTGCGACGCTGCTCCTCGGCCATCAGCGCGTCGACCAGCGCGACCATATCGGTATCGCCGCCGAGATGTTCGGCCTCCATGAAGGAGCCGTCCGGGTCCTTGGCGACATTGCGCAGATGCGCGAACCAGATCCTGTCGGCGAAGCGCCGGGCGATCTGGGGCACATCGTTTTTCGGATTGGCGCCGAGCGAGCCCGAGCACAGCGTCAGTCCGTTCGCAGGGGATTCGACCGAGCCGAGGATGTGGGCGATATCCTCCTCGGTCGAGCAGATCCGCGGCAGGCCGAAAAGCGAGCGCGGCGGATCGTCGGGATGGATGCACATCCGGATGCCGACCTCCTCGGCTGTCGGGATGATCGCCTCGAGGAAGCGCTTCAGATTGGCGCGCAGCTTGTCATGGGTCATGCCGGCATAGCGATCGAGGATGCGGGCGAGGCCGGGCAGGTCGTAGCGGTCGAAGGCGCCGGGCAGGCCGGCCATGACGCTTGAGAGCAGACGGTCGCGATCGGCCGGCGAGGACTCTTCGAACCAAGCCTTGGCCTGGTCCATCACCTCGGCCGAATGGCCCTCGTCGGCGCCCTTGCGCTTCAGCATGAAATGATCGAGCGCGACATATTCGTGCAGGTTGAAGCGCAGCGCCGTGCCGCCGCCCGGCAATTTGTGGGCGAGTTCGGTCCGGGTCCAGTCCAGCACCGGCATGAAGTTGTAGCAGATCACCTCAAGGCCGCAGGCGGCGAGATTGCGCATCGACTGGCGGTAGTTCTCGAAGACGTTTTCGAGATCGCCCTCGCCGATCTTGACGCTCTCATGGATCGGCAGGCTCTCGACCACCTTCCATTCCAGGCCGAGGCTCTTGTCGGAGCGAACGATGGCCTGGCGCTTCTCGATCTCCTCGACGCTCCAGACCACCCCATAGGGGATCTGGTGCAGCGCATTGACGATGCCGGTCGCACCCGCCTGCCGGGCCTGCGCCAGAGTCACGACATCGTCCGGCCCGAACCAGCGCCAGCATTGTTCCATGTTGTGATATCCTTGTCGGAAATGTCGCTGTGCGGGACGGGCGTCAGGAGGCTTCGTGGGCGAGCCGGGAATCGTCGAAGGCGTCCGCATGGTTCTTCGCGATCGTGTCGATCGTCGCGAAGACCGTGCGCAGATGCGCGCGCATCGCGGCTTCCGCGCCTCTCGCGTCATGCTTCATGACGCAGGCCGCGATGATCCTGTGCTCGTTCAGGATCACCTCGGACCAGGACGGTGTCTCCAGCGACAGGCAGCGCACCCGGTCCATCTGGGCCTTCACACCCTCGATCATGCTCCAGACGGCGCGGTGGCCGGCGATGCGCGAGATCTCGGCATGGAACACCTCGTCGAGCCGGAAGATCTCCGAGAGATCCTGTCGCCTCACGGCCTCGGCCTGTTCCTCGACCTGGGCGGCGAGCCGGCGGCAATCGGCATCGCCGATGCGCTGCGCGGCCAGCACCACGGTCCGGCATTCCAGCGTCTCCCGCACGAACTGGCTGTCACGGACGGCGGCGAGGTCGATCGGCGCCACGAAAGTGCCGACCTGCGGGACCGCGACCAGAAAGCCTTCGTCGACCAGGCGCTTGAACGCTTCGCGCACCGGCGTGCGGCTGACGCCGAAGCGCATGGCCATCCGCGCCTCCGACATCGCCTCGCGCGGTTTCAGGGCGCCGCTGATCACATCGCTGCGCAGCACGCTGTAGATCTGGTCCGTGCTGTGACGGGTTGCAGGGTGGGCCATTGCCAAGCTCTCGACGACTAGTATACTAGGATACCGATCAATCGGGGCTTGCGTCAACTTGGCAGGTTTTGGAGCTGAGGGGCAGGGATCGGAATGCGGCGGCCGGGCCGGCGCACCATAAAAAGTTGATAAGCGGGCATCCGCATCTGGAGGAGAAATCATGGCTCACGACAGCATCAATCGGCGTCATTTCATCGGCGGCGTCGCCGGACTGGGCGTTGCAGCGCACGCGCCGGGCGTCTTCGCCCAGCAGCTCAAGCTGCCGGCGTCGCCGCTGACGATCAGCATCATCGACGTCGGCGGCGCGCTCGCCCTCGTCCAGACGCCGCTGGAAAACTACCCGAAGGCCAATCCCAAGGCCGTCTCGCGGATGGTCTTCACCAAGGCTCCGGCGCCCGAACTGCCGGCCAAGATCAAGGCCCAGCAGGCTGCGGGCCGGCTCGATATCGACATGGTCATCGGCGGCCTGGACGTGCTCTCGGCCGGCATCGACCAGAAGCTCTGGGTCGACCTGCTGCCGCGCCTGCAGGCCGAGCTGCCGAAGCCCGAGGACATCTACCTCAAGCCGGCGCTCGCCATGCATAATCTCGGGCAGGGTCAGGCCATGGCGATGGTCTATTATCCCTCCGGCCCGCTGCTCGAATACATGCCGGACCGCGTCAAGCAGGTGCCCACCACGGCCGAGGAGCTTCTGGCCTGGACCAAGCAGAACAAGAACCGCTTCTTCTACGGCCGCCCGGCCAATTCCGGCCCCGGCCGCACCTGGATCATGGGCCTGCCCTACCTCCTCGGCGACAAGGACCCTAAGGATCCCGAGAAGGGCTGGGACAAGACCTGGGCCTATCTCAAGGAACTCGGCGAGAACATCGAGTATTACCCCGCCGGCACCGGCCAGACGATGAAGGAGCTCGGCGACGGCTCGCGCGACATCATCATCTCGACCACGGGCTGGGACATCAACCCGCGCGTGCTCGGCATCGTGCCGAAGGAAGCCAAGATCCAGGCGCTGAAGGGTTTCCACTGGGTCACCGACGCCCAGTACATGATGATCCCCAAGGGCGTTTCGGACGAGAAGCTCAACGTGCTGCTCGATCTGATCCGCCACATGCTGACGCCCGCCCAGCAGGCCTTCACCTATGACGAAGGCTATTTCTATCCGGGCCCGGCGGTGAAGGACGTTCCGCTCTCGATGGCTCCGGCTTCCAGCCAGAAGGCCATCGCCGAGTTCGGCCGGCCCGAATACGACAAACTGATCGCCGACAACCCGATGGAAACGCCGCTCAACCCCGACAAGATGGTGATCGCTTTCCGTATCTGGGACGAGCAGGTCGGCGGCGCCAAGAAGAAGTAACCGCGATCGGAGCGGCGGGCCTCGACTTGGTTCGAGGCCCGCCGCCTGCCGTTTCGATCCCGTTTCTCAGATCTATCCGGAAGCCATGACCATCAACGCAGCCTCGTTCCGCGAGCTTCGGCTCGACCGTCTGAGCCGTGACTTCGGCACCCATAACGCGCTCAAGGATGTCTCGCTGACGATCGGCAAGGGCGAGTTCATCGCGCTGCTCGGCCCGTCCGGCTGCGGCAAGTCGACGACCCTGAACCTGATCGCGGGCCTGCTGCCGGCGACCGGCGGCGGCATCTGGCTCGACGAGAAGCGCATCGATCCGCTGCGGCCCGAAGAGCGCGGCTTCGGCATGGTCTTCCAGAGCTATGCGCTCTTCCCGCATATGAACGTGAACAAGAATATCGGCTTCGGCCTGAAGATGCGCGGCCTGCCGCGCGCCGAGATCGACAAGCGTGTCGCCGAGGCGGTCGCGCTGGTGCGTCTGCAGGGCCAGACAGAAAAGCTGCCCGGCCAGCTCTCCGGCGGCCAGCAGCAGCGCGTCGCCATCGCCCGCGCCATCGTCGTCGAGCCGCCGCTGGTGCTGATGGACGAGCCGCTCTCGAATCTCGACGCCAAGCTGCGTCTCGAGATGCGCGCCGAAATCCGCCGCATCCACAACACGCTCGGCGCCACCACCATCTACGTCACCCACGACCAGGAGGAGGCTCTCTCGCTCGCCGACCGCATCGTCGTGCTGCGCGACGGCCAGGTCCGTCAGGTCGGTACGCCCGAGGATCTGTTCTCGCGGCCCGACCATCTCGATGTCGCCGAGTTCATGGGTTTCCGCAACAAGGTGAAGGGCCAGGTCGTCGACGCCCCCGCCTCGGCGGCTGAGGGCAGGGCGACGGTTACTGTCGGCGATGCCCAGCTTTCGGGCAGGGCGCGTCATGCGCTCTCTGTTGGCGCCGAGGGTTATCTGGCGATCCGCCCGGAAGACCTGCACCCGGTGGCAGCCGGTCAGCCCGGTCTCAAGGCGCAGGTCGTCTCGACCGAGTTCCGCGGCCGCGAGTTCGTCGGTTTCGCCCGCATGGCGGATGGCACCGACCTGTCCTTCCTCGCCCATGACAAGCTTTCGCCCGGCGAGACGGTGACGCTCGCCGCCGATCCCGACCGCGTCCTCGTCTATGGAGGGGCGGCGTGAGCACCGATACCTTCTCCATTCCGCTGAAGCAGCGACTGGCGGCGCGCGGGCTGGACGGGCTGACGCTGCTCGTTCTCCCCGCGGTCCTGTTCCTGCTGGCGCTGTTCATCTACCCGTTCTTCTACGGGCTGTTCCTGTCGTTCGAGCCGAAGCAGGGCGGCATCTTCGCCAATTACCAGCGCTTTTTCTCCGATCGCTTCCTCTATGGCACGATCGCGACGACGCTCTGGCTCGCGCTTCCGGTGACGATCGCGACACTCCTGCTGGCGATCCCCATCGCCTTCCGCGTCCGGCTGATGAAGAACCAGCGCCTGCTGACCACGATCCTGGTGATCCCGATCACGCTCGGCACCGTGCTCGTCGCCGAGGGCCTGCTGAACTATCTCGGGCCGCAGGGCTGGTTCAACCGCGTGCTGATGACCTTCGGCATCATCTCCTCGCCGGTGAAGCTGCTGCACAACTACTGGGGCGTGATGCTCTCGCTGGTCATCACCGGCTTTCCCTTCACCTTCCTTTTGACGCTGTCCTACCTCTCCGGCATCGATCCGGCGCTGGAACAGGCCGGCGCCACGCTCGGAGCCGGGCCGTGGGAGCGCTTCAAGCACATCCTGTTCCCGCTCCTGCTGCCGGGGCTTGCGATCACCTTCTGCCTGAGCTTCGTGCAGGCCTTCTCGGTCTTTCCTTCGGCGGTGCTGCTTGGCGCGCCCTCGGGGCCGACCCGCGTGATCTCGATCGCGGCCTATCAGGCAGCCTTCGAGGAGTACGACTACTCTATGGCTTCGGCCGTCGCGATGATCATGGGCGTGGTTCAGCTCAGTATCGTCGTTTTGATCCTGGCCGCGCGCGGCATGCTGTATCGCGGCCCTGCCGGCGGCGGAAAGGGTTGATCCGATGGTGAAGGATACCCGTCTCTCGACGAAGCTGTGGGCGGCCGCCAATTGGGCGCTGATCGGCTTCTTCATCGTCAATCTCTTTGCGATGATCGGCACGGTCGTCGTCTCGTCCTTCTCGACCCGCTGGCTCGGCACCTGGCTGCCGGCCGGCTGGACGACGCGCTGGTATGCGGCCGCCTGGTCGGAATTTCAGCTCTATGACGTTCTCTTCGTCACCTTCCAGATCGTGTTCCTGGTGGTGGCGCTCTCCGGCCTGATCGGCGTGCCTGCGGCCTATGCGCTGGCGCGACGGGACTTTCCGGGCAAGAAGCTGGTGATGCTGCTCTTCCTGCTGCCGCTCCTGGTGCCGCCGATCACTTTCGGCATTCCGCTGGCGACGGTGCTCTACCAGACCGGCTTCGCCGGCCAGATGTCGGGCGTCGTGCTGGCGAACCTCGTGCCGACGGTGCCCTTCGTCATTCTGGTCATGATCCCGTTCATCGAGCAGATCGACACCAAGATCGAGGCGGCCGCACGCGTCTTCGGTGCCAACACCTTCAAGCTCTTCGTGCATGTGCTGCTGCCACTGCTCATGCCCGGCATCCTCGCGGCGCTGCTTCTGGTGCTGGTCAGGACACTCGCCATGTTCGAATTGACCTTCCTCACGGCCGGCCCGACCAGCCAGACGCTCGTCGTCGCGCTTTATTACGCGGTTTTCGCCGCCGGCGTCCGCGCGGTGCAGTCGATCGACGCCATGGCGGTGATCTACATGGTCACGACCCTGATCTGGCTCGTCATCGCGCTTCGCTTCGTCAACCCGACGCAGATCGTCGCTCGCGCCAAGAAGTGAGACTGCCGGGCGGTGCTCCTCGCGAGCACCGCCCGGTCATCGCTCGGAGGACGCCCGCTCGTCCTCATTGGCGGCGCTGCGGCTCTTGAACAGCCGGAACAGCGATTTCCGCAGGCGCCGGGACGTCATGTGAGCGCCCGCCGGCCTGCGCTCCAGCGTAATCTTCTGGTCGTGATAATCTTCTAGGCCCGGCCTGTGGCCGACGCTGATCAGGGTGGCCTCGGCGAGTTCCTCGTCGAACAGGCCCAGCAGCGAGGCCTGGCTTTCCTCGTCGAGCGCCGAGGTCGCCTCGTCCATCACGATGATGTCGGGCTTCTGCAGCAGGAGGCGCACGAAGGCGACGCGCTGGCGCTCGCCGCCGGACAGGGCGCGGTCCCAATCGTCCTCCTCTGCCTCGAGCTTCTTGGCGAGATATCCCAAGCCGCAGCGCTGCAGGGCCGCGAGGATCGCCTCGTCCGCCACCGCACGGTCGGAATCCGGATAGAGCAGGATCGTGCGCAAGGTTCCCTTCGGAAGATAGGGTTTCTGCGGCACGAACGCGATGGTCTGGCCGGACGGCACGCGGATCGAGCCGGAGCCCCAGGGCCAGATACCGGCGAGCGCCCGGATCAGCGTGCTCTTGCCGGAACCGCTCTCGCCCGCGATCAGCGCCTTCGCGCCTTGCGCGATGGTCACCGTGGCATCGGCTACGACCACCCGCCCGTTGCTATGGGCGATCGACAGGTTCTCGAGATGGATCGCATCGTCCTCGCTTTCGCCGAGGACGATGCGCTCGTCCTTCTCCATGATCGTGCCGATATCCAGCGCTTCCAGCTCCTCCACCAGCTCGTCGACGCGCGTGACCGAGGCGAACCATTCGGCCAGCCGCACGAAATTGTCGACGAACCAGATCAATGCGGCCTGGACGGCGCTGAAAGCCGCTACGACCTGCACGACCGCGCCGAGCGTGATCGCGCCGGCCAGGAATTTCGGCGCTATCAGCAGGAGCGGGACGATCGGGAAAAGCGCGCCGTTGGTATTGAGCACCAGGGCGATGATGCCCTGTTGGCGCACGATCCCGAGCCAGGCGGCGACGACGCGCCCATAGCCTTGCCCCGCGGAGCTGCGCTCGTCGGCATCGCCCTTGATCAGCGCGATGCTCTCGGCATTCTCGCGCAGGCGCGTCATCTCGGACCGGAACTGCGCCTCCATCTCGTTCTTGTGCGCGACGCGTGCGACGAGCGGGCGCCCGGCCAGGTAGGCCGCAAGCGAGGCGATCGTGGCGTAGACCACCGCCGCGACCGCCATGTAGCTGGGGATCACGATCGTGGTTCCGCCCAGCGTGAACTCGGCGGAGCCCGCGACCTGCCAGAGGATCGCGGCGAAGGTCGCCGCCGTGACGAAGGCCGTGATCAGGCCGATCGCGAGTTCGACCAGTGGTTCGATGGCGAGGCGGGCATCCTCGGCGATCCGGTACTCCGGCGCCGTCATCTTCTTCGACAGGAAGCCCAGGCGATAATAGCGCTGGTCCGCGATCCACCAGCCGGAGAGACGGCGCGTCAGGTTCTCGCGCCAGCGCACCTGCAGCAGCATCCGGCTGACGACGAGGCCGGAGACCGAAAGGGCGGAGGCCACCAGCAGCAACGGCAGCCAGCTTGTCGTCGCCCAGACAGCGGCGACATCGCGCTTCTCGAGCGCATCGAAGAACCAGCGGTTCCAGCGATTTATGCCGACGGCGGCGGCGGTCTGCGCCGCGATGAAGACGAGGACGGTGATCGTCAGCGCCCAGGCCCGCCAGCGCGCCTTACCGCGCCAATAGCGCGACGCGATACGAAAAAATTGCCGCATGCGCGAGCGGCGCGAAACGCGCGGAGCCTCTGCCATGGTCTACTCCGCGTTGTCAGTCGCGCACGTTCGGGCGACATTTTCGAGAGGCCTGGCGCAGGCCGCCTGCTCTAACGGAAGGCGTGCAGCTTAGTTCCGTCCGGAACGAAACGATGTGGCGGAGCGTCTGGCGCTGGAATGTCGCCTCTCGCCTATCTCGCGGATTTGCGTCATATACGCCCCGTTTCGCCTCGGCGTCGGGCAAGGAGCGGCCTGTTTCGGCGAACGGTATCGGGCAGGGCATGGCAGGCGAGCATTGACGACAGGTCATCAGACGATCGTGGACAGCGACGAAGCGCGCTTCTGGCGCTTCTCAGTGGCGCCGATGATGGATTGGACGGACCGGTATTGCCGCGTCATCCATCGCCTGATGTCGCGCCATGCGCTGCTCTATACAGAGATGGTGACGGCGCAGGCAGTGATCCGTGGCGATCGCGAGCGGCTGATCGGCTTCGATGCGGTGGAACATCCCGTAGCGCTCCAGCTCGGCGGCAACGATCCGAAGCTCCTCGCCGAAGCCGCGAAGATCGGTGCCGATTTCGGCTATGACGAGATCAACCTGAACTGCGGCTGCCCATCGGACCGGGTGCAGGGCGGGGCCTTCGGCGCCTGCCTGATGCGCGAGCCGGCTCTGGTCGGCGATTGCGTCGCGGCGATGAAGGCGGCGGTCAGGGTCCCCGTCACGGTGAAATGCCGCATCGGCGTCGACGATCAGGACCCGGACGTGGCGCTGGATGCGCTGACGGCTTCGGTGCGCGCGGCCGGCGTCGATGCCCTGATCGTCCATGCCCGCAAGGCCTGGCTGCAGGGTCTCTCGCCCAAGGAGAACCGCGAGATCCCGCCGCTCGACTACGAGCGCGCCTATCGCCTAAAAGCGGCCAATCCCGATCTGCCGACCGCGATCAACGGCGGCATCAAGGCGCCCTCGGAATGGCTGCCCCATCTGGAGAGGCTCGACGGCGTGATGATCGGCCGCGAGGCCTACCAGAACCCCGAGACCCTGCTTCAGGTCGACCCACTGCTGTTCGACGAGGAGGCGCCGGTGGCCGATGCCTTCGCCATGCTGGAGGCGCTGGAGCCGCATATCGCGGCGCATCTTGAGCGGGGCGGCCGCATGCATGCCTTCACCCGCCATCTCGTCGGATTGTTTCCCGGCCGCCCGGGCGCGCGCCTGTTTCGCCGCCATCTCGCCGAGCGCTGCGTCGGCCCGGAGGCGACGCCTGGCGATCTGCGCGCGGCCATCGCCCATGTCTCGCGCCAAGAGGCAGCCGCAGCAGCCTGAACGGCGTTCGGCGTCATACCGAGGGTGAGGCGCGGAGCGGTCAGGCCGTCCACGCCACCCGACGTTGTCGCTCGATCCAAACGACGAGCCCGATCGGCTCGCAACAATCGCTCATTCTTCGCGGGAAAATTCAGCCGTTCTGCCGTTCGCCTTGTAGTAGCCTCCGGGCGCCGGGTCCCCGACGCCGTTTTCGTGCGGGTGACGGCGACCTTCGGCGGCGAATTTGGATGCGGACGCGATCTCGGGAGCAGGCTGTGCAGAATACCGACAAGATTTGGACGATCGTCGATTCAAAGCAGGCGGATTATATCGAGCTGAGCGATCGCGTCTTCGAGATGCCCGAGCTGAACTACCGAGAGGTCAAGTCGGCTGCGGCCCATGCCGAGCAGCTTCGGCGCGAGGGATTCCGTGTCGAAACGGGCATCGCCGGGCTCCCGACCGCCGTCATGGGCGAGGCGGGAGAAGATGGTCCGGTCATTGCCATTCTCGGTGAATACGACGCGCTGCCGGAACTCTCGCAGGCACCCGGCGTGTCCGAGCATGACCCGCTGCCTAACCAGCCGGCCGGTCATGGCTGCGGCCATAATCTTCTCGGCGCCGGCGCCATGCTGGCGGCCGCGGCGGTCAAGGATTTCCTCGCCGAGCGCGGGCTCAAGGGTCGTGTGCGCTATTACGGCTGCCCGGCCGAGGAAGGCGGGGCGGGCAAGGCCTTCATGGTCAAGGAAGGGGCGTTTAAGGATGTCGACATCGCGATTTCCTGGCACCCGGCCGATTTCGCGGCCGTGACGGAGGCGATCTCGCTCGCCAACACCACGATCGACTTCGAGTTCACCGGCCGTGCCAGCCATGCGGCTGCGGCACCGCATCTCGGCCGCTCGGCGCTCGATGCGGCCGAGTTGATGAATGTCGGCGTCAATTACATGCGCGAGCACATGCCGTCCGACGCTCGCATCCACTATGCCTATCTCGACGCCGGCGGCATCGCGCCGAACGTCGTGCAGGCCAAGGCCCGGTTGCGCTATGTCGTGCGTGCGACGATTGTGTCCCAGGTCCACGAACTCCTCGCCCGCGTCCGGAAGATCGCTGACGGCGCGGCGCTGATGACGGAGACCACCGTCACCAGCGAAGTCGTCAGCGCGATGAGCAGCCTGCTGGGGAACACGCCGCTGGAAGACGCGATGCAGCGCAATTTCGACAGGCTCGGCCCGCCGCCTTTCGACGCGGATGACGTGGCCTTCGCCCGGCGGATGCAGAAGACCGTCACGCCGGCTCATATCGAAAACGCATTCCGCCGCTCGGGATTGCAGGTCTCGGATTTCCCGCTGTGCAACGCCATCGCGCCGAAGCAGGTGCCGGGGCCGCGGATGATGGGCTCGACCGATGTCGGCGATGTCTCATGGGCCGTTCCGACGGTCCAGGCGCGGGGCGCGACCTATACGATCGGCACGCCCGGGCATTCCTGGCAGCTCACGGCCCATGGCCAGTCGCCGCTCGCCCATAAGGGCATGGTTCACGTCGCCAAGGTGATGGCGGGCGTCGCGGCGGACGTGTTCGTCGAGCCGGGCTTGCTGGAACAGGCCAAGGCCGATTTCGAGGAGCGTCTGGTGCGGGAGCCCTACAAGGCGCTCCTGCCCGATGACGCCAAGCCGCCTTTCCACATGTTCTGACGGCGCGGGACCATGGCCCTGCCCAGGATCGGCCCGGCCCAGGATCGGCCCTGCCCAGGATCGGCCCGGCCCAGGATCGGCGCGGCCATGGCGTCCGCCGACGACGGGCTCGGGGCGGTGTCCATCAGACGAAGGCCTCGGCGCTCTCGACGGCCTTCAGGCCGGCTTCCCTTTCATGGCGCTGAGCCTTGACGAGCGCAGCGGCTTGCGGCTACAATTAACTTAATGGTTAAGTTTCAAGATGTGCAGCTCGACCGGACCTTTTCCGCCCTGGCGGACCCGACGCGGCGCGCCTTGCTGGCGCGCCTGGAGCGGGAGGATGGTCTGTCGGTCAGCGAGCTGGCGAAGCCGTTTCCGGTCTCGCTCCCGGCGATCATGAAGCATCTCGACGTCCTTACGGATGCCGGGCTGCTGAGCCGGACCAAGACAGGGCGCACCGTGTCCTGCCATCTGAATGCGGAGCCGATGGAGGAGGCGATGGGCTGGCTGGCACGTTATCAGCGGTTCTGGACCGAGCGGCTCGATGCGCTGGAGGCGCTCCTTGAAGCGCGGCGCAATGGCGAAGGTTGAGGTCGGAGAGGGCGAATGCATCAGCCGGTGACACCCAGCCTCACGATGAAGCGTCGCCTGAATGCGTCGCCGGCCGAGGTTTACAAGGCCTGGACCGACCCCGACCTGCTCATGCGCTGGTTCGGCCCCGAGAATGTCGTGACGCGCGAGGCCGAGATCGATCCGCGCGTCGATGGCGCTTATCGCGTCGTGATGATCGAAAACACGGGTGAACGCCACGAGGTTCTCGGCCGCTATCTGGAGGTGGTCGAGAACGAGCGCCTCGTCTTCAGCTGGTCCTGGGTAACGACGCCTGAGCGGGTCTCGCGTGTCACCGTGACGCTCAAGCCGGATGGCGACGGCACGATCCTGACGTTGCTGCACGAGAAGCTCGCCGACGACGCCGCCGTCCGCGGCCACACCCATGGCTGGACGGGGACCATGGTCAAGCTCGAGGCCTATTTCGCCTGAGCGATTGCGCGCCGCGGTGTCGTCCGCGCCGCGCCGAACAAGCCGCCGGCTCCAGGCCGGCGGGCAGCAGAGGAGAGGAGACGATGGAACACAGGATCGTATCCCGTGAGGAGTGGCTTGCCGCGCGCAAAGCTCACCTCGCCCACGAGAAGGAGCTGACCCGGCGACGCGATGCGCTTTCGGTCGAGCGGCGCGCGCTGCCCTGGGTCAGGATCGAGAAGACCTATGCCTTCGAGGGCTGGGATGGCGGGCTCACGCTAGGCGATCTTTTCGCCGGCAACAGCCAGCTGATCATCTATCACTTCATGTTCGGTCCCGGCGCCCGGGAGGGATGCCCGAGCTGTTCCTTCCTCGCCGATCATTTCGATGGAGCCAACCGGCACCTCAGGCATCACGACGTCAGCCTCGTCGTGGTCTCGCGGGCACCCTATGCCGAATTCCAGACGTTCCGGCATCGCATGGGCTGGGATTTCCCCTGGGTGTCCTCGGCCAATAGCGATTTCAATCATGATTTCCACGTCTCGCCGAGCCCGGAGGAGAGGGCGGCCGGCCGTTACGAATACAACTACGCGATGCATGACGGGCAGGGCGGAGAGATGCCGGGCTTCAGTGTCTTCTATCGCAACGACGCGGGCGAGATCTTCCATACCTACTCGACCTATGCCCGCGGCGGCGACCTGCTGATCGGTGCCCATAACTTTCTCGACATGACCCCGAAGGGGCGCAACGAGGTCGGGATCATGGACTGGGTCCGGCATCACGATCGCTATCCGGGCCTGCCGCTGGGCGCGGCGCGTTTCCAGCCGGAACTCGCGGTGAGTTCCCCCTGCGACTGAGAACGATTCGTCGATCCGCGACGGGTCGATAGTGTTGATATCAACATTTAATGGTGCCGCCGCCGGAGGCGGTTGCGAGCCAAGGAGAAGCGTAATGGCTTATGTCGATGGTTTCGTCCTCGCGGTTCCCGCCGCGAACAAGGAGGCATATCGCAAGCAGGCTGCCGATGCGGCGCCGCTGTTCCAGGAGTTCGGCGTGCTGCGCCATGTCGAAACCTGGGGTGACGATGTCCCCGACGGCAAGCTGACGGATTTCAAGGGGGCGGTGAAGGCGACGCCGGACGAGGTCGTGGTCTTCTCCTGGTTCGAATATCCCGACCGGGCGACGCGCGACGCCGCCAACGAGAAGATCATGAGCGACCCGCGCATGAAGGCGATGGGAGAGGCCATGCCCTTCGACGGCAAGCGCATGATCTATGGCGGCTTCGCTCCGATTCTCGACGAGGGCGCCGGCGGCGCGATGGGCTATCTCGACGGTGTCCTCGTCGCAGTGCCCGACGAGCGCAAGGCCGATTACCGCAGCTTCTCGGCCGAGCACGCGGCGCTTTTCAAGGAATACGGTGCCAACCGCATCGTCGACGCCTGGGGTGACGATGTGCCGGACGGCAAGCTCACCGATTTCAAGGGCGCGGTGAAGGCGCAGGCCGGCGAGACGGTCGTGTTCAGTTGGGTCGAGTGGCCGTCCAAGGAGGTGCGCGCCGCCGCCTGGGGCAAGATGATGGCGGACCCCCGCATGCAGGCGCTCCAGATGCCCTTCGACGGCAAGCGCGTCGTCTATGGCGGCTTTGCTCCGATCTTCGACACCGGGCGCGGCTGAGCCCGCCGCATGATTCACGCGACGGCCATGCGGGGGACACCTTGCTCCCGCTGGACAAATAGCCGAGAGATCGGGCGGCTTAACCCGGAACTCTCGTCATGTTTGCTGGCATCCCCATCGGCGATCTCGCCTTCCTCGCCGTCTCGCTCGTGCTGGCCGGCGCGGTCACCGGCCTGCTTGCCGGTGTTTTCGGCGTCGGCGGCGGCGCGGTCATCGTGCCCGTGCTCTACGAAGTCTTCCGCGTCATCGGCGTGCCCGACGAGGTCCGCATGCCGCTTGCGGTGGGTACCTCGCTTGCCGTCATCATCCCAACCTCGATCCGTTCCTTCAACGCCCACCGCGCCAAGGGGCTCGTCGATCTCTCGATCCTGAAGGTCTGGGCCGCGCCCGTGATTATCGGCGTGATCTTCGGCAGCTGGATCGCGCGCTATGCGCCGGCCGATCTGTTCAAGATCATCTTCGTCGTGGTCGCGCTGATTTCGGCCATCCGCCTGCTTTTCGCCGCCGATCGCTGGAAATTCGGCGAGGACATGCCCGGCAAGCCGTTGATGATCGCCTATGGTGGCGTCATCGGCGTGCTCTCGGCGCTGATGGGTATCGGCGGCGGCCAGCTCTCCAGCCTGTTCATGACCTTCTACGGACGGCCGATCCATCAGGCGGTCGCGACCTCCTCGGGCCTCGGCGTGCTGATCTCGATCCCCGGTGCGCTCGGCTTCATCTATGCCGGCTGGCCGAAGATGGCGATCCTGCCGCCGCTCTCGCTCGGCTATGTCTCGCTGCTCGGCATGATCCTGTTCATCCCGACTTCGATCTGGACCGCTCCGATCGGCGCCGGTCTGGCGCATAAGCTGTCAAAGCGCCGCCTCGAAGTCGCCTTCGGCCTGTTCCTGCTCGTCGTCGCCAGCCGCTTCATCTGGTCGCTCATTCACTGAGGTCGATGGCCATGAGCGAGATCGCGATTCGGCTGCTACGGCCCGAAGACCATGCGGCGCTGGCGGCGCTGATGGTCGAGATGCAAGGGCACTACCATGTGCCCTGTCCGCCGGTGCAGGACATTCTTGCCGGGCTCGCGGCCTTGCCGGCCGGCGTCGACATTCTCGTCGCGGTAAGGGGCGAGGCGGTGCTCGGCTTCGCTTCGGCCTGCAATCTCTATCCGGGGCCGGGCCTGAAGACGGGTTTCTTCCTCAAGGAGATCTATGTCGCAGATGCGGCGCGGGGCGCAGGCCTCGGCCGGAAGCTGATGGCGGCGCTGGCGGAGCTTGCCCTGGAACGCGGCCATCGCCGGATCGACTGGACGGCGGACGCCGACGATACGGCGCTGCTGCGCTTCTATGACGGTCTCGGCGCGCTGCCTTATCCGAAGAAGGTGTTTTACCGCCTGACCGGCGATGCGCTGGTCGGTCTGGCGAAGACCTGACCGTCATTCTCGGGCGAAGCGCAGCTTCGACCCGAGAATCTCATGACAAGAAGTCACTGGTTTCCGAGATGCTCGGGTCAAGCCCGAGCATGACGCGCAGGTGGCTCGGGTGGCTTTCCGGCGAGTCTCTCCGGCAACAGCGCCATGATCGCCAGTCGTTCGGCCTCGCTCAACCGGCCCCATTGCGCGATTTCGGCGAGGGTCCGTCCGCAGCCCTCGCAGAGCTTGTTGACCGGGTCGATCACGCAGATCTGGATGCAGGGCGTCGAGGCGCCGCTCATCGCCCGGGCCATCCCAGTGCCAGCGCCAGCCCGAGATAGATCGCGATCTCCGCGAATTGCTGCGCCGCGCCGAGGATGTCGCCGGTCTGCCCGCCGACCAAGCGCCGCGCCATCCGCGACAAGACGGCTGCCGCGCCACGCGCCAGCGCGAAGCCGATCAGCAGACCGGTGATCGGCAGTTCCGCCGCCAGCCCGATCCCGGTCGCCAGGAAGAGGCTCAAGCCAAGCGCGATCCGGGCCGTCAGCACGGTCGGCTGGCCCACGCTCGCAGCCGCGCCGCTGCTGCGCGCCGCTGGCTGGGTCGCCAGCATGAAGAGGCCCTCGCTGCGCGACCATGGTGCCGCGACGAGCAAGGCGGCGGCCGCTGCCCAGGCGCCGGAGCGGTCCAGGATCATCGCGATCAGGCTCGCCCGCAGCAGCAGCGACAGTCCCAACGCCAAGGCGCCATAGGAGCCGATCCGGCTGTCCTTCATGATCTCCAGCCGGCGCTCCACGGTATGCCCGCCGAAGAGCCCGTCGGCAGTGTCCGCCAGCCCGTCCTCATGGAAAGCGCCTGTGGTCAGCGCCAGCGCGGTCAAAGCGAGCGCCGCAACAACGAGGCCGCTGAGGCCCGCAAGCCCGGCACCCAGCGTGGTCAGCGCAGCCGGCGCGGCGATGACCAGCGCGGCGAAGGGCAGGGCACGCGGCACCTCACGGAAGTCGGGGATGGCATGGCCGTCGCTCTCGCCCGGCAGCAAGGGCACCGGCAGGCGAGACCAGAAGCGCAGGCAGATCGCGGTCGCGATTCCCCAGCCCGGCCAGTCCGGCGGGGTTGCCTCGCTCGTGGTTTCCGCCTCCGCCATGCTCGCCGCGTCGTCTCGCTCGATTGTCTTCACGCTTCCGACCCTATAGCAGCAGCGTCAATCCTGCCGCCATGCCGATGCGCTGATGCGGCGCCCTCGCGTGATGGATTTGACCATGGCCGCCTCCGGATTGCCCTTCGACGATATCCGCGACCTCATCGCCGCGATGCCCGGCCCCGATATGGAAGCCGCAAACGCGGTGCGCGCCCGCGACGCCAACCTGACCAAACCGACCGGCAGCCTCGGCCGCATGGAGGAGATCGCCGAATGGCTCGCGGCCTGGCAGGGCAAGGGGAGGCCCGCGGTCGACCGGCCGCTGGTCTGCGTCTTCGCCGGCAATCACGGCGTGGTGGCGCAAGGGGTGTCCGCCTATCCACAGGCCGTGACGCGCCAGATGCTGGAGAATTTCGCGGCCGGCGGCGCCGCGATCAACCAGATCTGCGCGGCCTATGATCTCGGCTTCAAGGTCTTCGATCTCGCGCTCGACCTGCCGACCGGCGATTTCACGCAAGGCGATGCGCTCGACGAGCGCGCCTGCGTCGCCACCATGGCTTTCGGCATGGAGGCGCTCGTCGGCGGCACCGACCTGCTCTGCCTGGGCGAGATGGGCATCGGCAACACCACCTCGGCGGCGGCGATCTATGCCGCGCTCTATGGCGGCGACGCCGCGCATTGGTGCGGCCGCGGCACCGGCATCGACGACGAGGGGCTGAAGCGCAAGGTCGCGGCGGTGGAAGCGGGCCTGGCGCTGCACCGCGCCCATCTCAAGGACCCGCTCGAAGTGCTGCGCCGCCTCGGCGGGCGCGAGGTCGCGGCGATCTGCGGTGCGATCATCGCCGCCCGTTCGCAGCGTATCCCGGTGATCCTCGACGGCTATGTCGTGACGGCGGCAGCCGCGATCCTCCACGCGATCGCGCCCTCGACGATCGACCATTGCATCGCCGGCCATCTCTCGGCCGAGGGCGCCCATGCCGACGTGCTTACCCGCCTCGACAAGGTGCCGCTGCTGGCGCTCGACATGCGTTTGGGCGAAGGCACGGGCGCGGCGCTCGCCGCCGGCCTCGTCAAGGCTGCGGCGGCGGTCCATTCGGGCATGGCGACCTTCGAGCAGGCGCAGGTCGCGCGGAAGGATTGACGTTCTCCGCCGTCATGCTCGGGCTTGACCCGAGCATCTCGGAAACAAGTACCTTCTCATCATGAGGTTCTCGGGCCGAAGCTGCGCTTCGCCCGAGAATGACGGCAGGGGCGCTCTACCCCTCGTAATCCGTCTTCAGCGCCGCCCGCTCGGCATGGCGCTCCTGCGCCAGTTCGATCAGGCGGGTAATCAACGCCGGGTAGGGCAAGCCGGAAGCCTCCATCATCTTGGGATACATGCTGATCGCGGTGAAGCCCGGCAGCGTGTTGATCTCGTTGAAGTAGAAGGCGCCGCTCTGGCGGTCGAGGAAGAAGTCGACGCGCGCCAGCCCGCTGCATTCCAGCGCAAGGAAGGCGTCGATCGCGAGCTGCCGCACACGCGCCATCTGCTCGGCATCGAGCTTGGCCGGCAGGTCGACGCTGGCGCCGTCCTGGTCGATATATTTGGCCTCGTAGGAGTAGAATTCGTGCTGCGGGCCGGCGTTGAGCTCGCTGGCCACGCTCGCCACCGGCGGATCGCCGTCGAGCACCGCGATCTCGATCTCGCGGGCGTCGATGCCCTGCTCGACCAGCACCTTGGTATCGTATTGGAAGGCGTCGTCGAGCGCGGCGCTCAGGGCCTGCCAGCTCTTCACCTTATGCACGCCGACGCTGGAGCCCATGTTGCAGGGCTTGACGAACACCGGGAGCGTGAGCGCTGCCTGAGCCGCCTGAGTCGATCCTGCCGGATCGCGCCGCCAGTCGCGCCGCGACAGGGCGAGATAGGGCGCCACCGGCAGGCCGGCGAGCGCCACCAGCCGCTTGGCGATGTCCTTGTGCATGCCGACCGCCGAGGCCAGCACGCCCGAGCCGACATAGGCCGCACCAGCGAGTTCCAGCAGGCCCTGGACGGCGCCGTCCTCGCAGAGCGGGCCATGGATAACCGGGAACACGACATCGACCGGCGCGATTGCGGGGGATGCGCCGTCGGCCGGCAGGATGGCGGTGAGCCCGCCCTGCGGTTCCAGGCGGATCATCGGCGAATCCGTGGGGATCGGCAGGCTCTCGTCGTTCGTGGCTTCGATGAGCCGCAGGTCGTGGCATTGCCAGCGGCCCTGCTTGTCGATGCTGACCGGCACGGGCTCGAACCGGTCGCGGTCGATCGAACGCAGGACCGAGGCCGCCGATTTCAGCGACACCTCATGTTCGCCCGACTTTCCGCCATAGAGCACGGCGACGCGCGTTTTCCGGTTCATGATCCGACGGTCCGAGAGGCTGGAGGAAAGGCCTGAACGAGGCTGTGAGAGGATGTCGCCGCGCGATGAGGCGAGATTCGGGCAGTGAGGATCACGCTGCCCGCGTCTTCGGCTCGGGCAGGGCGGCGAGCGTGTCCATCACGCGCTCCGCCGGCAGCGTGATCGTGACCTCGGTGCCGGCGCGCGGCTTGGACTTCAGGTGGAAGCCGCCGCCATGCAGGTCGATCAGGCCTTTGACGATCGGCAGGCCCAGCCCTGAACCCTGCTCGGCCGTCTTGATCGCAAGGGAGCCGCGCCCGAAGCTCTGCATCACGATCGGGATCTCGTTCTCCGGGATGCCGGGGCCTGTATCGGTGACCGAGACATATTGTCCGCCGGTCGCGGTCCAGCCGACCTTGATCGTGATCTCGCCGCCCTGCGGGGTGAACTTAATCGCGTTGGAGAGCACGTTGAGCACGGCCTGCCGGATGGCGCGCTCGTCGGCCCAGACGCGGGGGAGATGCGGCTCGGCCAGCGCCCGGATGCTCTGGCCCTTGGCCTTGGCACGCAGCGCCAGCATGTGCTGGCAGTCGTCGACGACGGTAGGCAGCGAAAGCGCCTCCTCGTTCAGTTCGTATTTGCCGGCCTCGATGCGCGACAGATCGAGGATTTCGTTGATCAGGTTGAGAAGGTGCTGGCCCGAGCCGTGGATATCGGCCGAGTATTCCTTGTAGGCGGCATTGGCGTGCTCGCCGAAGATCTCGTTCTTCATCACCTCGGAGAAGCCCAGGATGGCGTTGAGCGGAGTGCGCAGCTCGTGGCTCATCGTCGCGAGGAAGCGCGACTTGGCGAGATTGGCCTCTTCCGCCTTGCGGCGGGCTTCGTCCGAATTGGCGTTGGCGGTTTCCAGCTCCGCGATCAGCGCGTCTTTCTCGGCCCTGAAGACGATCGAATCGACCGAGCTTGCATAGAGGCGGTTGGCGAGGAAGATGAAGAAGAGCTGAGCCGAGGCCGCCATCAGCGCCATGGTGACGCTGTCCATGTCGCGGCGGTCCCAGAAGAACACCATGATCCCGACGATGATCGGCGTAAGCCCGGCATAGACCGCCATTGGGATGGTGGCCGACAGCATGACTGTGAGCGCGCTCACGATCAGCAGGGCGGTGGTGACGAAGACCTTTGCGCCGGGCGCATCGACCGGGACGAACAGGAGCAGCAGCAGCGACCACGCCAGGCCATGCATGCCCTCCGCCAAGGCGAAAAGCCGACGCCAGAATTTCAGCCGGACGTCGTCGGGTACCTTGGCGACGAACCGCCGCGAGATCAGCACGATGATCATCGTCGTGAGCAGCACCGCGCCGCTCCAGACCGCGACCAGCGGCGTGGGCAGCCAGAGGCAGGAGGCCGCGGCGATGCCGAGCACGAGAACCAGCGTGCCGGCCGAGCCGGCGATCCGGTATTGTGCGAAGACGCGCAGCAGTTCGTTGTCGAAGGCGCGTTCCAGCCCCGTCGAGGAGGTCAGCCGCTCGCGCGCCGACTTCACCTCGCGCGTGACCAGCTTTCGGCGTGCCACGGCCGAGGGGTCGGGTCCGCGCCCGCGCTGCACCTGTTCGGCCGTCACTTCCGCCATGATAGGGAGCGTGTATCCTCGTTCGGACCCCACGGCATGCAGGGTCCGGCTCGCCATCATGGACACCAAATCGTTAAGCTCTTCCTGATGGCTCCCTTTGGATTCGGTCGCTCTCGCTATGGGCCCTTCGGCTGGCGCCGCGTCGGCCGGCCGGTCGACTTCGTCGTGGCTCTGGGGCTGCTCGGCTTTCTCGCTCTGGCTGGCGCGATCCTGCAATATCGCCTCGGCCCGGCGCGGGAACTCGTCGGCGCAGCTCAGGCGATCGATGGCGATTCGGTGCGGCTGCTTGGCGAGGAACTGCGGCTGGAGGGGATCGACGCGCCCGAATATCGCCAGAGCTGCACGGCGCGCGACGGCCGCCAGATCGCCTGCGGGCGCGACGCCCGGCGCGCCCTGCAGGCGATGCTGGCGCGCGGCGTGACGCGCTGCGAGATCGGCAAGGCCGATCGCTACGGCCGAGGCCTGGCCCGCTGCCATCAGGGCGACACCGACATCAACGCGACATTGGTGCGCGAGGGACACGCGGTCTCCTACGGCGCCTATCGCGCCGAGGAGGACGCGGCGCGGGCGGCCGGGCGCGGCATCTGGGCCACGCAGTTCGAGCGCCCGGAAGCCTGGCGCCGCAGCCATTCCCGTTGAGGCCTCCGCCGCCACGCTCGCGTCATGAAGCGTCGGCAAGCCGGTTGACGTTCCGGCGTAGGCCGTGATCCGGTACGGCGGCAGACGGAGAAGATCTGATGAAGCTCTATGACGGCGGGCGTGCGCCGAATCCGCGACGGGTGCGCATTTTCTTCGCGGAGAAGGGTGTGCCTCTGCCGGACCTCGTGCAGGTCGACATCGCCAAGAAGGAGCACAAGACCGAGGCGTTCACGCGGATCAACCCCGCCCAGCGCCTGCCGGTGCTCGAACTCGACGACGGCACCGCGCTCGCCGAGACGATCGCGATCTGCCGCTATGTCGAGGCGCTGCATCCGCAGCCGCAGCTCTTCGGCCGTGATGCGAAGGAGCAGGCGACCATCGAGATGTGGAACCGGCGCGTCGAGCTTGGGCTCTTCGCGAGCGTCGCCGCCATCTTCCGCCACAGCCATCCCTCGATGGCGGAGCTGGAAGACCAGGTGCCGGAATGGGCCGAGGCCAACCGGGACCAGATGGACGACCATCTCTGGCTGCTGGAATTGCAACTCGCCGCCAACCCCTTCATCTGCGGCGAGGTCCTGACCGTCGCCGACATCACCGCCGGCATCGCCATCGATTTCATGAAGCCCTCGCGCATCCCGCTGCCGGAGGATTTCGTCCATATCCGTCGCTGGCACGGCGCATTGTCCGGCCGTCCGAGCTGGAAGGTCTGATGCGCCGGATCGGCCTGGCCCTGCTTGCCGTCCTGGCCCTTCCGTCGCTCGCGCCGGCCGCCGAGAGGCTGAGCGGCGAAGCGATCGAACGCGCCTTCCGGAGCAACACGGTTTCCGGACGCTACACCAATGGCGGCTTCTTCACCGAGTATCACGATCCCAACGGCCAGGCGCTGGGCCATAACGGCTGGCAGGCCAATACCGATGCCTGCTGGATCACCAAGCCGGATCGCATCTGCTATTACTACGGCCCGCCGACCGATCGCACGGTGCATTGCTTCTGGGTCGAGATGAGCGGCGATCTCTACGTCCTGCGCAACAGCAGCAACGGCACGGTCAATGCGCTGGCCAAGGTCGAACTCGGCAATCCCCGCAACCACACCGATAACGGCACGCCCTGGTATTGCGACGGGCTGATCTCGCGGGCACCCGAGCTCCCGATGAGCCGGAAGCTGGCGCGGCGCTGATGTCCCGGCTCGCTGGCATGGTCGTCCTTGTTCTGGGCCTGCACGCGGCGGTGCAGGCGGCGGCGGTTGAGCGGTTGAGCGGCGACCAGATCAAACAGCTCTTCGAGGGCAATACCGTCTCGGGCCGCTATTCCGGCAGCAACCTGCCGTTCAGCGAGTATCATCACCCCGATGGCCGGGCGAGCGGGCATAATCGCGATGTGGCGAACACCGATGCCTGCTGGACCACGACGGCGGACGCCGTCTGCTATTATTACGGTCCGCAGGAAAAGCGCCGTACCTATTGCTTCACCATCGAGACCAGCGGCGACCTCATCGTCATCCGCAGCCGCCCGAGCGGGCGGATCAATGGCCTCGCCCGCGTCGAGAAGGGCGATCCGTATGAATACGCGACGAAGAAATCCGATTGGGTCTGCGACGGCCTGATCTCGCAGGCGCCGGGCCGGTCGCGGCTCGCGCGCCGATGACGGCCGCTGAGCCGCTCGACGAGTTGCTGGAGGAGCTGCGCGCCTGCCGCATCTGCCGCGATGCGCCGGTCTACCTCCCGCCCTTGCCGCATCAGCCTCGTCCGGTCATCCAGGCATCTCTGACGGCGCGGATCTGCATCGCCGGGCAGGCGCCGGGCACGCGTGTGCATGCCAGCGGCCGGCCCTTCAGCGATCCCTCGGGCGTGCGCCTCCGGAACTGGCTCGGCATGGACGAGACGGTCTTCTACGACGCGACGAAGGTCGCCGTCGTGCCGATGGGGTTCTGCTTTCCCGGCCTGGACGCGACGGGCGGCGACAAGCCGCCGCGGCGAGAATGCGCGCCGGCCTGGCGAGCCAGGGTCTTCGCGGCGCTGCCCCGGATCGAACTCGTGCTGGCGATCGGGCGCTATGCCCAGAGCTGGCATCTTGGCCCGAAGGAGGCCGCCAATCTCTCTGCGACGGTCGCGAATTGGCGCGAGATTCTCGCCCGGCCGGTGCTCCCGCGCGTACTGCCCATGCCGCACCCGTCATGGCGCAACAATGCCTGGCTCAAGCGCAATCCATGGTTCGAGGACGAACTCGTGCCTGCCCTGCGGCAGGAGGTGGCGCGCCTGCTACGGTAAGGCGAGGCCGGGTCTCAGTAGCGGAACGGCCCGGAATCGAGCCCGCGATTGACCTGCCCGCGCACGCTGACCACTGAGCGGACGGGACCGAGCGCGGTCTGGCCACGGCTTTCGAGATAGGCCATCCCGTCGGCCCGGCTGCCATAGCCGTTGCGGGAACTCTTGCCGAACTCGGCGCGGACGGCGCCGCCGGCCCGCACGCAGAAGGCCGAACCTTCCACGTGGATGAAGCCAGCGCCGTATTCGGGGCAGGGGCGGCCGGCACCGCCGGGTTTGGCAGCGGGTTTCGCGGAGGCTTCGTAGGGCGCGGATTTCCGCGGCAGCGGCTCGCCGATCGACTGTGCCGAGGCCGCCGTCGCAAGGCTGGTGAGAAGCAGGGCAAGGACGGTGCGGAGCATGGGCTGAATCCGTGTCGACGCTTCCCTGATATTGAGCCAGCAAGGCGTAGTTGTGGCAAGCGCGGCTCTTTGGCTCGCACCATAGAAAAACCCCGGCTTGCGCCGCTTCGATGCAAAAAAGGCCCGGCTTTCGCCGGGCCTTCCGATCGTGAGCCGCTAGGCCGGTCCGCTCAGCGGGCGCGGGTGCGGACCTGGAAGACGTCGAAGCTCAGCTCTGCGACCTGCCACCAGAGATACTGGTCCGAGCGGAAGGCGGCCATGGCCTCGATCGCCTTCTTGAAGTCCGGGTTCTTGGCCGAGATCTCGGCATAGAGCTCGTTTGAGGCCTTGAGGCAGGCTTCCATCACGTCCTGCGGGAACGGACGAAGCTGCGTGCCGGCCGCGACGAGGCGCTTCAGCGCCGCCGGGTTCACAACGTCGTACTTCGCCGCCATCTGCGTGTTGGCATAGGTGCAGGCGGCGGTCAGCGCGGCCTGGTACGTCTTCGGCAGGGCGTTCCACTTCTCCAGGTTAACGAAGGCGTGGACGGTCGGCCCGCCCTCCCAGAAGCCCGGATAGTAGTAGTACGGCGCGACCTTCGAGAAGCCGAGCTTCTCGTCGTCATAGGGGCCGACCCACTCGGCGCCGTCGATCGTGCCCTTCTCGAGCGCCGGATAGATGTCGCCGCCGCCGAGCTGCTGCGGCACGAGGCCGAGCTTCTGCAGGACCGAGCCGGCGATGCCGCCGATGCGCATCTTCAGGCCCTGGATGTCTGCGACCGACTTGATCTCCTTGCGGAACCAGCCGCCCATCTGCGCGCCGGTATTGCCGCAGGGAATGCCGTGGATGTTGAACTTCTTGTAGAACTCGTTGAACAGGTCGTTGCCGCCGCCCTGGAACAGCCAGGCGTTCTGCATACGGGCATTGAGGCCGAACGGCACCGATGCGGCGATGGCGAAGGTCGGGTCCTTGCCGACATAGTAATACGAGACGGTGTGGCACATCTCGACGGTGTTGTTGGTCACCGCGTCGGCCGCCTGCAGCGCCGGGACGATTTCACCGGCCGCGAAGACCTGGATCTGGAACTTGCCGTCGGTCAGGTCGGAGACCATCTTGGCCATGACCTCGGCGCCGCCATAGATCGTGTCGAGCGACTTCGGAAAGCTCGACGCCAGGCGCCACTTGATCTCCGGGTTCGACTGGGCGACGGCCGGCATGGCGACGGCGGTCGCAGCGGCGCCGGCCGCGGCGGTCTGGATAAACTGACGACGCTTCATCTAGGGGCTCTCCTCGGATGTATGGCGGGTGCGGGCGTTTCGAAACAGCTTCTGCCGCCCGGCGTTCGGAATCGGGTTGTAGCGAATGGATTTTCGAAGTGCGAGGGATTTTATCGTCGATTCTTGCGACTTTCGGCTAGTTTTCGCGCCCGTCTTGGCGCGACTCTGTCCGGGTGGTTAAAGCAGGCATGATCGAGACCGAGAATCTCAGCCTGCGACGCCCCGAAATCGGCGACCTCGATGCGATCCACGCGATGCGCAGCGACCTTGACGTCGTCCGTTTTCTCGGCGGCCGCGCGCTCGGTCGCGAGGAGGCCTGGCACCGGCTGACCCGCATCGTCGGCCACTGGACCCTGCGCGGCTACGGCATGTTCGCGGTTGTCGAGAAGAGCAGCGGCGCCCTGGTCGGCGAAGTCGGCCTGTTCGACGGCTGCCGGGGCCTGTCCCCCGCGTTCGACAATGCGCCCGAAGCCGGCTGGATCCTGGCGAGCGCCGCGCATGGCAGGGGCTATGCGGGCGAGGCGGCAGCGGCGGCCCATCGCTGGTTTGCCGCGACCCATGGCGAGCAGCGCAGCGTCTGCATCATCGCGCCCGAAAATCTTGCCTCCTTCCGCGTAGCGCACAAGCTCGGCTACAAGAGCTTCGGACAGGTCGAGTATCAGAACGGGCCGGTGGTGATGCTCGAGCGCATTCCCGGCCGAGAGGCCTGAGGCGGGGAGGCCGGCATGGATCAGCACAGGCTCGCGAAGCTGCGGCAGCGCTACGCCGGGGCCGGCGGCGGCGACATTCACGATCCGCATTTCGCCAAGGTGGCGGCGGCCCAGTTCAGCGGCGACAAGCGCAAATGGCCCTTCGCCGATGTCGCGACCTTCCTGGGTGCGCCTTATAGCCCTGAAGCCCTGACCACGCCCGGCTTAGGCGGTCTCGACGTCGCGATCATCGGCGTGCCGATGGATCTCGGCGTTACCAACCGCGCCGGCGCGCGTCTCGGACCACGCGCGGTCCGCGCCATCGAGCGCATGGGGCCGATGGACCATGCGCTGGGCACGGCGCCCTTCACCATGCTCAAGGCGGCCGATATCGGCGACGTGCCGTTCCGCTCGCGCTATTCGCTGGAAAGCTGCCACGAGGATATCGAGGCGACCTTCAGGACGATCGTCGAGGCGGGCGTCTCGCCGCTCGCCGTCGGCGGCGACCATTCGATCACCTACTCGATCTTGAAGGCCGTCGGTGCGAAGCGCCCGGTCGGCATGGTCCATATCGACGCTCATTGCGACACGTCGGGCCCCTATGAGGGCTCGAAGTTCCACCATGGCGGGCCGTTCCGCCAGGCCGTGCTCGACGGCGTGCTCGACCCTGAGCGCGTGATCCAGATCGGCATCCGCGGCGGCGCCGAATATCTCTGGGAATTCTCCTACGAGTCCGGCATGACCGTGATCCATGCCAACGAGGTGGACGATCTCGGCCTCGACGCCGTGATCGCCAAGGCGCTCGCCGTGATCGGCGACGGGCCGACCTATGTTTCCTTCGACGTCGATTCGCTCGATCCGGGCTTCGCGCCGGGCACGGGAACGCCGGAAGTCGGCGGCTTGAGCCCGCGCGAGGCGCTGGCGATCCTGCGGGCTCTCAAGGGACGCGACATCGTTGCCGCAGATGTCGTAGAAGTCGCCCCGCAATATGACGCGACCAGCAATACGGCGCAGTGCGCGGCGCAGGTGCTGTTCACCGAGCTCTGCCTGTTGGCCGAGGCGCGCGCCGCGGGAAAAGGAAGACCATGATTCGGATTCGATCGATCGCGCGGGTCGCCGCGCTGGGCGGGCTCTGCCTGCTGGCCCCCGCCGCCCGTGCCGACGTGCCGGCCAACGGAAAGGCCTATATGGATGCGGCCTATGCCTCGGTCGAATCGTTGTTCAAGCTGTATGACGGCAAGCCCAGCCTGCCGCGCCTGTCCGACCCCGTCGATGGCAAGGTTCTGGCCGATATCTGGAACGCGCCTGCCATCCTCGGCAAGCCGCCCTACGCCGCCGACGACCTGCAGACGCTGCTCGAATTCGTGAAGAAGCAGACCAGCATCCTCCAGGCTTATGCATTGTTCTCGCCGCAACCCGGCCGGAAGGCTCCGGACCCGTCGGCGAACGCCATCGAGTTTCAGGATGAACTGACACGGACGCGCGTCTTCCTGCTCCAGGCAGCAGGCGGCGCCCTGTCGGCGATCAATGATTTCGCGGCCAGGCTGAAGGATCAGGACAAGACCGAGGATCGCGCCAGAGGGCTGCGGGAGATGCGGCTCGGCCTGCAGGAGATCGTCGTCGGATCGGTTCTGGCGCTGCGCAGCCCCGAGCTGCGCGATGCGAATCGCCAGTTGATCGCGCAGGCCTTCGCCGAGAATGCCGCCGGCATTGCTTCCTCCCTGGCTCCGCCGGACCGCAACGCGCTCGTGTCCGCGCTCCAGGCGGCTCGCCCGTCCCTGAAGCCGGAAGCGCAGAAGGCGATCTCGGATTTCGCTACGGCGGTGACGGCAGCGCCCTGTGAGGTTTTTTGCCTCGTCAACTGAGGGTGTCGGTGCCGCTCTCAGGGCCGCCTCGCCAGCCAGATCACATGCCGCGCGCCGCCGCCGGTGCGGCGGGCGCGTGCGGTCACCTCTTCGGTGGCGAAGCCGGCCTGGCGCAAACGCCGCGTGAAGCAATGGTCCGGGCCCGAGGACCAGACCGCCAGAATGCCGCCGGGCCGCAACGCAGCCTTGGCGGCGAGTAGCCCCGCCGCGCCGTAGAGCTGGTCGTTGCCGGCGACGGTCAGCCCCTCCGGGCCATTGTCGACATCGAGCAGGATGGCGTCGTGGCGCCCTTTGCAGTCGGCGATCGCCGCGGCGACGTCGGTGACGTTGATTCGCACGCGGGTGTCGTCGAGAGAGCCGGCGAAGACCGCTTCCATCTGGCCCCGCGCCCAGGCGACCACGGCGGGGATGAGTTCGGCCACCTCGACCTGCGCATCATCTGGCAGGCTGGCGAGCGCGGCCCTCAGCGTGAAGCCCATCCCCAGACCTCCGATCAGGATGCTGGGCCGCTGCCGCCCCGCCAGTCTGTCGCAGACCAGCGTCGCCAGCGCCTCCTCCGAGCCGCTGAGCCGGCTGTTCATCAGCTCGTTGCTGCCGAGCATGATCGAGAATTCGGTGCCCCGCTGCTTCAGCCGAAGATCGCCGCTGCCATCCGGCAAGGCTGCGGTATCAAGTGTGGTCCAGGGTATCACGTCGCTCTCGCCTGTCTGGGAAGACGCCTTATAGCGCATTCGGCGCGCGACGCTCGGCAGCCAAACGATATGCGTCGGATGCATGAAATGTCATCATGTCCGGCGTTGATCGCTCGATGTCGCATGGCTATTTTATGTTGCGGCGCAGCATTGTGTCGACCTCCGTGAAAGCCCGCCATGACGCTCGCCGCGAATGATCGCAGCCTCGATGCATCTTTGCCCGCCCGTGCGCCTGTCTCGGCAGGGCTCGTGCTGTTCGCGCTTGCCATGGGCGGTTTCGCGATCGGCACCACCGAATTCGCGACGATGAGCCTGCTGCCCTATTTCTCGGCCGGCCTTGGAATCGACGAGCCGACGGCGGGTCATGTCATCAGCATCTACGCGCTTGGCGTCGTGGTCGGTGCGCCGTTGATCGCCGTTTTGGCGGCGCGCATCTCGCGCCGGACGCTGCTGATCGGGCTGATGGGCGTCTTCGCGCTCGGCAATGCCCTGAGTGCGCTGGCCCCGAATTATCACTGGATGTTGGCCTTCCGCTTCCTGAGCGGCTTGCCGCATGGCGCCTATTTCGGCGTCGCGGCGCTGGTCGCGGCCTCGCTCTCGGCGCCGAATCGCCGGGCGCAATCGGTGGCGCGCGTCATGCTCGGCCTGACGATCGCGACCATCCTCGGCGTCCCCGCCGCGAGCTGGATGGGGCAGGTGCTGGGCTGGCGCACGGGCTTCGCGATCGTCGCGGGCCTCGCCCTGCTGACCGTCGCCCTTATCGCTGTGTTCGCGCCACGCGACACCGTCCAGCCGGGAGCGAGCCCTCTGCGGGAGCTGGGCGCCTTGAAGCGCCGGCAGGTCTGGCTGACGCTGGCGACAGGTGCGATCGGCTTCGGCGGCCTTTTCGCGGTCTATACCTATGTCGCCTCGACGCTGATGGCGGTCACCGGGGTCTCGCCTACGTTCGTTCCGGTCGTGCTCGCGATCTTCGGGCTGGGCTTGACGATCGGCACGCTCGTCGCCGGCTGGGCCGCCGATCGCGCGCTCGTACCCGCCACGGCCGGCATGTTGCTCTGGAGCGCCTTCTGGCTGGCGGCCTTTCCCTTCGCCGCCGACAATATCTGGGCGGTTTCGCTGGTCATCTTCATGATCGGCAGCGGCGGCGGGCTCGGCGCCATGTTGCAGACGCGCCTGATGGATGTCGCCGACGACGCGCAGACGCTCGCCGCGGCGCTCAACCACAGCGCCTTCAACACCGCCAACGCGCTCGGCCCCTGGCTCGGCGGCATGGCGATCGCCGCCGGCTACGGCTGGACCTCGACCGGCTGGGTCGGCGCGGCGCTCGCTCTGGGCGGCCTCGGGATCTGGATCGTCGCGGTGCTCGACGCCCGCCGCTGAGCCCGGCCGCCGCGCGTTTGGGCGTGCAAGCCGCTAAAAGCTACAGAACTCCCTCTTGCGAGCAGCACGAAACTGCGCCCAATCTGTCGCGACAGAACCGGACCGGGACAACAGCAAGACCGGCCGGCTGAATCTGCGGAGGTTCCATGAAGAGTTTCGTTCGTTTCATCGCGGCGGCGGCGTTGACGGTTGCCGGCGCGACGGGGGCGCTCGCCCAGGCCAAGGAGTGGAAGGAGATCCGGATCGGCACGGAAGGCGCCTATCCGCCCTACAACAACCTGAATGCGAAGAAGGAGCTCGAGGGCTTCGAGATCGACTACGGCAACCTGCTCTGCGAGAAGATGAAGGTGAAATGCACCTGGGTCGTGCAGGACTGGGACGGCATCATCCCGGCGCTGCAGGCCAACAAATACGACGTTATCTTCGCCGGCATGAACGCGACCGACGAGCGCAAGAAGCAGGTCGATTTCACCTCGGTCTACAGCAAGACCCCGATCTGGATGATCGGCCCGAAGAACACCAAGTCGGACGACATCTCTCCGGCCGCCCTCAAGGGCAAGTCGATCGGCGCGCAGGGCTCGACGATCCACGCCAACTACGTCGAGAAGTTCTACAAGGACTCGACCGCACGCCTCTACCCGACCCAGGAGGAGGCCAATCTCGATCTGCTCAACGGCCGTCTCGACTACATCGTCGCCGACGCGCTCGCGCTTGCCGATTTCCTCAAGGGGAAGGGCAAGGATTGCTGCAGTAAGATCGCCGAGGTGAAGCGCGACGACGCCATCCACGGCCCCGGTGTCGCCGGTGCGGTCCGCAAGGCGGACACCGCCCTGAAGGACATGATCACCAAGGCCATCGCCGAGACCATGGCCGACGGCTCGCACAAGAAGCTCGAGGAAAAGTGGTTCAAGTACGAGTGATCTGACATCCGACGATGATCACCCGCCGGCCGCATCGGGCCGGCGGGCTTCAGTTCCTCGCGCGCCGGCCCTCCCATGTTCGACAAATTCGCTCTGCTTGGCTTTGGGGCCGGCGGCTGGGGCCTGGCCCTGCTGCAAGGCGCCGCCAACACCATCTCGGTCGCGCTCGCGACCCTGCCTTTCGGCTTGGCGCTCGGCCTCGTCATCGCGCTGTTGAAGCGCTCCGACTCTGTGATCCTGCGGGCGCTGGCGACGATCTACACCACCGTCTTCCGTGGCGTGCCCGAGCTTCTGACGCTCTACATCATCTATTTCGGCATCCAGGTGCTGGTGCAGAAGGTCTGGACCGGCTTCTCGATACCGCCCTTCGTCGCCGGCATGGTCGCGCTCGGCCTCGTGCTCGCAGCCTTCTCCAGCGAGGTCTGGGTCGGCGCGCTGAACTCGATCCAGAAGGGCCAGCGCGAGGCGGCTTCGGCGCTGGGCCTGTCGAAGGCGCACGCCTTCCGGCTCGTCGTGTTCCCGCAACTGATCCGCGTGGCGCTGCCCGGCCTCGGCAATAACTGGATGGTACTGCTGAAGGAGACCTCGCTCATCTCGGTGATCACGCTCCAGGACATCATGTTCATCGCGACGCGGGCCAATGTCGTGACCAAGGAGCCGTTCCTGTTCTTCGGCGCGGCGATGCTGCTGTATTTCTTCTTTTCGCTGATCTCCGCCTGGGGCATCGAGAAGCTGGAGCAGCGCACCAATCGCGGCCAGGCCGCGTTCGGCGGAGCGACGCGATGAACTGGTGCGAGTATCCCGGTTATCTCGTCGGCAGCGAGGTCCTGCAGAACTACGGCTGCCGCATGGCGAGCGGCCTCTGGGTCACCTTCGAGCTCGTGGCGGTCTCGGTCGCCATCGGTTTTGTGCTGGCGCTCGGCCTCGCCATCGTCAGGCTCTATGGCCCGCGCTGGGCGCGGATGGCCGTCAGCGGCTACACCACCTTCCTGCGCGGCACGCCGCTGCTCTGCCAGCTCTTCCTCGTCTATTACGGCCTCGGCCAGTTTCGCGAGTTCTGGCAGGATACCGGCCTGTGGTGGTTTTTCCGCGAGCCGTTCTACTGCGCGGCCTTCACCTTCACGATCAACACGGCCGCCTATCAGGCCGAGATCCTGCGCGGCGCCATCCAGTCGGTCCCGCGTGGGCAGTTCGAAGGGGCGCTCTCGCTCGGCCTGCATCGCTGGGCGACCTTGCGCCTCGTCGTGCTGCCGCAGGCTATGATCCTGGCGCTGCGCCCGCTCGGCAACGAATTGATCGTGATGATCAAGTCGAGCGCGATCGTCTCGCTGGTGACGCTGTTCGACCTGATGGGGGCGACGCGGCTCGCCTTCGCCCGTTCCTTCGACCTCACGATCTATCTTTATGCCGCGCTGATCTACCTGGTGCTCGTCGAGATCATCCGCCGCATCTGGGACAAGCTGGAGATCAGGCTGAGCCGGCACATGGTGCTGCGCTGAGGCGGGTCAGCCCGGCAATGTCAGCACCACCGCGCCGCGCGGCGTCGCGACGACGGTGTGCTCGTACTGGACGGTGGGGGCGGACGGGTCGCTGTAGAGTGTCCAGCGATCTCCGTCGGCATTTTCGGCCCAATCCGCGCCGAGCGACAGGAACGGCTCGACCGTGAAGACGAGGCCGTTCGTCATGGTCCGCCGCTCTTTGCGATCCGGCCAGGTCGCGATCTCCGTCGGCTCCTCATGGAGCGAGCGGCCGACGCCGTGACTCGCGAGATTGCGCACCAGCGTATAGCCGTTCTTGTCGGCGAAGCGCCCGACGGCCTGGCCGATCCCGGCCAATGGCTTGCCGGCGCCGACCTGCCCGATGCCGGCCCAGAGCGCGCGCCGGCCGTCGCGACAGAGCTGCTCCAGCTTCGGCCGGACCGGCGGCACGGCGAAGGACGCACCCGTATCGGCGAAGAAGCCGTTCTTCTCGGCGGAGACGTCGATATTGACGAGATCGCCGGCCAAGATGCGCCGTTGGCCGGGAATGCCGTGGGCGATCTCCTCGTTGACGCTGATGCAGGTCGCGCCGGGAAAATCATAGGCGAGCTCCGGGGCAGGGCGCGCGCCATGGCGTTCGAGATAGTCGCGGCCGATCGCGTCGAGTTCGGCCGTGGTCATGCCGGGCTCCAGCGCCTTGCCCATGGTAGCGAGCGTGCGGGCCACGATCCCGCCGATCTCCTTGAGCGCCTGCAGTTCGTCGTCGTTCGATATCGTCATGGATCGGAGCTAAGCCGCCGGCCTTGGGGCCGCAAGGGAAAAGCCGCATGGGCGACTGGCGCGCAATCGCCTTCCCCGACCGGCAAGCGCGCGCTAAAGCGTGACGATCTTCGAAGAACAGCGGGAGCTCGGCATGGCCAAAGTCGCATTCATCGGTCTCGGCGTGATGGGGTTCCCCATGGCCGGCCATCTCAAGGCCAAGGGTCATGAGGTCACCGTCTACAACCGCAACCCGACCAAGGCCCAGGAATGGGTCTCCCGCCACGCCGGCGTCTCGGCGCCGACCCCGGCCGATGCCGCGAAGGGGCAGGAGATCGTGTTCTGCTGCGTCGGCAACGACGACGACCTGCGCGCCGTGACAATCGGCGACAACGGCGCCTTCGCCGGCATGGAGAAGGGTGCGGTCTTCGTCGATCACACCACGGCTTCCGCCAATGTCGCGCGGGAGCTTTACGAGGCCGCTAAGCAGGGCGGCTTCGGCTTCGTCGATGCGCCTGTCTCCGGCGGGCAGGCCGGCGCCGAGAACGGCGTGCTGACCGTGATGTGCGGCGGCGAGCCTGAGACCTATGCCGGCGTCGAGCCGGTGATCGCGAGCTTCGCGCGCATGTGCAAGCTGATGGGCCCCGCCGGCTCCGGCCAGCTCACCAAGATGGTCAACCAGATCTGCATCGCCGGCCTCGTCCAGGGCTTGTCCGAGGGCGTCCATTTCGCCAAGCGCGCCGGGCTCGATGTCGAGGCCATGCTGGAGGTCATCTCGAAGGGCGCCGCCGGCTCCTGGCAGATGGAGAACCGCGGCAAGACGATGAACCAGAACAAGTTCGATTTCGGCTTCGCCGTCGACTGGATGCGCAAGGATCTCGGCATCGTCCTCGACGAGGCTCGCCGCAATGGCGCGCAGCTGCCCGTCACCGCGCTGGTCGACCAGTTCTATGCCGAGGTCCAGAAGATGGGCGGCAAGCGCTGGGACACCTCCAGCCTGATCGCTCGCCTCGAAGGCTGAGGGACGCGGCTGGTCGGGTCCAACTCTAGCGACCGGGCCGCGGGCGCACGAACCAGACGGCGGCGAGCCCCGCCGTCGTCAGCAGCCAGATCAGCAGGTTCATCGATTGCGGCCAGATCGTCACGAGCCAGCTGATCAGCACGGTCAGCGCCGCGCTGAAGCCGAGCTGCGTCGCGCCCAATAGCCCCGCGGCCGAGCCCGCCAGTTCCGGGCGGGCCGAAAGCGCCTCTGCCGTCGCGCCGGGGATGGTCATGCCGTTGCCGATCGCGTTCACGGCCAGCGGCAGGAACAGCGCCAATGGCGACCACCAGGGCGTGAACGAGAGGGCCATCGCCACGGCGGTTCCGACAAAAGAAATCACGAGGCCACGGCGCACCATCGTCTGCGTGCCGACCCGCACGGCCAGCCGTGACATCGCGAAATTACCGACCATGTAGCCGAGCGCGTTCAGGATGAAATAGGTGCCGTAGACGTCCGAGCCGCGCCCCATCGTCTCCACGACGATATAGGGCGTCGCAGCGATGAAGACGAAGAAGGCCGAGGAGGCCGATGATCCCGCCACCACGTTCAGCATGAACTCGCGGTTGCGCACGAGCTCCGGAAAGACGCGGAAGACGCCGAGGAGGGAACTCTGACGGCCGAGATTGGGTGCCGTCTCGGGCAGGCGGGCGAGGGTGAAGGCCAGCACCACGGCACCGAACAGCGTCATGAACCAGAAGATCGCGCGCCAGCCCAGCGCCGTCTCGATCTGGCCGCCGAGCCAGGGTGCGATCATCGGCGCCACCACCATCACCATGGTGACGGTGGCGATCTGGCTCGCGGCGTGGTCGCGATCGGCCGTGTCGCGGATGATGGCGCGCGACAGCGCGAAGACCGCGCCGCCGCCGGCGCCTTCCAGCACGCGCGCGATCAGCAGGACATGCGTCGTGGGGGCGAGTGCGCCCAGCACCGAACCCAGCACGAACAGGGCGGCGCCGGCGTTGACGCAGGGGCGCCGCCCGAAGCGGTCCGACAGCGGCCCGATGATGAGCTGCGTCACGGCGACCGCGACCAGGAACAGTGTCAGCGTGAGCTGGATCGTCGCGTAGTTCGAGGCGAAATGCCGGGCGAGCGCCGGCGTCGCGGGAGCGAGCAGGTTGAGCGCGATCGGCTGCAGCGCCGAGATTGCGACGAGAATCGCGAGCGTCGGCTTGATCGCGGCTGTCATCATGCTGCCGGCTTCCGGGTGAGCTTCAGATTGGAATCCGGCCGCACGCGCTGGCGATGCATGGTGTAGAGTCCGCTGCCGACGATGAGCGCGACGCCGATCGCGGCGAAGAGATCCGGCACATCGCCCCAGACGACGTAGCCCAGCACCGTCGCGAAGACGATGATGGCGTAGCGGTATTGCGAGATCACCCCGACATCGGTGCGCCGGAAGGCGCTGATGATGAAGAAGGTGCCGACCGTGACCAGCACGGCGGCGAGGGCGACATAGACGGTTTCCACGCGCCAGACCGGTAGCCAGGTTTCGGTGAAGCCATAGGCGACGGCGACGAGACCGACCAGGACGGTCGTGGTCAGCGACACCACGGTCGAGGGCACGTCCTCCCCGATCGTGCGGGTGGTCAGGTCCCGGGCGGCGACGAGGAAAGTGCTGAACACGGCGACGATGGCGGCCGCGTTGAAGGATTCGGCGCCCGGGCGCACCACGAACAGCACGCCGACGAAACCGACTGCGAGGGCGACGGCCCGCCGCCAGCCGACGGTCTCGATCCGCAGGAGCACCGCCAGCGCCACGATCAGCAGCGGAGACGCCATGTTGATCGCGGTCAGATTGGCGAGCGGCATCAGTCCGAGCGACCAGCCGAAGGTCAGGGCGTTGACGGCTTCCAGCATGCCGCGTTGCAGCACCCGGGGGCGGAACGCCATGCGCAGGTGGCGGCCTTCGCGGGCGGCCAGGACGAGCGCGAAACCGACCACGACCGCAAAGCCGGTTCTGAGCGCGATCGCCTGCCCGGCCGGGTAGACCTCGCGCGAGAGCTTCATGAACACGTCGTTGATCACGAAAAGCGACATCGCCACGAGCATGAAGATGATGCCGCGGCGGTTTTCGGCTGCGCTGGCCAAGGGTTGGTATCCAGTTCGGGAGACTTCAGGCCGGCAGACGCGACAGCGAGAACGGTTTCAGGTCGAAGGGGGACTGCCCGCTGGTCGACAGATCGGCGAGGATCTCACCGATCGCGCTCGCGAACTTGAAGCCATGGCCCGAACAGGCCGAGGCGAAGACGGCCTGCGGCACGCCCGGGACCGTGTCTATGATGAAGTCCTCGTCCGGCGAGACCGTGTAGATACAGCCCTTCACAGTCAACGGCTCGCCGGCAGCGTCGGGGATGTAGCGGGCCAGGCATTCGCGGATCAGCCTGATCTGGTTCTCGCTTGGCGTACGGTCCTGATCGTGAGGGTCGATCGGCTCACGGCCGAAATGAGGACCTCCGAGCTTGAAGCCGGGATGCTCGTAGAGCGGAAAGCCATAGAACGTGCCTTCATCGGCGCTGAGGATGAAGACCGGGAAGGCGCCCTCGCGGAACAGTTCCGGCCGGCGCGTGGTGAACCAGCCGATTGCCTGCTTCACCGTGCTGACCCGTTCCTTCAGCGTCGGCACGGCGTCGGCGATCCAGCCGCCGGAGGTGATCACGAGCCGCCCGGCCGAATAGGTCCCGCGTTCGGTGCGGACGATCACGCCGCCCTGCGCAGTCGGGGTCCAGTCCAGCATCGGCTCATTGGTGCGAATTTCGGCGCCGTGCGATTGCGCGAGCCCGACATGGGCATAGATCGCCTTTTCCGAGGCGACGAAGCCGCCATCCGGCTGCCACAGCCCGATATGCCCTTCCGGGAGCTGGAAGGCGGGGAAGCGCCGCGTGACTTCGCTGCCTTCGAGCACTTCATGCGTCAGCCCGTGGTCGAGGCAGGACTGCAGCGAGGATTCGACTGGCCCGCCGCCTTTCGGCGCGAGGTCGAGCGAGCCCGTGACATGGAGCAGTTTCATGCCGGCCTGCTCGCCGGTCTGTGCCCAGAGTTCGTGCGCGCGCTTGACGATCGGCACGTAGTGCGAGCCTTCGAAATAGGCGAGGCGGATGATCCTGGTCAGGCCATGGGACGATCCCATCGCATGGCCGAGGTCGAAGCGTTCGAGCCCGAGCACCTTGAGCCCGCGCTGCGCCAGATGCCAGCACGAGGCCGACCCCATGGCGCCGACGCCGGCGACGATGACGTCATAGCTGTGCTGGCTCATCGCTGTGCTGGCTCATGGCTGTGCCGGCTCATGGCTGCCTGTCCCGGTGTCTTATGAATCCCAGCCATACAGGGGTCGGCGGCGAGGGTCCAATGCGTCTCCGGCAAGGGCGTCGCGCGGCGGCGTGGAAGCTTTTGTTAACGGGCCGGGACCATAACCGGACGCGAGCTTGACCTATGGTGAGACTGGGTAGGGGATGAAGGGCAGGATTCGACGCTGGCTGGGCGCCCGACATACGGTGGAAGACATCCCCGCGGCGCCGCTGCCGGTCGAGGACGCAGCGTCCCGTCAGGTGACCGTGCTGCCCTATGACGCGTCCGCGCACGACGCGGTCAATGATATCGAGCGCGACATCCTGCTCGCGATGCGGCGCCTGACGAAGGAACTAGGTGAGGTCGAGCAGCGCTCGGCCGATTCGGAGAGCGGTTCGCGCACCATCCTCGAGAATGCCGGCAGCATGCGCATGGCCGTCGGGGCCGCAAGCGAGAACGCCTCCGCTCTTGCTGTGGCGACCCAGCAGGTCTCTCAGGCGGCCGAGCAGGTCGATGGCGCGATGGTCGATGTCCGCGACAAGCTCGACGCCGCGGTCTCGCGGGCCGGCGAGGCCGCACTGATGCTGGACGGCCTGGCCGAGGCGACCGGGGAAATTCGCGGCATCGTCGATTCGATCGCCGAGATCGCGCGCCAGACCAATCTCCTGGCGCTCAACGCGGCGATCGAGGCCGCTCGCGCCGGCGAGGCGGGGCGCGGCTTCGGCGTCGTCGCGCACGAGGTGAAGTCCCTGGCCGTGGAAGTCAGCGACGCGGTCGGCCATATCCGTGCGCGCGTCGACCGTCTGACCCGCGCTGCCCAGAACTCGACCGGCATCGTCAAGGACACCTTGCAGATCGTGCGGGACGTCAACCCGATCATGGCGACGATCGGGCGCGCGTCGCAGGAACAGGCGAGTTCCACTGCGGAACTCTCACGCAGCGCGCAGGAGGCCGCCCTCTTCGTCGAGGGCGTCGCGCGCCGCGCCGACGAGATCGACCGCATCGCGCATGAAACGGTCGCGGAGAACGAGCGCGCCCGCCGGGCCACGCAGAAGGGCAGCCGTCTGGTCGGCAACATGCTTCGGCGCTTCAAGCCCGTGCTGCGCCATTCGGCTTTCGCCGACAGGCGCCGCTTCGACCGTTTCCCGACGGCGCGCAGCGCCCATCTCGTCGTCGACAGTGCCGATATGTCCGGCCCCCTCCTCGACCTCGGCCGGGGTGGAGCCTTGCTGGCCGCCTCGCATCAGGCCCGCTTGCCCGTCGGCGGCGCGGGCGTGGTCACGATCGAAGGCCTGCCGCCGCTGGCTTGCCGCATGACGGATATCAGCGAGCATGGTCTTCATCTCGCCTTCGCTGGAGACGCTGCAGCCGGCTGCGGCGAGCTAGCGGGCATGATCGAGGAAATCGAGCGCTCCTGGCGCCCGCTGATCGAGCGTGCCCAGGATTTCGCCCGCGAGATCGCCGCCGCGATGGAAGAGGCCATCGATCGCGGGCTGCTCTCCGAGCACGATCTGTTCGACCTTCGCTACGTACCGGTGCCCGAAAGCGAGCCGCGGCAATATCTGAGTCCGAGCTTGCCGGCGCTTGAGACTCTGCTGCCGCCGCTGCTCGCCGGCGCGCTGGGCTCCGACCAGCGGCTGGTGCTTGCCCTGCCGACCGACCGCAACGGGTATGTGCCGGTTCATCACGCTGCCTGGTCCCGGCCACCGCGCCCCGACGATCCCGTCTGGAACGCGTCTCATGCCCGCAACCGGCGGATCGTCGACAGCCGCGTGGGCCTGAGCGCTGGACGTTCCATCCGTCCCTTCCTCATCCAGCTCAGCCGGCACGAACACGAGGATGGCCGGGCTGAGTTGCTGAGCGAGGTCAACGCACCGTTGCGCATCCGCGGCCGACATTGGGGCGGCGTTCGGATGGCTTACCGGCTTTGAGGTATCGCGCCTGACCCTCTGATCCGGAACCACCCGTCGTCCCGTGCGCGCTGCGGCATGTGAATGCCGCTGCGCAGACACGGGATGACAGCGCTGCCTTACAAGCGATCCCAGCTCACGCTGACCGCCAGCTTCTGGAAGGCGTCCTTCCAAAGCGTCGCTGCCTGTTCGAGCCGCGCGGCGTCGTAGACGCCCTGGACCTGATGGACGCTCAGCTCCCAGCCCGCTACCCCCGGATCCTGCCAGACCTTGCCGAGCAGCCGCCGCAGGCGTTCGGGATCGCGCGCCCCGCTGCCATTGCCGAACATCGTGAACTGGGTCGAGTTCTGCAGCATGTCGGAGACCAGCATGATCTTGCGGTCTCCGGTCGGGACGCGGTTCTCGCGCCGTGAGGCGACATCGCCGATCGCCTCGACGATCGGCGACTGATTGCCCTTACCGGGCTGGGTCAGCACGGTCAGCGCATCGTCCAGCGGGCGGCCGAATTTTTCGACCCATTTGACGTATTCGCGGCGCGGGTTGCCGATCAGCTCGCTCGCGGTCTTGCCGGGATTGCAGAGCGAGACCAGAGACGGGAAGCCGGGCTCGAACACGTCGTTGAACACGTAGATCGACAGCATCCGGTCGGTCGGCAGTTCGTCGCCGACCTGCTTCACCAGCGCCTTCAGCCGCTTCGCCTGCACTTCGCTCCACGGGTCGCTTTTGTCCACGAGGATCAGCGTGTGCCCGACGGGCCCGGTCTTCGGGCACAGGGTCTCCTGGTCGCGTGGCGGGCCGCGCAGCAGGGAAGGCGCCGCGAAGAAGCCGACGAGGCCAAGCCCGGCGAGTACGGAGGCGACGATCGCCCAGTTCTCGGTCTTCATGCTCCGACCTTTAACGCGGCATTGCGGCGAAATCCTCCGCCGCCTGTTTCTGGGCCGCTTCATCCTGATCGAAGGCTTCGCGCCCGGCCTGAACGGCCTTGAGCTTCACCTGCTCGATCTCGCCGGCAAGGTCGACACCGCGCAGCAGCACCAGCCGATCCTTGAGCTTGGCCTCGATCAGCGCGGGCATGCTTGTGAGCTGTTGCTCGAAATCGTCGATCTGGCGCCGGGCGGCAACATATTCCGGCAGCTCCGCCGGTTGGTCTATCTCCGCCAGGTTGAGCGATTGCGTGAAATAGGCCGGGGCGAGATCGGTGCGGACCCGGAGATTGGCCTCGCGATATTGCATCATCGCCGCGTCCTTGGCGGCGCGCAGTTGTCCAAGCCGTGAGAGATAGAGGTCGCGCGCCTTCTCGGCCGAGGCTTTCACACCCTGCAGCTTGCCGAGCTCGTCGCGGCAATCCTCACGGAAGCCATCGACCTGGGTCCGGATCGCTTCCAGCTCCGGCAGAAGCTCGGCGTCCAGCCGGCGCCGCTCCTCCTCGACCGCGCTCCAGCGCTGGCGCCAGCGCTTATAGGCGGTGGCATGGCCGGGATAGGTGCCGAAGGCGGTGTAGCCCTTGCTGGCCGAAACGAAGGCGACAAGGCAGCCGATGATGACGAGAGCGACCGATTTGATGTCGTAGATCGCGAACGGGTTCTCCATCATCCGCGGCATCACCTGGAAGGAGCGCGCATCCGGGTTGGCGATCAGCATCTCCCGGTAGTGCCCGACCGCGAGGTTGAACAGCACGATCAGCCCGATCATCCCGGCATAGGCCGGCAGCGCCCAGAACAGGTGCGAACTCTTCACATGCTGGCAATAGCGCGCGGGGCCAACGCCCATGAAAAAGCCGAGCGCGACGTTCAGCGCCGAGATGATCACGGCAGTCGCCGCGCCGCCGACCAGGCCGAAATCGCTGGCCTCGGCGAAGAAATTGCCGTTGAGCAGGCTTTCGATCACCAGCGGCACGACCAGGAAGAACAGGATGAACTGCCACTTGTCGAGTTTGGGATCGGCCCGGCGCTTGTTCTCGTAATTGAAGAAGGCGTATTCGCGCTTGGCCCGGAGCGCATCGTAGACGCGCTGCTCCAGCTCGCCGCCATGCTTGTTCAGCATCGCGCGCATCGTCGCCTCGACGCCGCTCACGCGGCCTTCGAAACGCTGCTGTGTGAACAATTCGCGCCGGCTGACGATCTCGGCCTGGATGGCGTTGAGGCTTGCCGCCGCTTCCTGCCGCAGCATGGCGAAATGCTCGCGCGCCCGGGCGATGAGCGTCTGCTCGGTCTGGGAGAGCATCGTCGCGTGGGCGGGCGGCTGGTTCTCGACGGCGTCGCCGGCACCGTGATGTCCGGCCTTGACCGCCTCGGCGAGATGATGCGCGGTCGGCGCGGCGCTCATCCGCACAGCCCGCAAGGCTGCGCCGTCGTCATTCGCCATGGGCGGCTCGCATCAGGAAATGGCGGGCATCGACGATATCGGCCCAGAAATCGCGGAAGCCGGGATAGGCCGGGCGCAGATAGGCGCGCTTGAACCAGATCGTCAGCGTCAGCAGCCCGCAGAGGCCGAGGATCGGCAGGGTTGCGCCCGCAAGAGCTGGAATTCCCTCGGAAGCGAGGTGCGAGGCCATCAACGCCAGCCCGATCGCGCTCGCGATCCCCAGCAGGGCCAGGACGCAATGACGCCCGGTATCGTAGGCAAGTTGCAGGACCGCGGTCATCATCAGGATGGCGAAGGCCGCGCAGAGTTCGAGCACCGCAATCCCTGCGATGGTTGCCGCGATGCCGGCCACGAGCCCGGTCCGGGAGGCCGGCAAGAGCACGAGAAAGACACTGCGCGCCGAGGACCACGCCAGGAACAGGCAGAACAGCAACGTCGCGAAGAGCATCATGGCGATGAGGGGCAGGGCACGTCGCAGCCGCATGGCCATGATGGCAAGCCGGGCCGCGTGCGTCTGCCTGACGGCGCCGTCGATCGCACTCACGGCCGCCTTGATCCGGCGGCCCATCGCCTTGAACTGTGACCGCATGCAACTCCACCCGTCACGGGGACGGTGACCGCATTCGGCCGAAGGGTCAAGCAAAGGGCGGTCGCTCCGGCAGGTTCAGCCGCCGGTCACGCTCATGTGCCGGCTGACCGCAGGCCCGTTATGGCGGCGGTCGATGATGAAATCGTGCCCCTTCGGCTTGCGCGCGATCGCCTCGTCCATGGCGCGGAAGAGCAGGGCGTCGTCCTGCGAGGCCCGGACCGGTGCGCGCAGATCGGCGGCGTCCTCCTGGCCGAGGCACATATAGAGCGTTCCGGTGCAGGTCAGGCGCACGCGGTTGCAGCTTTCGCAGAAATTATGGGTCAGCGGCGTGATGAAGCCGACGAGCCCGCCCGTCTCCTTGACGCGGACATATCGCGCCGGTCCGCCGGTGCGATAGGGATCGTCCACGAGCGTGTACTTGTCCATCAGCCGCCCGCGCACGACCGAAAGCGGCAGGTACTGGTCGACGCGGCCGGCCTCGATCTCGCCCATCGGCATGACCTCGATCAGGGTCAGGTCCATACCGAGCCCGTGCGACCACAGCATCAGATGCTCGATCTCGTCGTCGTTCACGCCCTTCAGCGCGACCGCGTTGATCTTGACCCGCATGCCGGCCTTGCGTGCGGCCTCGATGCCGGCAAGCACGACGTTCAGGTCGCCCCGGCGGGTGATCGCGCGGAACTTGTCGGGGTCGAGCGTGTCGATCGAGACATTGATCCGGCGCACGCCATAGCCTGCCATTTCGGCAGCATAGCGATGCAGCAGCGAGCCGTTGGTGGTCAGCGTCAATTCGTCCAGCGCGCCCGAGGTGAGATGGCGCGAGAGCGAGCGGAACAGGCTCATGATGTCGCGGCGCACCAGGGGCTCGCCACCGGTCAGGCGCAATTTGCGGGTCCCGCGCGCGACGAAGGCGCTGGCGATCCGGTCGAGCTCTTCCAGCGTCAGCAGCTCCTTGCGCGGCAGGAATTGCATGTCCTCGGACATGCAATAGACGCAGCGGAAATCGCAGCGATCCGTCACCGAGATGCGCAGATAGGAGATCTTGCGGCCGAACGGATCGACCAAAGGCTGCCGCGTCAGCGGCTTCATGTCGTCGAGCAGCACGTCTGCCTCACGTTCCCACACTGTGGGGCGGCTGGTCCGCGCAGGATGCGGGCACGCCTTCACATTGCTATACCATGACATTGGCACTGCCCCCGCGAAGGTCAAGCGCCAGCATCGGACCGAAAGTGGATTCCGCTTTTCGGATCAATCCTATGCGATGAAGGATCGAGGATCCAACCGGTCACAACCTTGCGAGGACCAACACCGCTCATGTCACATTGGCCGACCGAACTGCGCCTCTCCAGGGACCGCCGGACTTTACATGTCGCCTTCGAAGACGGCGCGAGCTTCGCCTTGCCGGCAGAACTTCTGCGCGTCGAAAGCCCCTCGGCGGAGGTCCAGGGCCACCATCCCAGCCAGAAGACGATCGTGCCCGGAAAGGCCGCAGTCGAAATCCTCACTGTCGAGCCGGTCGGCCATTACGCGGTCAGGCTCGGCTTTGACGACATGCACGAGACCGGCATCTACGCTTGGGACTATCTGCGCGAGCTCGGCGAGCAGGGCGAGGAGAAGATGCGCGCCTATGTCGCGGCGCTGGCCGAGAAGGGCTTGTCGCGCGACAGGCGATAGGGCGAAGAGCGGAGGCTTTGCTTTGCCGCCGGGCACGTTTCTGCCGGCGATGCCGAGCTGACCGGCACCGAAACTGCGCCCAGGACGACCGGACTCACAAAGCTGCGACGGGCCGCTCGACCACGAGATTGGCCGGCTCGAAGCACATCAGCCGCTTCCACTCATGCAGGCCGGCGGAGCCATGTTCCATGGCGCCGTACATCAGCCAGCGCAGGCCCTGTGTTTCCGGTGCCTGACGGTCCAGCAGCCAGCGGGTCGTTTCGATGAACAGGAGCTTCATCGCGCCCGCTCGCAGGTAGTCGCCATGGCACATGATGTCATGCGTGCGGCAGAGGTCGCCGACGCGCCTCAGGGAGAGATGGGCAATCAGCCGCGGGCCGCTCTCTTCCTGCACGAAGGCACCCCAGGCCATCGTCCAATGGGTGGGGCAGGGCGGCGGCGCTGGCGCTTCCCCTGTATCGGCGGTCGCCGCCTTAGCGTGGAACCACGCGCTCAGCACCGGCCCGCCCGAGCGAAAGCGCTTGGAGGCTCCGATCGCCGAGATGCTCGCCACGTAGCTCTCGGGGCGGATCGGTGCACAGGTGATGCCGAGGCGCGCCGCCTTCTTCGCCGCCCGCGGGACATTGCCGTGCGAACGCTTCGATACGGCGCGCAGATAGCTGTCGGCGGTGGGGTAGCGTTCCATGTCGAGCAGCATGGCCGTCGGCACGCCCCGGCGCCGGAAGCCTGTCCGTGGGGCGTTGCGGCGGTGAAAACGGATCGCGTCGTCGATCAGGAGCTCACAGAGCGAATGTTCGCAGCAATGGAGCGCCTCGGGATGGATATGGACGACCGGCAGAAAGGCGCCGGGTTGGAGGGCATAGTCCCGCAGCCGCGACTTGCGCGTCGCGGATTGCCATGGGTCCAGCAGGTGATGCAGCCGGCTGGTGAGGAAGCTGGCAAGCGCCATGGGGTCGTCGTTCCGGGCTGGGCAGCGTTCGCCGCCGGGCGGGCTGGTCCAACGAAAAAGGCCGGCGTCGCCGCCGGCCTCGTTCCAACCCCGCGTTCTACTTAGCGGGCGACCACGACCCGGGTGCCGACCTTGGCGCGCTCGTAGAGGTCGATCACGTCCTCGTTCAGCATGCGGATGCAGCCCGAGGAAACGGCCTGGCCGATCGTTTCCGGCTCGTTCGAGCCGTGGATGCGGTAGAGGGTCGAGCCGAGATAGAGCGCGCGGGCGCCCATCGGGTTGTCCGGCCCGCCCGCCATGAAGCGCGGCAGGTCGGGGCGGCGCTTCAGCATCTGGGCCGGCGGCGTCCATGTCGGCCATTCCTGCTTGCGCGAGATGGTCTGGGTGCCTGCCCAGTCGAAGCCGGGGCGGCCGACGCCGACGCCGTAGCGCATCGCCTTGCCGTCAGACATCACGAAATAGAGGCGGCGCTCGGTGGAGTCGATCACGATCGTGCCGGGCCGCTGCTTCGTCGGATAGTCGACGATTTCGCGCGGAATGGCGGTGGCCTGGGCCTTGGCCGGATCCACGTACTGGACCAGCGGCTGACGGGTGAGAGGGTCGATCTCGGCTCGGGCGGCAGAGCCCAGGGCGAGCAGGCCAAGGCCGGCGAGCAGGGCCGGACGGAGAGAGCGGATCATCGTGAAAACCTCGGGAGATCGGTGGCGCTGGGCACGAAGTTGACACGGAAAAGTCAACGTCTCCTCAATCTCCTGTCAGAGCGAAAAGTTCCTCGCAATCAGCCGCCCATCACAACCGCGGGAGCATTCGCGCTTTGCGTTCTCCCGTTGCGCCGCAGCAACAGCGGGAGCGCCTGCAGCTCAGCTTCTCAGGACGACGCAGGCGCCGCGATCGGCCTGGATGCGTCTGCATAGCGCCGCCGCCTCCGCGCGCGAGGCGGCAGGCAGGCGCACGCGGTAGAACGCCCGTGTGCCGCGGCTGCGCAGGCGCGTGCCGATCACCATCGGAGACAGGGCAGCGATGATCTCGCGATGGCGGGCGCCGGCCCGCTGGAACGTGGCCAATGCCCGCGCCTTCGAGAAATTGCCGGCGAGCTGGACGCCCCAGGGTGCAAAGGGCGCTTCCGCGATCGCCGGAAGGGCGGGGCGCGACTGCCGGATCGCGACCAGCGTCGGCGCGCAACTCGCCTGCGGATCGCCGTGACGCGTCGCCGGCGGCATCTGTGGCGAGCGTCCGTCACCATTGGCGCGGTCGGTCGCTTCCTCGGCCCAGTCCTCGGCGGTCCTGCCGGTGATCGCAAACACGTAATTCTCGGTTTCGGCCGGCAGGAAGCGCGCCTGGCCGGCCTTTCGTGCCGCGAGCCAGCCCGCGACGCGATTGGGTCCGCCATTATAGGCAGCCGCGGCAAGGCCCCAGTTGCCGAAACGGTCGCGCAGTTCGGCCAGGAAATGCGCTGCCTTGGGCACCGCCTGCTCGGGATCGAACGGGTCGACGAGGCCGCGCTCGCGTGCCGTGCCAGGCATGAACTGCGCAAGGCCCTGCGCGCCGGCCGGGCTGGTCACGCCGGGCCGGAAACTCGATTCCTGGAAGATCAGACGGGTCAGGAAGGCGGCCGGTACGGATTGCGCCTTCGCCGCGTCGTCGATCAGGCGGCACAGCGCATCCTGGATGCCGGACGATGCCGGCAACGGCTCTTCCGCCGCCTGCGCCGGGCATGACAGAAGCGCGCAGGCGAGCAGCGCGGCCGCAAAGTCTCGCGATAGGCACAACGAAGGGCGGAAGCGGCCTGGCATCATCGGCTCTCTCTGCCATGATTGGCCGCTTGCGACCATGCGGCGCGCCTTTCGCGTTGTGACGAGGCACTGGCCTGTGCGATGAGGGCGCCGCGCGCTGCCGGCTCGCCGGGAGGCCGCGCTTGGTTCTGTGAAGTCTCGGAGAGAACGCCGGAATGGCGAAGGCCTGGCTCAAGTGGTCGCGATGGTTCCTCGGTGCGGCGGCCGTTGGCGCCGGCCTGCTCTTCGCCTTCGTCGCAGTGCTCGATCCCTTCGGCATGCGGGTTCATGCCGGGCAGGCGCCGCGGCCGATCATGGATATCAACCAGCGTTTCATGTACCCGCAGCTTGTCCGCTCCGGGCGCTTCGACGCGGCGGTGATCGGCACCTCGACGATGCGCCTGCTCGACCCCGAGGTCCTTTCGCGCGGCCTCGATGCCCGCTTCGTCAATCTCGCGATGAACGCAGCGACGCCCTGGGAGCAGGTGCAGATGGCGCAGCTCTTCCGGGAGCATGTCGGCGTGCCGAAGCGGCTGATCTGGGGCATCGACACGACCTGGTGCGAGGCCGATGCGACGGATGAGACCAAGCGCGTGACGCCGCGGCCGGTCCCGGCCTGGCTCTCCCGCGAGGTCGGCTGGGGCGACTGGCCGAAGCTGCTCAACCTGACCAATCTGGAGATCGCCGGCCGCCTCGTGGCCTATAAGCTCGGCTGGTCGCGCGAGCGCATCCGCGGCGACGGCTACGAGGTCTTCACGCCGCCGGAAGCGAGCTACGACCTCGCCCGGGCACGCGGCCACATCTATGCGGGCCATGGCGGCGCGGTCTCCGATCTCGCGCCGCTGTCGCCGCCAGCGGCCGTCACATCGGAACAAATTGCGGCCTGGCGCTTCCCGGCCCTGTCCTGGCTGGAGGAAAGCCTTGCCGCCTTCCCGAAGACGACGCAGCTGATGCTGGTGCTGCCGCCGGCCCATCTCGCCGCCTATCCACGCGAGGGCTCGGTCGACTGGCAGCGTTATGCTCGCTGCAAGTCCGATGTTGCCGCTCTCGCCCGCCGCCAGGGCGCGCTGGTCGTCGACTACGCCCATGCCTCGCCAATCACGGCGCAGGACGCCAATTACTGGGACCCCCTGCATTTCCGGCTGGCGATCGCGGCCCGCTTTGGGGAGGAACTCGCGCGCATCGGCAAGGGCAGTGCGCCGTTGGCCGATGGGGCGGCGGCCGTGCTGCGCTGAAGGATCGGCTTCATGCGCCGCCGTCTTGCGGCGGGCGGCGTAGGTTGATCGGCCTTTTTTGCGTTCCGGAGGATCGGTCGGTATTGGAGCAGCCTGAAGGCGCGCCGGTCGTTGCCGCCTGTTCTCGACACGATGCCCGCAGCACAGGACCGCAGCCGACAATGCCGAAACTCTGCAAGTTCACCTCGCCCGCCGACGGAAAGCCCGTTTACGTCAACGCTGAACGGGTCGCCGTCGTCTATCAGTTCAAGGGCGAGCCGGCTGACACGATCATCGGCTTCGGAAAGGATTTTCTTCTCGGGGTGAAGGAGAGCGTCGACGAGGTCGTGGCGGCGTTGGAGCGCGCAGCGTCTGACAAGGCCGATTGAAGGCCTGACGCAGCATCGCTTCGCGCGCTGCCACGGTGCCAGATCACGGAAAGTCCAGGAAAATGGTGGGCGATACAGGGATCGAACCTGTGACCCCTCCCGTGTGAAGGAATTGCTCTTTTACATGTAAGTTATTGATAATATTAGGTAATTCGTATACCAATTTTTTTCTGCCCCCCATTTTCCCCCAGGCATTCAGAGCGTAGATCGAAGCGTAGTGAGGATCGACGTCAGCATGATTGTCGCTTCGAAAATCAAGAAAACTGGCTCAGGCTTCATCAGCCAACTGATGTCGCGATGAGCATGCCAATCCCAAGTTGCCTATGGTCGGAGCTATCTCCATCAGCTGTCGATCCGTAACTGCTCGTGAGAGTGTCCATCTCCGGGGATGAGCCCTTTCACTTCTGCCCGCGTTTTCGTTTCCTCAACGGCAAGCAAGCGCGCCCTCTCCTCGGCCCGCCAAGACAGGCGCCCGTAATCGATATCAATAGCGTTTTCGAACTTCGCAATGTCGAACCCGAGAACCTTCAGTCCACGCCTGAGCCGAAAGCGTGCGAAGCCGTCCAGGATATTTTGAAAACCGAACTTGGGTTTCTGTTGGATCTCGCGGATCGTATGGTACAGACCGATAAGGATCAGCAGCGCACCGCCGCCCCAGGCGAGCGCTTGGGGTAGCCCGACGGTCGCGCCCCATGTCCCGACGGCCGCGACGGCAACGATTGCCCATGTCATCACGCGCTCAAGACTTGCTGCGGAGGCGTTCGTTCGGACTAGGAGCCCTTCAACGCGTTCAACCTCAGCACGACGCGAGGCTTCGGCATCGGATTTCAGCTGTCTGCGTTGCTCTCTGAGCTCTTCGAGTTCGGCATCGCGCCGGGCCAATCCCGCACGTGCCTCCGCGAGTTCGGTCGCGGAGGACTCCCTCATCTCCTTTTTTTCCTGGCCGTGACGCTGAGCGGTAGCCCTGAGCTTTCTTTCGTAATCGGTCTTGATTTCGATGGCGGTGGCGGTACGCATCTCCTCCAGCAAGGCCTCTGGATTGGCAGCTGAGGCAAGTCGCTCAAGACCGAGTGTCTCGTCCATTAGCCTCTCGACGCTCCGCTGATCAGCTAGCAGGAGTTCGTACTGCTGAGCCTTTTCGGGCGAGAACTCCTTGAGCTTGTCATGGACGGTCTTCAGGACCTCCCGTCGCGGCCGAAGAACACGCTCGCAAGAGGCGATGAGATGGCTGCGCGGAATGTCGATCTGGTTCGCTTTTTGCCCACTGAGCAATCCGGTCCGGAGCCAAGCGATCATAGCAAGTTCGCGCTGAATGATCACAGGCGGCGTCTGGCGATCGCTGATCATCCGGTTCCTTCGGCAAAAATCCCTCGCGTATTTGACGAAGAGCGGGTTGGTGGTCACGAAGACGAATTTGGAGTTCAGTGGGTCGGAGCTCTTATGGCCGGCCCGGAGCCGGATAGTGATCGCCGCGCATGTGGCGTCGTGCTCCCGGGCGTCTATGGAATCGCGCTTCCATCCGATGTCTGAAAAAAAGTCCTCGTAGGTTGGCTGATCGAAAAACTTCACTTGGGAAGGAGTCGTAGTTAAATCGATGGGTCTCATCGTTACGCCGATCTGATGCAGGGCACGTTCCGGGTCGCGCATCACTGACCGAACGAAGTCCTCCGTGATCTCTCCCTTCTGCATCGCCGTGTGCGTAGGGCCATGCCGATTGGGGAGGGTCTGGGCGAGCATGGTCTCCAGGTTACGGGACATCTCCTCGCCGCTGACTGGCAGCGCGATGACGTTGCAGCCGATGCCCCGCAGGGAGCCGATGATGTTTTCGATGTCGGCCTTGGCTTCGCGCCCCGACAGCCCTAGAAGATCCAGCGCCACGGAGGTATCGAGGATCAATGTTAGGTCGGACCGCTTTGCTTCTGCGGTAGGCTTGAGAAAGTCCTCGACGACCTCGGTCAACAGGCCGATTGAGGCTAAGCGGGAC
>SEEM01000196.1 GCA_004144595.1 Hyphomicrobiales bacterium
CGCACCTTGGACAGCACCCATTTCACGCCGGGCCGGGCGAGGCGCTTGCCGTCCCCGGTCGCCATGATGACTTCGAAATTAGCGGTCTGGCCGTTGCCGAGATCGCCGTCGCGGAACAGCTTCTTGACGCCAATGGCGGCGCCCTTGGGCACGATCGGCATCGTAACGGAGCGGGCGATGGCGCGCCCGCCGGGCTCGCCGACGCGCACGGTCATCTCGACCTCTAGCGGGCGGTTGGTGTCGGCCTGCTGCACGGGGTTCGTGATCGTCGCCTTGCCCGCGGCGTCCGTCGTGGTGCTCTCCTCGAACTCGCTCTGGACGGGCTCGAACGCCTCGTCGGTGAGGCCGACCTGATAATCCTTGAAGCCGGGGATGGCGCTGGCATCGGCGGCACGGATCGTCATCGAGCCGGTCACGTCGAGCGCGGAGCCCGGCGCGCCATAGAGATAGCGGGCGTTGACGTCGAGCTCGGCCGGCTGGCCGGCCTGGAGCAGCGGCGCCTTCGGCGTCAGCGTCAGCTCCAGCCGCTCGGGCACGTAATCCTCGACGAGGAAGGAGGTCTCGCCGATCGCCTGACCCTTCGGGTCGGAATAGGCGAGGATGCGCCAGGTGCCGGTCGCGGAGCCCGAGACGAGCTGGATCGAATGGGCACGGCCGCCCGCGCCTTGGTCCTCGACCTGCCGGCGGCGGTACTCGACGCCGTCCGGGCGCTTGACGACGATGGTCAGCGGCAGGCCGGTGACGGCGGCGCCCTTGGCGTCGCGCAGGAGCGAGGTGAGATAGACCGTCTCACCCGAGCGATAGACGCCGCGCTCGGTATAGAGATAGGCGTCGAGGCCTGCCGGCGCGACGCGGCCCTTCACGCCGCGGTCGGAGAGGTCGAATGCTGTCTGCTTCAGGTCGAGGAAGCCGTAATCCTCGGCGAGCGAGGCGGTGACGAGACCGGGCGCATTGCCGCCCTGGCCCTTGCCCAATCCGGCATCGAAGCGGGCATAGCCGTTGCCGTCGGTCTTCGCCGTGCCGAGAACCTCGTTGTTGCGGGCAATCAGGCGCAGTTCCGCATTGGCGATCGGTTTGGCGTCGGCCAACGAGCGGGCGAGCACATGCACGCCGTCCGGGCCGGTGAAGGAGGTCAGGCCGAGATCGGAGACGACGAACCACTGCGTCGCCCGCGTCGAGCCGTCGTCATAGGAATCGCCATCGTCGCTGGCGGGCGGGGTGGCCGGCCCGCCCGAGGGCTTGGCGAACATCACGTAGACGCCGGGCTTGAGGCTGCCGACGGCTTCCGTGACCGGGAAGGCGGTGATCACGTCCTGGTTCAGCTCGGACTTCACGTCCATCGTGCCGGTCCAGACGGTCTGGCCCTTGTCGCTGGAGATTTGCCGGGCGGAATAGGAGCCGATCTGGCTGAGGAAATCCTCGGAATGCACGGAGTTGATCAGGTTGCGGTCGCCGATCCGCATGACCTCGAGGTCGAGCTTGCCGGAATTGACCGAGACGACCGGGATGCCCTGCTGGCCGGTGCGCGGCAGCACGTAGTTCTTGCCGGTGAAGCGCACGGAGGGGGTGCGGTCGCGGACATAGATCTCGTAATCGGCCGATCTCAGCAGGGTCTCGTCGGGAATCGCGGAGGGCACGCCCTGGCGGATGACGATGGCGTAGCGTTCGCCGTGCTTCAGGCCGTCGACGCAGATCTGGCGATCCTCGGCGCTGACGGCGAAATCGCCCGATCCTTGCGTGTTCCTGCCTCCTGAAATCGCGACATAAGGCGCGAAATCGACGCGGCCGCGCGCCAAGGCTTCCGAGAACTCGAAGCAGGCGCGTGGGCTCGCAGCGTCGGAATCGGTTTTGTTGGAGGTCAGCCGGAAGCCGCGCTTCTCGCGCAGGCTTTCATAGGAACTCTGCAAGGCGGAATTGGCGGCGAGGTCGAGGCTGAGGCGATAGGTGGTCAGCGCCGGGCGCCACAACTCGTTCTTCTCGAACGTGCGGGCGAGCACGCCGAGCGACGCCGCCTCGTCATTGCGGTTGGTCGAGCGCTGATAGGAGAGATAGGCCGCAGCGACCGCGCGTTCGCGCAGCTCCCAGCGTTCGCGATAGTCGCGCGGCTCGATGGCGTTGGCGGCGCGCGCCATCAGGCGCCAGCCGGCGGCATTGCTGGAATCAGCGACGATCGCGGCATTGGCCTGGGGCAGGGCGGAGCGGGCATCGCCGCGGCCGAGCGCGATCTCGCCGGCGCGGATTGCATCCGCCGCCGAGCGGTTGCCGGCCGCGACCTCGCGCTTCAGGCGCTCTTCCAGGCGCTGCCCGTCGGCGAGCAAGTCGTTGCGGACATAGGCCTTCTGGGCGAATGCGGGCGCCGCCACCAGGGTGAGCGAAAGAGCGAGCGCGAGACGGGAAAGCAGGGTCATCGTCGGTCCTCTTCGTCGATCGGCCGGCCAGAATCGCCGGATATGGCTTTCGGCGAGCATGGCTTCAGGCCGATGACGGCATGAGACGGGGCCTGCAGGCTAGCACCGTGCTGCGTTCGTTCAAGTCATGCGAAAGCAGGGCGCCCGAGCGAAGCACAGCGGTCTGTGGTTGGTACGGGATCGGAATGCTATTCGCCATGGTTGCGGCGCGGCGCGTTCTGACGCTCAATGCAGCCGCTTCGCCCGTTCTCAAGGACGAGATCCATGCCGCGCGCCCCTCTCCATCCCCTGCGAATCACGTTGCACCGCAGCGTGGCGTTCACGCTCGCGCTGCTGTCGGCGTCGCTCGCCCATGCGCAGGCTCCCGCTCCGTCGCCGCAGATGGCGGCTGCGCAGGCCGGATTCGAGGCGCTGCCCGAGGCCGAGCGCAAGGCGATCCAGAACGACCTGATCTGGGCCGGCCAGTTCAATGGTGCGGTCTCCGGCTCCTATGGCCCGCTGACCTTCCGCGCGATCAACGCCTTCAAGGGCGGGCGCGGCCCGGCCGACGGCCTGCTGGCGCCGGCCGAGCGGGCGGCGCTGGCCAAGGCCGCGCAGGCGGCGCGCGATTCAGCCGGGTTCAGGGTGCTCGCCGACGACAAGACCGGCGTGCAGATCGGCATACCCCAGAAGCTCCTGCCGAAGCGCGACGCAACGCCTTCGGGCGGCAGCCGCTGGCAAAGCGCCGACGAAAAGGTCACGCTCGACACCTCGACCACGCCGCCGGGCGGCGACGACCTGGCGGCGATCTACGAGAAGGCGATCACCGTCACCCCGAACAGCCCGCGCAAGATCACCTATAAGCTGCTTCGGCCGGATTTCTTCGTCGTCACCGGCGAGACGCCGACCGGTCGCTTCTATCGCCGGCTTTCGGCCGGGCCGCAGGGGCTGCGCGGCTTCTCAATCGGATACGACAAGGCGTTGGCGCCGACCGTCGACAAGCTGGTCATCGCGATCGCCGCAAGCTTCGAACCGTTCCCGACCGGGCCCGTGCCACGGATGGTCGCCACTGTCCGCGTGTCGAGCGACGGGACGATCTCGCCCTCCGCAGCGCCGGCACAGCCGGCCGCGCCGACGCCGTTCGGAGCGCGCGGCAACGAGCGCTATGGTGTGGCTCTCGCCCTCGACGAGCGAGTCGCGCTGAGCGCGGCGGCGGCGGTCGACAACTGCCGCAGCCT
>SEEM01000069.1 GCA_004144595.1 Hyphomicrobiales bacterium
CAGACGCTGGGTCCGCCGCCACGGCTTCCGCTCGCTGCTCGTGGTCACCTCTAACTATCACATGCCGCGCACGCTCGTCGAATTCGGACATGCGATGCCTGGCGTCCAGCTCGTCGCCCTGGTCGTGGCCGTGATCGCCGGCCTGGTCTCGCGCTTCACCGTGCGGCGACATCTCAAGATGCTGGCATGAGCCTCGCCTTGGCCGCCGGACGTCAACCAAGCCTTAACCCCTGCGGCAATGCCGGACGCAGGCCTGCCGCCGTTATGCCCGATTGGCGCGCTAGGACGACAGCGTCATGGCCATGATCGGCAGCACAGATGACCATCTGACGATGGCCCATTCCAACACCGCATCCCCGAGCGGCAAGCCTGCCCGGTCGGTTTCGCTGCGCCGCATGTCCGGGCTGGCTGCCGCCGCCATGGCCGGCATCGGCGTGCTGCTCCTCGGCATCGGCTATGTCGGCTTCGTCGGCATGATCGACGCGCGCGAGCCGGCCAGCACCCCGCGCACCGATGCGATCGTCGTCGTCACCGGCGGCGCCCAGCGCGTCGGCGATGCCATGGGCCTGCTCGGAGCCGAACGCGGCGAGCGCCTTCTCATCAGCGGCGTCAACGAGAAGACCGGCCGCGACGAGATCGCCAAGCTGAACCCGGTCTCGCGCGAGTTGCTCGCCTGCTGCGTGGATCTCGACTATCGCGCCCGCAACACCATCGGCAACGCCATCGAGGCCAGACGCTGGGTCCGCCGCCACGGCTTCCGCTCGCTGCTCGTGGTCACCTCTAACTATCACATGCCGCGCACGCTCGTCGAATTCGGACATGCGATGCCTGGCGTCCAGCTCGTCGCCCGCCTGCTGGGGCAGCATCGCCACGAAGGTTGACGCCCGAAACGATGCGGCAACGCTTGACCGGGACGGCGTCTCGGGCTCATTGCGCAGCATGCTCGTCCTGCGCTCCCTGACCTTCAACATCCTGTTCTATGCCAATCTCGCCCTCTGGCTGATCTTTGGCGTCCTGCCCACGCTCGTTCTGCCGCGGCGGGTGCTGTTGGCCGTCGCGGTCGGCTGGGCGCACTCCTCGCTCTGGCTGATGCGCGTCGTCGCCGGCACGCGCTGCGAGATCACCGGCATAGAGAACATCCCGCAAGGCGGCCTGATGGTCGGCGCCAAGCACCAGTCCTTCCTCGAGACCTTCGCGCTCGTCACGGTCTTCCGGAACCCGGTCTTCATCCTCAAGCGCGAATTGACCTGGATCCCGGTCTTTGGCTGGGCCCTGATGAAAATGCGGATGATCCCGGTCAACCGTGGCGCCCGGGCCCGCGCCCTCTCCAACGTCACGCGCCGCGCCAAGGTCGAGCTTGGCCAGAACGGCCGCCAGCTCCTGATCTTCCCGGAAGGCACCCGCCGCGCACCCGGCGCCCCTCCGGCCTACAAGTTCGGCGCCGCCCATCTCTATGCAGAGCTCGGCGTGCCCTGCGTCCCGGTCGCCTTGAACACCGGTCTCTACTGGCCGCGCCGCAAGTTCCTGCGCCGCCCCGGCACCGTCCGCATCGAGATCATGCCCCCGATCCAGCCGGGGCTCGACAAGGCCACCTTCCAGCGCCTGCTGCAGGAACGCGTCGAGACAGCAAGCGACCGGCTCCTCGCGGAAGGCCGGGCCGAACTCGCTGCGCGCGGCATGGATCCGCTCGCCAGCTCCTGACACGCCCTGACAGCATCCAACCGGCCGAACTGCGGTTTGGCCGTCGGCGGCGCTTGACTTATCCCCAACCTGTTCCCATTTTGTTCCTATCACGGAGGAACGGACATGGCCGCTCTCGCCTATCGCTACACCCCCGATCTGTTCGACGAGGCGCCGGCCGCCCGCGAAATGCCCCTGCGCAGCGCCGCGGCGCTCAGCGAGCGCCGCTTCACCGCCTGGCGCGGTCGCTCCGGCAAACGCTACGTCGCCTCGGTCTTTGCCGTCGACGACACGCATGCACTGGGCTTCACCGATGCGGTCCTGCTCGCCGTTTCCGCCGACCGGCGCGTCATCGCCGCCCGCGATTCCGGGCCCTTCGGCATCGAGGCCGCGCTTGGGCGCTGGCAGCGCTCGATCATGGCAGCCGGGGCCAGCGAGATCCATGTCCACCTGCTCGCCGAAGACGGGATGAGCCGTCGCGCCGCCCTGCTCGACCTGATGCCGGAAGCCAATCCGGAGGGATGAGCTATCCTGCCAATGGCGGATGCGGCGCGCCAAGTCCCGGCGCCAGTTGCTGCGCGAGTTCCGCCAGCACAGGATCGAATATCCCCATCTTGCGCAGATGCTCGTGCGTCTGCAGCACATAGTCCGGGTTCTCGCCGGACTGGCCCCTGCCCTCGCGCACGAGCTCCAGCAACTGCGCCGGGGGCAGCTTGCCGGCATATTGCAGATGCTTGCGGTCGGCGACGTAGACGATGCCGCGCACCTGCCGGCCGTCGTCCAGCTTCAGCGGCACATGGCGTTCGAGATACACTGCCGTCGCCTGCTCGCGCGCCCGGAGATAATCGACCGTTTCCTGCGCCTGCGAGGCCGCGACGCGGAAGGCAAGCCCGCGGCAGACCCCGCCGCGATCCAGCCCCAGCACCAGCCCCGGCCGCTCCGGCGTACCGCGATGCACATGCGAGAACACGCAGAGCGAGCGGTGATAGCCGTGGAGCCGCGCCTGCACGCTTTCCTCGAAAGCGAAGCCCGGCCGCCAGATCAGCGAGCCGTAGCCGAAGACCCAAAGATCGGTCGCGCCGAATTCGGTCGTCATCCTCGTCCCATAATTTGGCCGCGCCGGCCTGATTGCTTGAGCCTCGGACCGAAAAGCGGTACCCGCCTTTCGAGCAGATCCGGTGCCACGACAACGAGATGGACCGCCCGCGAAAGCAACTCCGGCGATCTAACGATCCGCCCGCCCCCGCGCAAGGAACGCCTGCCGCATGACCGCCCCCCTTCCGACGCGCCGCCGCAGCCGCTTCTGGCTCTACGGGCCCTTCCTGCTGCTCGTCATGTTCGCCGCCGCCTGGTCCGCCTTTTGGTTCTATGCGCGCGGCCGCATTGCGACGGAGGTCGACGTCGCACTCGCACGCGAGGCGCAGCAGGGCCGGACCTGGACCTGCACCGACCGCAGCATCGGCGGCTTCCCTTTCCGCATCGAGCTGCGCTGCAATGCGCTGAGCCTGACCTCGACCCGCTGGGGAGACGCGGTGCGCGTCGAGACCGGGCCCGCCGTCGCGGTCGGCCAGATCTATTCGCCCGGCCTCGTCATCCTCGAAGTGTCGAGCCCGGCGAAGGCGACCTTGCCGGAGGGCCGCACGCTCGACCTGACCTGGAAGACCCTAGATGCCAGCCTGGCCTGGCGCAGCCCCGAACGCTTCGCGCTCGTCGCCAGCGAGCCCCGCGCCGTGCTGACCACCCCTGGCCTCACCACCGAGAACTGGGGCGCCGCAACGCTGGAAGCACATCTGCGCCGCAACCCTGCTCGCCCGGCCACCGATCAGGCAGTGGATATCGCGATCGCTGCCAAGGGCACGATCCTGCCCCCGATCGATGCTCTCCTCGGCAATACCGAGGCCGGCGAGATCGACCTGCAGGCGACGCTCACCCAGGCCGAGAGCTTCCGCAAGGGCTTCAATCCCGATGCGCTCGAGAGCTGGCGCGCCGCCAACGGCACCTTCGAGCTGACCCGCATCGTCTCGACCAAGGGCAAGGCCCGCGTCGACGGCAGTGGCCAGTTGGCCCTCGACCCGCTGCACCGCGTCGCCGGCGATCTCCAGCTCGCGGCAGCCGGCATCGAGCAGATCGGCGGCCTGCGCATCGGCAACCTCCTGGGCGGCCTCGGCGGCTTCCTCGGGGGGCGCGGCGGCAACAACGCCGCGGCGCCGGGCCTCACCACCCTGCCCCCGGTCTCGCTGCGCGAAGGCCGGGTCTTCATCGGCCCCTTCCGGCTGCCGCTCCAGCCGCTGCCGCCGCTGTACTGACAGCCAACGACACCCCGCGAAGCGCGGGCCAAGAAGGCATCCGCGGGGAAACCCTCTCCTGTAAGGAGAGGGGTAGGGGTCAGATGTCGGCCCTCGGACCAGCTAAACTCAGACATCACCGCTGCGCAGCGACCACCTCACGGCGGAGGCGGTGTGCGGCCTACCCCTCACCTGCCCTCTCCCTCCGGGGAGGGTTCCCCACGCTTTTATCGTCATGACCTCCGCATGAAAAAAGGGCGCCTGACGGCGCCCTTTTGAAGCTTAGTGGAACCAGAAACGTCTCAGGCCGCCGGCAGCGCCGCACGCGGCGCCTCGATGCGGGTGATCGCCTTCTTCACCGCCTCCTGCACCTTCTCGAAGGCGCGGACCTCGATCTGGCGCACGCGCTCGCGCGATACGCCGAACTCCTCCGAGAGCTGCTCCAGCGTGATCGGGTCTTCGGCCAGGCGGCGCGCCTCGAAGATGCGCCGCTCACGCGGATTGAGCACCTCGAGCGCCTCGCGCAGCGCCGAGTGGCGGTTGTCCGCCTCCTCGGAATCGGCAAGGCGGCGCTCCTGGCTTTCCGAATCGTCGACCAGCCAGTCCTGCCATTCGCCCTCGCCATCCTCGCGCAGCGGCGTATTGAGCGACGCGTCGCCGCCGAGGCGGCGGTTCATGTCGATCACGTCCTGCGTGTTGACGCCGAGCTTGGTCGCGATCTGCTGGACCTGGTCGGGGCGCAGGTCGCCCTCACCCAGCGCCGAGATCTTGCTCTTGGCCTTGCGCAGGTTGAAGAACAGCTTCTTCTGGTTTGCGGTGGTGCCCATCTTCACCAGCGACCAGGAGCGCAGGATGTATTCCTGGATCGAGGCCTTGATCCACCACATCGCATAGGTCGCGAGCCTGAAGCCCTTCTCTGGCTCGAAGCGCTTGACCGCCTGCATCAGGCCGACATTGCCTTCCGAGACGACTTCGCCGATCGGCAGGCCGTAGCCGCGATAGCCCATGGCGATCTTGGCGACGAGCCGCAGATGCGAGGTCACGAGCTTGTGCGCCGCATCGCGGTCGCCATGCTCGCGCCAGCGCTTGGCCAGCATGTATTCCTGGCTCGGTTCCAGCATCGGGAACTTGCGGATTTCGTCGAGATAACGTGACAGTCCGCCTTCGGCGGACAGGACGGGCAGCGATGCACTCGCCATGCTCGTTCTCCTCATCGAGGCCCCCGCTTTGCGGCAGGCCCTCCGCGCGATCAACCTTCGCGCAGGCTCCGGATTCGGCAAAACGATCCAACGCGGGAACCTGTCATCGGTTCGGTCGGATCGTCCGCTTGCGGCGCCCCCTTGGCCATCCGCATCCGAACAACGCCATTATATGCGAACTTACTCTGGCGGAAAGGTGGCAGAGACGCCGAATTCGCTCACAGCCTCGCGAGTGCGCCTTGCAGATTTGCAAAATCCTCGGGCGGCTCGGATTCGAACAGCATCTCCTCACCCGTCGTCGGATGCTCGAAGCCGAGGATCGCCGCGTGCAGCGCCTGCCGGCCGAGCGCAGCCAGCGCGACCTGCGCATCCGCGGGCAGTCGAACGGCCTTGGTGGCGAAGCCGGAGCCGTAGAGCTGGTCTCCCAGCAAGGGGTGGCCGATATGGCTCAGATGCACGCGGATCTGGTGCGTGCGCCCGGTTTCCAGCCGGCATTCGATGAGACTCGCGAGCGGCTCGGTCTCGTCCAGCCCCTTCAGCAGCGGCGGATAGCGTTGAAGCAATTCGATATGGGTGATCGCCTCGCGCCCGCGCCCTTCCTTCACCACCGTCATCTTCTCGCGGTTGCGGGTCGAGCGCTCTATCGGCGCATCGATCGTGCCCTCGCGCAGGCGCGGCGTGCCCCAGGCGATCGCGAGATAGGCGCGCTGAAGCGGCCCGGTACGGCCATGGTCGGCAAACTGCTTGGCGAGCTTCTGATGCGCCCGGTCGTTCTTGGCGACGACAAGCAGGCCGCTGGTGTCCTTGTCGAGCCGGTGCACGATGCCGGGCCGCCGGACACCGCCGATGCCGGACAGGCTCTCGCCGCAATGGGCGATCAGCGCATTGACCAGCGTACCGTCCTCATGACCGCCGGCCGGATGGACGACAAGCCCCGCCGGCTTGTCGATCACGATCAGGTGCTCGTCCTCGTAGACGACATCAAGCGGGATATCCTGCCCGATCGGATCGGGCGGCTTCGCAGCCGGCATGACCAGTGCGAGCGTATCGCCTTCGACCACCTTGCGGCTGCCATCACTGAAGACGGCCCCGTTGAGGCTGACCCCACCTTCCTTGATGACCTGCTGCAGGCGCGCGCGCGAAATCTCGCCTGCGAGAAGGGCGAGCGCCTTGTCCAGGCGCTGGCCGGCCTGCTCGGGGCCGACCGTCAGGGTCACGGAAGCATTCGGATCGAGAACGGATGTCATCGCGCCGCTATAAGGTGCAAGCGCCCCGGCCGCACGCCTTTTCCGCAGCGTGCTCCGTCATGTTCATCCGCCGTCATGCCCAGGGCTCGACCCGAGCATCCCTGGAAGGATAGCGCAGGAACCGCGTCTGCTCCCTCTCCCCTTGCGGGAGCGGGTTGATGTGAGGGGTCGCACCGCCCTGAATCGCCGCGCGCCGATGCTAGCTCCAAAGGGCCGTGCGACCCCTCGTCCGTCGGCGCTTCGCGCTGCCGCCTTCTCCCGCCGGGGGAGAAGGCAAAGCCGGGCCTTACCCGAACAGCCTGAACCCACTCTTCTTCGGCTCCGGCGGAGGCTCATCCTCCGGCCCCGGATCATCCGGCGCATGCGAAACCGGGAAGATCACAGGCTTGGGCGACGGCGCCTCGCGCATTGCAGCAGGCTTGGCCTCGGCCGGCTTGGGATCGACGGACTTGGGATCGACGGACTTGGCAGGTTCTACGACCGCTTCCACCGGCTTGGCTTCGACGACCGGCTTCGGATCCTCCTTCGGACCCTGCGGCGGGGCTGCAACAACCGGCTCCGGCTTCGGCTCTTCCTTCGGAGCAGGAGCGGGCGGGGGCGGAGGCGCCATTGCGGCCGGCTCGATCGTTGTGACGTTCTCTGCCTTCGCCTCGATCAGTTTGGTCGAATCGTCGAGATCGGCCAGCACGTCATCGACGGCCTGGGTCCGGTTTCCGAGCGTCGCTGGCGGCACGGTCCAGACGAAGGCGTCGAGCCGGCCGGTGATCGGCGAGACCGGCATCCAATGGTCGGAGACCAGTCCATCGGCGACCCAGGCGGCGTCGCGCGGTGCCCGCGTCGCCCGCGCCAGCCACTCGCGCACCCGTCCGGCGGCACCATGCTCGGCATCCTCCAGTTCGGCCATCAGCAGGCAGGCGCGCACCGAGGCGCCGCCGGCAAGCAGGGGCTTCAGCGTCTCGCGCGCCTTCTGGAATTCGCGGGCCTGGATCTCGGCGCCAGTCAGCGCCAGAACGCTTTCCGGATCGGACGGGCGCAGCTTCGTCAGCGTGACCGCCCGGCTGAGGCGATCGAGAGCGCTGTCGCCCGGCCGCGCATCGAGATAGGCGGCGGCGATATCGGGGTGCGGCGCATCCTTCCACGCCGCTTCCAGCAGCTTCGACGCCTTGCGGACATCGCCGCGCTCGGCGAGCATCCGCCCGGCGAGCGCAGCAGCCGGCGTCAGCGCCGGCGACAGCTTGACGGCTTCAAGCGCGGCGGCGAGCGCCTTCTCGGGCTCCTGGTCGCGCGCCTGCAGCGCCTCGGCCGCCAGCAGCACCGCGCGCTGGCGGCGCGCCTCCGCCTTGTCGGCGAGCCTGAGCGCGGCGCGACGTTCGACCGCCGTGCGGGCCGCGGGCCAGTCGCCGGCCTGAGTGTGGAAATCGAGCAGGGCATCATTGGCCCAGGCCAGCGAAGGCGAGCGACGCACCGCATCGTCGGCGAAGGCGCGCGCGGCTGTCATGTCGCCGCGCCGCTTCGCCTCGACGAAGAGCCCGCGCAGGCCCAGCACGCGCGTTTCGGATTTCTCCAGCATCGCCTTGAACGCGGCCTCGGCCTGCGCCCGGTCGCCGCTCAGCTGCGCGGTCTGAGCCTCCAGCAGCAGGGTCAGCGGCTCGCCCGGCACGAAGCGGCGCGCCTCGCCGGTATAGCGCCCGGCGGCGATCGGATCGCCCGCACCGATCGCGACCATGCCCCGCGACACGGCCTCGAAGCCGCGCGCCCGGCGCCGCGACCGCGAGGACAGGCTGAAAGCCGTGGGCAATCCGAAGACGAACCGAAGGATCGCCCAGGCCAGCAGCGTGACGAAGGCGAGCACGACCACGCCGATCGCTGCCAGCGCGACGCTGGTCTCGATCCGGTAGCCCTGCCAGAGCACCGAAACCTCGCCTGGCCGATCGGCGAGCCAGACGGCGCCGAAGGCAAGGCAGGCAAAAACGGCGAGGTAGACGAGAACGCGAACCATTGACCTCTCAACCCTTCCGTCAGCCGGCAACGCCGAGCGCCGCAACCGCATCCTGCGCGATTTTGGCGATGGCCGCATCCGCTGCGGCACGCTTTTGCAGATCGGCACCGAATTCCGCACTGGCACGACGCGCTGGCTCGGGCAACTGGCCCCATAGCGCCGTCGCCTTGACGATGTCGCCGGCGGCGATGGCGCCTTCGAGCCGGAGCGGCAGCGTCGCGGGATCGGTCGAGCCGCTGTCGCCGACCGGGCGAACCGTGACGACACGGCTCGCCAGGGCGAGCAGCTTGTCGCTCCAGCTCGCGGATGCCGGCGTGACCTCCCGCTGGAACATCGCGCCATGCTTGCGGAAGCCCGCTTGCAGGGATTCGCCCGTCGGGGCGCCGCCCGCGGCGACAGCCGTCAGCGCGGCGAGATCGGCCTGCGCCACGCCGCTCTTGGTCAGCCCCGCGAGGTCGCCTGCAAAGGGACGCCCGCCGGCGAGCGCACGCTGCACCCGCTCGGCCAGTACGAGTCGCGCCGCCGCCGTCGCTTCCGGACTGGCCCCCGAGGCCGCCTTCGCCTGGGTTTCGACGCTGCCGAGCCGCCCGGCGATCTGGTCGAGGCGCTGACTGACGGCCGTAGCCGCCGCTTCGGCGCGCTGGGCCTGCGCACTGAACGCGCTGGTATCCGGCGCCTGCACATTCCCCAGCGAAGCCAGTTTCGCCGTGACGGCCTGAAGTTCGGAGCCGGCCTTTGCAGCCGCCTCCGTCGCAGCGGCAGCCTTGCGATCGGCCGCCGCTGCGCTCGCCTGCGTGGCCTCCAGCCGGTTGCGCAATTCAGCAATCGCCTCGGTGCTGCCGGAAGGCGCCGGCTTGGTCAAGGCATAGCTGACGAGCGCCCCGCCGATCACACCGCCCACGAGTCCGGCCGCGATCGCAGCGAGCCAGGGCGTGCGGGCCGGCTCCTCGCGCTCGACGGGCGCGCGGGTAGGCTCTACCGGCGGTGGCGAGAATTCCTGCGGCAGCGCCTCGGTCGGAGCGACCGCCTCCGGCGAAGGCTTTGCGGGTTCCGCATCCTCCGTCGACGACGATACCGCCTGAAGATCGACGGTCGGTGGCGTGCGCTGCAGGCTGCCGCGTGGCTCAGGCCGGGCCTGATCGGCGAGGCGTTCGCGCGCCGAAACCTGCTCCAGCGCCGCCAGCATCCCGGCTTCCTCCGGATGCTCGGCGACCAGGACCGTGCTGGCACCGGCCGTTATCAACGGCGAGGCGACATCTGCCGACAAGGCGACATGGGTGAGTTCGAGCGCCTCGTCGGCGACGCCGGCCGCCTGCGCCAGCGCGATGAAGGTCCGCGCACCCCGCGCCGAGTAATGCAGGGCAGCCCCACCACCGCCATGCCGCAGCGCGGCTTGCGTGTCCTCGGGCAGGGCGGAGACCGGCTCGGCCGCATAGGCCGTCCACAGCGTCACCTCGTAGCCGGCCTCGCGCAGACGGTCCGGCACGTCTTCCTTGCGATCGCGCCCGGCGACCATCAGCAGTTTCGCTGGCGCCGGCAGCGTCCGCCGGATCAGTTCGATCAGGTCGTTACGGTCACCATCGGCGCTGCGGGTGTCGTCGAGCCCGGCCTCGCGCACCCTCGCGGCCGTCCGCCCCCCCACGGTGAAGACCGGCAGGTCCCGCCAGGTCATAGGCCCGTCTGCCAGCGCCTGCACGCCGTTGCCGCTGGTCAGCACGAGCGCATCGAAGGCGCCTTCAGGCGCGGCATCCGCCAGGCGGATCACCTCGAAAAGCGGCGCGACGACCGGCTCGAAGCCATGTTCGGCGATGGCGCGAGCGGTCCGTTCGGCATCGGGGCGGGGTCGAAAGACGAAGACGCGCATTCAAAGCTCCTGATGAGACAGGCGACAGGCATCGGACGATCCGCAAGCGATGCAGCGTTCCGCGTTCGGGCCGCATTGAGGCGGAACAATGATGCCGTGCATGCCGTCTCCCATTTTGTCCCTGGTGCAAAGGCCGCGGCCCGCGGCCATTGGCCTTGCATCCTGCCCCGCACTATACGAAGGAATTGCCGGCGAGAAACTGCCGGACAAAACCCTTCATCCCGTTCTTGCGTTCCACGAGGTTAATCGAGCGATCATGCGTGTCCTTGGGATCGAGACGACCTGCGACGAAACGGCTGCCGCGATCGTCTCCGTCGAGCGTTCCGGCGATAGCAAGATCCTGTCTAATGAGGTGCTGAGCCAGATCGCCGCACACGCGGCCTATGGCGGCGTGGTACCGGAAATCGCAGCCCGCGCCCATGTCGAGGCGATCGACCGCATCATCGCACGCGCCTTTGCCAATGCCGGGCTGAAGCCGCACGAGATCGACGCCGTTGCAGCGGCCGCCGGCCCCGGCCTCGTCGGCGGCGTCATGGTCGGCCTCACCGCCGGCAAGGCGATCGCGCTCGCGCTGGCCAAGCCCTTCATCGCGATCAACCATCTCGAGGCGCATGCGCTGACCGCCCGCCTCACCGACGATCTCGCCTTTCCCTATCTGCTGCTGCTCGTCTCCGGCGGCCACACCCAGTTGCTCGCCGTGCGCGGCGTCGGCGACTATCTCAAGCTCGGCGGCACGATCGACGACGCGGTCGGCGAGGCCTTCGACAAGATCGCCAAGATGCTCGCCCTGCCCTATCCCGGCGGCCCCTCGGTCGAGCGCGAGGCCGCCAAGGGCGATCCCGAGCGCTTCGATTTCCCGCGCCCGATGCAGGGGCGACCGAGCCCGGATTTCTCGCTCTCCGGCCTCAAGACCGCCGTGCGCCTCGTCGCCGAGCGGATCGCGCCACTCTCCGACAACGACGTCGCCGATCTCTGCGCCTCCTTCCAGGCGGCCGTCGTCGACGTGATGGTCGACCGCACCCGTGCGGGGCTACGCGCCTGCCGCGAGGCCGGCATCACCCCCTCGACGCTCGTCGTCGCCGGCGGCGTCGCAGCCAATCAGGCGATTCGCAGCGGGCTCAACCGCCTGGCGACCGAAGCCGGCCTGCCGATGGTCGCCCCACCCCTGGCGCTCTGCGGCGACAATGGCGCGATGATCGCCTGGGCCGGGCTCGAACGTCTCAGGCTCGGCCTCGTCGACGACATGAGCGCGGTCGCCCGCCCGCGCTGGCCGCTGGACGAACTCTCCGGCGCGCCGTCAACGGCCCCATGAACGCTCGCGCGACCTATCGCAGGATCGGTGTCGTCGGCGCCGGCGCCTATGGCACCGCGCTCGCGCTCGCCGCAGCCCGCGCCGGACGCGAAGTCCGACTATGGGCCCGCGATGCCGCGACGATCGCGGCCATCCAGCAGACGCGGCAGGCGCCGAAACTCCCCGGCATCGATTTGCCTGAGGGCATCGATCCGACGAATTCCCTCGCCGCGCTCTCCGATTGCGACGCCCTGATCGTCGCGGTGCCGACACAGGCCTTGCGATCGGCCTGCCAAAACCTGGCCGGAACCCTGCCGCCGCGCGTGCCGGTGATCTCCGCCGCGAAGGGCATCGAGCAGGCGAGCGGCCGCTTCGCGACCGAGATCATCGAGGATGCCTGGCGGGGCGCCCCCGCCGCGATCCTCTCCGGTCCGAGCTTCGCCGCCGATATCGGGCGTGGGCTGCCGACGGCCGTGACGCTCGCGGCAGGCGATCAAGGACTGGCGCAGGCCTTGGCCGAGGCACTGAACTCACAGGCCTTCCGCATCTACCATTCCAGCGACATCCGCGGCGTCGAGATCGGCGGCGCCGCCAAGAACGTGCTCGCGATCGCGGCAGGTATCACGGTCGGCCTTGGGCTCGGCGAAAGCGCCCGCGCCGCGCTGGTGGCGCGCGGCTTCGCCGAGCTGCGCCGCTTCGGCGAGGCTTACGGCGCCGATTCGGAAACGCTGATGGGCCTCTCCGGCCTCGGCGATGTCGTGCTGAGCTGCGCCTCGCCGCAGTCGCGCAACTTTTCTTATGGGTTGGCGCTGGGTCGGGGCACCAGCCCTGTGGAAGCGGCCAGCGGCAAGCTGGCGGAAGGCGCCTTCACCGCGCCCATTCTCGTCGAGATGGCGCGGGTAAAGCAGGTCGAGACCCCGATCGCCGAGGCGGTCGCCGCAATCATCGCCGGCCGTGTCGGCGTGCGCGATGCGGTCGCGGCGCTGCTGGCACGGCCGATCCGGGCAGAATGATGGAGGAAAGCATGGCGGGAGACTGGACGGACCTCAGCAAGCGCGTTGCGCGCGGCATCGCCGAAGTGAAAAAAACGACGGGCTCCGAGCTCGTCGCCGAGAGCGGCCCGGTGCCGCTGGCGGGCCGCATCGCGAGCCCCGTGATCCAGCATCGCAAGCGCCGGACCGAGGGCACGCATCGCTTCGTGCTGATCCTGCCCTTCGGCGAGGCTGAAGTCAGGGTCGAGCTCGATCCCAAGGATTATGCCGCGCTCACCCGCGAGATGGTGCGGTTCTGGAACGAACAGGGCGAGGCGGCCTCGCAGCCGCCGGTGCCGCTCAAGGAGGACGAGGTCTGATGGCACACTGGCTGATCAAATCCGAACCGTCCGTCTGGTCCTGGGACGATCAGGTCAAGGCCGGCGCCAAGGGTACGCATTGGGACGGGGTGAAGAACCACACCGCCAAGCTCAACCTGATGGCGATGAAGCAGGGCGATCAGGTCTTCTTCTACCACTCCAACGAGGGGCTAGAGGTCGTCGGCATCGTCGAGGTCATCAAGGAAGCCTATAACTGGATTCCCGGCGAACCCTGGGTCCTCGTCGACTTCAAGGCGGTGAAGCCGCTGCCGAAACCCGTCACGCTGGTTGCGGTCAAGGCCGAGCCGAAGCTTGCCAAGATGGCGCTCGTCACCTCCTTCCGCCTTTCGGTCCAGCCGGTGACGGACGAGGAATGGGACATCGTCTGCAAGATGGGCGGGCTTTAGGGCATTCGGCCCCTCACCACCGCCTTCGTGCTCGGGCTTGACCCCGAGCATTTCGGAACCCAGCGGCTCCTCGTCGTGAGATTCTCGGGTCAAGCCCGAGAATGACGCCCTCTCCCGGAAGGACGGGCTCAGCCGCCATAATACGCCGCGAAGGGTGGATAGCCCGCGAGCGCGCGCGGCCGGTAGGGCAGCATCGCGTCCAGGATCGGCACCGCCGCAGCCTGCAGGCGCGGCTCGACGGCATCAGCCATACGCGCCGGCTGCGGCTGGAAATCGTGCAGCACGAACGCCTCCCGCGTGCCCTCGCTCCAGGGCAGCCATGAGGTCTTTCGCTCGTCATGCTGGCGGCCGAGGGCATCCGGCCGAAGCTCCGCGACCAGGCCCGGCTCGACGATGAGCGGATGCGGGATGGCCTGCGCCGCTGCGATCATCCAGCCGAGCGTCAGGTCGGAGAGCCCCATCCTGAGACCGTAGCCGCCGCCGATATCGGTATGGACGCCAGCGAACCAGGCCTGCCTGATCTGCCCGGACGGCGCCGCCCGCTCGTCCCAGAGCTCGGGGGCGAAGACCTGCCGGTTCTCGTCGATCGCCAGCGCGTGGCGGCCATGGACGACATGCCGGTTCAGGATCGCATCATGGAATTTGTGGCGGCCGGGCAGGCTGCCGATGCCCGGCAATCCCAGCGCCCTGACCGTATCCCAGACGCCGATGAAGAAGGGCGGGGCCGGCTGCGTGCCGTGGCGCTGGCGGAACGCCGCCGCGGCCTCGGCCCGGGCGGCGGCGTCCTTGATCATGTAGACGTCCTTGACCGCGCTCGTGGCCAGCGCCCTCACCTCTTCGGCCCGGATCGCGTCGCTGAAGCCGTCCCAGCGCGTCACATCAGCGAAACCGACCGGCACACCGCAAAGCCCCAGCACGCCACCGAGGCTGCGGACCGTATAGGCGCCGCGGCTGAAGCCGAACAGGAAGACCCGGTCGCCCGGCCTGTACGCGCAGAGCAGCGCCGCATAGCAGTCGATGATGTTGTCGGTGATGCCGTAGCCGGTCGCCTGCGCCAGCAGATCCTTGAAGCGCCGCAACGGCCCGCGAATCTCGCCCTCGTCCGGATTTGAGCCGAGACCGGGATCGTAGAAGCAGATTTGCCCGGCGCCATCCGCCTCACGCGTCGCCATGAACAGGCGATAGACATTCGTCCAGTTGATCGGGTTGGCGCCGCCAGCCTGTCCCGTCCCATCCGAGAAGATGCCGATATTGCGCGCCATGACGCCTCCCAGGGGCCTATCCTACCATTGGATGAGGCGATCCGGGGATGTTTTGGCGCTCCGGGATGCCCCAAACGAAGGTCCCTGCCACGAAAGTGCGACGCACAATGGGTTGCCGCGCCGCGCGCGCAACCTATGATGCGTCGAAATCGAAGAAGCGATGTCCGCTTCGCTCATCCCTGGAGCGGACCAGCGCAACACAGACGGCCGAAGTCTGGGGAGACGCCCGAATGTCCGAGATCATCTACGACGTCCCGACCTCCTGGGCGAAGAAGGCCTGGGCGACCGACGCCAAGTACAAGAAGTTGTACGCGGCCTCGATCAAGGACCCCGACAAGTTCTGGGGCGAGCAGGGCCAGCGCATCGATTGGTTCAAGCCCTATACCAAGGTCAGGAACGCCAGCTACAAGCCGGGCAAGGTCTCGATCAAATGGTATGAGGACGGCACCACCAACGTCGCCCATAACTGCATCGACCGGCATCTCGCGACCCGCGCCAAGCAGACGGCGATCATCTGGGAGGGTGACGACCCCTCCGAGTCGAAGAAGATCACCTACGGCCAGCTCTATACCGAGGTCTGCAAGTTCGCGAACGTCCTCAAGGCCAACGGCGTCAAGAAGGGCGACCGCGTCACCATCTACCTGCCGATGATCCCGGAAGCGGCCTATGCGATGCTCGCCTGCGCGCGTATCGGCGCGGTGCATTCGGTGGTGTTCGGCGGCTTCTCGCCGGATTCGCTGGCGAGCCGCATCGAGGATTCCGATTCGAAGATCGTGATCACGGCGGACGAGGGCCTGCGCGGCGGCCGCGCCGTGCCGCTGAAGAAGAACGTCGACACCGCCGACGACAAGGTGAAGGGCGGCATCGGGACCGTCATCGTCGTCAAGCGCACCGGCGGCAACATCACCATGAAGGAAGGCCGCGACCGCTGGTACCATGACGAGGCCGCCAAGGTCTCCGGCCATTGCCCGGCAGTGGAGATGAAGGCGGAGGACCCGCTCTTCCTGCTCTACACCTCGGGCTCAACCGGCAAGCCGAAGGGCGTGCTGCACACCACCGCCGGCTATCTCGTCTACACCGCGATCACCCACCAATATGTCTTCGACTACCATGACGGCGACATCTACTGGTGCACCGCCGATGTCGGCTGGGTCACCGGCCACAGCTACATCCTCTACGGCCCGCTCGCCAACGGCGCGACCACGCTGATGTTCGAGGGCATCCCGACCTACCCGACGATCTCGCGCTTCTGGGAGGTCATCGACAAGCACAAGGTCAACACCTTCTACACCGCGCCGACCGCGATCCGCTCGCTGATGGGCGCCGGCGAGGAGCCGGTGAAGAAGACCAAGCGCAAGTCGCTGCGCCTGCTCGGCTCGGTCGGTGAGCCGATCAATCCGGAAGCCTGGGAATGGTATCACCGCGTCGTCGGCGAGCGCCGCTGCCCGATCGTCGACACCTGGTGGCAGACCGAGACCGGCGGCATCCTGATCAGGAAACCTACTTCGCGACCTATCCGAACAAGTACTTCACCGGCGACGGCTGCCGGCGTGATGCCGACGGCTATTACTGGATCACCGGCCGCGTCGACGACGTGATCAACGTCTCCGGTCACCGCATGGGCACGGCCGAGGTCGAATCGGCGCTGGTGGCGCACCCTTCCGTTTCCGAGGCAGCCGTCGTCGGCTACCCGCACGACATCAAGGGCCAGGGCATCTATGCCTATGTCACGCTCATGGCCGGCGAGGAGCCGAGCGACACGCTGCGCAAGGACCTCGTCGCTTATGTCCGCAAGGAGATCGGACCGATCGCCTCGCCGGACCTGATCCAGTTCGCGCCGGGCCTGCCCAAGACACGCTCCGGCAAGATCATGCGCCGCATCCTGCGCAAGATCGCCGAGGACGAGTTCGGCGCGCTCGGCGACACCTCGACGCTGGCCGATCCC
>SEEM01000197.1 GCA_004144595.1 Hyphomicrobiales bacterium
CCACTTCATCGATCTGGGCGCGATCCAGGACGGCGCGCTTATCAAAAGCGCGATCGCGTCGGCGATCGGGCTTGCCGTGGAACGGACCGATCCGATGCCGGACATCATCGCGCGGCTTCGCCGTCGGGAGACGTTCCTCATCCTCGACAGCGTCGAGCACCTGATCGGCGCCGCGGCGGAGATCGTCGAGCGCCTCGTCGATGACGTGCCGACGCTCCGAATACTTGCGACCAGCCGGGAAGCCATTCGGCTCGAAGAAGAGTGCATCCATCCGCTTTCTCCCTTCGAACTGCCGACCCCGGAGCAAGAGGCGACGCTCGACGGCGTATTGTCGAATCCGGCAGCGCGCCTCTTCGTCGAAAGAGCGGGCGCCGCGGGCAGCCAGCGCGGATTGGTCGATAAGGACGCTGCGCTGATAGCCGGCATCTGCCGCCAGCTCGATGGCATCGCGCTGGCGATCGAACTCGCCGCTGGACGGGTGCCTACCTACGGACTGGAGGCGCTCGCCGGGTTGCTCAGAGGGCAGCTCGCGCCGCTACGGGGCGGCAGGAGGACGGCGGCGCGCCGCCATCGAACACTCACGGACACGATCGCCTGGAGCTACGATCTGCTTGATGGCACCGGACAGGCCGTGCTGCGCCGGCTGGCCGTCCTTGTCGGCCCCTTCGGCTTGGCTGCCGCGTGCGCCGTCGCTGCGGATGACGAGGTCGGCAAATGCGAAGTCGAGCGTGTCTTGGACGGCCTCGTCGCCCAGTCGCTCGTTTCGGTCAGCGGACACGACGGAGCCAGGCGATTCCGCCTGCTCGACACGACGCGAGCTTATCTGCTGGCGGAAGCGCCGGGGGACGAACTCCTGGCCGCGGCGCTGCAGCACGCGACCTATTTTGCCGAATTTCTGGGCGGGTCCGATATGCGGGTCGCGCACGATCCGCTACGTCGGTTCGCCGACGAGGACGATGTCCCAAATGTGCGGGCGGCTCTCGATTGGTGCTTCGGTCCGCATGGCATCCCTCGCGTCTTGACCGCTCTCGCGGTCGGCAGCGCCCGCCTCTTCCTGACGCTTTCGCTGCTCGTGGAATGCCGCTCTGTCTGCGAAGCCACGCTCGCTCGGCTCGATGCTGAGGAGATCGGGTCAAGGGCGGAAATGAGTCTGCAGGCCGCTTTGGCACGGGCGCTGATGTACTGCAGCGGGAACAGCGAGCACACCAAAATTGCCTTCGAAAGGGGCCTCGCACTGGCGCGTGAATTCGGGGAACATCGACAACAGCTAGAGATACTTGCGGATCTTCATGTGCTGTACTGCAGGCGAGCGGACTTCATCCAAGGTCTCGTCGTCGCGCAGAACAGCTTCGCGATCGCCCGGACGATGTCCGATCCGCTGGCCTTGGCCGCCTCTCATCTGTCGCTGGGCGTTTCGCTGCATCAGGTCGGACAGCTCGACTCCGTCGCGGCGCATCTCGACGAGGCCATAGGGCTGGTCGAGGCGGATGCCTCACATTCCGGCTACGCGTCCTATTCGACCCACCCAAATCGTGCCCATATTATTCGGGCGCATGGGCTGTGGCTCAGGGGCTACCCGGATCGAGCTGCGGCGATGGCACGCGCTTCGATGTGCGAGGTTGAATCGTCAGAGTTCAAGCTCCACCGGGCCGTCGCGCTGAGTGGCATCCCGCCGATCTTCATGTGGCGTGGCGACTGGGCGGAGGCGCTGATCTACATCAAGCGGCTGGAGGATGCGGCCGAGCAGAGTACGCTTCGCCCGTATGCCGCGCTCGCTGTCGCGTTCAAGGGCGAGGTCGCGATCGCGACAGGAGATCCTGAAGGTGGGGTCGCCATGATCGAGTCCGCCATGCGTGGGCTCAAGGACGCCCATTATCGCCTGTTTTCGGCGCCGCTGATGATCGCCAAGTCGCAAGGCTTGCTCGATTGCGGCCACGCCGGGCGGGCTCGAGACGTCATCGAATCCTGCGAGCAGCTCGCGATCGATAGCGGAAGCGCGTTGCATCTCCCCGAGATCTTTCGCGTGAAGGCCGATATCCTGCTGGCGTCGGAAGCCGGTAGCGCGAACCCCGAGGCGCTCCTCGACCGTGCGATCGCCGTGGCGCGCGATGTCTCGGCGCGTGGCTGGGAACTTCGCTCAGCGACACGCCTGGCTCGTCTACGGTCACGATCCAAACGCTACGATGAGGCAGAGGCGACGCTCCGAGCGGTCTATGAGGCATTCGACGAGGGCCAGGGAACCGTCGATATCGAGAATGCAAGGCAGGAGTTGCATGAGCTGAGGGCGCGACGAGCGCGCCCTCAGCTCAGTTTGGATGTCGAATGCCGCGACGACATCGAAGCGCAGCGTCGATGACTCACGAATAGAGTTCTTCCCAGGCCCACTCGGCTTTGGGCTGTGCGTGAAGGCCCCAGAACAGATCGGCGACCTCATCCGCTTCCGCACTAGCCGGGCTGACCAGCTTCGCCACGGTGACGACCCCGACATGGACGCCGTGGCCTCGGCTGACCTCGAACAGGCCTTGCGCCATGGCGCGGATGCCGGCCTTGCCGACGCTGAGCGTCAGCAGGTCGGGATGGGGCGTGGTGGCGAGCCCCCCGCCCGTGAGCAGGATCGATCCCGAACCACGGTCGTAAAAGGCGGGCAACGCGGCGCGAAGCACAGCGAGAGCGCCGGTGACGTTGACGGCGACGTCGTCCTCGATCGTGTCGACGGCCAGGTCGCCCAGAGGGTCGGTGCGCAACTGCCCTTCGCTGTAGCGCAGAACGCCGGCATTATAGTGCAGCACGTCGATGTCGGGCGCGTAACGGGAGACCAGCGCATCGACCGCGGCTGCGTCGCGGAGATCGACGATCTCCTCGACGACTTCGGCACCCTGTCCCGACAGCGCATCCGACATGCCCTTCAGTTTGTCGGCGTTTCGAGCGGCCAGCACGACGCGAAAATCCTCGCGGGCGAAGCGCTTGGCTGTGGCGAGGCCGATACCCGGCCCCGCTCCGACGATCAGAATGGTCTTTGACATGGTGATTATCCTTGAATTTGGCGTGAACAAGATCGGGACCCGCCAGCCACCTCAGGCAGCCGGAAAGTCGGCGCCCTCGGTGACTGCGGCCCAGGCGTCGAAATCGGTCCGGAGCTCGGCGAGCTTTTCGCGCGCACCGGCGAGCGCGGCCTTGCCCAGCAGCAGCCGCAGCGGCGGTTCGGTCGCGTTGACCGCCATGACGATGGCCCGCGCCGCCCGCTCTGGATCGCCCGGCTGCTGACCGTCATAGCCGGTGATGGTGCGGCGGAAGGCGCCAGCGGTATCCGCATAGTCGTCGATCACCGTGCCGGCGTGCCCCGGTGAGCGGCCCGCCCAGTCCGTCCGGAACGGACCCGGCTCGACGATCAGAACCTTGATGCCGAGGGGCGCGACCTCCCGTGACAGGCTCTCCGACAGCGCCTCGACGGCGAATTTCGAGGCCGCGTAGAAGCTGAGCGAAGGCAGGGCACGCAATCCGCCGATCGAAGAGATGTTGACGATCGTGCCGGTGCGCCGGCGACGCATACCCGGCAACACGGCGCGCGACATCTGCGCCAGTCCCCAGACATTGGT
>SEEM01000198.1 GCA_004144595.1 Hyphomicrobiales bacterium
CTTTTTCCGGACGGTCCGGCGACCCATGGTGGCATGCGCCACTGCATCAATTCGGCGTCGCTGCGCTTCATTCATCTCAGTGATCTCGAGGCCGAAGGCTACGGTGAGTACCGGCGGCTATTCGAAAACGAAGGAAAGGTTTGAAACATGACAGACAGGACACAACGCGCCGTTCTGGCCGGCGGCTGCTTCTGGGGCATGCAGGATCTGATCCGCCGGCAGCCGGGTATCGTTGGGACGCGCGTGGGGTATTCTGGCGGCGACGTGCCCAACGCTACCTATCGCAACCATGGCTCCCATGCGGAGGCGATCGAGATCGTTTTCGATCCCGATCTGACGAGCTATCGCCAGATCCTCGAGTTCTTCTTCCAGATCCACAATCCGACGACGAGGAACCGGCAGGGCAACGATATCGGCGCCAGCTATCGTTCCGCGATCTTCTACGCCGATGACGCGCAGAGGGCGATGGCGGAAGAGACGATCGCCGGTGTAGAGGCCTCGGGACTCTGGCCGGGCAAGGTCGTCACCGAGGTCTCGCCGCTGGGGGATTTCTGGGAGGCCGAGCCCGAGCATCAGGATTATCTGGAGCGGATCCCGAACGGCTACACCTGCCATTTCATCCGCCCGGACTGGAAGTTGCCGCACCGCGCCGACGCAGCCTGAGGCATAAGGCATAGCCGCACGAAAACATAAGGAAGCGCCGGAGGCCCACAGGAGGGCTTCCGGCGCTTCGATGCGTTAGCGGGCACCGCCCGCCAGAGGGGATCGTCAGAGAACGTCGGGAAGCCGCGTCAGCGCGCGTGCGACGGATCGATCGGCTGGATTCTGTTGTTACGCCCGGATCGCACCCGTGGGTCCAAACCGCTCGGTCCGCACGTTGCCGGCCATATGGCCCATGGCGATGAGATGCTCCGCAATCGTTTCGACGAAGGCCGTCGGTCCGCATACGTAGACGTCGGGATTGCCGGTCGGGGTAAATTGCCGTTGCGTCAACATCGCGCGGTCGATCCTGCCTCGCTCTCCGGTCCAGCCTGAAGGAACGTTTCGGGTCAGGGTATGGGTGAGCTTAGACGTTCGAGCCATCGCCGGCATCGGGGCCGCTTTCAAACCGCAGCGCCGCGTCTACGTGGAGATCGGCGGTGACTACAGACCTACCCGCAGTCAGGTCGCGCAGCTGCCCGTCACTGACCCGGAAGTCGTGACTGTAACCGCGCGCTACGAACTCTGTCACTGCATCAACCAGATCGTTTGCAGGTGAATGCATACAAGGCGCTTTGAGGCAATTGTCCGCTCGCTGCTCGGCCAATCGCATACGTTAGCGTAAAGCAAGTCCCTCGGTGCCCTCTGATGGCCTCCGAGCGCGTATGCGGAGGATAGTAGGTATTACGCGGTGCCGTGGGAAATGCCGTCGCGTTATCGAATCCATTCCCGTTCTGGATCCCAGATCGCGAAGTTCAACCATTGAGAGACAGCTGGAGTGCGCCAAATCCGGCCGCGCCACCAATCGATGAACCGAAGCGCCCAACAGCCGACGTTCTAGAGGTCAGGAAGGGTCCAAAACCGCCAGCCGCTCGCCCAGGCAAGTTGCGCCCATACCAGACTTCAAAGCACTGCCAGGGAGCGGACCCTTAAATCAGCGATAAACCATGTCGCGTAACGCGAGCGAGATCCAGGGTACGTAGGTAATCAGCATCAGGCAGGCTAGCACCACGCCGATGAAGGGCAGCAGCGATTTCGTCATGCGATCGAGAGAGATCCGGGCGACCGCGCAGGCGGCGAAAAGATTGACGCCGAAGGGCGGCGTGATCATGCCGAGCGCGAGATTGACCACCATGACCATGCCGAAATGCACGGGGTCGATGCCGAAGCGCGCAGCCACCGGGGCCAGGATCGGCGCCAGCACGATGATCGCGGCCGAGGTCTCGATGAACATGCCGATGACGAACAGGAAGAGGTTGACCGCAAGCAGGAAGGACCAGCCGCTGTCGAAGGTCGCGATGATATAGGCGCCGATCTGGGCCGGGACGCCGGCACGCGTCAGGAGGAAGCTGAACAGGCCGGCCATCGCGATGATCAGCATGATCACCGAGGACGAGACCACCGATTTGCGCAGGATGGCGATGACCGTTGCGAAATCGAGTTCGCGATAGACGAAGCAACTGACGATCAGCGCATAGAACACCGCGACGATCGAGGCTTCGGTGGGAGTGAAGACTCCGCCATAGATGCCGCCGAGGATGATGATGGGCATCATCAGGGCGAGTCCTGCGGCACGCGTCGCCACCAGCACTTGCATGCGGCCCTCATGATCGTTCTTGCCGTAGCCCCGGATGCGGCACCAAAGCCAGACCGAGAACATCAGCGCCCCGGCGATCAGGATGCCGGGGCCGAAGCCGGCAACGAAAAGCTCGCCGATCGAGACTTCGGCTGCGACGCCGTAGAGGATCATCGGGATCGAGGGCGGGATGATGACGCCGAGCTCGGCTGCGCTGGCTTGAAGCGAGGCTGCGAAGGAGATCGGATAGCCGTGCTTGACCATGGCCGGGATCAGGATCGCGCCGATGGCGAAGGTCGTCGCAACGCTCGACCCGGAGACGGCCGCGAAGATCATGCAGGTCAGGATGCAGGTGCAGGCCAGGCCGCCCTGCACGCCGCCGACCAGGCTTTTGGCGAAATCGACCAGCCGCCGCGAGATACCGCCCTCGCCCATGAGATTGCCGGCAAGGATGAAGAACGGCACCGCCGCCAGCGGGAACTTGTCGAGTGAGGCGAAAGCCTGCTGCGCCACCAGCACCAGCGGCAACGGGGTGTACAGGCCGAGCCCCGCCACCGCCGACAGGCCGACGGCCACCGCCACCGGAACCGACAGCAGGAACAGCACGCACATCGTGACAAGCATCGTCGCAGGCATGGCAAATAGTCCTTCAGACCGCGGTTCCGAGTTCTTCGCGGCGCGGATCGAAGAAATGCGCGATCACGGCGAGCATCGAGACCAGCGCCCCGGTCGGGATCGCGGCATAGGCGTAGCTGATCGGGATCTCGAGTCCCGCCAGGTTCTGGAAGCGGACGCGCCAGACCAGATCGGCGCCGAACCAGAACAGGATGGCGAGCAACGCGAAGGTCGCCGTGGCGATGGCGGCTTCGAGCAGGCGCCGGTTGCGGCCGCTGACCAGGCGATAAAGCAGATCGACCGATACGAGCGAGCCGGCCCGCACCGCCGCGGCCAGACCGAGATAGGCCATCCAGATCAGCAACGCCCGGATCAGCGGCTCGGACCAGGTCGCGGGCTCCTGCAAGATGAAGCGGGTTAGGACCTGGAACAGTCCGACGCAGGCCGCCAGCGCCATCGCCAGGCAACCGGCCGCAAGGCCGGCGCCGGTGACGATGCGCTCGGCGGCCAGCAGCCGCGCGACTGGCCTGGATGGCTGCGCGCTCACTTCTGGTCCTTGATGCGTGCGATCGTCGCCTCGCCGAAGCGCTTGCCCAACTCGGCGAAGGCGGGCTTCAGCAGCTCCTGGAACTTGGCGGTATCGACCTTCTCGACGACCTGCAAACCGAGCTTGCGCAACTCGTC
>SEEM01000199.1 GCA_004144595.1 Hyphomicrobiales bacterium
CGGCGGCGGTGGCGATGATCGCGTCGTCGGGGATCTCGTCCATCGTAACGAGCTCGGGCCTGCCGGTATTGACCGCGGCGGTGCCGAGCATACGGCCGTGATCGGCCCAGCCGCCCCCGCCCGCCGCGAAGACGGACCCGCCGGCCACGGCCGCCTCGACATCCCTGCTCGTCAGAAAGCGTCTCATCGGCCAGCCTCGCCCCTCGTACCGCCGGTCGTTGCCGGCGAGAAGAACCTAGAACGCTAGGCGCGGAATGAATCATGCTTATTATGCGGCCAACCATAATCGGATGTTATCGCCATGCGCCTCAATCTCCGGCAGATCGAAGTCTTCCGGGCCATCATGATCACCGGCTCGATCAGTGGCGCGGCGCGCCTGCTCTCTGTCTCCCAGCCCGCCATCAGCCGCCTGCTGGCCTATACCGAGGACCGTCTGGCGCTGCGCCTCTTCGAGCGCGTTCGCGGCCGCGTCCAGCCGACGCCCGAGGCGCGGCGCCTCTTCCAGGAGGTCGATCAGGTCCATCAGGGCGTGGTCAGGGTCAACGAACTCGCCGATGAGCTGCGCGAGCGGGGCACCGGCTCGGTCCGGATCGTCGCCAGCCCGAGCGTCGGTCAGGCGCTGGTGCCGGACGCGATCGCCCGTCTTCGCGAGCGTTTCCAGGACCTGCGCGTCGAATTCGAAGTGCTGACCCTTCAGGAGGTCGTCGCCAAGGTCGTCGCCGGCCGTGCCGATCTCGGCGTCTCGATCATTCCGGTCGACGAGCCGACGCTCGATACGGAGATCCTGGCCGAGGGGCGGCTCATGGTCATCATGCCGCGCGACCATGCGCTGGCGCGGCTGCGCGTGGTGCGCGCGACCGATCTTGCGCCTTATCCGCTGGTCGGCTTCGGGCCGCAGACGCCTTATGGAGACGTCGTCGGCCGAGCGCTCGCGCTTAAATCCGCGCCGCTCAGGATCAGCACCGTCGTTCGCTTCACCCCGGTGGCCTGCGCCATGGTGCGGGCGGGTGCGGGCGTCGCGGTGGTCGACGAGTTCGTGCTGCGCGGGCGGACCTGGCCGGAACTGGTCTCGCGTCCGCTCGCGCCGAAGACGCGCGTGCGCGCGCATCTGCTGACGCCGCGCTTCGAGCCCTTGTCGCGCACGGCGAGTGCTTTCGTCGACATCCTGCGCGGCCTGGTGCCGTCACCGCCCACCAGCGATGAAGGCGAACGCGAGGGCGCTGCTTAACATCAGGTTATGGCCAGATGACAATAAATGATTGGCTGGGCATGGTTTTGCCCTGTTAGGCTTCCTTGGAGATGGCCGGATTGTTGCAAGAGGGGTGCGACAACCGAGCTGAAACCATCGCGCATAACGGGAGCGGGAAATCATGAAGCTGAATTCGATCAAGCTGACGCAGGCCATCGCCGCGGGCGCCGTGCTTGCCGCCATGCTCGCCATGCCGGCCATGGCCCAGGATGCCGACCACCCGCAGGGCGAGAACCTGAAGGTGGCCTGCGATCTCGGCTTCGCGCCGTTCTGCTTCAAGACGCCGGCGGGCGAGACCACCGGCTTCACCTATGACATGTCGGCCGCTCTGGCGAAGCAGCTCGGGCGCCCCGGTGTCGAGGTGACGGATTCGAACTTCTCGGCGATCTTCGCCGGCCTGTTCTCCAAGCGCTACGAGATGATCCCGGCGCCGACCAACATCACCACCGAGCGCGCCGCGCAGATGCTGTTCAGCGAGCCCTATATGCCGACCGGCCTCGGCTTCCTCGTCAAGAAGGGCGGCAAGATCGCCGGTCTGGAGGACCTGAAGGGCAAGGCGCTGACCGTCAATAACGGTTCGATCTCGGACAAGTGGCTGACCGACAACGAGGCCAAGTACGGCTACACCATCCAGCGCTACAACAAGAATGCCGACGCCGTGCAGGCGGTGATGATCGGGCGCGCCTTCGCCAACGTCGCCGACGTCCCGGTCTCGCGCTATGTCTCGACGCAGACCCCGATGGCGGAAGTCGCCTTCGCGCTCGATGGCGGCCGCAATTTCGGCATCGCCTTCCGGAAGGAGGATGCCGCGTTCCGCGCCAAGGTCGAGGCGGCGCTGGAATGCATCAAGAGCGACGGCACGCTGGCCGCGATCCATGAGAAGTGGTTCGGCGTAAAGCCGGCCGCCGATTCCTCCAGCAGCAAGGTCTATCCGGGCATCGGCGCGCCGGATTTCGAAGGCTATGACGCGACCCCGCACAAAGCCGCCTGCAAGTGATCTCGCAGCCCGCCACGACGACGACGCCCTCCGAAACGATCGTGTCGATCGAGGGGCTGCGCAAGAGCTTCGGCCAGGTCGAGGTTCTCAGCGGCGTCGACCTCAAGGTCGGCAAGGGCGAGGCCGTCGTGATCGTCGGCTCCTCCGGTTCGGGCAAGAGCACCTGCCTGCGCTGCATCAACCGGCTTGAGGAGCCGACGGCGGGTATCATCCGCCTCAGTGGGCAGGAGGTCACAGGCCCCAAGGTCGATCTCGATCGCCTGCGCCGCGGCATCGGCATGGTCTTCCAAGGCATCCATCTCTACCCTCACAAGACCGCGCTGGGGAACGTCTCGCTCGCGCTGCGCAAGGTCGTCGGCCTGAGCAAGCAGGCGGCCGAGGCCAAGGCCCGCCACCACCTCGAGGTCGTCGGCCTCGCCCACAAGGCCGATGCCTATCCGGCCGAACTCTCGGGCGGCCAGCAGCAGCGCGTCGGCATCGCGCGGGCCATGGCGCTGGAGCCGCAGGTCATGCTCTTCGACGAGCCGACCTCGGCGCTCGACCCCGAACTGGTCGGCGAAGTGCTCAACGTCATGGTCCGCACCAAGGAAATGGGCATGACCATGATCGTGGTCACCCATGAGATGAAGTTCGCGCGCGACGTCGCCGACCGCGTCGTCTTCATGGACCATGGCGCGATCCTGGCCGAGGGCACGCCGCAGGAGATCCTGATCGACCCGCAGCACCAGCGCATCCGGGACTTCGTGATGCGTTCGCACGGCTGACGGCGCATGGACCAGATCGTCCGCTATTTCTTTGATTTCTCGCTGATGTCGGCCTTCTGGCCGGACATCCTGCGCGGCTTTCTGATCACCGTGCAAATGTCGATCCTGACGGTCGTCATCGGTATCCCGCTCGGCCTCGGCTTGGCGATCCTCAGGCTCTACGGCATCCGGCCGCTGAACTGGCTGATCATCTTCTATATCGATTTCTTCCGCTCCATCCCGCAGCTCGTGCTGATCGTGCTGGCCTATTTCGCGCTGCCCTATTTCGGGCTGGTGCTGGAACCCATCACCGCCACCGTGCTGGCGCTGGCGATGGTGCTATCGGCCTTCGCCGAGGAGATCTTCTGGGCCGGCATCAATGCCGTGCACAAAGGGCAATGGGAGGCCGGCCGCTCGACAGGGTTGAGCTTCACCAAGACGTTGGCCTACATCATCCTGCCGCAGGTGGTGCGCATCTCGGTCCCGCCTTTGACCAATCGCGCCATCGGCATCAGCAAGGGCACGACGCTGGGCTCGGTCGTGGCGGTGCCGGAACTGCTCAACGTGACCTCCAGCATCCAGTC
>SEEM01000200.1 GCA_004144595.1 Hyphomicrobiales bacterium
GCTCACCGCCCGCAATGGTTTCTCCTTCGAGCCGATCGACATCGCCGCCTACGATGCCGTGCAGGCTGCCTTCGCAGCGTTTCGGCCAGAGGTGGTGATCCATCTGGCGGCGCAGGCCGGCGTGCGCTACTCGCTCGAAAACCCGCGGGCCTACGCCTCATCCAATCTCGACGGCTTCCTCTCGATCCTCGAGGCCTGCCGGCACAACCCGGTCCACCATCTCGTCTATGCCTCGTCGAGCTCGGTCTACGGGGCCAATGCCAAGGTGCCGTTCAGCGAGCACGACGGGGCCGACCACCCAGTCTCGCTCTACGCGGCGACCAAGCGCGCCAACGAGCTGATGGCGCATTCCTATGCCCATCTCTACGGCATCCCGACGACAGGCCTGCGCTTCTTTACGGTCTACGGTCCCTGGGGCCGGCCGGACATGGCCTATTTCAAATTCACCAAGGCGATCCTCGAAGGCCGGCCCATCGACGTCTATGACGAAGGGGCGATGAGCCGCGACTTCACCTATGTCGACGACATCCGCGAAGCGATCGTCCGGCTGGCCGGCCAGCCTCCGCAGTCACGCCAGGAGGCAGGCCCGGCGACGGACCCTGCAACGGCGGCGGCGCCCTGGCGCCTCTACAATATCGGGAACCACACGCCGGTGCGTCTCGACCGCTTTATCGCGGCGATCGAGGACGCCTGCGGCCGCAAGGCGATCAAACGCCATCTGCCGGCTCAGCTAGGAGATGTGCCCGCAACCTATGCCGACGTCACGGACCTCACGGCCAGCGTTGATTTCCATCCAGATACGCCGATCGAGACGGGGATCGCTCGCTTCGTCGCCTGGTATCGAGAATTCTACCGCATCTGAACCGATCCGCACCGCCTTCGAGACAGCAGGACCGATCACATGACCGAAGCCTTCATCTGCGCCTATGTCCGCACTCCTATCGGCCGCTTCGGCGGCTCGCTCTCATCCGTTCGGACGGACGATCTCGGGGCCGTGCCGTTGAAGGCCCTAGTGGAGCGCAACCCGGGCGTGGATTTCGACGCGGTCGACGACGTGATCTACGGCTGCGCGAACCAGGCGGGCGAGGACAACCGCAATGTCGCGCGCATGTCGCTGCTGCTCGCCGGCCTACCCAAGGAGGTACCGGGCACGACGATCAACCGGCTCTGCGGCTCGGGCATGGATGCGGTCATAGCCGCCGCACGCGCGATCAAGGCGGGCGAGGCCGGGCTGATGATCGCCGGCGGCGTGGAAAGCATGTCGCGCGCACCCTTCGTCATGCCCAAGGCCGACAGCGCCTTCTCGCGCCATGCCGAAATCCACGACACCACCATCGGCTGGCGCTTCGTCAACCCGCTGATGAAGGCGCAATACGGCATCGATTCGATGCCGGAGACCGGCGAGAACGTCGCCGCAGACTGTCACGTCAGCCGCCCCGACCAGGATGCCTTTGCACTGCACTCGCAGCTCAAGGCGGTGGCCGCCCAGCAGAACGGCCGGCTGGCCAAGGAAATCGTGCCAGTCCTGATCCCCCAGCGGAAGGGCGATCCCGTTCTCGTCGAGATCGACGAGCATCCGCGCGGCGATACCACGCTGGAGAAGCTCGCCAAGCTCGGCACGCCCTTCCGCAAGGACGGCGGCACCGTCACCGCCGGCAATGCCTCGGGCGTCAATGACGGCGCGGCCGCCCTGATTATCGCGTCTGAAAAGGCTGCCGCGAGATACGGGCTGACGCCGATCGCGCGCATCCTCGGCGGCGCGACCGGCGGCGTCGCGCCGCGCGTCATGGGGCTCGGACCGGTTCCGGCAACGCGCAAGCTCTGCGAGCGCCTCGGCCTCAAACCCACCGATTTCGACATTATCGAGCTGAACGAGGCCTTCGCCTCGCAGGGCATCGCGGTGCTACGCGAACTCGGCATTGCAGAGGACGGCGCGCATGTGAACCCGAATGGCGGGGCGATCGCACTCGGCCATCCGCTCGGCATGTCCGGCGCCCGCATCACCGGCACGGCCGCGCTAGAACTGGCCTTGACCGGCAGCAAGCGTGCGCTCGCCACGATGTGCATCGGCGTCGGCCAGGGCATCGCGATTGCGCTCGAGCGGGCGTGAGCGCTTGTCGCGACAGGCTTGTTTCTAAGCCGCGAGCTACAGCTCTACACCATAACGGCCATTGTTTTGCGCGATCCAGGCGTTGCGCTGTTGCGCGAAAACGCTTCCTTATAAATGCCGACGGTAAAGGGGGAACTGCGTTGAGGCCGACGATCCTGTCCGGCGACCGGGACATCTATGCGACCGTTCGCCGGGGACTGCTCGCCTTGTCCGCTCGCCCCTCCCGCCTTCGCGATAGCGGCCGCCAGGATTTCTACCCATGTCCCTGAGATTCCTCGTGACTGGCGGTGCGGGTTTCATCGGCTCGGCGGTTGTGCGCAAGCTGATCGGCGAGAGCGAGCATGAGGTCTGCGTCGTCGACAAGCTGACCTATGCCGGCAACCTCGCCTCACTGGAACCGGTCTCGCGCAGCAACCGCTACCGGTTCGAGCAGGCCGATATCGGCCACAGTGAGCGCATGCGGGCGATCTTCGCCGATTTCCAGCCCGATATCGTGATGCACCTGGCCGCCGAGAGCCATGTCGACCGCTCGATCGACGGCCCGGCCGCCTTCATCGAGACCAATATTGTCGGCTCGTTCACGCTGCTGCAGGAGGCGCTGCGCCATTTCCGGGCGCTGCCGGAGGATCGCAAGGCGCGCTTCCGCTTCCACCATATCTCGACCGACGAGGTCTTCGGCTCGCTCGGCGCTGAAGGCTTCTTCCGCGAGGATACGGCCTATCAGCCGAACTCGCCGTACTCGGCCTCCAAGGCGGCCTCCGACCATCTCGTGCGCGCCTGGCACCACACCTATGGCCTGCCGGTGGTGATGACCAATTGTTCGAACAATTACGGGCCCTATCACTTCCCGGAGAAGCTGATCCCGCTGATGATCATCAATGCGCTCGAGGGCAAGCCGCTGCCGGTCTACGGCAACGGGCTCAACGTGCGCGACTGGCTCTATGTCGACGACCATGCCGATGCGCTGCTCACCGTCGCGACCACCGGCAAGCTGGGCGAGAGCTACAATATCGGCGGCCATAACGAGAAGACCAATATCGAGGTGGTTAAGACCATCTGCTCCCTGCTCGACGAGCTCCGTCCCGACCCACAAGGCTCCCGCGAGCGCCTGATCGCTTACGTCACCGACCGGCCGGGCCATGATGCGCGCTATGCGATCGATGCCGGCAAGATCGGCCGCGAACTCGGCTGGGCGCCGAAGGAGACTTTCGAGACCGGGCTTCGTCGCACGGTCGAATGGTATCTCGCCAACCCGACCTGGTGGGGCGATATCCGCTCCGGCAGCTATCGCGGCGAACGCCTCGGCGCGGCCTGAGCGGAGACAGGGACATGCTGAGCGTCGAGGACACGGCGATCCCGGCCGTCAAGATCGTCACGCCGAAGAAGTTCGGCGACCATCGCGGCTTCTTCTCGGAGACCTGGAGCCGCAAGGGCTTCGCGGAGGCCGGGCTCGATCTCGACTT
>SEEM01000201.1 GCA_004144595.1 Hyphomicrobiales bacterium
CAGCAGGGAGAGGATCGCGACCTCCGAGAGCACACCAGGGCCGAGGCCTGCGAGGCGCTGGTAGATCAGCGTCGGCAGGACGAGGAAATTGCCGGGAATGCCGAGGAAGGCGGGAATGCCGAAATTCCCGAGGCTGGAGACGAAGCAGAGCGCGATGCCGGCGACGAGCGGCGGCGTCATCAGCGGCAGGACGACGGTGCGCAGCACCGTGATGGGGCTTGCGCCGGCGGCGAGGCCGGCTTCGATCAGCTCCTTGGGGAGCGCGCGCAGGCCGGCGCGCAGCGTCAGGAAGACCAGCGGCGCATATTGCAGGCCGAGCAGCAGGATGATGCCCTCGCGCGAATAGAGCGGGTTGCGGCTGCCGAGCGGCGGCGCCATGCCGATGAGCTTCAGCAGCGTGCTCGACGGGCCGAAGAGCTGGAGCCAGGCCAGCGCCGTGACCTGCGGCGCAATCATCAGGGGCAGGACGAAACAGAAGGTGAAGGCGTTGCGGGCGCGGATATCGGTCAGCGTCGCCAGCAGCGCGACCGTGCCGCCGACCAGCGTGGCGAGGATGGTGCCGGCGATGGCGGTGGTGAGGCTGTTCCAGGTCGCCGTCCAGGTCGCCGGGCTTGCCATGACCTTGCCGAGCGCCGTTGCCGAGAGCTGGCCGCCGGGGGCGAGGCCCTCGACGATCAGGCGCCCGATCGGCAGCAGCGACAGGAGTGCGACGAGGCCGACGAGCCCCCAGAGGAGGCCCGTCTCCTCGACGCGCGTGCGCAGCGTCGCGGGATCGACGAGGGACATGCGCACCCGTCCGGGCTCAGTTGCCGAACATGGTGGCGAAGCGGGCCTTGTCGGCCTCGGTCGCCTTGACCACGGCCGCGATATCGGAGGCCATGACGTTGATCTTGGTGCCTTCGGGCAGCCAGGCGGGCGAGCCGATGCTGGGCTTGGCCGGGATATAGCCCATGGCGAGCGCGAGCTTCTGGCCGTCATCGGAGAGGATGAAGTCGACGAAGGCCTTGGCGGCGGCCTCGTTCTTGGTGGTCTTGACGATGGCGACGGGCTCGGTCACGGCCGGCGCGCCCTCCTTCGGGAAGACGAACTCGATCGGCGAGCCCTGCTTCTTCGCGTTGAAGGCCATGAAGTCGACCAGCACGCCATAGGGCTTCTCGCCGGTGGCGACGGCCTTTAGCACCGCGCCATTGCCGCGCACCGCGACGGCCTCGTTGGCCTTCAGACCCTCGAACAGCTTCCAGCCGAGATCAGGACGCGCCGTCATGGTCGAGAGCATGATCGCGGCCGCACCTGAGTAGAGCGGGCTCGGCATCGAGATCTGGCCCTTGTAGGCGGGCTTGTCGAGATCGGTCCAGGAGGTCGGCTTCTCCTTGGCGCCGGTATTGTAGGCGATGCCGGTGGTGATCAGCTTCGAGCCGAAATAGGTCTTGTCGGCATCGAAGGAGCCGGACTGGAAGCCATCCGTCTTGGCGCCGGGATAGGCGAGGAGCTGCTTCTGGCCTTTCAGGATTTCCATGCTCGCGGCATCGGCGATCAGGAGCACGTCCGCGCCGGGCTGGCCGGCCGAGATCTCGGCGGCGAGCTTGCCCATCACCTCGGTCGTGCCCGAGCGGAAGATGTCGACCTCGACACTGGGATAAGCCTTCTTGAAGGCCGCGACGGTCTGGGCCGCGTCCTTTTCCGGCTGCGAGGTGTAAAGCACGAGCTTGCCCGAGGGAGCCTGTGCGAAGGCGGGCGCGGCGGCAAGCAGAGCGGCGGCGGCCGTCATCATCAGGCCGTGTCGCGTGAAGCGGCGTCGTGTCAGGGTCATGGTCTCGTCTCCTCCGTTGTCGCGATGCCGACCTTTACGCCAAATGCGCCGGTCGATCTTCGTGTCAGATCGTCTTGAGCCGGTCATCCGCGACGCGGCGACCGCTCCCATCTTCCTTCACAGAAGCAGCTCGGGGTTTTCAAGGGCCTCGCGCAGATCGGCCATGAAACGCGCTGCCGCCACGCCATCGACGATGCGGTGATCCGAGGAGAGCGTGAAGTTCGCCATCGGCCTCAGCACGATCTGGCCATCGCGCCCGACCGGCTTGTCGAGCGTGCGGCCGATCGCGAGGATTGCGCCCTGCGGCGGATTGATGATCGCGGTGAACGAGTCGACGCCGTACATGCCGAGATTCGAGAGGGTGAACGTGCCGCCGCCGAGCTCTGCCGGCGTCAGCGTGCGCTTTGCCATGCCCTCGCGCAACCTCGCGAATTCGCGGGCTATGGCGGGCATGTCCATGCTGCCGGCATCGCGCAGCACGGGCACGACGAGGTCGCCGTCGCGTTCCATGGCGATGCCGATATCGATGCGCTCGTGGAAGCGGGTGGCCTCGCCCTCGGTGGATGCGTTGATGACGGGGTGGTCGCGCAGGACGCGGGCGGCGACGCGGGCGATCAGCACGGTGAGGCTGGGCTTGGGCGCACCGATACGCTCGTGACGCCTGGCGAGACGGCCGAGCAGGTCGCGCGCGGCGCTCATCTCGATCTCGGACGTCAGATAGAAATGCGGAGCGGTGCGCATACTCTCGGAGAGCCGGCTCGCGACGATGCGGCGGATGGCGGAGAAGGGCTGCAGGCGGCGTTCGGATGCGTTAGCAGTCGGCTGCGGGGCTGGCGCGCGGGTCTCCTTGGTCGGAGCGCAGCGCGGCTGCTGTTCCAGATGGCGCTTCACATCTGCCTCACCGATGCGTCCGCGCGGACCGGTACCGGCCACCGTCTTGAGATCGAGCGCGTTCTGGCGGGCGATGCGGCGGGCGAGCGGGGTCGCGCGCAGGCCCGGCGGTGCCGCAACTGCCGGGGCGACCGTCGTTTCGGCATGGGGAAGAGGCGTGGCCGCCGCCACGGGAGCCGCAGTGGCTGCGGGCGCGGACGGTGTCGTGGCGGCCTCACCGTCGAGGTAGATCCATGCAACCGGGGTTCCGACCGAAATCGGCACGCCGGTCTCAGTATTGATGTTCCGGATGGCGCCGCTGGCGGGGGCCTCGACCTCCATCACGGCCTTGTTGGTACCGATCTCGAAGATGGTGTCGCCCTGGCGGACGATGTCGCCTTCCTTGACATGCCAGGCTTCGATCGTGCCCGTCTCCATGTCCATGTCGACCTTGGGAAGGATCACCTCGACCGGCATCAGGCTTCCCCGCGTCGGATGAGGTTGGTCGCGGCGGTGACGATGTCGTCTTCCTGCGGGACGGCGGCCTTCTCTAGAACCGGATTATAGGGGATCGGCGCATCGGCGCCGCCGAGCCGGATGATCGGCGCATCGAGGAAATCGAAGACCTCGCTTTCGGCGATCATCGCCGAGATCTCGGCGCCGATGCCCATGGTCTTCACGCCCTCGTAGACGACGAGCAGGCGATGCGTCTTGCGCACGCTCTCGGCGATCGTTGTGAAGTCGATCGGGCGGATCGAGCGCAGGTCGATCACCTCGGCCGAGATGCCGTCTGCGGCCAGACGCTCGGCGGCGGCCTGCGCCTTCAACGCCATGATAGATGAGCCGACGATGGTGAGGTCTGTGCCCTCGCGGCGGATCGCGGCCTTCCCG
>SEEM01000017.1 GCA_004144595.1 Hyphomicrobiales bacterium
GAGCGCGTGTTCTCGGTGCCGCTCTACTGGGATTCGCTCGTCCGGACGATGCAGATTTCCCTCAGCGTCGCGACCCTGTGCCTGGTTCTCGGCTATCCCACCGCGCTTCTCATCCGGCGCACGTCAGGCATCACGCAGGTGCTGATCACGGCGGCGGTGATCCTGCCCTATTTCATCGCGATCCTGATCCGCACCTATGCCTGGATGGTCCTGCTCGGGCGCAACGGGCCGGTGAACAAGTTCCTGATCGGGCTGGGCGTCCTCAGCGAGCCGGCCCAGCTCCTGTTCAGCCGCGGCACGGTCCTGCTCGGCATGACGGCGGTGCTGCTGCCGATCATGGTGCTCAGCATCTATGCGAGCGTGTCGCGCCTCGATGCGGCGCTGCCGCGTGCCGCCCAGGCTTCCGGGGCCGGGCCGATCGCCACGTTCTGGCGCATCCTGCTGCCGCTCACGTTGCCGGGAATGGGGGCGGGCTTCCTCCTCGTCTTCGTGGCCGCACTCGGCTTCTTCATCACGCCGACCCTGCTCGGCGGGCCGGGCGACCAGATGTTCGCCATGCACATCGTGCAGCAGGCCGACTTCATCAACAGCGAGGGCTTCCTTCAGGCGCTCGCCGTCGTGCTCCTGGTCATCACCCTGCTCTTCGTCGGCATCGCCGGCCATTTCCTCGGCTTCGAGTTCATCTGGGGCGGCAGCAAGTCAGATGGCGGCGCAGTTCACGCAAAGGCGGCTCGGGTGACCGAGGCCGCGCCGCGACGGAGCCTCATGCAGGGCGTCGCCGACCGGATCGGCTGGCCCGTCCTGCGGCTGCTCGGCCGCCTCGGCCCCGCCTGGGGGAGCTGGACCGTCTTCATCCTGGCCGGGGCGGTGATCGCCACGCTGATCCTGCCGATCCTCGTGGTGATGGTGATCTCGTTCAGCAGCGCATCCTTCCTCACCTTCCCGCCGCCTGGCTTTTCGCTGCGCTGGTACGAGAAGTTCTTCTCCGATCCGAACTGGATGGATGCCTTCTGGCATTCCGCGGTCATCGCCGCCGCGTCTGCGGTGATCTCGGTGGTGCTCGGCGCCTCTGCCGCCATGGGGGTCGTGCGCAGCGAGATCCGCGGCAAGTCGATCATCATGCTGCTGCTCGTGAGCCCGGTCATCGTGCCGCCGGTGGTGCTAGGCCTTTCGCTCTACAGCCTGTTCCTGCGCTTCGACCTGGTCGGCTCGATCTGGGGCCTGGCCTCGGCCCATGCCATTGGCGGCATCCCGCTCGTGGTGATCATCGTCTCGGCTGCGCTCCAGAGCGTCGACAGGCGCCTGGAACAGGCGGCCGCCCTGCATGGCGCGTCTCCGCTCACCGTCTTCCGCACGGTGACGCTGCCGGCGATCGCGCCCGGCCTGGCAGCCGCGACGTTCTTCGCCTTCCTGCACTCGTTCGACGAGCTGGTGCTGTCGCTGTTCCTGTCGAGTGCCCAGCTCAAGACGCTGCCGCTGATGCTCTGGGCCGACATCAACTACCAGCTCAACCCTGTCCTGGCGGTGGTCTCCTCGCTCGAGGTCCTGCTGGTCGTGATCGGGCTCGCGCTTGCGGGCCCGGTGCTGACGCGAACGCGCGCCGGCGCCTGATGCGTACTCAATGAAAAAGAGAGGGAGGAAAGACATGGTGCAACGTACGAAGATCTGGCGGGTACTACCCGTCTTGGCCGCGATGGCGCTGCCGCTCGGCCTGGCTCAGGGCGCATCGGCCCAGAGCAAGGAGGTGATCGTGCAGGATCCGGGCGGCGCCTATGGCGAAGCCCTGCGCAAGATCATGTACGGGCCGTTCGAGAAGGAGACGGGCATCAAGGTGGTGACCGTCCAGGAGGCGCGCAGCGGCCCGCGGCTTAAAGCCCAGGCCGAGGCCGGAAAGGCAGCCTGGGACCTCGCCTTCATCTTCGACCAGGAAACCAAGATCCTCGGTGACTGCTGCCTGGCCGATATCGACTACAAGAAGCTCTCCGAGCCCGCGCAGAAGACCCTGGCTGTGATGCCGGACAATCTCAAGCGGCCCAAGGGCGTGGCGCTTCAGGTCATCGGCGTCGGCCTTGCCTGGAACAAGGACAAGTACAAGGCCGGCAGCGAGCCGCAGAGCTGGGCAGATTTCTGGGACGTGAAGAAATTCCCGGGGCGGCGCTGCATGCCGGCCTGGTCCCGCTTCACCTTCGAGGCGGCGCTGATGGCCGACGGCGTGGCCAAGGACAAGCTCTATCCGATCGACATGGACCGGGCGCTGAAGAAGCTCGCCGAGATCAAGCCTCATGTGACCAAGTGGTGGACCACCGCCGCGCAGCCGCCGCAGCTGCTGCTCGATGGCGAAGCCGACATGTGCATGGCCTATACCGGCTCAATGAGCAAATTCGCGCTCGAAGGCGCGCCGGTCGCGATCACCTGGAACCAGGGCTTCGTCTATTACGACTTCTTCTCGATCCCGAAGGGCGCGCCGAACTACGAGAACGCGCTGAAGGTGCTGTCCTGGCGGCTCGACCCCAAGCGCGCGGCCGAACTCACGTCCAACTTCCCGGTTGCGCTGCCCTCTTCCGTCGTCTTCGACGCGGCCGACCCGAAGATCAGCATCTATTGGGCGAACAACCCGAAGAACCTCGCCCAGGCGATCGAGTGGAGCCCGGACTACTGGGGCGCTGCCTCGCCGGACGGTCGTTCGACCAATGAGGAGCACGGCCAGGAAAGGCTCAACGGGCTGCTGGCGAAGTAACCGGTCGCGCAGACGGTCGCCGCGAGGCGGCCGTCTTCCCGCGGAGCGTGGCCCGGAATAGAGATAGCCAGGTTCAGGAGACCGGGTCTAAACGATGGATAAGGCGTTCACGAAGGGGTTGCGGCTCCTCGAGGTCCTGGCGCGCAGCAGCAAGCCTCGCGGGATCACCGATCTCGCGAAGGAGCTGGACTTCACGAAGAGCAACGTGCACCGCTTGCTGGCGACGTTGCAGACGCAGGGCTTCGTCCGGCAGACGCCGCCGCACAGCACCTATGAGCTGACGCTGAAGATCTGGGAGCTCGGAAACAACGTCGTCCGGCGCCTGGACCTGGTCTCGATCGCCCGTCCGGCGATGGAACGCCTGGCACAGGCCACCGGGGAGACGGTGCATCTCTCGGTGCTCGACGATACCGACGTGGTCTATGTCGACAAGATCGAGAGCCAGCATCAGATCAGAGCCCATACCAGCGTCGGCATGCGGGCGCCGGCCTTCGCGATGGCGACCGGCAAGGCGATGCTCGCACATGAGCCCGACGAGGCGCTCGATCGCTTCCGGCCGCTCTTCAAGCGCTTCACCGCGACGACGCGGGTGACGCCCGAAGAGCTGATGGCGGATATCCGCCAAATCCGGCAGCAGGGCTACGCCATGGTCCTGCAAGGGGAGTGGCGCGAGGGGATCGCGGCCTGTGCCTGTGCCGTCCTCGGCCGCGCCGGCGACGTCGCCGGCGCGATCGGCATCTCGGGGCCGGACTCGCGGCTGAAGCGAAAAGAACTGAAGCAGTTTTCGGAAGATGTCCGGGAGGCGGCACGCTCGATCAGCGCGGCGCTCGGCCATCTGCCGGGACATTGAGAGCAATCGGCGTGCCGCGAGCCGGCGCGTCCCGCGACACGACATCACCGCAACAGCGACAGGGTCGAACCATGAACGATAGTTTCCGGGCCATGATGATCGTCGATCACGACGGACGCCCCCGCGCGGAGTTCCGCGACCTCACGGTGGCGGACCTGCCCGACCACGAGGTGCTCGTCGAAATCTCCTTCTCGACGCTGAACTACAAGGACGGCCTGGCGATCAGCGGCAAGGGGCGGATCGCGCGCCGGCTGCCGATGGTGGCGGGGATCGATCTCGCCGGAACGGTGGTCGAAAGCCGTTCGCCCGACTGGAAGCCGGGCGACAAGGTTCTGGTCAATGGCTGGGGCCTGTCCGAGACCGAATGGGGCGGCTATGTGCGCTTCCAGAAACTGAAGCCGCAATGGCTGACGCGGCTGCCCGACGTCTTCAGCTTCGAGGAGGCCATGGGCATCGGGACCGCCGGCTATACGGCGGCGCTCTGCGTCGATGCGCTGGAGGACTGGGGCGGGATCGCACCCGGCGGGCGCGAGGTTCTGGTGACGGGCGCCGCCGGCGGGGTCGGATCGACCGCGATCAGCCTGCTCGCCCGCAAGGGCTACACGGTCACCGCGGCGACCGGCCGACCGGAAACCCATGCCTATCTGTCGGAGCTCGGCGCCACCGGTTTCGTCGACCGTGCGGCTCTCGCGGAGAAGGGCGGCGCACTGCAGAAGGAGCGCTGGGGCGGCGCGGTCGATTCCGTCGGCTCGACCACCCTGGCCAACGTGCTGGCGCAGACGGCCTATGGCGGGGCGGTCGCGGCCTGCGGGCTGGCCGGAGGCATGGATCTCCCGGCGACGGTCGCGCCGCATATCCTGCGGAGCGTCACCCTGCTCGGCATCGACAGCGTGATGGCACCGGCCGGCAAGCGCGAACGCGCCTGGAAGACGCTGGCCGCGCATCTCGACAAGGCGCAGCTCGGCCGCATCGCCCGCGTCGAGCCGATGTCGGCCCTGCCGGCGCTGGCGGAAGAGATCGTCGCCGGCAGGATTCGCGGCCGCGTGGTTATCGACGTCAGCCGCTGATCGGGAGGTCGGAGACGCGTCTCGGCACAGACGAGCCGCGCCTTGCCGAATTCATGGAATGCCGTTCTGACATAGGGAACGTTATGCAATGACCAGCCGGGACGACCGCGAGTTGCGGCAATCCATCGTCATGGCCTGCCGCGAGATGACCGCGGCGGGTATCAACCAGGGTACGTCGGGCAATATCAGCGTTCGCGTCGATGACGGGATCCTGCTGACCCCGTCCGGGCTGGCCTACGACCAGATGACGCCGGAGGACATCGTCTTCATGGACTGGGGCGGCGGCTGGACGGCGCGCGAGGGCAACGTCCCCTCCACGGAATGGCGCTTCCATCTCGACATTCTCATGGCGAAGCCGGAGGCGGGGGCGGTGGTCCATGCCCACCCGACCTACTGCACGACCCTGGCGATCATGAATCGCGGCATTCCCGCGATCCATTACATGATCGCGGCTGCCGGCGGGAACGACATCCCCTGCGCGCCCTATGCCCAATATGGTACGGCCGAGTTGTCGCGGCTGGCGCTCGAGGCGCTCACCGATCGCCGCGCCTGCCTGCTCGCCCATCACGGCCTGATCGCGACCGGCGTCAGCCTGCGCAAGGCGCTGTGGCTCGCGGTCGAGGTCGAGGCGCTGGCGCGGCAATATCACGGCTGCCTCCAGATCGGCACGCCGCCACTCCTGCCGGACGCGGAAATCGACAGCATCCTCAAGCGCTGGGGCCAGTACGGCCTGCGCGAGCGGAAGCCGCATACCTCCCTGGTGGCCGAAGGGTAACGCGACGTTTGCCCGCCTGCTCCGCCACCATCCTCCTCCTCTGCTTCGATCGCCCGAGAAAACTGCCATGTCACCCACCCATGATGTCAGCGTCTGCGGCTCCTACATCCTCGATATCCTCGGCGTGCCGGTGAGCGACATTCCGCCCGGCGGGACGCGCTACCTGATCGACGAAATCCGCCTCACCGTCGCAGGCACGGCGGGCGGCACCGTCGTTCCCTGCGCGCGGCTTGGCCTGAAGGCTCTCGCGGTCGGCGCGGTCGGTGCCGACGAGAAGGCCGATTGGGTGCTCGACGCGCTGCGGCGCGACGGCATCGACGTCTCGATGATGGAGCGCATGTCGGGCAGCCCGACCTCGGCGACGATCCTGCCGATCCGGCCGGACGGGTCGCGCCCGGCGCTTCACGCCCGCGGCGCTTCCGCCCGCTGGCGCATCTCGGCGGTGGCGCAGGCCCGCGCCTGCGAGGGGCAAATCGTGCATCTCGGCGGGGTCGGCTCGCTGCTTGCGATGGACGGCGAGCCCTCGCGGGCGCTGCTGGCCGATGCGCGCAAGGCCGGCCGCACCACGACGCTCGACCTGATCTCGGCCCGGCCGGAGACCCTGGCGCTAGTGGAGCCGCTCCTGCCCGTGGTCGACTTCTTCATGCCGAGCATCGACGAGACGGCGGTGATGGTCGGGACGCATGATCCGGCCGCTTGCGCGCGCTTCTTCATCGAGCGCGGCGCGGGAGCCTGCGCGATCTCGCTCGGCGGCGAGGGCTCCTTCGTGATGACGCGGGACGGCCGGCACTTCACGATGCCGGCCTTCGACGTCCCGGTGCGCGACACGACCGGCTGCGGCGACGCCTATTCCGGCGGCTTCATCGCCGGGCTCGTCCGCGGCTGGGAGCTGACCGAATGCGCCAGGCTCGCGACCGCGACGGCAGCGCTCGTCGCCACCGGCCTAGGCTCCGGCGCCAACCTCGTTTCCTTCGACGAGACGGTGCGCGCGATGAACAGCCTGCCGGTCCGCAAGGCCGCCTGAGAGCGCCGTGCTCCCTGACCTCTTTCCCATCTGAAGCGAGAACCGAGATGACCAGACACGCCATCGTGACGGGGGCCAGCCGCGGGATCGGCCGGGCCATCGCCCTTGGACTTGCCGAGCGGGGCTATGACCTCGCGCTCACCGATATCGGCCCGCAGCAGGCCACCCTCGCGGTGGTCGCAGGCGAGATCGCCGAGCGGGGCCGGCGCTGCGTCACGATCACGGCCGATGTCAGCAATCCCGAGGATTGCCGCCGCTCAGCCGACGAGGCCGTGCGCGGGCTCGGCCATGTCGATGTCCTCGTCAACAATGCCGGCATCCTGAAGCTCGCCTCGATCCAGGAACTGACGCCGGAGCTCTGGGACACCACCTTTGCCGTCAACACGCGTGGCGTCTTCCAGATGACGCAGGCGCTGATCCCGCACATGCGGGAGCGGCGCTACGGCCGCATCGTCAACATCGCCTCGCTAGCCGCGCGCACCGGCGGGCCGGGCCAGTCCCATTACGCCGCGTCGAAATCGGCGGTGGTCGGTTTCACGCGTGTCTCGTCGATGGAACTCGGCCAGCACGGCATCACCGTGAATGCCGTCTGCCCGGGCATCATCCAGACCGAGATGGGGATGAACAACCTGCGCGACCCCGAGCGAGTGGCATATTTCGAAAAGGTTACCGACCTGCACCGGCTTGGTAATCCGGAAGACGTGATCGGACCGGTGGCCTTCTTCGCCTCGGACGATTCCGCCTTCGTCACCGGCCAGGCTTTGAACGTGGATGGCGGTATTTTCTACAGCTAGAGCCTGCGCTAACACGGTCGAAAGCCTTCGAAAGGAAGCCTGGCGCAGTCAACGCGATCTGGGGTCGGAGGCATCACGCAGCGCATCGCCAAGAAGGTTGAGGGCGAGGACGGTGAGCAGGATGGCGAAGCTTGGGAAGACGGCGAGCCACCAGGCGTCGAGAATGTTCTCGAAGCCTTCCCGGATCATGCCGCCCCAGGTCGCGGCCGGCGGCGGCACGCCGAGGCCGATGAAGGAGAGCGAGGCTTCCGTGCGGATCGCCGAGGCCATCCAGAGCGAACTCATCACCACGACGTCCGAGAGCATGTTCGGCAGGATGTGGCGGAACATGATGCGCAGCGGCCCGCAGCCATAGGCGCGGCTGGCTTCGACGAAGTCCCGCTGCTTGAGCGTGATCGTCGGCGCGCGGGCGACGCGGGCGAAGGGCGCCACTTCGGTAACCGCGATTGCGATGATCAGATTCTCCAGGCTCGCCCCCAGCATGGCAGCGATCATCAATCCCAGCAGCAGCGTCGGGAACGAGAGCATCACGTCGAGCACGCCCATCACGATCTGGTCGAAGATGCCGCCGATATAGCCGGAGATCACGCCGATCGTCGTGCCGACGACCATCGCGATCAGGATCGCGACGAATCCGACGAAAAGCGAGATGCGCGCGCCGTAGATCAGGCGCGACAGCACGTCCCGGCCAAAGGAATCGGTGCCGAGCAGATATTCCGCGGAAGGCGGCTCGAGCCGCGCGACGATGTTCTGTTCGAGCGGGTCATAAGGCGCCAGCGAGGGCGCGAAGATCGCAACCAGTACGATCGTCGCCAGCAACGCCAGACCGACCCAGGACAGACGGTTGCGGGTAAATGCGAGCCAAAGTCCACCTGGCCGGGCCGGTTCGGTCTCGGTGATGTCGGTCATTCGTATTTCACCCTAGGATCGACGAGGCCATAGGCAAGGTCAGTGAGCGTATTCACGATGATCACGCAAAAGGCGAAAATGATCATCAGTCCCTGGAGCAGGGTGTAGTCTCGCGAATTGAGCGCGCCGACGATGAGCTTGCCCAGTCCCGGTCGATTGAAGATGATTTCCGTGAGCACCGAATTGCCGATCAGCGTACCGAAATACAGGCCGACAACGGTGATGATGGGTATCAGGCTGTTGCGCAGAGCGTGCTGCAATACGAGTTGCGATGCGCCGACGCCCTTGGCGCGCGCCGTGCGGATGTAATCCTCGGTGAGAACGCCCAGCATCGCCGAGCGGGTGACGCGCATCACATAGGCCATCATGATGATGCCGAGGTTCAGGGCGGGCAGCGCGAGTTGGCGAAGGCGGTCGGAGAGGTCCGTGCCGCTGGCCGCTCCGCCCAGGACCGGGAACCAGCCGAGCTGGATCGAAAAGACGATCAGCATCAGGATGCCCGATACGAAGGCGGGAAAGGAAAGTCCGACCAGCGAGACGATGCGGGAGACATAGTCCATCCAGCCATTGCGCGTCAGCGCCGCCGCGACACCCAGCGGCAAGCCGAAGATCAGACCGATGGCGATCGCGGCCAGCGTGAGCTCGATCGTCGAGGGCAGAACCGTCAGCACCTCGTGGATGACGCTGCGACCGGTGCTCATCGACAGGCCGAGGTTGCCGGTAAAGACGTCACCAAGGAAGGTGAAGTACTGGACGTAGAAGGGGCGATCGAGCCCCAGCTTCGTCCGCAACGCCGTCAGGGCCTCCGTGCTCGCCTGGTCGCCGAGGATGACCGAGGCCGCGTCGCCGGGCACGAGCCGGACGAGGACGAAAATCGCAGTGAGCATCACCAGCAATGTCGGCATCGCCAGGAGAAGCCGTCTTAACGTGTAAGCCATCATGCGGCGTGTTTGCCTTGCATTAGACGTGTCGGGGCAAAGGCTGCGATCGAGCGATTGGTTTTCTGGTCCAGCACGAGATCGCGCATGATTTCGCCCAGCACGGGCACGAGCTGGAAGCCGTGGCCGGAATAGCCGAAGCTGTGAAACAGCCCCGGTTTCTCCGGAGAAGCTCCGATCACGGGAAGGTGGTCACGGGTCTGCGCCTCGATGCCTGTCCAGCAGCGCGCAATGCGCACGCCACGGACGATCGGGAACAGATCGCTGGAGGCGCGGGCACCCTTCGCCAATTCCACGAAATTAACGCTGCTCCGCTGGCGGTCGATATCGGCGGCGCCCTGCAGCCCGCCTCCTATCACCAAGGTTCCCTGGTCCGATTGTTTGAAGGACAGCGCCCGTCCGACCACACTGACGACGGGGCCCAGGAACGGGGCGAGCCGCTCGGTCGCCATCATCATGGAGGCGCGGACACCGAGTTCGATGACCTCGCCGAACAAGGCCGCAACACGCGCCGCCCAGGCGCCCGCCGTGTTGATCACGGCCGGGGCGCGGAAGCTGCGCGAGCCGCAGCGGAGCAACCAGTCGGCACCCGCCCTCTCGACGGCCTCCACGCCGCAGCCCTCGACGATCGTCACGCCGACCCGCTCGCAGGCGCTGCGAAAAGCGGCAATCGTCCGATGGGGATCTGCCGCGCCATCCTTGTGGGCCACCAACGCGCCGACGCAATGCGGGCTCAGCGAAGGGACCAGCCGCCGCAGCTCGGCAGCATCGATCATCTGCTCGTGATCGTAGCCGAGACTGCGCATCTTGGCTTGGCGCTCTTCCAGCGCAGGCATATGGCTGTCGAACTCGGCCACCTTGAACTGGCCGTGGGAGACGAAGCCGCAATCGTCGCCGACGATACGCGATATGCGGTGCCACATATCCATGGACTCAAGCGAGATCGGTACTTCCGCTATGTCCCGCCCGAGGGTGCGCACGCCGGCCGCTGTCGCGCTCGATGCATGGCGGCCAATCCAGTTGCGCTCGATGATCACGACGCTCCTGCCGGCGCGGGCGAGGCTCAGCGCTGCCGTCAGCCCGTGAAGGCCGCCGCCGATGACGGCGACATCGAAACCTTGTGCAGATCCCGGCATCATGCGGCGCTGTCCGGCTGATCGAGTGCCGCAAGTTCGCCCAACGTGACCGGCTTGAGCGGCGGCCTGATACGATAGAAGCCCAATGCCTCCGGCGGACGCTGCTGGGCACTGCCGAGGATATGCATGACCGTGTAGCCGCATTGGCGGCCCTGGCACGGCCCCATCCCTGCGCGGGTGAAAGCCTTCATCTGGTTCGTGCCGGGGCGTCCGACTTCCGCGCGTTGGCGAAGCGTTCCTGCCGTCACCTCCTCGCAGCGGCAGACGATGGTCTCGTCGGATGGCGCGAAGACCTGGGGACGCGGCTCATAGAGAGCATCGAGGAAGGGACGGAAGGCGAGTTCGCGCTGGAGCAGTTTGCGGGCGGGCGCTGCTTCCGCCTCAGCCACGGCAGCCGACACCTTGCCGAGCCGGGCGGCGACCGCCAGCCCGGCGATCGCGCCTCGATGCTCGGCAGCGATGGCTCCGGCGATGCCGGCACCGTCGCCGGCGATGAACAGGCCGGGCTGCGAACTCTCGCCCCAGCCGTCGAGCACCGGCGCATAGCAGTGCTGGTCCTGCCGCCATTCGACCTTGCAGTCGAGGGCGAGCGGCGCGTGGACCGACGGCACGAGGCCCTCATGCACGAGCAGCACCTCGGCAGGCGTCTCGTGCCAGTCTCCGCCCTGACTGCGGTAGCGCAGGCGCTGCAGCTTGCCTTCGCCGTGGGCCTCGATCTCCGCGACATGCTTGATCGTCTTCACGCCGGCGCGCTTCAGCGCCAGAGTCCAGGCAACGCCCTTCCAGAGGTCGCCGGCCTTGCCGAGCGCCGCAGGCAGATGGCGCAGCGCCGCACCAAGGCGCCCGGGCGGGGTTGTATCGAGGAAGCCTGCAATCGCGGCGCCCGCTGCCAGAAGCTGCGTCATGTAAAGCAGCGGCAGCGGCCCGCTGCCGGCGATCCAGACCGGCTTCGCGGGCACCTGATCGGCGGTCTTCAGCAGGATCTGTCCGGCACCGACGGTCAGCACCCCCGGCAAAGTCCAGCCGGGGAAAGGGACCGGGCGCTCCTGTGCGCCGGTCGCGAGAATTACGGCCCTGGTCGAAACGGTGCGGGCCTTGCCGTTGCTGGTGACGAACGCCTGGAAGCCGGGTTCGATCTGCCAGAGCTGCGCGCCGGGCTCATACGCCGCCCCGCAGCTTCGGAAAGCCGCTGCGCGCGAGGCACCAGCCAAATAGGAATCGCCCAGGCGCGCACCGCGCGCACTCGCAGCAACAGTCTCGACCGAACGCCAGATCTGGCCGCCCGGCGCGGGCTGATCGTCCACCACCAACACATCGAGACCGTGGCGGCGGGCGGTGACGGCGGCGGCCATCCCGGCAGGGCCCGCGCCGACGATGAGAAGATCGACCGCGCTCATGCCGACAGCATCCTGCGCCCGAGCTGGCGCGACACGCGCATGCCGTCATGCACGGTGGTCAGGCAGGTTTGAACCGAGCCGACTCCATCGACCTCGGCCAGGCATTCGAAACACACACCCATCATACAATAGGGCGCTCGCGGCGACTGCGACACGGTCGAAGTCCGGTTCCAGCCCTCGGGCTGCCGCAGCAGGACAGCCGCGAGGTTCTCCCCGGGTTCGGCCGATACGGCCTTGCCGTCGATGAGGATCGTCACGGCCGATGGGCCGGGATCATGCAGCTTTCGGAACATCGAAGCGTCTCTGATGGAAAGGGGTGAAAAAGTCAGGCAGAGCGCCGTCGACGACCGAGCGAGCGAGTTCGCGCGCGTGGAAGGCAGCCAGCGTCACGCCGGAATGGCAAAGCGCGACGAAGGCGCCCGGATGCGTCGCCGACTGCGCATAGATCGGGTAGCTGTCGGGGGTCATGACGCGTAAGCCCGCCCATTGGCGCACCAGCTTGGCCCCGGCCATATCAGGCATGATCTCGACAGTCTTGCGGCTCAGCCGCGAGGCCGCGTCGCTGGTCGTCGACAGGTCGAAGCCGGCCTCCTCCTGCGTAGCCCCGATCATGACGGTGCCTTCGCCTGTCTGGCGTAGCCCGCTTGCCGGCAGCGGCATAAAAGGCTCGAACCGCTCCGTCACGAGCACCTGGCCACGCTGCGGGCGCAGCGGGACGTCGAGCCCCACTTGCGAGGCGAGCGCGACCGAGCCGAGGCCGGCAGCGATGACGATGCGCGGCGCCACCAGTTCCCCGTCATCGAGCAGCAGCCGAAAATCAGTCCCGGAGCGCTCTATCCTGCGGACCGTCGCATGGCTGCGCATGGCGCCTCCATGGCGGATGATGCCCTCATGCAGTGCCATCAGGAGCCGGAGAGGATTTGCGTGACCATCCCGACGGCCGAAGCTGGCTCCGGACACCGACTTGCCCAGACGCGCCTTGGGCAGAAGCTTTTCCAGTGCGCTGCGGTCGATCATCTCCCAGTCGGGCTCGGCACCACTCCACTGGTTATGAAGCCGCAGCAGCTGGGCGCGGCGGTTCTCGAAGCCATCCTCTCCCATGCAGAAGACGATGCCGCCGTTGTTCTCATAAGCGAGGTCCGCACCGCACAGAGCCTCGATCTCCCCGGCAAACTCGCGCCAGAGGTCGACGCTGGCACTGGTCAGCCCCTGGTAGGCTGGCAGCCCGATGCCCTTGCCTTGCAGCCAGACCAGCCCGAAATTCGCCTGAGCGGCGCGATAGTCCCCGTCGCCGCCATCGAGCAGCATGACGCGCTGCTTCAAGCGGGCGAGGCCGTAGCCGATCGCGGCGCCGACGGTGCCTCCTCCGATGACGATGATGTCCGGACGCATGCGATTTTCCTTGCTCCAGCGTAGCTAGGGCCGTACACGCCATTTCGTCAAAGTCCAATTTATCGCTATTCTATTCCAAAAGGTTATGGCATGGCGCGTCAGCTCAATCTCCGCCAGGTGGAAGCCTTCAAGGCCGTGATCGAGCACGGCACGGTGAGCCGCGCCGCCGAAGTGATGAATGTGTCCCAGCCTGCGATCAGCAAGCTCGTCGCGCATCTGGAGGAGGACACGAGCCTGCGCCTGTTCGAGAGGGTGAAGGGTCGTCTCGCGCCGACACCTAACGGGATGCGGCTCTACGCCGAGGTCGATCGCATCTTCGCGGGTCTGCGCCAGGTCGAAAATGCCGTCGAGACCATCCGCCGCGACGAGCAGGGCCGGCTCCTCATCGGCGTCATGCCGGCCCTCTCTGGCTCCTTCATCGAGCGCTCGACATCGGCATTCCTTGCGCGGCAGCCGGGCGTGTTCTGCTCGGTGCAGTCGCGTAGTTCGCAATGGATCACGGAAGGGCTCGTGACCCGGAAGCTCGATGTCGGCTTGGTGATCGCCCCGATCGACAACCCCTACATCCTCGCCGAGCCGATGATGGGCCATCCGGAGGTCTTCATAGCGCCGCTCGATCATCCGCTTGCCGCAAAGTCGGTCATCCGGCCCGAGGATCTGATCGGCCAGCCGTTCATTTCCTTCGATCCGGACAGCCACACCAGCCAGCGCACCACCGCGACGCTCCGCGCGCACGGCGTCGTGCCCAACACGATCATGGTGGTGAACGTGTCGCCGACCCTCTGCGAATTCGTGGCGGGCGGCGCCGGCGTCTCGCTGGTGCATCCGCTGGTCGTCGGCGGGCTGCGTGACAGGCTCGCGATCCGCCGCTTCGAGCCGGCGATCCAGCTCGACTTCTATCTCTGCCGCATCCGCGACAGCCGCAATGCGCGGCTCGTCGAGGTGTTCCTGGAGGCAACCCGCGAGGTGGCCACGGAGATTTCGCGCAGCATGCCCGCGATGGATTGATGCGACAGGGCCGCCTTGGCCCGTCAGGCCGAAGCCCTGGCGCCGCCCAGACGCAAGTCGCGAAAGGCAGCGAAGAGCGCATCATGATCGCCCTCGCGCAGCGCCTGGACTGCGCCCAGAAGCTCAGTCCATTGCACATCCCCAGCGGTGCGGCGCGTAACGACGCGCAGCTTCTCCTCGAGCTGCTGCCAGGAGGGTGGCGCGCTCGCCTCGCCCCGTGGCCCGGTGACCTCCGAGATATAGCGCCGTCCGGCCGCCTCGACGGTCACCCGGGTGAGCGTTTCCGCAGGAAAGCGGGCCTCGATCTCCGGGTCGAGCCGCAGTGAAACCTTGCGCGCGATGGCGACGATCTCCGGCCGCTCGACCAGATCCTCAGTCAGCGGCAGCAGGGCTTCGCGGCCATGCAAGGCGACCAGGCCCAGGCAATAGGGGATGCTAAACTGGACCTCCGTGAAACCTTGCGGATCCGGCCGGTTGGTCAGCCTGAGCGCGCCGCTATAGCTGTCGACCGCGATCGCCTCGATCGTATCGGCTGTGATGTCGTGACGGGCCATGAGGTCGAGCAGCGCTTCCACCGGCGCATGCACATGCCGGCAGCACGACAGGAACTTGAAATAGCTACGGGCGATGTAAAGCCTGCTGCCGAGCCCGGCAGCGATCTCCGCGGTGCGGAAGTGACTGTCCGTATCGAGCAGGGCGACCGGCCCGCAATGCCCGTTCTCGGCGAGTGCGAGGGCAGATATGGCCGTTACATCCGACCATGGAATGCCTTCCTTGACATCGGTTCCCTCCAGAGCCGGAAAGGCAGGCCCGGCCCCGGCATGCAGCTGGTTCGGCGCGCTGGCGCCGGCAATGGCGAAGGCCTGTGCGAGCTGGTCGGAGGGCGTGCCTTTCAGCAGCCCGGCTGCCGCGATGACGCCGTAGCCTGACCACATGCCCGTATTGGCGTAGAAGCGCCGCGCGGCGCCAACCGCAACGCCGACCTCATAGCCCACAACGATCGCCTTGAGCAGATCCTCGGCCGACGCCCCGACCTGCTGGGCTATGGCAAAGGCCGCGGGAATGATCGCGGCGCCGGGATGACCACGGGCGATTCTGTGCCCGTCATCGATATCGAGCGCTGCGGCGGCGGAACAGTTTGCCCAGACAGCCCCGAGGAGGCTGGACCGCTGTCCGGTGAACCAGATCGGATAGTCGCCTGCTCCGTGCAGCACGCTGGCTGCTCGTCGCGCGGCGCGCGGTCCCGGCGCGTCGACTCCCGCCGCCGCTGCGGCGACGAGATCGAGAATGCACCGCAACGCGGCTTCCCGCGCTTCCGCCGTGAGCGGCACTGCGCGCGCCGCATGCACATAGGCCGCGAGGGCCTCGATCGTGGTTGTCATCGACCGATGCCCGCCAGGCTCACTTCGCCTTGACGGTCGTGAGCTCGGTGATCGGCGGAGCGAGGTTCATCGCACCCTTGAGCTCGTAGCCGAAATCGAGGCGGTCGCTATGCGCCCAAACCTGGCGCAGCTCGAAAAGCGGCACGGCGCAGACATCGTCCATGATCTTGCGCTGGGCTTCCTTCCAGAGAGCCAGCTGCTTGGCCGGATCCGCCTCGATGCGCGCGGCGTCGATCTCGGTATCTCCTGCGGAGCAGTGCGAGAAGTTCGTGACGCCCGTCGGCGTGCCGACGATCGCACGCGAATGGAAGAACTCCGACAGATAGGTGTCGGCGATGGGGAAGCGGGCCGCCCCGTAAAAGATCATGCCGCTCAGGTTCTTGCGCGACTGCGCCTGATAGGTCGCGTGGTCGACGACCTGCATGTCCAGCTTGATGCCGGCCTTGGCCAGCTGCGACTGGATGATCTCCATGAAGGGCTGCTGGGCCGAGATGTTCGAGACGATCGACTTGATCGTGACACCGTCCTTGAAGCCAGCCTCCGCCAGGAGAGCCTTCGACTTGGCGAGGTCGAACTTGTAGGCGCCCGAGCAATCCTCACCGAGATAGCCAGGGGGCACCACGGAGCAACCCTTGGGACCGACATCCTTGCCGACGAAGCGAACGAGATCATCGACATTGATGGCCGCCGCCACAGCCTGGCGAACCTTCAGGTTGTCGAGCGGCGGGATCGTCCGGTTCAGGCTCAGCGTGCGGAACTCGCCAGGCGCGAAGACGTCGACATTGAAGCCGCCGCGCTTGCGGGCGTTGTCGACCCAGCGCTGCTCGCGCTTGCCGTACATCAGATCGATCTCGCCGGAGCTGAAGGCGAGCTCGCGCGCGCTGTCGGACGCGATGGCCCGCGCCATGATCGTGTCGATCTTTGGCTTGCCCCGGAAGTAGTCCTTGTGCGCCGCGAGCTTCACATATTGCTGCGTGACCATCTCGACGAACTGGAACGGGCCGGTGCCGACGGGATTGGCGCCGAACTTGTCGCCGAGTTCCTCGGCTGCCTTGCGGCTGACGATGTTGCCGCCATGGTAGTTCGAGACGCGGCCCAGGAAGTTGACGTCGGGATATTGCAGCGAGACGCGAACGGTGTAGTCGTCGACCTTCTCGATCTTCTCGATGGCGCGGAAGTCGTTTGCGAAGGTCGAACGCTTGGAATCGCCGGAGCGGGTCAGCGAGTAGACCACGTCGTCTGCGGTCAGCTCGCCCCAGCTGCCGTGGAATTTCACGCCCTTGCGAAGGAAGAAGGTCCAGACCTTTCCGTCTGGGCTGCGCTCCCAACGCTCGGCCAGATCTGCTTCCAGATCCTTGGGGTCGGCGCTGCCGGGCTTGAAGCGCACGAGGCCGTTATAGATCCAGCCGACCATGGCCTTGTCGCTCGTGGCACTGGCGCGATGCGCATCGAGGGTCGATACGTCGCCGGCGCCCGAGCTGGCCCTCAGCACCACCTCTTGAGCTGTCGCCAGTGCAGGCAGGCAGGCGGTGAGTGCGAGGCAGGATAGCCCCAAAGCAGCCTTGATCATGTTGGACCCTCTGAGATGATATTCTTCTATGCTGGATGATGACGGGGACGGTTCGACTATGTCCAAGTCGAAATCACCGCATTCCTATTCCCAGCGGTTATAGAGTCCGGCTGAAGCGATCTGCCGCGGACAAGCTGTGCAGAACCCGGCTCAATCCTCTCGCCAGGCGACAGCGGCCGGCGCGTTCTCCTGATGAAACCGATCAGGTCTGAATGGCGCCAGTTCGTCCCGTTTCCTGCCAGCCAGGATCTCGTCGGCAATCAGCTGGCCGAGAAACGGGGCGAGCGTCACGCCACTATGCGTCACGGCGACGTAATAGCCCGCCAGCTCCCCGATCGGACCGATCGCCGGCTTGCCATCGGCCGGCAGCGCCCGCACGCCGATGCGGACAGCCTCGGCTGTGGCCTTCCCGATGGACGGGACGACTTCTGCGGCGATCGCGACGAGTTTGTCGGCCTCGCGAAGGGCTGTTTCGACGGGAGTATGTGGCAGGACCGTGCGATCATAGTGATCCTGGCGGATCACGAGGCGCCCTGCTCCATCTGCACGCATGTGGCACTGCGCGGCCATCACGACAGTGCGTAGATTGGCCGCGACAGGGGCCGTATAGGCAAGCATCCCGGTCGTCGGCGCGAGCGGGACGTGTAGACGCTTCTCGTCCGTGACGGAGTTCGACCAGCACCCGGTGCAATTTACGACGAAATCGGCCGCGATATCGCCTGCCGCGCAGGCAACGCCAACGGCCTTTCCGCCGCGAATGACAAGCCTGGCCGGCCCCTGCTCGGTCAGCAGCGTAACACCCAACCGCACGGCCTCGCGCAGAAGCGTATGCGCGATCAGGACCGGATCGACCCAACCCTCGTCCGAGAAAAAGCCGATCGGCGCCCCGGCCACAGCCGCCGCATCGATGTCCGGCTCGATCTCCCTGAGCCGTGCGTGATCGATGATCTCCGCCGCATAACCCCAGTCGCGCAGGCGTTCGACGCGGTCGGTGAAGACGTCGCGATCTTCGCCGGGCGCGGCCCATTCGACGGTGCCGGCGTCATGCCACCAGCCGCCCTGCGGAAACCTGTCCCGCAAGGCGCGATGCGCCAGCATCCCGCCGATGTTCAGGTCGTAATAGGCGCGCGGCGTCTTGCGATGGGCATTGGTCCAGGCGAAGCTTCGCGCAGAGGTGCCGTCACCGACGCGCCCAGCCTCGACCACGGTGACCTTTGCTCCGCCTTCTGCGAGCCGGAAAGCGACATTCGCACCGACGATACCGGCGCCCATCACGACGATCTTCATGGCTGCTCGCTCGTGTTCGGTCCTGTCAGGCAAGGCCGTGCTCAGCGTGCATCGAAACCGCCTGCGAGCAGCGCAGCAATCCCGGCCGCATCAAGCCCGCCCAGGCCGAGCTTCCAGAGATTCCAGCCGCTCTGCCAGTAATCGCAGCCATGCATGGCGTTGGTGTAGTTCACGGTCGCGTCCAGCGTCGGTGTCGCGACACCCAGCACCCGCGCCAGCGCAATCGCCGGGACGAGCTGAGTGGGAACGTCCTCGCTGAGATAGCGGTAGCTCAGATCCGGAGGACTCTTGACCTGCTTGTAGCCGGGCACGGCGTGCACAACCTCATAGAAGCTGTTGCCCGGAACGCCATAAGACTGCTTCAAGATATCGGCGAAAGTCGTCAGCGGAGCGCCGAGAGCCTTCAATATCTGCTGCCGCTCGGCATCGACCGCATCGATGACCCGTGCGATGCTCGGTGTGATCTCGTAGCTATCGTAGATGTAAGGACCGTCCGCCTCGATACGGGCGGCATTCATGATCATCGGAATGGGATGGAGCCCCATCGCGGCGCTGGCAAAGCCGGTCTCGACGACATTGGCGTTGGCGATCAGCTGGGGAAAATCCGCGGCGAGCCGCTCCAGCAGCTCCTGGGTGCGGGAGGCCGGGAAAACGCCGACGGGCAGGACCTTCTTCTTGCTCGCGATGCGCAGCGCATTCGGACCGACATGGCGGCCGCCGAGCGGCATCGCCGAGGTTTGGGCCACGAGCAGGCCGGGAGCACCAGCCTTCGCCGCGATCCCCGCGACCAGCAACGCTCCACCCAACCCGCCGGGGCAGAGAAGGATGATCTGATCGTTGCGCAGGTGTCCGGCGGATGCCGTCAGGATTTCCTCATAAGCCGTCTGCGGCGTCATGAAGATCAGAACCTCCGCAACCTCGACAGCCGCCGAGATGTCGCACGCGACCTCGATGCCGGTCACCAGGGTACGCTGCTCGCCGCCGACGACGCTCTTAACCTGACAGTCGACGTCGAGGCCCGGCGCGACGGCGAGCGCGTCCAGAGCAGCCTTGCGCGCCGTCTGCTCCGCCACGATGACGCGATTGCCGGCCAGGCGAAGCTCCGCCGCAAGCGCGAGCGCATGGTCTGTCGCGCCGATGACGGCATAGGTTCTGGCTGCTTGTGTCATGGAGAAGTCCTAGGAATTGAAGAGTACAGTGAGCAGGCTCGGACCTGCTTGAAGCCGACAGGCCCTTCAACGAACAAAGTTCGTCGATCCGGCGAAATCATGCGAATTCGCTTCGCATCAGGCGTAATCAAAATAATAAATCACCAAAATGACCATCAATCCGGCGAAATCTTACCATCCCGGAGTATCCGAATGCGCAGTTGTTCGGATTCAACAGCTACCCTGTATACGATCAGGTAATTCATGCTTCAGCGTCAAATTCCAATTTTACTCCCCGATATTCCAATAAGTTATATACGGAAGCGCTTGATAGTCCTGGAATTCAGGCGATCTGCCTGCGTTGAATCGGCAACTGAAAATTTGTCTCTTGGTCGACAAGAGCGCGCGATGCCGTCGCAATCGGAGGCTGCGCGGCTGTCGATCCGGCCAAGCTGAATTGCGACGAGCCGCTGCTGCCTGCCAGAGCCAAGCGAAACCGATTGGGTTCGGTCAGCATGACGCCGGGGATAGTGAGGCTGACGATGACGTCTGGCGCCCGGGGCGTGCGGCGGACGCTGAGTAACCCCGAGAGCGCTAGAGCAATCGCAAACTCGTTCTCCGCAGGCACGGGGCCAGCGTTCCAGAAGGCAGGCGCCAAAGGGCACCTGCCTTCTGGAGCTAGACTAACGGCGCAGGCGCGTCCAAACGCCGTCGCGGATTTCACGGGCCTTGAGCGAGCAGTCCTTGACCGGCCGGAACCTTGTCTTCAGGTCTTCGGGCGGGTTGATGGCCGGATTGTCACGAAGATCTGCGCGCAGCAGTTCCTCGGCCCCTTTGATCGCGTTGTTGTAGCCGCTGAAGTTCGAGGCTTCGGCAGCGTTTTTAGGCGCCATCATCCAGTTGAGGAAGATCTTCGCGTTCTCGGGGTTCGACGCACCCTTGGGAACGGCGAAGTTGTCGCCCCAAAGATTCATGCCCTCCGTCGGATAGACGAAGACGGCGGTGGCGAGCTTGGCGCGCGAGCGATGCGAGGCTCCGTTCCACTGCTGGTGCATGATGACCTCACCGGCCGCGACGCGATCGATCGTGCCCGTCGAGGAATAGATCTTCACGCTCGGCTTCTGCTTTTCCAGCAGCGTCAGGATCTTCTGGCCATCGGCCGGGTTCTCGCTGCAGGTGTCGAGGCCGAGATAGAGGGCAGCTGCGCTATAGACCTCGCCCTGGTCGTTGAGGACGGCGATCTGCCCCGCGACCTCCGGCCGTGGTTCGAAGAACTCCTTCCAGCTCTCGGTCAGCTTGCCGCCGGGCACCTTCGCGGAATCATAGGTGAAGCCCGTCGATCCCCACAGATAGGGCACGGAGTATTCGCGGCCGGGGTCGGTCGCAGGCTTGTCGTGGGGCGCGGCGACATTGGCGAAATTCGGCATCTTCGCGGCATCGACCTTCAGCAGCAGGTCGGACTTGATCATGGTGCCGAGGATCGAGTTGCTGGGCACGACGATGTCGTAGCCGCCGCCGCCGGCCTGCAGCTTGGCCAGCATCGTGTCGTTGCTGTCATAGACGTCCAGGCTGACCTTGATCCCGGTTTCGGCCTCGAAGCGCTTGATCAGATCGGGCGGGACGTAGTTGGCCCAGCTGTAAAGCAGAAGCTGCTTGGACTGGGCGAGCACGGCGCTGGGCGTCGCGGCGATCACGAGGGCCGCGAGCGCGGCGCGTAGTCGGTTGGGTCTGGTCATGGAATCTGGTCTCCCCTGTTGTGGTTGGCAGGCGTGGTTCCCATCCGGAAGACGATGGCGACGACCGCGACCGATGCCAGAAGCAGGATCGTGGACAGCGCATTGACCTCCGGCGTGATGCCGGTCCGGATCATTCCGTAGATGTAGACGGGCAGCGTCGTGGCGCCGGGGCCGGCGACGAAATAGGTGATGACGAAATCCCCCAGCGAGCTGATGAAGGCCAGAAGGGCCCCGGCGAATATGCCGGGCGCCAGCAAGGGCAGCTCGATCCGCCAGAACCTGCGCCAGGCCGGCGCATAGAGATCGCTTGCCGCCTCGCCCAATGCGGGGTCGAGCGCCGCCAGTCGCGAGCGGATCGGGTAATAGGCGAAGGGGATGCAGAAGACCGTGTGTGCCAGCACGACCGACAGAAGCCCCAGCTTGATGCCCGCTAGCACGAAGAGCAGCAGCAGCGCGACGGCAGTGACGATTTCCGGAATGAGCAGCGGCAGGCCGAGAAGCCCCTCTATCGCGCCGCGGAAACGACGGCCCGAGCGGACGATGCCGAGCGCGGCCGATGTCGCAGCGGCCGTGGCAAGAATGGTCGCGACGGCCGCCACGATCAGGGAATTGCCGATGGCGACGAGCATGGTGCCGTTGCCCAGCGCCTTGGCGTACCAGTTCAGGCTGAAGCCGGTCCAGATTGTCGTCATGTCGCTCTCGTTGAACGACAGAATGACGAGCACGATGATCGGCACGTAGAGGAAGAGCATGGCCGCTGCCGCGACAATCGCGGTGCCGGGCAGGCGCAGAGGGTGCCGCTCCTCGCTCATCATGCGGTGCGCCCCTGCCGCTTGACGCCGGCCAGCAGGGCCATGGACACGAGGAGAACCAGCACCAGAACCAGCGCCAGCGCGGCTCCGAACGGCCAGTTGCGCGATGCGCCGAATTGCGCCTGAATGAGGTTGCCGATCATCAGCGACTTGCCGCCGCCCAGCAGTTCAGGGCTGACATAGGCCCCCAGGCACGGCACGAAGACGAGGATGGCGCCTGCCGCGACGCCCGGTGCCGCCAGCGGCAGGACGACGCGAGACAGCACGCGCCAACGATTGGCACCAAGATCGAAGGCCGCCTCGATCAGCCGCCGGTCGATCCGCTCCAGCGCGACATAGATCGGCAGGATCATGAAAGGCAGGAAGGAGTAGGTCAGCCCGATCCCGGTCGCCAGCGGCGTGTAGAGCACGTCGAGCGGTGGCGAGAGCAGGCCGGTTGCGGCCAGCGCGCCGTCGAGCGGCCCGCCATTGCGCAGGATCAGGATCCAGGCGAAATTCCGCACCAGCAGGTTCGTCCAGAACGGGACGGTTACCAGGAACAGCATCAGCGCTGCGCGGCGTTGCGGCAGGCTCGCCATGTAGAGCGCCGTCGGAATGCCCAGCGCCAGCGTGATCGCCGTGGTGATGGCCGCGAGCCGGAACGAGCGCAGGATGATGGTGACATAGTCGGCGTTGAAGGCGATCTGCCCTGCGAGATCGCGCTCGAACACGAGCTTCTCGTAAGCGGCCATCGTATGCCGGCCCCAGGAGACGCCGCCGAACGCGCCTCGTTCCAGCGTCGAGACGTAGACCATCAGGCCGACCGGCACGAGCATGAACACGATCAGGAAGAGCGCGGCCGGCGCTGCCAGATAGCCCGACGAGTTCCGCATCGCGCTCATGCCGGAAAGACCCGTACCGCATCCGGCGGAACGGCGAACCCGGCCGTACTGCCGATCAGCCCCGCAGCCGCGACGCTGCCCGGCAGGCGCGCCCTGAGGGCACCGCCGCCCGCCAGCGCCGCATGGAGGACGAGGTCGCTCCCGCGATAGACTGCGGTCTCGACCACGCCGCGCAGCTTCCCGGGCTCCGTCTCTCCAAGCGTGACACGCTCGGGCCGGACCACGAGAACCGCCTTCGCCCCCTCGGCCAGACCCTCTGCCTGGGCGACGGGCAGGAGAACCTCCCCGGCGCCGATCGCGAAGCGCCCGCCCGCGCCGGTGCGTTCTACGCAGGTCGCGGTCCAGAAATTCGCCTCGCCGATGAATTCGGCGACGAAAAGACCCGCCGGTCGATCATAGAGATCCGCAGGCGAGCCGACCTGCATGACCACGCCGTCGCGCATCACCGCCAGCCGGTCCGACATGGCGAGCGCCTCTTCCTGGTCATGCGTCACGAAGACGAATGTGATTCCCGTCTCGGTCTGCAGTCGCTTGAGCTCTATCTGCATCTCCCGCCTGAGCTTGAGGTCGAGGGCCGAGAGCGGTTCGTCGAGCAGCAGGACCTTGGGCGCCGGAGCCAGCGCACGCGCCAGTGCGACGCGCTGCTGCTGCCCGCCCGACAGTTGGGCCGGCTTCCGCTCGCCCATGCCGTCGAGCCGGACGAGACGCAGCATCTCCTCGACCCGCGCCCGGACGGTCGCGCGCGGCTGCCCCAACATTTCGAGCCCGAAGCCGATATTGGCGGCTACGCTCATATGCGGAAACAGCGCGTAGCTCTGGAACACCGTATTGACCGGCCGCAGATTGGGGGGCGAGTGGCCCAGCGGCTTCCCGTCCAGGCTGATCTGCCCGGCATCGGGCATGCCGAACCCGGCGATGAGCCGCAGCAGCGTGGTCTTGCCGCAGCCGGACGGGCCCAGCAGCGTGAAGAACTCGTTGCGGCGAATATCGAGCGAGACGCCAGCCAGCGCCGGCTGGACCGCGCCGGGGAAGCGCTTGGTGACATCGGCGATGGCGACGATGGTATCGGTCGCGACGTGCGCTGCGCTCATTGTCGATATCCTGGCCGATGTCCTGCCTTGCGGATGCGGGGCCGCTTCAGCCGATCCTCGACCTGATGACGCCAGTAGATCAGCTGGAATGCGGCTCGGCCGAAGCTGCCGCCCGCGAAAGGCAGCCCGAAAGGCGCGAAACGGCGGTGGCGGTCGTCCCCTTCGGCGATGGCCGAGGCGATCAACTCACCAGCCATCGTCGTGTTGACGAGCCCGAGACCCCCGAAGCAGGCGGCGGCCCAGAGGCCATCCGCGAGGGGGCCGATCACGGGCATCCTGTGCCGCGCTATCGGCATCAGCCCGGACCAGCCACGTTCGATCTCGAGGTCCGCAAGTTGCGGATATATCCGCGCGATGTCCCGTTTCAGCAAGCGGCGCAACGTCTCGGGCGAAGCGTCGAAGGCGCTGGCCCTGCCGCCCCAGAGCAGCCGGCCATCGGGCAGGACGCGGTAATAGTCGGTTGCTACGCGGGTATCGGAGACGGCCGCATTCGTGCGGATGGCGTCGCGAAGCCGCTCCGGTGCAGGCTCCGTCGTGACGACAAAGGAGGCGACTGGAACCGTGGCGAGCCCGAGTCTGGCGTGGAGCATTCCAAGATGGGCACCGCCCGCCAGCACGACATGGCGTGCCGTTACTGACCCGGAGCGCGTGACGACCTTTCGGGAAGCGCCGATGGCCTCGATCGCGGTGACCTGCGCCCGCTCGTGGAGCTCCGCACCCAGCGATGCAGCCGCATGTGCCATGCCGCGCGCGAGATTGAGCGGATGGACCTGCAGGGACGAAGGATTCAGAAAGCCGTCGGCATAAGCCTCGGTGACCAGAAGCTCACGAAGCTCTTCCGCCGGCAGATGGACGAGACCGGCCCCGAGCTGCTCGTTCATCCATTGGACATGGTCGCGCAGTGTGTCCGGCTGCCACGCGATGCGGCAGCGCATCGCCCCGGCGCCCTGCAGCGTCGGCGGCCCAAGCGCCTCGGCGCGGCGCTTGACCAGCGCCAGCGCTTCGACGCTCAGGCGCCAAAGCGCGGAGGCGTCGGAGAGGCCGTGGCGCGCGGCCAGTTCGCGCATCGACAGCGGATAACCCGCGCTGGCGAAACCGCCATTGCGGCCCGAGGCGCCCCAGCCGAACCGGTTGGCTTCAAGCAGCACGACGGCGTGTCCGCGCTCGGCCAGGCCCAGCGCGGCCGCCAGCCCGGCAAGCCCACCGCCGATCACGCAGGTCTCGGTCTCACGATCTCCTTCGAGTTCGGGCCACCGGGCATCGTCGGTCCGAGTCGCAGCATAATGGGTGTCCGGATAGGGCTGCACGCTCAGTAGCCTCCACCGGATATGAGGTGGGCTGCGGCGACGGCCATGGGTGCGTATCGGGCGCGTACCTCGGTTTCGTCGTGATCGGCGAGCGACATCGCAATGTGGACGGCACCCCGTGGCCGGCCCTGCATGTCGACGACCGCCGCCGCGACGACGATCTCGCCCATCAGCGCTTCCTGGACGCAAACGGCAAAACCATCCCGCCGCGCGCGGGCGATCTCGGCCATGACGGCCTCGATATCGGTGATGGTGTGCGGAGTCAGCGGTGTCCGCGTGCTGTGTTCGACCAGTGTGCGCGCGTCGTCTTCAGGCAGCGACGCCAGCATGGCTCGGCCGCCCGACGAGCAGAATGCCGGGATGCGCCGCCCGACTACGGTGGCGCCGAAGGCCTCGCGCTGACTTTGAAGGCGAACGACATAAACGATATCGAAGCCGTCCAGCAGGCTCAGATCGACGCGCTTCTGTGAGGCCTGCCGGAGGTCCGCGAGATAGGGCGTTGCCAGCTCGACCAGCGGATCGGCGCGGAGATAGGCATGCGCCAGCCCGAGCACCCGCCGCGACAGCCTGAATCGCCGCGTCGCCGGGTCCTTCTCGAGATAGCCGAGGGCATGCAGCGTGAAGGCGAAACGCTGCGCGGCGCTCTTGTCCAGTCCGGTTTTCGCCGCGATCTCCGTCACCCCGACATCACGCCGCTCATTGCCGACGGCTTCGAGCACGGCAAAGCCGCGCTCCAGCGAGGTCACGAAAAGCGAATTGTCCTGCGCCGCGATCTCGCGCCTGGTGGGTGGAGATATATCGTGACCGGTTGCCAAGCTGCCCGTCCCAATCCAACTTCGCGCAGGCTAGAACGACGATCGAGCCATTACAATACAATTGACTGTATTGCCAGGCGATACCAATAGGGGCGGGTTGTCAAAATTCACCGAGGTTTCGCATCTCGATCGACTGCTAGGTCGTTCGGATGACGGCGCTGGCCTCGGGCTGACGCGGCAGCAGCAGCCCGTGATGCCTGACGGTTCCGCTCACTCCACTGGTGCTCCGCCGCGTTACTCCGACGTGCGCGTGGCGTGGACGCGAATGCCGATCAGGCGGCGTGGAAAGAGCAGGTGTCGGGCGCTTAACCTATCGTTATCGCTTGGGGTGTTGGGTGTTTCAGCTCGATAAGGAGGTGCGATCGTGCTCCAGGTCGATTGGGCTATTGAAACGCAGCGGCTGGACGAACTCGCTCGGTTTGACATCCTCGACACGCCGGAGGAGGAGCCGTTTGAACGCGTGGCCCGCCTCGCCAGCCGCATTCTCGATGTGCCGATGGCAACTGTGGCCTTCCTTGACGGCCATAGACAATGGTTCAAGGCGCGCCTGGGCGTAGAGGCCTGCGAGACCGCGCGCGGTCCGGCGCTGTGCAACGTCACGATCCGTCAGTCCGAGCCCCTGATAGTTACGGACGCACTGCGGGACGGCCGCTTTGCGGATAATCCGTTCGTGACCGGTCCGCCGTATGTGCGCTTCTACGCCGGCATTCCGCTGCGCAGCGGCGGAGGGCAGAATATCGGCACGCTTTGCGTGATGGCGCCGGAGGCTCGCTCGATTACCGCCAAGGAGATCGCGATCCTGCAGGACCTTGCGGCGGTGATCATGGATGCGTTGGAGCTGCGCCAGCTCGCCAGCGTCGACGGACTGACCAGCGCGCTTTCGCGCCGAGCCTTCCGTGAGGCGGCGGCAAAGCAGCTTGCACTGGCAAAGCGCCATGGGCACGAAGCAAGCTGCCTGCTGCTCGACCTCGACCACTTCAAGGCTATCAACGACAGCCACGGTCATGCGGTGGGCGACACGGTGCTCGCCCAAACCGTCGCGAGCTGCCGCAGCGTCCTGCGTGAAACAGACCTGATCGGCCGCATAGGCGGCGAGGAATTCGCCGTACTGCTCCCGCATACAAGCCGCCAGGCGGCAATTGGCGTTGCGGAAAAGCTGCGCAGCGCCATATCGGCCCAGAGCTTCCCCGGCGCCGACCGGCCGTTTTCGGTAACGGCGAGCTGTGGTATCGCGACTTTCAACCTGGGGCCGGCTGATCTTGACACCATGCTCCAACGTGCAGACGAGGCGCTCTACGCCGCCAAGGAGCAGGGCCGCGACCGATGCGTCGCCGCCGCCACAGAACAGCCGGAGAGTGGGCTTGGCAGGCGCGTGCTGAAAGCGGGCCAAATTGTCTTCCACGCCGGCCGCTCGGCAATCGACTGCACCGTGAAGCGGCTGTCGGAGCAGGGCGCCAGCATCGCTGTCCTCAGCACCGCAGGTGTGCCCGATCGTTTCAAGCTCGCGATCGCGGCGGATGGCTTCTCCAAGACTTGCGAGATCACCCGCAAGGCAGGCGGCGAACTTGAGGTTCGCTTCACTTGAGGCATGAGTCAGCTTCGAGAGGCCGTTCTTGACACATAGCACCTCTCATCGAGCGTCGTAATAGTGATAAATATTCAATTATACTTCTATGACGTTTTTATCTGAAAACGAGCCATTTTCAAACAATGCTTCAATGGTTTCAAACGTCTTCATATAGTGAGAAACGAGTAAATCGCTCGCGCGTTCGACCGTTCTATCTAAAACTGCCTTCATCAAAGCTTCGTGTTCGCTGAAGCCATGGCGCTTCTTGTTGCCATAAGCATGTGAGATCAGAATATAACGCGTCGCGTGGTCTGCCAGTACATCGCAGAATTCCAGGAGCCAGGGTGAACCGCAGTTCGCCAGCAAGGCGCGATGGAAATTGCGATGCGCATCTTCCCAACCCGCCCGCTGATCGACGTCGTCCGAACGAAATCGCGATAGCCGATGGAGCGCGAGGACGATCGCCTCTTCCCAGCTCTCGGTACGATTGGCCATGGCCTCCTGCAGAGCCTTCGTCTCAAGCCAGCAGCGTGTTCGCACGAGGATGCGCCAATCCTCCAGTGCGATCGCCGGTACGGCGAAACCGCGCTGCTCGTAGCGCTCCACCAGTCGCTCCGCCGACAAGCGCGACAGCGCCTCGCGCACCGCGTTGCTGCCAACGCCATATATCCCCGCCAGCGGCTCGATCCGCAGCTTTTCGCCTGGTCGGAACTCGCCCGCGATAATGTCCCCGCGCAGCTTCTGGTAAACTGTCGTCGACAGCGTGGTTTTCTCGCCAGCCTTCGTCATGCGCGTTCTCGGTCTCAACCTGCCGTGCGCGATCTCTTCGCCGAGATGCTGTTACTCGAACGCTGCCAAAAGACGAACCTATATTGCAGCCAGGAGACGAGGCCGAACATCGCGAGCCCGAGCAGGCTCAGGTAGATGATCAGGGAAAAGACCCTGGGCGTATCGAGCTGCGAGGCCGCGACGCGGATCAGTTCGCCGAATCCGGCCCCGCCGCCGAGGAATTCTCCGGCGATCGCACCCGACACGACGCTGATCGCTGCGATCTTCAAACCGGTGAAGAATTGCGGCAGCCCGGTCGGTATCTTGAGCTTGATCAGTGTCTGAAGCCGCGAGGCGCCGATGCTCCGGAAGAGCATGCGGGCGTTTTCGTCAGCCGCGTGCAGGCCCGCCGCTGTGCCGACAATGATCGGAAACACAGAAATGAACGCCGCGAGCGCCACTTTCGACATGATACCGAAGCCGAGCCAAGCGACGAAGAGCGGCGCGAAGGCGAGCTTCGGCATGGTGTCGATCGCAACGATATACGGCATCACGGCGCGCTCGCCGAAGCTGGTCTCGCCAACCAGGACACCGAGGAAGACGCCGATGGCCAGTGCCATGACAAAGCCCCAGGCGACTTCGCTGGCGGTGATCCACAGCGCCGGAAGCATGTAGTCGCCAGAGGCAAGATTGCGGCCGACGAAGCCGATGTCGCGGATCGTTTCGACCGGCGACGGCAGGATCAGGGGCGATACGATGCCGGAGGCGGTGATGCCTTGCCAGAGGCCGAGGAACAGCGCCAGCAACCCGAGCATCAGGACCCAGCGGGGAATCCTAGAGGTGGCCGATACCTTCTCCACCCAGACGGTATCGGCGGGCAGCGTTGCAGACGATGCTTCGGTCCCGCTCACAGGAAGGCCCCCTTGTCCAGCAGTTCGCGGATCTCGCTGACATAGGCCCCGAACCGGGGCAGCGTCCCCATGTCGAGCGTGCGCGGTCGCGGCAAGTCGATCGCGATGCTGCGGACGATCCGGCCCGGCCTCGCCGACATCACGTGCACAATGTCGGACAAGATCACGGCCTCCGCGATCGAATGCGTAACCAGGAAGGCAGAGGCATTGCGCTCGCGGCAGATGCGCTGAAGTTCCCCTTTGCTTTTCTGGCGTCACAAAACGATGCATTATCACAGCGGGCTGTCAATTAAATTCATATTATTTATCAAATGGAATAAATCTGCATATTTTTCTGGACAGCGCTCCTGCTCGCCTTATGCTCCGCGATCGTCGCCAATCAGCCATGGTCGCCTGATGTCCACGCTCGCAGAGTTCGTCGTTCCAGCTCCCGTCCAGTCCAGCTTGCCGGTCATCGGCTCATCGGCGCGCTTCCCGGTGCGGCGGATCTATTGCGTCGGGCGCAACTACGTTGCGCATGTCCGCGAGATGGGGGGAGACGAGACCCGGGATTTTCCGCTGATATTCCAGAAGCCAGCGGATTCAGTCGTGCAGGATGGAGGGACGATTCCCTATCCGCCGATGACCGACGACTTCCATTTCGAGCTTGAGCTCATGGTGGCGATGAAGTCCGGCGGTTACAACATCCCTCAGGAAGAGGCCCTGTCGCATGTGTTCGGCTACGGCATCTGCCTGGACATGACCCGCCGGCGCCTGCTGAACACCCCTGACGGACCCCGTATCCCCTGGGAGTTGAAGAAGTCGTTCGATCACTCGGCGCCGTGTGGGCCAATCCACCCTGTCGAGCAGGTCGGGCATCCTTCCTCAGGCGGTATCAAACTTGAAGTCGATGGCGTCGCTCGGCAAGATTCCGTGCTGTCGCTCATGATCTGGCGCACGCCTGAGATCATTTCGACGTTGTCGCGATATTATTCCCTCCAGCCAGGCGATCTGATCATGACCGGAACACCGCATGGCGTCGGTGCGGTCCTGCCCGGAAACGTCCTGGTCGGGACAATCGAGGGGCTGGGACAGCTGAAGGTTACGATTGGCGAGGCAGCCGCCGCCTGACAACCTCGGCACCTTTTCCACCGGAGCCGGCAAAAGCTGCCAATGGGTATCCCAATCCCACTCTATCGGGGAGGGCCTCCGCCCGTCGCGTTGCAGGCCGACTCAAGACCATCGTCCGAAAGGGCAGGGCGCTCGAAAGCGTCGTTGCGCTAACACCCGCGTTCGATGGACGCCGAAAAGCAGACGCCTGCTGACCCCAACGGGACTTGCTGAATGGGTCGCGGTGCCTGTCACAGGCGCAGGCCGCCATCCACCGCGATCTCGGCGCCGTTGATATAGCTGCCTTCGGGCAGGCAGAGCAGCAGGGCGACGCCCGCGCAATCCTCAGGGCTGCCGATCCGGCCTAGCGGGATGCGGGCCAACACCTGCTCTTCCCGCCCGGGCTGGGCAAGGACGGCGCGGTTGCGGTCGGTCAGAATTGCGCCAGGCTTGACGATGTTGAAGGTGACGCCGGAGGCCTGCGTGGTGCGGGCAAGGTTCAGGATCATGCTGGTCTGCGCGGCTTTGGTGGCGGCGTAATAGAAGTGGGTGGAATTGGGCCGTGCTTCCTGCACGCTGCCGATCGCGATGACCCGACCGAAGCGGCGGGCCAGCATTCCGGGCAGGAAGGCTTGCAACAGCCTGACCGTGCCATGAAGATTGATTTCCGTCTGGGTGGCCATCGCCGCGTCCGAAACCGTATCCCAGGTCTCCGGGATCTCGACCGAGGCGCAGAGCACGAGGATATCCGGCTCGATTCGCTGCGCTGCTAGCTCGGCTGCCATCATCGCGGGGGCAGCCGCCTCGGCGAGATCGGCGATCAGCGCAGAGGCTTCCAGGCCTCGGGCGCGCAGATCGGCCACGGCCGCTTCCGTCGCGCCAGCATCCCGGTCATGGATGATCGCATGCGCGCCGGCCTCGGCGAGACGCGCTGCGATCGCAAGCCCGATGCCGCGCGCTGCGCCGGTGACGAGGGCGATGCGGCCCAAAAGCGCCCCTGTCATCAGCCGAGCAGCGGCTTCACGCGCGCCGTCGCATCGTCCATCGCCTGCTGCGCCGGCTTGCGGCCGAGCACGGCGGCCTGCGTTTCCTCGATGAAGATGTCATGGGCGCGAGCCTGCTCGTCGAAGGCGGGCAGGTGGATTCGCGATGCCTTGAGCGCAGCGGCCTCGTCGGCAGCATAGGGCATCGCGGCTTTCAGCTTCTCGTCGGCATAGGTCGAGATGCGGACCGGTCCGTTGCCGTTTAGCGCCATGGCGGTCGTGCCGGCCTTCGAGGAGAGAGTGCGGATGAACTCCCAGCTCAGGGGCTTCTGCTTGGCGTTCTTCGGGATCATCAGCGCCCAGAATTCCGTCGTCGGCGCGAAGGCGACCTTGCCGGCGAGATCGGCAGCCATCGGCGGCAGCAGCGACTTGAAGCGCCCGCCGTACTTGCCCTTGGACGGATCGTTATAGGTCACGAGCCGCGCGAAGGGATTGATCGTCATGGCCGCCCGGCCCTGCTGCATCCAGGTGGTGATCTCCTCGTTGTTCACCGTCGCGAAGTTCCGCGGCAGCACGCCGGCCTTGTAGAAATCGGCGAGCAGGGTGAGCGCCTTCACCATCGGCGGCTCGGCCGCGACGATCTTGCCGTCGGTCGTCATGTAATCGCCGCCAAGACAGCGGGCGAGTGTCAGGAAATTCGAGGCGAAGACGGCCGTGAAGGCGAGCCCGTAGACCTGCGTGCCGTCCTCGCGCTTGAAGGTGAGATTGCGGGCGAGTTCCGCCAGTTCCTCGAAGGTCGTCGGCAGCTTGGTGATGCCACGCTCTTCCAGCAGGGCCTCGTTATAGATAAGGGCATTGGTCGCGTGGCGCACCGGAATGCCGTGCAGGGTATCGCCGACCTTGAGCGGCGCGAGCAGGCCCGGCGCGAAATCGTCGAAGGCTTCGATCGGCGCCTGCTTCATCAGCCCGTCCAGCGGCTCGAAAAGCTGGAGGTTGCGCGGCACGGCGCGGCCATTGACGAGATAGGCGACGTCGATCGAGGTCTCCGACAGCGAAGCCTCGCGGAGAAGGCGTTCATGCACCGCGTTGACGTCGCCGAAAGTGACCCAACTCACATCGGCGCCGCTGGCCTTGCGGAAGACTTCTGTCGCGTCGCCGCCGGGGCCGGTCGTGGCGGCATTCTGATGGACGCGGTGGCCAAGTACGGTCAGCGCCTTCGCTTGGGCAAAGCCGCCGCGCGGAAGAAGAGCCGATGCGGCCGCGGCCCCGGCGAGCGCGCCGAACCGGCGGCGCGAGATGCTGGATGTCATCGATGGTCCTCCGGTACGTGGTATCCGGCGTCATTGCGCCGCTTAATCTCGATTATTCAGGCCGGCAGCAGCGGCTGAACGCGCTTGACCAGCGAGGCCATCGCTTCCTCCGGCGTCTTCATGCCGAGCACTGCGGCCTCCGCCTCTTCCTTGAACAGGTCGCCGGCGCGTGCCGCTTCGTCGAAAGCCGGCATCGGCACGCGCGCGACTTTCAGCACCTTCAGCTCCTCGGCCGCGTAAGGCACGGATCCGGCAAAACCCTGGTCGGCATAGGTGGAGGCGCGCACCGGACCGTTGCCGTTAAGGGCAGCCTTCAGCGTCGACTCCTTGGAGGCCATCGCCTTGATGAAGCTCCAGGCGAGGTCCTTGCGCCTGGCGTTCTTCGGGATGACCATGCCCCAGAATTCGACCTTGGCCGGGGCGGCGGCGTATTTGCCGGCCAGCGTCTTCGAGGCGGGCACCGCGATCGTCTTGATCTTGCCGGGGAATTTTGATTTCTGCGGATCGTTATAGATGCGGTTGCGGCCCATGCTCTGCAGGCTCATCGCGGCGCGGCCCTGCTGCATCCAGACATTGACGTCCTCGGGCGAAAGCGTCGCGAAATTGCGCGGGAAGGCATTGGCCTGGAAGAGCTCGCGCAAGGTACGGATCGCGTTCAGCATCGGCGGCTGGTCGGCGACGCATTTGAAGTCCGGCGTGATGAACTCGCCGTCCCAGGCGCGGGCGAGGTCGATCACGTTCGGGTAAGTCGCGCCCGGCGTGCACAAGCCGACCACCTGCGTACCATCGGCGCGACGATAGCTGCAGGCCTTGGCGATCTCGATCATCTCCTCGATCGTCGCCGGGGGCCTGGAGAAGCCCTTCTCGGCCAGGATTTCCTCATTGTAGTGCAGGCCCGAGGAAGCATGGCGAAACGGGATGGCGAGCTGGTGGCCAGCCACCTTCATGCCCTCCATCAGGCCCGGAAAGATGTCGGTTACCTCCTCGACGGGGTCCTTCCTGAGGTAATCGTCGAGCGGTTCGAAGAGGCTTGCGGCGCGCGGCACCACCTGCGTGTTGACGACGAAGCCGATATCGACCGAGGTCTCACCGAGGCTTGCCTCGCGGAAAAGGCGCTCCTGCAAGGGGCCGGTGTCGAAGGTGGTCCACTGGACGGTGACGCCGTTTTTCTGCGCCCAGTCCTTGGTGATGTCGCCACCTTGTGCCCCGGTCGCGACCGTCTGCATGACGCGATGGGTGAAGACATTGAACGGCCCGCTCTGCGCCTGCGCAGCGTGGCCCAGCCCGACGAAGCTCAATCCGAGGATGCCGGCGCCAAATTGTCTACGGTCGAGTGTCGCCCCTTGAGTCATGTCGATCCTCCCTGTCGCTCGCGAGTTCCGCGATGGCGGCTTCTGCCGCTTCGAAATGCTTGTTCATGGCGCCAAATGCCGCGGCGGTATCGCCTGCCTTGATCGCTGCGACGACGCGGACATGGCGCGCAAAAGTTTGCTGCCAGTCCCCGGGGCCGCGCGCCTCGCGCGAGTTGAAGATCTCCATGACTTCGCGGATAACCGGCCTGAGGCCCCGAATCTGGAAATCGAGCAGGCGGTTGCCCGAGGACGCGGCGACGGCCTCGTGGAAGTCGAGATCAGCCTCGATCCAACGCGGCACGTTGCCCAGGGCATCCTCCATCCGCGCGAGGATGAGGTCGAGCTTCTCGATATCCTCGGCCGATCGCCGCTCGGCGCTGTGTGCCGCGGTCGGCGGCTCAAGGATGCGGCGCAGTTCCACTGCCTCGGTCAGGCCGTTGGCGCGGCCGCGCACCGCGAAGCGATAGAAGCGGTCGAGCGGGGCGGCATCGAGCGCCTGGACCCGCGTCGGCTTGCCCTGCTGGATATGGACGACGCCCATCGCCGCGAGCTGGCGGATGGCCTCGCGCGCGATCGGCTTGCTGACGCCGAAGGAGGCGGCGATGCGCGCCTCCGAAGGCAGGGAATCGCCGGGCTTCAAGCGCCCCTCATGGATGGCATGCGTGATGCGCTGGATGACGGCATCGCCCAGGCGCATCGGTATGACATCGCCGCCCGAAAACGGGTCGTCGGCATCCAGTGCGGCGCGGGCGAAATCGCTCATCAATATCCTCCGGTCGGGATCATTGACAGATGCCACGTTCCTTGGCAACTGTTCAACCTATCAGATAAGTAGGCGCCGCTCAGCGATGCGCCTCGGGAGGGCCATGCCGCATGTCGGACAGTCGCATCGCCAAAATCGATGTCCATCCGCTGCGGGCGACGCTGCCCAAGGTCCAGAGGACCTCGCAGGGCGACTATCCGGCGATCGAACTCGTCGTCGTCGAGATCGTGGCCGAAGACGGCACGATCGGCTTCGGCGAAGGTTTGTGTCGGCGCGGCGCGGCCGGTTATGCGCGCTTCATCGAGGAGGCGCTGGTGCCGCGGCTGGTCGGGCGCGACGGCGCCGACCGGCGTGCGCTCTGGAAAGCCATGCGCGCCGCACTTTCAGGGCGGCCCGGGGGGCAGGTCGTCGAAGCGATCGCTGCGGTCGATATCGCGCTGTGGGACATCGCGGGAAAACAGGCGAACCAGCCGATCCATCGCCTGCTCGGCGGCATGGGGCGCAAGGAGGTGGCGGCTTATGCCTCCTCGATCAACTGGCTCGACGATGCGACGGTCGAGGCCGAGGTGGCGGCGGCGCTGAAGGCCGGCTTCCGCGAGATCAAGGTCAAGCTCGGTCACCCCCTGCGCGATGCGGTGGCCCGCGCCAAGCTCGTGCGCCGGCTCGCCGGCGACGAGGTCGCGCTCTACGTCGATGCGAACTGGGCTTATGACGTCGACGACGCGATGATCGTCGGGCGGGCGCTGGCCGATCTCGGCTACGGCTTCTTCGAGGAGCCGATCGCACCGCATGATCGCGAGGGCTATCGCCGCCTGGCCCAGCACCTGCCGATCCGGCTTGCGGCCGGGGAAAGTGATTTCGTCGCCGGCGAGGCGCTGAACATGTTGCAGGACCGCTCTCTCGGCCTGATCCAGCCCGATGTGACGCGCTCGGGCGGCATTACCGAGACCTGGCGCATCGCCGAGCTCGCCGCGAGTTTCAACACGGCCTACGCGCCACATGTCGGCTGGTCGGGCGCGATCTGCGTCGCCGCGAGCCTGCAATTGGCGGCGGCGGCGGAAACCTTCCGCACCTTCGAATGCATGGTCTACGAAAACCCGCTGCGCGATGCCTTCACGCGGCCATTGGTCGGTGAAGGTTCTCAGCTCGTCGACGGCAAGCTCGCCATCCCGCAGGGGCCGGGTCTTGGCATCGAGATCGACCGCGAAGCGCTGGCGCGCTTCAGGATCGCGTGATGAGCGTCCGCACGCCTCTCTCCGCCATCGCGCTGGTCACGCCGGTCCAGCTCATGATCGTCGGGATCATCTTCCTGCCCGCGATCTATGTGTTCTGGCTCAGCCTCAACCAGTCCTCCTTCGGCCAGCAGGCAACGTTCGTCGGCCTCGCCAATTACGCGAAGGTGCTGGGCGATCCGTATTTCTGGAAGGCGCTGGTCAACACCGTCATCGTCGTCGCCATCGTCGTCCATGTCGAATTGCTGATCGGGCTCGGCATGGCCCTGTTCTTCGCTTCGGGCGTGCCGTTCCGGCCGCTGCTGCTGGCCATCGTGCTCGCGCCCTATGCAGTGAGCGAAGTCTCGGCCGTGGTGATGTGGCGCTACCTGTTCGAGCCGGACGTCGGGATGATGAGCCGGCTCTTGATGACGCTCGGGCTGCCGCCGATCGAATGGGCGGTCAATCCGAGCCACGGCCTCGGCATGGTCAGCCTGCTCTCGATCTGGCTGCACCTGCCGTTCTCGTTCATCATTCTCTATGCAGCGCGCCTCTCGATCCCCTCCGATCTCTATGAGGCGGCGTCGATCGACGGCGCCTCGGCCTGGACCTCGTTCCGTCGCATCACCCTGCCGCTGCTGATGCCGGCCCTGCTGATCGCGGCTCTGTTCCGCTACATCTTCGCCTTCCGGCTGTTCTCCGAGGTCTGGCTGATGACCGGCGGCGGGCCGGCGCGCTCGACCGAGGTGATGGCGGTCTATCTCTATCTCGAGGCCTTCCGCTACAACGCCTTCGGACCTGCGGCGGCCACCGGCTGGCTGCTCGTGCTGGCCTCGCTCCTGCTCGCTCTGTTCTACCTGCGCCGGCTCTACCGGGAGATGTTCGCGCGTGCCTAAGCTCTCCCTGCCCAAGCGCTCCCTGCCCAAGCTCTTGCGCTATCTCCTGAAGCTCGTCGGCGTCCTGGCGGTCGTCGCCTGGTCGCTCGTGCCGATCGGCCTGATCGCGATGTCGTCGTTAAAATCCGACCGCGACATCTTCTCGACCACCGGCGCCTTTTCCTTCGCGCCGACGCTGGCGAACTACCACGCGCTCTGGAGCCGCTGGGGCGATTTCTTCCACGGGTTGTGGAACAGCTTCCTCGTCACGGTCGGCGCGACCGTGCTGGCGGTCGGCGTCTCGCTGCTCGCAGGCTTCGCCTATTCGCGCTTCGCCTCGCGCGGTTTGCAGGCCTCGGCGTTCTTCCTGATCTTCATCCGCCTGATCCCGCCGATCGTGATCACGCTGCCGCTCTTCCCGGTCGTGAACTGGCTCGGCCTCAACGACACGCATTTCATCCTGATCCTGCTCTACGCCACCTTCTTCGTCTCGCTGGGGACGGTGGTGATGCGCACCTTCATCGACCAGATTCCGCGCGAACTGGACGAGGCCGCGATGATGGACGGCGCCTCGCAGTTCCAGATCATCGCCCGCGTCATCCTGCCGATGGCGGCGCAGGGGATGCTCGCGGTCTCGGTCTTCGTCATCGTCTATGCCTGGAACGAGTTCCTCTTCGCCTTCATCTTCACGACGACCAAGGCCAAGACCGCGCCGCTGGTGATCTCCGAGATGATCGGCGCCGTCGAGGGCGTCGAATGGGGCGTGCTCTTTGCGGCCTCGACCGTGCAACTCGTGCCGGTGCTCGCCTTCGTCATCCTCATGCAGAAGCATCTCGTGGCGGGCCTCACCGCCGGCGCGGTGAAGGGATAGGACAAATGAATTCTCCCAACTCCCAGCTCGACGACCTCCGGCGCGCCATCCGCGAGAGCGACCCGGCCTTGAGCCGCTTCGACCCGCTGCCGCGGATCATCTGCCTCGACGATTTCGACCGCGGCATGTGCGGCTGGACGCAGCTCGTCGGCAATTACGAGGACACGCTGGACGCCATGCTGCCGGGCTATGCCCAGCACAGCCACGCCATGCTCTCGACCCTGCCGAACTGGGATTTCGGCTCGCATGGCGGCGTCGACGGCTCCTATGCGCTGAAGATCGCAACGCGTGCCAGGAAGGGCGCGCAGAACGTCGCGATCAAGCGGCTGACCTTTCGCAAGCCGGGGCCGATCAGGCTGGAAGCCTATTTCACCTTCAAGCCCGAGGCGACGGATCTCGCGCTTTCGGAAACCGACATCCGCTCCTTCGGCTTCCTCTACGATCTCCAGATCGGCGATACGTCAGGGCCGGGCGACCGGGTGATGCCGCATCTGCGCTTTCTCAACGCGCAGGATGGGCAGCATCTGCAGAAATGGCAGTTCAAGCGCAGGACGACGCCGATCAAGCCGATCGGCACCGCCGGCAAGACGATCACGCATTATCATCTGGCCCCCGACGATTGGGAGGACCTGCCGGGCGGAGAGCAGCGGCTCTGCTACAACGAAATCCCGACCAAGGTGAACTGGCATTATCTGCGCTTCGACTTCGACCTCGCCGCGATGCAGGCGACGCGCTTTCAGGTCAACGACCGTGTCTTTGCGATGGACGGCTTCGACTGCATCCGCATCCCCGCGATGAAGAACCTGTGGTGCATGCTGAACCTCGCTTTCTTTGCCGAGACGGACACGGACAAGCGTGCTTTCGCCTATCTCGACTCAGTCTGCCTGTCGGGGGACTTCTGATGCTGCCCGAGAACCTGACCGCCGTCGTCGCCCGAAACGAAAGCTGGACCGGCGCGAGTGCGACCGAGCCTTACGAGGCAGGCTGGGCGAAGGAGGCGATTATCTTCGTCCGGGCGCTCAAAGTGCCGAAAGGCCCGCTGCCCAAGGCGCGGATCGAAATCTCCGCTGATGGCATGCACTGGTGCCTCGAAGGATCGGAGTTCGATCTGCCGGCGGAAAAGGACGCCGTGACCTTCCAGCGGGTCAGCCACTTCGGCAATTTCCTGCGCGTCGCCACCACCTTGCCCGATGGCGCCGAGATCACCGTGCTGGTGACGCTTCATCTCAAGGCCTAGCCCGCGCGAGCGCCGCCAGCTGACATTCGATGTCCACGCCAGAACGGACCTTGCACCCTGAGGTTCGTTGGCGCCGTCTGTCGATCGAGATCCGCCCCAGAACGAGACGATGTGGCGCTACGCCGGCAGCGGTCGTTTCTCTGATGCGTGAAACCAAAGGCCTCGACGCACTGCCCAGTATACCGCGGAGCCATAGACCGCGAGGGCAAGCGCCAGCATCGCGAAGAAGGCCACCAGCGAGCCCGTCAACTTCAGGGCGAGCCATCCTCCTCCGAGCGCGATGAGGAGACGCAGACACCCGGCGACGAGCGGCCACATCAGTTGCCCGGCGCCTTGCGACGCGAAATAGAGCGCGAGGCCCAGGCCGAAAAAGCCGTAGAACGGCCCTACGATGCGCAGATAGGCGCTGCCCGTGGCGATCATCGTGGCGTCGTCGCTGAAGAGGCGTAGCCAGACCTCCGGAAACAGCGCCGCGGCCAGCCCGATCGCCTCGGTCACCACGAAGGCCATGCCGGCCCCTGCCATGGCAATGTGCAGGGCCCGGTCACGATAGCCAGCGCCGATATTCGTGCCGACCATCGCCACCATCGGCGCACCGATCCCGAAGATCAACGGGATCAGCAGATATTCCAGCCGCACGCCGGTTCCGAAGCCCGCGACCGCCTGCACCCCTGCATGGGCGGCGACGAGCGCGGTCGCGCCTGCGATGATGACATTGGTCTGGATCGATTGAAGCGCGGAGAGCGCCCCCACACGCAGGATCGCAACGAGTTGGGCCGGGCGCAGTGCGCCAAGACGCAAGCTCACGGCGTTTCTGCCCGAAACGATATGCCATGCAAGCGCGGCAGTCCCAGCGATGTAATAAAGGACGAGAGCGAGGCCCCCGCCCGCGACGCCGAAGGCCGGGATGGGCCCGAAGCCGAAGATGAGCAGCGGCGAGATCGGGATCAGCAGAGCGGCACCGATGCAGATCACCGCCGCGGGAAAGGCCATGTTGCCGGTCCCCCGGATGACGCTGGCGAGGCCGTTCATCAGCCACAGGAACAGGTTTCCGGCGAACACCGTGTTGGAATAGAGGAGCGCGGCCTCCAGCTCGCCGCCCGAGCCTCCCAGGAAGCCGTAGATCGAGCGACCGAAGAGCAGGAAGATCGCCGAGAAGGCCAGGCCGAGCACCAGGTTGATCGCGATGGCGTGGAGAACGAGCGCGTCCGCATCCTCTCTCCTGTCGGCGCCGAGCGCGCGGGCGACGGCCGAGGAGATGCCGCCTCCCAGCGCTCCGGCCGAGATCGTCGTCATCAGCATGACGGCCGGGAAGACGAGCGCCATGCCGGCCAGCGCGTCGGTTCCGAGCTTGGCGATCCACCAGGTCTCGATCAGTCCGGTCGAGGCCTGGGCCAGCATGATGAGGACATTGGGCCAGGCCAGTCTGGCCAGCAGCGGCAGCACCGGAGCCTCGAGCATCAACGCCGTGCGCGCGTTGAGCGGCTTGGCGAGCGATGGGCCGGGTCGGGTTGCGGCGCCGGGCTGGGCGATGACCGAGCGCACGGTCAAAGCGCCCCCGAGGCAAGCGCAACGCCCCGTCCTCCTCCGATGGGGAGCGCGATTGCGGAGACGCGCAGACCGGTACGGCCGAAGTGTCGGTATTGCATGGTGTCGGTTCCGTATGAGGATCAGGCGGTGGCCAGGGCAAGCGCTGGCCGGCGCGGCTCGCGGATGGTGACGACTGCAAGCGCTGCCAGCAGGCACAATACTCCGGCAATAAAGAAGGCCGGCAGATAGCTGTCGTATGCCGTGCGGCTGAATCCGGCCCCCCAGGCGGCAAAGGCCGCGCCGAGCTGATGGCCGGCGAAGATCCAGCCGAAGACGAGGTTGGCGCGTTCGCCGAACCGATCGGCTGCGAGCTTCACCGTCGGCGGCACTGTCGCAACCCAATCGAGTCCGTAAAAGACGGCGAAGAGGGAGAGTTCGTAGAAACTGAAAGAGGTGAAGGGCAGATAGATCAGCGACAGCCCACGTAAGCCGTAATACCAGAACAGCAGAGTGCGGCTGTCGAAGCGATCCGAGAGCCACCCGGAACCGACCGTTCCGGCAAAATCGAAAATGCCGATTATCGCCAGCATGCCGGCCGCCGCCACGGGCAGGATGCCGAAATCGCCGCAAAGCGAGACGAAGTGGGTCTGCACCAGCCCGTTCGTGCTCGCCCCGCAGATGAAGAAGGTGCCGAACAGGACCCAGAAGGTGCGCGTGCCGGCCGCATCCCTGAGCGCGATCAGCGGAGAGGCGAGCATCGCGCCGAAGGACAGTTTCGGCGGCGCAGGAACCGGCGTCGGGTCGGCGGCGCCATAAGGGGCGAGTCCGAGGTCTGACGGGCGGTCGCGCATCAGCACGAGGACGGCGACAGCAGCCAGCAAGAGCATCGCCAGGACCAGGCCAAGCGCGCTGCGCCACCCCAGAGCCTGCGTCAGGCTTGCAAGCAGCGGCAGAAAGACGAGCTGACCGGTCGCCGTGCTCGCCGTGAGCAGGCCTATGACGAGGCCGCGGCGCGCCGAGAACCAGCGTGTCGCGACAGTCGCTCCCAGCACCATCGCCGTCAGACCCGTGCCCATGCCGACAACGACGCCCCAGAGCAGGAAGAGCTGCCACAGCGTGGTCATCCAGAGCGATCCGAGGATGCCGGCTCCGATCAGGGACAGCGCGACAGCCGCGACGCGCCTGACGCCGAACCGGTTCATGAAAGCGGCCGCGAACGGCCCGAGCAGACCGAAGAGCACGAGGCGTATGGCGAAGGCCGAGGAAATGTCCGAGGTCGACCAGCCGAATTCATTCTGCAGCGGGCCGATGAGAACGCCGGGCGCCCCGACCGCGCCAGCCGTCACCAGCATCGTGAGGAAGGTGACGCCGGCGACGACCCAAGCGTAATTGATCCGGTGGCGGAGGAAAAACGCCGCCACCGCGTCGTTTGGCTTGGCAGCAGGGGTAATCGCCATCAGCGTGATCCCAATTGCGGGCATATGCCCGTTTCAGTGCAAAATTCAGACGAGACTGTTCAGATCGGCGAGCAGCCCGAGACGATCGGCCCCAAGCCGCTGACCGACTTCCTCCTGGCAGTGCGCCCATAGCGGCTCGGCCGCTCGCAGCACCTCATGCCCCCGATAACGCAAAGCAACAGTCGCTTCCCGCTGATCCTCGCCGCGTCCGAGTTCGACGAGGCCCATTTTTTCTATCACCCGGACATTGCGACCCATCGTCGAGCGATCGAGTTCGAGCTTGCGCCCCAGCTCTGTCAGGCTGATCGGCTCGCGCCGGGCGATGGTGCGCAGCAGCGAGTACTGCGCGATATTGATGCCGACCGGTGCAAGCGCAGCATCATAGCGCGACCCGATTTTCCGGGCCGCCTTGCGAAGCTGAAGACAAAAACAGGCGGGATGCATTAAGCGGGCATATACCCGCGATGGTTGGCCTGTCAAACCTTGTCTGGGGCGTTGACGCATCACCCGCTCCGTATGGCTAGGTCGCCGAAGCCAATCCTGATCGTGACGGTTGCCGCCCGGCTCTGCTGCCAGCTCGAACCCGATCCGCACCATCTCCTCGGGCATCTCGCCAGGATGGAACGCCGAAATCATCGATGTCCAAAATACTGAGCATCCATCGCGTTGGCCCGGACTGGGCTGCGCGCGATGTCACCGGCGCCAACTAGGGGCAGTCTCCCGATTTCTTCGACGCCGGTGAGGCGGCTGAACGTCTCGCTCGGCGCAGCGCGCTAAGGTGTGTCGAGCCGCAAAGCACGGGATGCCTGCTCTCGCAGGCGAGCTCAAAGCCGAAGCGCTATAAATCGGGTTCCTTCAAGACTGCGCGCTGAAGTGGCTTGGAGATATAGGCTCGCAAGAGGGCAGGCCCCCTTCCGAGAACCCTTCTCGCCCATGGGTATCAGGGCCAAGTAAATGCCAAGTGATCTTAAATCGAAATTGCCATCATGGGTTGCCGATGAGATATTTCGCGCGTTGCGATTGACTTTTCGCTCTGCGAGCCGTATGTTCATCGCATCGAGATTGCTTGGACGGCCGTTGTTATTTTCGCGCTCTGGCGCGGCTCTGATAAACTCCCCCTTTCGAAATCGTTCTGAACTCGCCGAACATTCTTTCGGTGAGCGACAGGTCTTGCAAAAAGGAGGGTTTTTATGACCACCGGCACAGTAAAATGGTTCAATTCCACCAAGGGTTTTGGTTTCATCCAGCCGGATGACGGCAGCCAGGATGTGTTCGTACACATCTCTGCCGTCGAGCGCGCTGGAATGCGGGACCTCCAGGAAGGCCAGAAGCTTGGTTACGAAGTCGCTCGCGACAATCGTTCCGGCAAGATGGCTGCGGAACAGCTCCAGACTGCGTGATTTGGCCATCGTCGCCGTTGACCACGGATGTACTGGCACCAGCGACTTCAGCCACTCTAAAGGCCGGGCATCTGCTCGGCCTTTTTGCTTTCAATCTCACTGCGAATGGAGATCAGAATGTTCGAACTTTCAAAACAGCGCCTGACCGCCAACAATCAGTTCCTGACGATTCAGACCCAGGCTGTACCTCAAACGAGGATTATATCTGAAACCGAAAAGCAGACTCGGCAGCGCGAAGAAAACATGCAGAAGCTTCGTGGGTTTCGTTCGGCGAATGAGGCCAACATCAGGCAGTCGGGCCTCGCGGCGCAGATGAACACGAAGTCGCGGCGCCGTCCGGGTTTCAAATAGCCCTCGGCACAAGCCGGCTCCGGCCGATCCAAGCCTCGGCATTGATACCGAGACATGACGTGCGGAGTCGTAAGCCCTCTCCGCGAGATCGAGCGACTGTTCTCGAACAGCGAGCCGTGTCCGAATGAGGATCGCCGCCTGCTGAGTGCCGCCCGTCATCATGAGCCCTCGCAGAGGCTGCGATCGACACGTTCGATAACGTAGCGGCAACGGACTTTTCCAACCGTTTGCAAATCCTGTGGGTGGTCAAGTACTGGAAAAGAATGGCGCGCTATTCAGGACCAGGTTGCGAGCACTTATCTTATTGATATTGCTATTAAATTAGTTTCCGTGTCTTATTGAGCTCGCTGCACGGGGTACGCCGGCCGTTCATTCAGCACATTCTGGTCCACCAGATGCACGGTCGCTTTCCCGCTCGGCTATTGGGCGGGAAAGCCAAGACATTCAATCAAATGCGGCATTCAGCCTTTGCGGGCGACGAAGAATACCAACGTCGTCCGCATCTTCCGGCAAACTGCGGCGTTTCGCATGATCGCGTTGATAAGCTGCTTAGCTTTCGTTTCGTTACCTAAGCGATGTGCTTGTCCCAACGTCCAGCGCGACGGCTGCTGTGTTTCTCCGAATCCGATCCCTGGCGGATGGAGGAACTCGCCGATATCGGCAAAGAAGGCGTTCAAATCTCGGCTTCTTATCCTGAGCTGCGGATGCTTCGCAGCAACGCCCAGGCCAGCGCTTGGCGCCCTTGACAGTGCGACAAAAGGTGTCATGTTGCCGGACAAATTTTCTTGGCTTGCGCGGGCGGCACCAAGGCCTCGCCTCGGGGAAGTGGCAGAATGGGTTTCTTGCAGGCTGGCATTTGGCATGGCGCCGATCAGGACCAGATCGGTGCCAAGGGCTGGGAGCCTCGGATCGAGCAGTTCAAAGGTCTGGTGACTGCCGGCGTCCCGGAGAACGAAGGGGACTTCCTGGCCGAGTCGGGGCGCTATCACCTGATCGTGTGCCCGGGCTGTCCGCTGTCCCACCGCACGCTGATCCTGCACCGGCTCAAGGGGCTGGAGGGCATCGTCTCGGTCTCCTCCGTCCGCCCCATCATGGGTGAGAACGGGCGGGAATTCGGCACCGCCGAGGCGATCGCCCCGGACCCTGTCACCGGCGCATCCTTCCTCCATGAACTTTACCTCGGTACGGACCCCGCCTTTACGGGGCGTGACGCGACGCCCGTGCTGTGGGATCGCAAGACGGGTAAGATCGTTTCGAATACCTATCGGGACATCTTCTCGATGCTGAATCGGGCGTTCGACGCCTTCACCGATACCCGCGTCGACCTTCAGCCGGCGGAGCAGAGCAAGGCGATCGAAGACGAGCTGGCTCGGCTCTCCTCCGGAATTCTCGGCGTCGTCTATCGCTGTGGCTTCTCGCGCAGCCAGACCGACTACGAGGCCCATGCGACGACGCTCGGCGAGACTGTGCGGCGCCTCGCGGCCGACCTCGACGATCGCCCGTTCCTGCTCGGCGATACGATCACGGAGCCGGACATCGCCCTGTTCGTCTGCCTGGTGCGCTATGACGCCATCTATGTTCCGCTGTTTCGCTGCACGCGCGAAAGGGTCGAAGACCATCCGGCGCTGAGCCGATACATCACGCGGATCATGCAACTGCCTGGCGTGAGGGAGACTTTCGACCTCAAGCTGACCATGACGCACTACTTCGCGTCGCACGCTCATATCAATCCGACCCGGATCGTTCCGCTCCCGCCGCAACTGTCGTGGTGGACGCCATGATCGTCCTGGCGGCGGCCCCGGCAGGGCATTTGCTCACGCCGAGCGTCGCTGGCGCAAGGTCGGACTTCCCCAAACGAGCCCCGCACCTGGCATGACAACAGCGACCTCATCCGGCAGCCATGACTGCCTCGTGATCGGCGCCGGCGTGATCGGCGTCTGCGCGGCCCTCAATCTCCAGGCGCGCGGCGCGCGTGTCGCCATCATCGAGCCTGCCATGCCGGGCTCCGGCGCTTCGTTCGGGAACGCCGGCATCATCGCCAACACCAATCTGCGGCCGGTTTTCGCCGGGCTGACACCGCTGTCCCTGCTTTCGATGCTGCGCAGTCCAAGCTCGCCGTTGAACGTGCGTTGGTCCCGGATCCTGGGGCTGACGCCTTGGTTCCTGCGAATGCTGAGCCATGCCGGACCGGCGGAGGTCGAGCGCATCACCCGGGCACTGGCGAGCCTGTGTCAGCCGGGCTCGGCCCTGTATGAGCCGCTGCTCGAGGAAGCCGGCGCCAAGGCCCTGGTGCGGCCGCACGGCTCCCTGGCGCTGACCCGCTCCGCTGAGGCGCGGGACCAGCACTGGGACAAGGGGCTGGAATTTCTGCGGCGCATGAACATCCCGATGGAGAAGGTGGACCGTCGCCGGATCGACGAACTGGCTCCCTCGGTCAATCCTGCCTATACCCACGGGGTCTACTCCCCTGCCTACCAGCACACGCTCGATCCGCAGCGCTTCGTGCAAAGCCTGTTCGATCTCTTCGTCGCTCGCGGGGGCGTCTCGATCCGTGGGCATGCCGATGCGCTGACGACGGCCGGTGACCGGGTGACGGGCATTCGGACCGGCGCATCGACAGTGGCTGCCGACAGCGTCGTGGTTGCCGCCGGAACCCATTCGCCCCGCTTTGCGCGCGAAGCAGGCGAGCCTGTCCCGCACCAGGCGGTGGGGGGCTATCATGCGATGCTGCGCAGCCCCGGCATCACCCTGGAGACACCGCTGCTGCCGCTCGATTTCCGCGTCGCCATCACGCCGATGGGCGATGGCATCCGGGTTGCGGGGACTTACGAGTTCGGCGGAGAGGGAACGACATTCGACGCGAGCCGGATCGACGGGATGCTTGCCCATCTCGCGGCTGTGCTGCCCGGCATTCAGGTCGAGCCCAAAACGATCTGGCGCGGTTTCCGCTCCTATCTCCCGGACGGGCTGCCGATCATCAGCCGGTCCGGCAGCCGGGCGGGCCTGTTCTACGCGTTCGGGTTCTCCTCCTCGGGAATGATCAACGGCTCTTCGGCCGGCCGGGCGGTGGCCGATCTGGTGGAGGGCACCAAGCCCTCGATCGATCTTGAGCCCTTCTCGATTGGTCGTTTCACGGGGCGCCCCACTGCGGGCGGCCGGGAGCAGGCCTTCGAGCGCGATCAGACTGGCACGAAAACGGCTTCCAGAGCCTGAAACCCTGACGACTGCTGAAGCTTGACCGGAGGAGACGCGAAATGTCCAAGAAGTTGTCTTTGGCGCTTGTCGCCGCCCTGTTGTCGGGAACACCGGCATTTGCGAATTGCGCCTTCAAGAACGAGACGCCAGTCAAAGCCTATTTCGCCGCGTTTCCGGCCTGGAAGATCATCGCGGATGCGATGAAGGAGTGCGGCAACGTCACGGTCGAACTCGACCAGGAGATCAGGACCAAGGGGCCGGCAGCCTTTGCCGCCAACCCCGCGCTCTACCACGTCGGCTACGTCCATAACGGCACGATCGTGCCGCTTCTGAGCCAGGGCACGATCCGCCCGCTGGACAGCCTCGTCGCCAAATACGGCCAGCACCTCAAGCCGAACCAACTGATCAAGATCGACGGCAAGATCATGGCGATCGCGCTGATGGTCAACACGCAATACCTGCAGTACCGCAAGGACATCTTCGACAAGCTCAAGATCCCGGTGCCGCAGACCTATGACGATGTACTGGCAGCCGCGAAAACCATCAAGGACGCAGGCGTCGTCCAGTACCCTCTCGGCGCGACGCTCAAGGCCGACTGGAATATCGGAATCGAGTTCAACAACATGTTTGCCGGCTATGACGGCAAGTATGTCAATGCCGACAACACGCCGGCGATCAACTCCGAAGCCGGTCTCAAGACGCTCGAGATGATGAAGAAACTCACGGAGTACCTCGATCCGGAGTATCTGACGGCCGATGCGACCTTCGTGCAGAAGCAGTTCCAGCAGGAGAAGATCGCCTTCGCCAATTTCTGGGCTTCTCGCGCGGCGTCCCTCAACGATCCCAAGGAGAGCCGGGTGGCGGGCAAGATCGCAACCGCCTCCGCGCCCAGCGCGGTCAAGGGCGGTGTCCCGGCCGTGCAGTTCTCCTGGGATGCGATCGCGATCGCGAAGAACATCACCGATGCGGAGGCCGAAGCCGCATTCCGCGTCGTGCTCGAGGGAGCGGATACGGAGACCGTCCAGAAGAACAACGACGTCGCCGTATGGCTCGTCGAGGGCTACAAGCCCGGCCCTGCCGCCAAGGGGGCGATCGAAACGCTGGACAACAACGCCAGGCCGGCGCCGTCGACGGTGTGGCGCGGATTGATCGACACGGCGATCTCGCAGAATGTCGGAGACTTCCTGCTGGGCAAGCGCAGCGCCCCCGACACATTGAAGAAGATCGAGGCGGATTACGTCGTGGCGGCCAAGGAAGCAGGCCTGCTCAAGCGGTGAGTGCCCGACGGCCGGGTGCCCGCGCCCGGCCGTCTTTCACCCGGTGAACCCTAAGGACGATCAAGGCATGGCTGCCGATCACGATGGCGCAGGCGACCCGCGGGCCGCCCTGCGATCCGAGTTGCTGTCCGCCTTTGCGCGAGAGGGGATCAGCTATCCGCCAGAGCGGCTGGAGGAAGCCATCGACGAGTACGCGCAGCTCAAGATATTGATGAAAGTGGTGGAAGCTGCGACCTGCGCTGCCGCCTCGGCCAAGGCGCCATGACGGCCAATCGGCCGCGCAGCCATCTGCCGGTGAGCCCATGACACGCGACATCTCCAACCAATCCGTGGCGGCGGCCGCGCGTGCCCTGCGCTCCGGCGACCTCATGTCGGTCGCCCTGACGGAAGCCAGCCTCGACCGTATTGCGGAATTCGATGGCCGCGTGAACGCCTTCGTCCACGTCGATGCGGAGGGCGCCCTGCGCCAGGCCCGTCATGCGGACGACCTCTTCCGCGCCGGGATCGATCTTGGCCCGATGCAGGGTGTCCCTTACGCGCTGAAGGACATCTACGACGCGGCCGGCATGGCGACGACCTGCCATTCCCAGCTCAAGCTAGACCATATCGCCGAGAGCGATTCAGCGGTGGCCGAACGGTTCGGGGCGGCAGGTGCCGTCCTCATCGGCAAATTGGCGACCTTCGAGTTCGCGCTCGGCGGGCCGAGCTTCGACCTGCCGTTCCCGCCCTCTCGCAACCCCTGGGATTTGCGCCGCACCGCCGGCGGGTCGTCGTCTGGCTCCGGCGCCGCGATCGCGGCAGGCTTCGTCCCCGTCGCGGCAGGCACCTGCACCACCGGATCCATCCGGGGCCCTGCCGCCTGGTGCGGTGCCGTCGGCCTGAAGCCGACTTTCGGGCGCGTGTCGCGCCGGGGCGTCTTCCCGCTGGCTCAGAGCCTCGATCATTGCGGCATGCTGACCCGAACCGTCCATGACTCCGCCGTCACCCTCGGGATCGTCGCCGGGCACGATCCCGCAGACCCTGCGAGCGCGGATGCCCCGGTTGCGGATTACGTTGCCGACCTCGATGCCGGAGTCGCCGGGCTGCGTGTCGGTCTGCCGTTGCATCTGTTCGAAGCCTCGCCGCTGCTGACGGCGGACGCTCGCCGCGGCATCGACGCCGCTGTCGACTGGCTGCGCGACCGCGGCGCGATCGTCGAGGCCGTCACCATCCCCGACTACGCCCTGTTCGTGGCCTGCGGGCGCGTGCTCATGACCGCCGAGGCCTTTGCGATCCATCGGCCCGACCTGCGCGAAAGGCTGGAGCAATATGGCGCGATCACCGCACGCCGCTTCAGCGTCGGCGCAAGCATCGGCGCCGCCGACTACATCGCAGCCCGCAGGTTGCGCCGAACCCTGGCTGCGGCCGTCGACGAGGTCCTCGGCGGCTGCGACATGCTGTTGACGGCGATCTCGCTCGCCCCTGCGCCTTTCCTCACGCAGGACACGGCGCCGACCGTATGGCCGCTCCAGGCCAGCACCTTCAACGTCAGCGGACATCCGGCGATCAGCGTACCGGTCGGTCTCGATTCGGACGGCCTGCCTCTGGCGGTCCAACTCGTGGGGCGCCGGTTCGACGAGGCGACGATCCTGCGCGGCGCGAGGGTGATCGAGCAGGCTTCGGGCTGGGACCGGATGCCGCTGCCAGATCTATCGATCGCTGCGCCCGACACACGCGCAATCAGAAAGGACGATTTCCGATGACGACCCCTGAATCCGCACTGCCGGCGCCCAGACTCAAGGCGCCCGCCGGGGCCTGCGACTGCCATATGCACATCTTCGAACCACGCTTCCCCGCGCGGATCGATACGCCTTACAAGCCGCCGGTCGCGACGGTGCCGGATTATCTGAAAGCGATCCGGGAGCGTCTCGGTCTGTCGCGCGCCGTGGTGATCCAGTCCGTGACCCACGGCACCGACAATTCGAACCTGGTCGCGGCGCTGGACGATTTCGCCGGCACCGCGCGCGGCGTGGCGGTGATCGCTCTCGACACGGCGGAGGCGGAATTGCAGCGCCTCCATGCGCACGGCGTCCGCGGAATCCGCTTCGAGATGGCGAACGGGGTCCTGCCCTGGGAGGCGCTGGAAGCGATCGCGGCGAAGATTGCCCCCCATGGCTGGCATATCGATCTTCAGACAGATGGCCGCGACCTGCCTCAACTGGTCGACAGGCTGCTCGATCTGCCGTGCCCGATCGTGCTGGACCATTACGGCAAGTTCATCGATGCCCTGCCCGTCGACCATCCGGCCATTCAGGCGGCATTGAAGCTGCTCGCCAGCGGCTCGGGGTGGATCAAGCTGACGGCGCCCTATGCCGGCCGTCACCGGCGCCCCGAGCCATGGCCCGAGCTCGTGCCCCTGGCGAAAGCGTTCCTCGCGACGGCGCCCGACAGGATCGTCTGGGGCAGCGAGTGGCCACAATCGATGCTGCCCGTCTTCAACCAGCCGATCCCGGACCATGCACTGCTGCTGGACCTGCTGCTGGACTACACCACGGATGAGGCGCTCCTTCACCGGATCCTCGTGGACAATCCGGCCGAGCTCTACGATTTTCCGGCGCAGGCCTGAGGAGTGCGGCCATGATCACCCATATTCTGAAATCGGGCGACGCCCAGTCGAAGTCGCGGGTCCGCTCGGCCACCATCTCCGTCATCGGCGAAACCGCCTATATGACAGTGATCCCGCCGCTGCCGATTGCCCCGGGCGGTACGGCGGCCGATCAGGCACGGCAGATCTTCGCCTCGATCGAGGAGCGGCTGGCGAGGATCGGGTCCGACAAGAGCAAGATCGCCCACATCACGATCTGGCTCGCGGATCTCAGCTATTTCTCGGAGGTCACCGCCGTCTGGAACGAGTGGGTCGACCCGGAGCATCCGCCGGTTCGCGCCTGCGGCCAGGTCTCGCTCGCCAACGAGGCGCTCAAGGTCGAAATGATCGTGGTCGCCTGGGCCCCGCCCGGCGGCGCTGCGCGCGCCGCCGAAGCCGTCACCCCTTGACGGCCCCCTGCGTCAGCCCGCCCACGAGCTGGCGCTGGAACACGACAACGAGCAGGAAAAGCGGCGCCGTGATCGACACGGCGGCCGCGATCGCCTGAAGCTGGTCGGCCGCCGTGTTGTCGCTGGCGAGAAACTGCCCGATCATCGGGACCATCGTCAGCGATTGCGCGTCGAGCAGCAGCCCTGTCACCAGATAGTCGTTATAGGCGAGCAGGAACGAGAACAGCCCCGTCGTGATGACGCCCGGCCACATGACCGGGATGATGACGCGGCGGAACGCCTCGAAATGCGAGCAGCCGTCGACGCGTGCGGCTTCATCGAGTTCCGCCGGGATATTGGCGAAGAATGACCTCAACATCCAGATCGTGAAGGGCTGGTTGATCGCGACCAACGCTGCGATGACGGCCCAGGGCTTGCCGTAGAGGGTCGGCGGTTCGGACCATATCAAGCCCAGGACGGGACCCGTGATCGCGTTGGTCCAGAGCGGCGCTAGGATGTCGCGCGAATTGATGAACGCAGGCAGGTAGCCCGCCACAAGGACCGAATGCGGCATCGCCCGAAAGGCGAGCGCGATCAGAAGCAGCCAGAAGGCGAAATTGGTGCGCGTGCGGGCAAGCGCGTACCCGGCGAGCGTGCCGACCGTGAGCGAGATCGTGACGACGCCACCCGTCACGATCATCGAATTGATGAACTGACGGTAGAAGGCATGATCGATCCAGACCGCCCGGTAATATTCGGTGGTCAGACCGATCAGCGGCTGGGCAAAGACCTGCAGGCTCGAACTGGTCGACAGAGCGGCATCGAGCGCCTGAACGCCCGGTGGCAGCAGCCCGAGAATGATCAGGCCGATGGCTGTGATCGCCGCGGCTGCGAGCACGGGGCGGCGCTCGGCCGCCGGTTCGGTCTCGGGCGGGAGCCATCTGCGGCGGAGATGCGCCACCATCCACCAGCCCAGCATGAGCGCGCAAGCGATCAGCGCCAGCCCTGCGAACGACAGTCCGCCGGCTGATTTGCGCGTCGCCTCGCCAAAAATCACGTGGAAGGGGTTGGATGAAAATGCGTCGAGCGGGATCTTGAACGACATCGCCGCGATCCAGACCAGCGGAAATGCGGCAACGATCAGCCACAATCCGAGGCCTGCGCCCGAGATCAGCTTGAGGACGAGGGGCTGCTCCAAAGAACGCGATTGAGACATCGTTTCAGACTCCGCGGCGATGGTCGCGCCAGGTGCGCTTCAGGAGCGGTGCAAGGATGAAGGCCACCCCGATGATCGTCAGCATCGCCGACGCCGAGGCCCGCGAGATCGAGCGGTTTCCGGCCTGATCGGGGCTGAGATAGTTGAACGTCAGCCACTGCAGCGAGATGCGATGAGCCTGGCTCGAGAAGCCGATCACCTCTTCGAAGACGCGGTAGGCGTCCATGAGATGGATCAGCGAGACGAAGACGATGAGGGGGGCCAGATGCGGGAGCACGACATGGACGAGACGTTCATACCGGGAGGCGCCGTCGACGATGGCCGATTCCAGCGTGTCCTGGTCTACCGTCTGCAGCCCGGCATAGAAGATGACGAAAGCGAACGGAACGACGTGCCAGATGCGGTAGAAAAGCATCAGCAGTTCGATCGTCCAGCCATTCGCGAACATCGACACCTGCCGCCCGAGCATCTGCGATAACGCGACGGTCAGGATGCCGTCGCTGACGAAAAGCCAGCGGATGGAAAGCGCCCCGATCACCGGGGTGATGATGTAGGGCAGCAGCGAGACGAAGATGATCGGTCCGCGCAGCCGGCGCTGTGCGTTGTTGACCATCAGGGCGATCAGCAGTCCGAAGCCGATGACGAAGGGCAGCGTCACGAACGTGAACGTCAGCGTAAACCGCAAAGCCCTGTAGAAATCGATGTCGAGGATGCGCGACAGCCCCGCCCAGCCATCCTTCAATCCGTCCATCACAGCCTGCGGCTGCAGCACGAGCCGGTAGCTCTCCAGGCCGACGAAGCTGGTACGCGTGATCGGCTTGCCATTCGCGTCGACCGACGCTTCGTGACGCACCTCCGTCGTGCAGATCTGGCGGGTGAAGCCGGGCGTGCAGGTTTCGACCTTCACTTCGTGGAAGACGCGCTGCGTGTTGTAGAAGCTCTGCCAGAACACGCTGACGAGCGGCAGGGCGATGAAAACGATCATCATCGCCAGCGATGGTGCGACAAAGGCCAGGAAGGTGCGCGTTTTCACCTGAATACCCCGTTCAACCGGCCGCCCCGCGGCCGGCTGGCCGCATGGGATGAAATGGTGGCTGTCAGCTTCGCCCGTTCGCGCTCGCGTCCGGCCCTGTGACGACCCGCTCGCCGCTGGCGCGATCGAACAGGTGGCAGTCGGCGACCGCGAGCGAGAACGCTATCGGCTCGTCGATGTGTCCGCGAAAGCCCTTGTGAGCCTTCACGGCCAGCATCCGCTCGCCCGCGCGAACGGTGACGAGCGTGGCATCGCCCAGCAGCTCGATGCTGTAGATCGGCGCCCGGATCTCTCCGCCCTCGGCCGATGCGATCGCCGCATCCTCGGCCCGGAAGCCCAGGGTCACCGGCCCCGACACGCCCGCGAAGCCCGGCACGCGGGTGTTGATTCCGTTGAAGACGCCGTCGACCACCTCGCCGTCGATCAGGTTCATCGCGGGCGAGCCGATGAAGCTCGCGACGAAGGTGTTGGCAGGCCTGTCGTAGATCTCGGCGGGCGATCCGATCTGCTGGATCCTGCCGGAATTCATCACCACGACGCGGTCCGCGAGTGTCATCGCTTCGATCTGGTCGTGCGTGACGTAGATCGTGGTGACACCGATCTCGTGATGGAGGTGCTTGATCTGCGCCCGGGTGGAGACGCGCAGCTTGGCGTCGAGATTGGACAGCGGTTCGTCCATGAGAAAGATCGCCGGCTGGCGGACGATCGCCCGCGCCAGCGCGACACGCTGGCGTTGTCCGCCCGAGAGTTCGCGGGGCCGGCGGTGGAGCAGATCGCCGAGCTCGACCATGGCGGCCGCGCGGCGCACGCGCTCGTCGTGGGTCTCCTGCGGGACGCGGCGGACCTTCAGAGGAAAGCGGATGTTCTCGTAGACCGAGAGGTTGGGATAGAGCCCGTAGTTCTGGAACACCATCGCGACGTCGCGCAGCTTCGGCTCCAGGTCGTTCACCACCTTGTCGCCGATCATGATCGTACCGCTGCTGGGATCTTCCAGCCCGGCGATCATCCGCATGGTGGTGGTCTTGCCGCAGCCGGAAGGGCCTAGAAAGACAACGAATTCCCGGTCTGCGATCTCCAGATCGATCGCATTGACCCCGGTAAACGCTCCCCAGGCCTTCGTCACGCTCTTTAACGATACGCTCGCCATGATAGCTGCCGTCCCCTTGCCTTGCCGGCCTGACGCCGATCTGTCGAGCCATCCCCGTCCAGCTTCGGGTGTCTCCGCTGGCGGAACGAGATTAACCTGTGCCGGCGCCGATCTCGCTCAAAAGCTGAGCCGGCGCGAGCCGAAGCGCTGCGGCACGTCGATGCCCTTCCAGACCTTCGCTGGCGCTCTGGCGCATCGCCGGCGGAGCGACGGCGGCGACGCCGCGCTCGTCGAGCCATTGATGCGTGCAGACCTTGAGGTAGGAGCCGACCCAAAGGCCGCCGGTGTAGCGGCCGGCCGCCATGGTCGGCAGGGTGTGATTGGTGCCGCAGCATTTGTCCGAATAAACCACGCTGGCGGCCACGCCGATGAAGATCGAACCGTAATTGCGCAGCTTTGCAGCCGTCGCCTGGGCGTCGTGCGTGTGGACTTCGAGATGCTCGGCCGCGATATGGTCGGAATAGGCCAGCATCGCGTCCTCGTCGGCGCAGACGACCACCTCGCCATAGTCCCGCCAGGCCGCGGCCGCGACAGGCGCGGTCGACAGGTTGCCGAGCTGGCGGTCGACCTCGGCGAGCACCTTTTCGGCCAGCGAGCGATCGGTGGTGATCAGGCCGACGCGGGTGCGGACATCGTGCTCCGCCTGAGCCAGCAAGTCGACAGCGATCGTCACGGCATCGCCGGTCTCGTCCGCGACGACGAAAATCTCGCTCGGGCCCGCCAGCTGGTCGATGCCGACAAGCCCGAAGACCTGTCGCTTGGCTTCGTTGACGAAGGCGTTGCCGGGGCCGACGATCTTGTCGACCGCAGGCACGGTCTCGGTCCCGAACGCCATGGCTGCGATGGCCTGCGCGCCGCCGATCCGGAAGATGCGGTCGGCACCCGACAGATGACAGCCGGCGATCATCGCGGGATGCGCGCCGGGCGGCAGGCAGGCGATGACCTCGTCGCAGCCCGCGACCTTGGCCGGAACCAGCGTCATGATCGGCGCAGAGAGCAGCGGATAGCGCCCGCCGGGGACATAGGCGCCGATCCGGGCGATGGGGATGATGCGATGGCCGAGATGCAGCCCCGGCAGCGCTTCGACATCGAGCGGCAGCATGGTCGCGCGCTGGGCCTCGGCGAAGCTCCGAACGCGTTCGATGGCGAATTCCGTATCGGCGCGGGTCTGCTTGTCGAGCCCGTCGATTGCGGCGGTGCGCTCGGCGGGTGAGACCTCGAACGCGTCGATGTCGAGCTTGTCGAACTCTCTGGAGTAGCGTCGAACGGCCGCGTCGCCGTCCTGTCGCACCGCCTCCAGAACCGCCTTCACCGTGGTCTCGACCGCAGTGTTGTCGTTCCAGGCGCTGCGGCCCGGTGCCTTGAGGCGCTCGATCCTGGCTTCCACGGCGGGGGCAAGTTTGGACATGGCTCGTTCCGGTACCCAATAGTGAACCGCAAGCTTCCCCGCCGCTGAGCCATAGCGCAAGGCACTCTGGAGCCCTGTTGAAGATTTTCACCAGTTGGGCTCAGATGAAAGCCTCGAAAAAGGATTGTTCCATGAAGATCGGCGATCGACTGAGGGAGCTGCGACAGCGCCGCAAGCTCAGCGTGCGCGCGGTCGCTTTGCGTTCGGGCGTATCACATTCCTCGATATCGTTGATCGAGCGGGACCTGATCAGCCCTTCGCTCGATACGTTGAGCGCGGTCCTCGACGCGCTAGGGACGACGTTGTCGGGTTTTCTCGTCGATTTCAGTGCGATGGCGCCGCCGAATCCGTTTTGCCAGGCGGTGGATATGGCCGAAATCGGGCGCGCGGACGCGATCTCCTATCGCGTCATCGGCTCGGGCTTCCCGAACCGTTCGATGCTGATGCTGCACGAAACCTACGCGCCCGGAGCCGACACCGGCGGCGCCTTTTCGCATTCCGCTCAGGAAGGGGGCCTCGTCATCCGCGGCGCGGTCGAAGTGACAGTCTCTGGCCGCACCGCGGTTCTACAGCCTGGCGATGGTTATTATTTCGACAGCCGTGAGCCGCACAGCTTTCGCAATGTCGCGGACGGGGTTAGTGAGATCGTCAGCGCGATCACGCCCCCGACCTATTGATGTCCGCTTGGTATTTGATCCCGGTCGCCCAGCTTTTCGGTAGGGGGCGCTCGCCAAACTAAGGCCCCGGAAGCGGCTCCCCATGTGCCCGCGCCTGGCTGCATCGGGGCCGCAACGAGATCCCTGGCGCGCGGCGCGACGCCCGGCCGGAGATCGGTTTCGGTCCGACGGAGACGTGGGGGGAGCCCAGCCGCATGTCGCGTGCCAGACACATGAACAAGCGGCGAGTCGCCATCGCACAATGCGCAGAATCACGTTGCGGCGCATCAGCTTCTCCATTATTTGTCAGGCAACCTGATTAATTAAGGCTGGATGATGACACCTCACCTTATGAAGGCGTTTCCGCGCACCGATCTCGAAGCCGAGCGCGGCGAAGGTTGCTACCTCTTCGACCGGCAAGGACGGCGCTATCTCGATTTCCTGGGCGGCGTCGCGGTCAATGCCTTTGGACACTGCCACCCCGTGCTGGTGAACACCCTGCGGGAGCAGGCGGGCAAGCTCTGGCACGCCTCGAACATCATCCGCATTCCCGAGCAGGAGCGTTTGGCGGATCGCATCTGCGCAGCGAGCTTCGCCGATGGCGTCTTCTTCACCAATTCCGGCAGCGAGGCGATTGATTTCGCCCTGAAACTGGTCCGCCGCTATTTCCGCAGCCAGCCCTCTTCGCAGCGCTGGCGGGTGATCTCCTTCGCGGACGCCTTTCATGGTCGTTCCATGGCTGCGATCGCCGCCGGGGGCCAACCGAAACTGACGCAAGGGTTCGAGCCGGTCGTTCCCGGCTTTGACAAGGTTCCTTTCGGCGACATGGCGGCGCTCGCCGCTGCGATCGGCCCCGAGACCGGCGCCATCCTGCTGGAGCCGATCCAGGGCGAAGGTGGCATCAGGCAGTTCACGGCGCAGATGCTGCGCGAAATCCGTGCCCTGTGCGATCAGCATGGTCTGCTGCTGGTCATGGACGAGGTTCAAACCGGGTTCGGCCGCACCGGCAAGCTTTTCGCCCATGAGCATGCCGGCGTGATGCCGGATATTCTGGCGGCGGCCAAAGGCATCGGTGCGGGCTATCCCATCGGTGCCGTACTGGCCACCGCCAAGGTCGCCGAGCTCGTGACTCCCGGCAGCCACGGCTCGACCTTGGGCGGGGCACCGCTGGCGAGCGCCATCGGCAATGCTGTCATGGACCTGTTGCTCGATGGCGATCTCCTCGACCGGGGTGCATCGACCGGGCATGTGACCCGGATCGGCGCGCTGCTGCGCGCCGAACTCCAGAAGCTCGTGGTCGAATTCGACGATCTCCTGCTCGACGTCAGGGGGGAGGGCCTGCTTGTCGGCCTCGGCTGCAAGGTCGAAAACCGCAGCCTGATGACGGCGCTCCGGGACCGCGGCATGCTGACGGCTCCGGCCGGCAACAACGTCATCCGGCTGCTGCCGCCCCTGATCATCGACGAGAACCATGTGGCGGAAGCCGCCGACATTCTGGCGGCCGCCTGCCGCGACATGCGCGCCGCCGCTGCGGCCTGACGGCAAGGACGGAAACGATGGCAAGAGTTCTGAAACAGGGCATCGACGCGGCCACAGCCAAAGATGCCGACCGGAAAGTCCGCGAGACGGTCGAGACCATTCTCGACGACATCGCGACCCGTGGCGACGCCGCCGTGCGTGAGTATTCGCAACGGTTCGACGGCTGGACGCGCGACGACTTCCGCCTGACGGACCGGGAGATCCAGGACTGTCTCGGCGAGCTCGGTGCGCGCGCCCTCGACGATATCCGCTTCGCCCAGGAGCAGGTTCGCAATTTTGCGCAGCATCAGCGCGCGTCCATCCGCGACATCGAGGTCGAGACCTTACCCGGCGTCGTGCTCGGCCATCGGAACATCCCGGTCAACGCCGTGGGTTGCTACGTGCCGGGCGGCAAATATCCGTTGCTGGCTTCGGCGCATATGTCGGTGATCACAGCCAAGGTCGCGGGCGTGAGCCGCGTCGCGACCTGCGCCCCGCCGTTCAAGGGCAGGCCGGCTCCGGCGATCGTCGCGGCCCAGCATCTGGCCGGCGCAGACGAGATCTATGCTCTCGGCGGCGTTCAGGCGATCGGCGCCATGGCCCTTGGAACGCAGACGATGGCGCCGGTCGACATGCTGGTGGGCCCCGGAAACGCTTTCGTGGCCGAAGCCAAGCGCCAGCTCTTCGGACGCGTCGGCATCGACCTCTTCGCCGGGCCGACCGAGACCCTGGTGATCGCCGACGACAGCGTCGACGCGGAAATCTGCGCGACCGATCTGCTCGGCCAGGCGGAGCATGGACCGAATTCGCCCGCGATCCTGCTGACCAATTCGGAGAAACTCGCGCGCGAGACGATGGCGGAAATCGAGCGTCTCCTGGGCGTGCTGCCCACCGCCGAGATCGCCCGCAAGGCGTGGACGGACTACGGCCAGGTCATTGTCTGTGAGGACGAGGAGGAGATGGTGCGCGAGGCGGACCGGATCGCTTCCGAGCACGTCCAGGTGATGACACGCGATCCGGATTTCTTCCTCCGGGAGATGACCAATTACGGCGCGCTCTTTCTGGGCCCGCGCACCAACGTCGCTTATGGCGACAAGGTGATCGGCACCAACCATACCCTGCCGACGCTCGGGGCAGCGCGCTATACCGGCGGGCTGTGGGTCGGAAAATTCCTCAAGACATGCACCTATCAGCGGGTGCTGACCGACGAGGCCAGTGCCATGATCGGTTCCTATTGCTCCCGCTTGTGCATGCTCGAGGGCTTCGCCGGACATGCCGAGCAGGCCAATGTCAGGTTGCGCCGGTTCGGCGGGGTCAACGTCCCCTACGCCGAAGCTGCGCCGTGACCGGCGCCGATACGCTCGCTCTACCCGCGATCCCCAGTTTCCGCCTCGACGGCAAGAGGGCGCTCGTGACAGGCGCCAGCCGGGGTATCGGCTTCGCGGCTGCGGCCGCGCTCGCGGCCCAGGGCGCGGAGGTGGTGCTCTGCGCCCGCTCCGGCACGGCGCTGGAGCGCGCCTGCGACGCGCTGACTTCGGCCGGGCATCGTGCACGGCCCCTGGTGCTCGACGTCACGGATCTTGCCGCGGTCGAGAACGTACTGGCGGCCGAACCGCCTTTCCAGGTGCTCGTGAATTGCGCCGGCATGGCCCGCCACGGTCCCTTCGTCGAGGCCCGTCCGGCCGATTTCGATGCCGTCGTCAACGTCAATCTGCGCGCCGCTTTCTTCCTCGCCCAGAACGTCTCCCGGCGCTTGATCGAGGCGGGCGAAACCGGCAGCATCATCAACGTCTCGTCGCAGATGGGCCATGTCGGCGGGGTGGATCGCTCCGTCTATTGCGCGACCAAGCACGCGCTCGAAGGAATGACGAAGGCGATGGCGATCGAACTGGCCCGACACGGCATCAGGGTCAACACGCTATGCCCGACATTCGTCGATACGGAGCTGGTGAGGAGCACGCTGGCCGATCCGGAGCGGCGTGCGTGGATCATGTCGCGAATCTGCCTCGGGCGCTTGGCCCAGCTGGGCGACCTGACGGGACCGCTGCTCCTGCTGGCATCGGACGCCGGAGCGATGATGACGGGCAGCGCGCTCGTCGTCGACGGCGGCTGGACCGCAGCCTGAACGATACCTCACAGAAAGGCATGCCATGCGCCCCAACCGGCTGAACGCGCTGTTTCGCGACAAGCAACCCATCATAAACGGCTGGCTCTCGATGGCCTCCGCCTATTCGGCCGAGATCATGGGGCATCAGGGCTTCGACTCGGTCACGGTCGATCTGCAGCATGGCATGATCGGGTTCGAGGCGGCGATTGCGATGTTGCAGGCCCTTTCCTCGACGCCCGCCGTGCCGCTCGTGAGGGTCTCGAAGAACGACTACCACCTCGTGATGCAACTGCTCGACGCCGGCGCCTACGGCATCATCTGCCCGATGATATCGAGCCGCGAGGAGGCCGAGCGCTTCGTTTCGTTTTGCCGCTATCCGCCACATGGTCAGCGCTCCTTCGGCCCGGCACGGGGCCTGCTTTACGGCGGGGCCGACTATTTCACGCACGCCAACGCCGAGATCATGAGCTTCGCGATGCTGGAAACGCGCGAGGCCATTGCGGCGGCGGACGACATCCTCTCGGTCGAGGGGTTGACGGGCATCTATGTGGGACCCAACGATCTCTGCCTCTCGCATGGCCTACCGCCGAAGGCCGAAAGCGACGACGAGCCGGTCGCAGGGATCATCCGCGATCTCGCCGCGCGATGCAGGGCGAAGGACCGTATTGCGGGTATCTTCTGCTCCGGCGGAGCCGGAGCGAGCCGACGCATCGCAGAGGGCTATACGATGGTCACACCCGGAAGCGATGTCGCGTTGCTGGGCGGGGCCGCCAAAGCAGCCATCGCGGAAGCAAGGCAGGCCACCGCGTCCTCTTCCGCGACGAACCTAGGCTCATCGCCTGCTGGGAGCGTCTATTAGACGAGGCCGCGCTGAAGCGTCAGCCGCTTGATCGCGTTCTGCAGATGGATGGCGGCGGCGCTTCGGGCGGCTTCGCCATCCTTCGCAGTGATGGCGTCCAGGATCGCCCGATGCTCGTCCTGGACCTGCCGCGACAGGCTGCGCCGTGCCGAATTCGTCCGCGCGGCTCCGATGAAGCCCCGAACCCGCGTGTCCAGAAAATCGAACATGTCGCGAAAGACGGGGTTGGCCGTGGCATCGACGATGGCCCGGTGAAACGCGACATCCTCGTCGACACCTGAGCGGTCCTCGGCGATCGCCCGTTCCATGGCATCGAATTGGGCGGTGATCATTTTCAGCTGCGCCTTCGTCCGACGTGTCGCCGCTAGCGCAGACGCCGCCGACTCGAACGCAACCAGCAGTTCGACGACGTTCTGGATTTCCGCAGTGTCGCGCAGATCGACGACCGAAAGCCGAAAGACAGGGGTACCCGCTTCCGCGACGAACGCCCCGGAACCCTGGCGCGACCGGACGAGGCCATCCTGCTTGAGGCGCCCCAGCGCTTCGCGGATGATGGCCCTGCTGACGCCGTAGGTCTCGGAAAGCTCGCGTTCGGTGGGGAGCTTTTCACCCGATTTGTATCGATCTTCCGTGATCTCGCGGCGCAGCCGGAGGGCGACGGTATCCGCCAGCGACGGCGCCCTGGCCAAAGTCTTGTCCATGGAATGGCCCATCCGAACTGCTGACATGTTCCACTCTAGTTACACGCGCCGCAGCGGCGCACCAACCGCGGATCCGCAGCCATTCACGGCAATCTGCCGCAACCCCGCAGAGGATCGGTCTGCTCCATCCGCTTCCTGTCGGACGTCGCATTCACGCGACGGCTTGCGCTAGCTGTACCTCTGCGATATTTGTCTGGCAACCTGCTAACTAAACGAGGGGCGACGCTCTCAGTCGGGCGTCCGAAAGTGAGAGGTGGAACCATGACTATCGATCGTCGCCAAGTGCTGCTGGGCGGTGCGGGAACAATCGCCGCCAGCGCGTTTCCGTTCTGCCAAGCGTCGGCCCAGGCCGGAGGTGGCAAGCTCGAAAGCACGCTCGTGATCCGCTCGACCGGCGGCGTCTTCGAGGCTGCACTGAAGAAGAACTTCTTCGATCCCTTCACCAAGGCAACGGGCGTCAAGGTCGTTCCGGTCGCCGCCTCCTACGGCGACATGATGGCCAAGGCGACGGCTATGCAGACCTCCGGCAACGTCGAATGGGACATCATCTCCCCGCAATACTATGAGCTCTCCAAGCTGTCGCACCTGGTCGAAGATCTCGGCGATTGCGCTGCTATGCCGAATGTCGCCTCGCAGGGTATTCCCCGCGCCTGCGGCGGGCATGGCGTGCTCTACCTCACGGGCGGACAGGTGCTCGCCTTCGATCCGCGCGCCTTCAAGGATCGCAAGCCCAAAACCTGGGCCGATTTCTGGGATGTGAAGACGTTCCCCGGTTCGCGCGCGCTGCCGAATACCGGCAGCCCCTGGGCCAATCTGATCGCGTCGCTGATCGCCGATGGCGTGCCTGCAGACAAGCTGTTCCCGCTCGACCTCGACCGCGCATTCGCCAAGTTCGATGCCATCAAGCCGCATGTGTCGGTCTGGTGGAAGACCGGCGCGCAGAGCCAGCAGGTGATGCGCCAGGGCGATGCCGTGATGAGTCTGATGTGGAGCGGCACAGCTTACGCAACGAAGAAGGCCGGCGTTCCCCTGGACTGGAGCTGGACCGATGCGGTGGCCGATTTCGGCGCCTGGGCGATTCTCAAGAACGCGCCGCACCCGAACGCGGCACGCGCCTTCATCGACTTCTACATGGGCAATCCTGAAAACCATGCCGCGTTCTCCCGCGAGATGGGCTATTCCACCTCGAACAAGAAGGGGCAGGCTCTGCTGACGGAAGAGGAGAAGGCCGAACTCGGCGCCAAGCCCGAAATCGTCGAGCAGATCATCATCCCGGATGCCGACTGGCTCGAGAAGAACCGCGCCATGGCGTTGGAACGCTGGAACCGCTGGCTCTCCGCCTGACGACCCTGCGGCGAAGGGCAGGCGGAGAGCCAGCGGTTCCAGCG
>SEEM01000018.1 GCA_004144595.1 Hyphomicrobiales bacterium
AACGCCATCCTGGTCTGCCACGCCCTGACCGGCGACCAGTACGTCGCGAGCCGCAACCCGATCACCGGCAAGGGCGGCTGGTGGACGGCGATGATCGGCCCGGGCAAGCCGATCGATACCGATCGCTTCTTCGTAATCTGCGCCAATGTGATCGGCGGCTGCACCGGCACGACCGGACCGGCCTCGACCAACCCGGCAACCGGCAAGCCGTGGGGCGTGTCCTTCCCGATCGTCACCATCCGCGACATGGTGCGGGCGCAGGCCGCGCTGGTCGACTCGCTCGGCATCGACACATTGTTCTGCGTCGCCGGCGGCTCGATGGGCGGCATGCAGGTACTGCAATGGGCGGCGAGCTATCCCAACCGCGTGTTCTCGGCGCTGCCGCTGGCGACAGGCGCCAAGCATTCGGCCCAGAATATCGCCTTCCACGAAGTCGGCCGGCAGGCCGTGATGGCCGATCCCGAATGGCGACGCGGGCGCTATCTCGAAGAGGGCACACGTCCGGCCAAGGGGCTCTCCGTCGCTCGGATGGGCGCGCATATCACCTATCTCTCGGAGCAGGCGCTGCACCGCAAGTTCGGCCGCAAATTGCAGGATCGGGAGGCGCCGACCTTCTCGTTCGACGCGGATTTTCAGGTCGAAAGCTACCTCCGCCACCAGGGCTTGAGCTTCGTCGAGCGCTTCGACGCCAATTCGTATCTCTACGTTACCCGCGCGATGGACTACTTCGACCTCGCCGCCGACCATGACGGCGTACTGGCGCGTGCCTTCACCGGCACCAAGACGCGTTTCTGCGTGGCCTCCTTCACCTCGGACTGGCTGTTCCCGACAGCGGATTCGCGCGCGATCATCCATGCGCTGAACGCGGCCGGCGCCTCGGTCTCGTTCGTCGAGCTGGAAAGCGACAAGGGCCACGACGCCTTCCTGCTGGAAGAGCCCAACCTCTTCGCCACGACGCGCGGCTTCATCGGCGCGGCGGCACGGGCGCGGGGGATTTGATGATGTGGACACTCCGCCGTCATGCTCGCCCTTTTAGCGAGCATCCACGTCTTGACCACAACCTTTACCCAGCGAAGACGTGGATGGCCAGGACAAGCCCGACCATGACGAAAAGGGCTCGTCTGTGACCCTCCCCGATAACCAGACCAACCGCATCGACCTCAAGCTCGTCGCCGAGATGGTGCAGCCGGGAACGCGCGTGCTGGATGTCGGCTGCGGCGACGGCGCCCTGCTCGCGCTGCTGGCCGACAGCCGGCAGGTCGATGCGCGCGGAATCGAACTCTCACGTGCAGGCGTGGCCGATTGCGTCGCGCGCGGACTCTCGGTGATCCAGGGCGATGCCGATACGGACCTCGTCGATTATCCCGACGACTCGTTCGATTATGTCATCCTCTCCCAGACGATCCAGGCGACGCGCAATCCGCGCTTCGTGCTGGAGCAGATGCTGCGCATCGGCCGACACGCCATCGTCTCCTTCCCGAATTTCGGGCATTGGCGGATGCGCAGCCAAGTGTTCTTCCAGGGCCGGATGCCGGTGACGGATTCCCTGCCCTATGCGTGGTGGGACACGCCCAACATCCATTTCTGCACGATCCGGGACTTCGTCACCCTGTGCGAGCAGATCGGTGCCAAGAAGGAGCGCGCGGTCGCGCTCGATGCCGCCGGCGGCAGGGTCGGCGTCAATGCACCCTGGTGGTTTTGGAACCTGTTCGGCGCGCAGGCGGTGTTTTTGTTGAAAAGGGGGTGACGGGCGCGTCGCGCCCGTCATGCTCGGGCTCGACCCGAGCATCTCATGCCGGATAAGGCTCTCGCGCCCTTCCATCCAGAGATCCTCGGGTCAGCGCTGCGCGCCGCCCGAGGATGACGCAGTTCGAAAGCCGCGTCAGTTCAGTGCGACACCAACCGGCCGCTTCTCCTTCACGGCCGGAACCGAACCCAGCATCAGCGAACCCGGCCCAACGGTGATCGGCACGTCCTCGCCGTCCACGATCTCGCCTGCGAGGATCGCCTCGGCCAGCGGGTCCTGCACCGACTTCTGGATCACGCGCTTCAGCGGGCGCGCGCCATAGGCGGGGTCGTAGCCCTTGTCCGCCAGCCACTCGCGCGCCTCCTTCGAGAGCTCGAGCGTGATCTTGCGATCGGTCAGCAGCTTCGCGAGCCGAGCCATCTGGATGTCGACGATCGCGCCCATGTCCTGCCGCCTCAGGCGGTGGAACAGGATGATGTCGTCGATGCGGTTCAGGAACTCCGGCCGGAAGGCGTGGCGGACCACGCCCATCACCTCGTCGCGAACCGCATCGCTGTCCTGCCCCTCGGGCTGGTTCACCAGGAACTCCGAACCGAGATTCGAGGTCATGATGATCAGCACGTTGCGGAAATCGACGGTGCGGCCCTGGCCATCGGTCAAGCGGCCGTCGTCGAGCACCTGCAGCAGGACGTTGAACACGTCCGGATGCGCCTTCTCGACCTCGTCGAAGAGCACGACCTGATAAGGCCGGCGCCGCACGGCCTCGGTGAGCGCTCCGCCCTCCTCGTAGCCGACATAGCCGGGAGGCGCGCCGATGAGCCGGGCGACCGAGTGCTTCTCCATGTATTCGGACATGTCGATGCGCACGAGCGACGTCTCGTCGTCGAACAGGAACGAGGCCAGCGCCTTGGTCAGCTCGGTCTTGCCGACGCCGGTGGGGCCGAGGAACATGAAGGAGCCGATCGGGCGGTTGGGGTCCTGCAGGCCGGCACGGGCACGACGGACCGCGGTGGATACCGCTTCCACCGCCTCGCGCTGCCCGACGACGCGGGAGGCCAGAACCTCCTCCATGCGGAGCAGCTTCTCCTTCTCGCCTTCGAGCATCCGGTCGACCGGCACGCCGGTCCAGCGGCTGACGACCTGCGCGACATGGTCCGGCGTCACGGCCTCCTCGACCATGCCGGCATCGTCGCCCTTCGCCTCGATCTCGGCGAGCTGCTTCTCCAGCCCGGGGATCTCGCCATAAGCGAGCTCGCCCGCCCGCTGGTACTCGCCCTTGCGCTGCGCCTGGGCGAGCTCGTTGCGGGCATTGTCGAGCTTGGTCTTGATCTCCGCGGCGTGGCCGAGCTTGTCCTTCTCGGCCTTCCACTTGGCCGTGATGGTGTCGGAGCGCGACTCCAGATCGGCCAGCTCGGATTCGAGCCGCTTCAGCCGCTCCTTCGAGCCTGCATCGCTCTCCTTCTTCAGCGCCTCCTGCTCGATCTTGAGACGGACGATCTCGCGGTCGATCGAATCGAGCTCCTCGGGCTTGGAGTCGACCTGCATCCGCAGCCGTGCCCCGGCCTCGTCGACGAGGTCGATCGCCTTGTCCGGCAGAAAGCGGTCGGTGATGTAGCGGTTCGACAGGGTAGCGGCCGAGACCAGCGCCGAATCCGTGATGCGGACGCGGTGATGCTGCTCGTATTTCTCCTTCAGGCCGCGCAGGATCGAGATGGTGTCCTCGACCGTCGGCTCGTCGACGAAGACGGGCTGAAACCGCCGCGCCAGAGCAGCGTCCTTCTCGACATATTTGCGGTACTCGTCGAGCGTGGTCGCGCCCACGCAGTGCAGTTCGCCACGCGCTAGAGCGGGTTTCAGCAGGTTGGATGCATCCATCGCGCCGTCGGTCTTGCCGGCACCGACGAGGGTATGCATCTCGTCGATGAACAGGATAACGCCGCCATCCGAGGACGAGACCTCGGTCAGCACTGCCTTCAGCCGCTCCTCGAACTCGCCTCGATATTTCGCGCCCGCGATGAGCGAGCCCATGTCGAGCGCGAGCAGTTCCTTGTCCTTGAGGCTCTCGGGCACGTCGCCATTGACGATGCGCAGCGCGAGGCCCTCGGCGATGGCGGTCTTGCCGACGCCGGGTTCGCCGATGAGGACAGGGTTGTTCTTGGTCCGGCGCGAGAGCACCTGGATGGTACGGCGAATTTCCTCGTCGCGGCCGATCACCGGATCGAGCTTGCCCTCGCGCGCCGCGGCGGTGAGGTCGCGGGCATATTTCTTCAGCGCGTCATAGGCCTGCTCGGCCGAAGCCGAGTCAGCGGTGCGCCCCTTGCGGATCGCCTCGATCGCCGCGTTCAGCGCCTGCGGGGTGACGCCGGCCTTGGAGAGAGCCTTGCCCGCGTCGGTATCCTTCTCGATCGCCAGCGCGAGCAGGAGCCGCTCGACCGTAACGAAGCTGTCGCCGGCCTTCTCTGCCGCCTTTTCGGCCGTGTCGAAGACGCGCGCGAGCCCCGGAGTCAGGTTGAGCCCGCCCGAGCCGCCCGAGACCTTCGGCAGCTTGGCCAAAGCCTGATCGACAGACTGCAAGGCGACGCGCGACTGGCCCCCGGCCCGGTCGATGAGACCGGCCGCCATGCCTTCGTTGTCGTCCAGCAAGGCCTTCAGAAGATGCTCGGGCGTGAACTGCTGGTTGCCCTCGCGCAAGGCGATCGTCTGCGCCGCCTGGAGGAAACCCTTCGCCCGATCCGTATATTTCTCGATGTTCATTCAGCTGTCTCCGCCCGCAGGCCGCGCCCCGAAGCGACGTGAACCTGCTGCCTTTCGTCAGGATGGGGCGCCGCGATGGGCCGCCCCTCGCCCTCCAAGATAGTGTGACATTGGCGCAACGGAAGAGGCTCGGCCGAGAATTGACCTGGCGCAAGCGGCAAGCACAGATCGGGCATGGCCGGGACCAAGCGACAGCAGGCGATTCGTCGAGCGTTGAGGGCGCAGGCGCCCGGCATCCCGCTCTCCGACGCCGAGGCCGTGGTGACGCTGGCGGAACGACGCCACATGAAGGACCTGCCGCCATCGACCGCGCTCTGGCTCGCGCTGGGCAGCCATGTCCGCCACGTCCATACCGATTACGAGCGCCTGCTGGGCGAGGGCTACGACCGCGACGCCGCCCGCTTCTTCGTGGCCGAGGAGACCGATGCGGTGCTCGCCGGCTGGGGTTGCCAGCGCTCCGTCAGCGACGGCGAAGATGCCGAGGATTGATCGAAATGGAGACAGATTTTGATCTGTCAGAAAGCTGGGAGGCAGATATGGTCCCGATCAACCCGAATACCCTGTTTCCTCAGCCCAGATCCTGAGGAGCGGCTGAAAGCGGCATCCTACCAGCCGCGAGCCTTTCGCTTGCTCCTCAGGATGAGAGCTGTGGTATCTGACCACATTCCAACCGCCGGACACGCCCATGCGCATCGAAACGCTCTACCGCTATCCCGTGAAGGGGCTCTCTCCGGAACGATCGAAGCGCGCCGCGCTTTCGGCCGGCGGCTATTTCCCCGGCGACCGCCTGTTCGCGATCGAGAACGGCCCCTCGGGCTTCGATGCCTCCGACCCCGTGCACCAGCCCAAGATCAAGTACCTGATGCTGATGCGCAACGAGTCGCTGGCCCGCCTCAGGACCCGTTACGACGATGCCAGCGGCGATCTCGTCATCCACGAGGGCGGTCAGGAGGTGCTGCGCGCCGCGACCGGCAATGACGAAGGCCATGCTGCGATCGCGCGCTTCTTCAACGGCTTCATGCCCCAGGAATTGCGCGGCGAGCCGAAGCTGCTGACGGCGCCCTCGACCTATCGCTTCACCGATTCGCGATCGGGCTTCGTCTCGATCATCAACCTCGCCAGCGTCGCGGACCTGGAGCAGCGCCTCGGGCAACCGGTCGACCCGCTGCGCTTCCGCGGCAACCTGATGGTCAGCGGTCTCGCCCCTTGGGCCGAGAACGACCTGGTCGACCGCGAGCTTTCCGGGCCCGGCGGCCTGCGCCTGCAGGTCATCAAGCGGATCGAACGCTGCGCGGCGACCAATGTCGACCCCGATACCGGCGCGCGCGACATGCAGATACCGAAGGCGCTGATGAAGAATTACGGTCATGTCGATTGCGGCATCTATTGCCGCGTCCTCGCTGATGGCGCGCTCGGCGAAGGCGATGGGCTGGCTGTGGTAGACACACCGGCCGAACTCGGCATCGCCTGATCACCGTCGAGCAAAGAAAAAGGGCCCGAAAGGGCCCTTCTTCATATCCAAACGTTGACCAGGAACGGCTTATTCGGCCGAACCATCCGTCTCCGAACCCAGCGCGTCCATGACTTCGCGCGGCGAGCGGCGGCGACGCGTGCGCTTGGGCGCCGCTTCATCCGTAGCCGGCTCGGCCGAGGTGGCCGCCGGCTCGGCCGCCGGGGGCTCGACCGGCTCCGACGCGGGGATGCGCACAGGATTGGTCAGGAAAGACGGCAGCGCGGCGGCGACATCATCACCCGCATCGGCCTCGACTTCGCGCTCGCGGCGGGGACGACGCTCGCGTTGCGGACGCTCGCTCCGCTCGGGACGCTCGACCCGCTCGGGACGTTCGAAACGGCGCTGTTCGCCCTGAGCCTGCTCGGGAGCAGGCTCAACCGCACCGCCCTCGCTGACCGGGATGTCGGAACGCGGCGCATCGGGGCGCGGCGCATAACCGCCGGGAGCACCCTGGCCGCCTTCGGCATTGCGGTCGAACCGGCGCTCGCCACGATCCTGGCGATCGAAACGGCGTGGCTCGTTGCTGGTGTTGCCGTTGCGGTCATTGTTGAAACGCTCGCGGCGATTCGGGCGGTCGAAGCGCTGGCCCCCCTGCTGGCCTTCGCCGCCCTCGCCCTGCCCCTGGCCCTGGCCCTGAGCGCCGCCATGGCCGTTATAGCCGTTGGGGTTGCCATAGCCGTTGGAGCGCGTGTCCGGCTGCGGGCCGGACCCAGGCTGGAAGGACTGGCCGTCCTCGTCGCCCTCTTCCTCACCGTCGTCAGCGTCTTCGACGAAGGCGCGGTTCGGCGGGAAGGAATGACCGAATTGCTGAGCCATCTGCTCCTGTCCCGCGAGCAGGATGCGATAGTAATGCTCGGCGAACTGGAAATAGCTCTCGGCAGCAACGGTATCGCCCGAAGACTGGGCATCACGCGCGAGCTGCAAATACTTCTCCGCGACATGCTGCGCCGTGCCGCGAACCTTTACGTCCGGTCCGTTTGATTCGTAGCTACGCTGCAACGGATTGGGAGATTTGCGATTACCGTTATTGTTGCCGCCGCCGCTATTATTGCGGCCGCGCATACGCCGGTTCTGACCTGGTCTCATTCGCGTCTGTCTCGCGCTTCCGTGTTCAAAGCAACCGTGGTGCCGTCATGCGCGTTGCGAAGCACAGCGGGTTGCGACGCTGTGTCGGACGAAAGTGACCTGAAGGGGCGATACGCCGTTCCTGGTCTTCACGCGCTCTTTTCCAAAAAAGGGGCCTTCAACCCCATGAGCCGATCGGCGCCACGCGCCTTCGGGGCTCCATCCGGCTTGTCAGTTGCATCGCCGCGGGAACACGCCCGAAAACAATGCCGAACTCGAGCAAATCCTGTAAGATCGGGAACTGCCCAGAGGCTCGGCTCTGACGCCACCAGCTTCGGCTGGATGCTGCATAGCCGCTTTTGGCTGCTTCTCCAAGCGAAATCGACCAAAAGCCTGTGGACTCTCAAGCGAGCGTGAAGACCAACGCGCGCTCATGTCCTCCAAGATCGTTGCGGCTGCCGCGGAATTCGAATCCTCCCGACCGCATCAGCGCGACGACATCCGGCCCCTGCCCCGCCCCGATCTCGAGGACGATCACGCCGCCCGGCGCCAGCAGAGGCTGCAAGGTGGCGGAAAAAAGCCGGTAGGGTCCGAGCCCGTCCGCGCCGCCGTCCAGCGCCAGCACGGGATCGTGCTCGCGCACCTCGACAGACAGCGTCGCGATCTCCGGCGTCGGGATATAGGGCGGGTTCGAAACGATGAGGTCGAAACGCCCATCGAGCCCCTCGGTCCAGTTGCCCTGCCGGAATGTCGCACGGCCATCCACGCCATTGAGAGCGGCATTGCCGGCAGCCGTGCGGCAGGCTTCCTCGGACAGGTCGACGCCGAGGCCGTGCGCTTGCTTCAGTTCGCAGAGCAGCGCGATCAGCAGGCAGCCGGTGCCGGTACCAAGGTCGAGCAGCGCAAGGTCTTCCTCGCGGCGGCTGGCCAACTGGGCAAGAGCCGCTTCGACGATCGTCTCGCTGTCGGGTCGCGGCTCCAGCGTCGCCGGTGACAGGCGGAAGCGAAGCCCCCAGAATTCGCGCTCTCCTAGGATCCTCCAGACCGGCTCTCCGGCGATACGGCGCGCCGAGACATCGTCGAGCCGCGCAAGCGCCTCGGCTGTCAGGATCATGCTGGGATCGAGATGCTCCGCGCCAACGGTGCCTTCGACTAGCAGCCGCGCATCGAGGCCCGGGCTGGCCGAGCCGGCGCGCAGGAACCTTTGCGCAAGAAGACGCCGCACCTCCCTGACGGTCGGCACGGCGCACTCCCCTCTTAGATTCCCGGTGGAGCCCGCTAAGGGCTCCACATCTTCCCGAACAGGCTCTAGTTGCCGTTCATCTTCAAATCCATGCAGGTCCGCATCTTCTTGTTGATTGCGGACTTGCTTTCGCGGGAGCGACCCATCTCCATGCGGCACGCCTTGCGCGCCTGCGACTGCGTCATGGCACCCTGCAGCGCGGCCGGCTGGCCGGACGTCATCTTGCGGAAGGTGCGCTCCTGAGCCTGCGAAACGCCGGTCATCGCCAGCGCCATCAGCCCGGTCACCGCTATCGTCGAAAACATCTTGATCATGAGAGGGTCCCCCCTTGGATTGCGTCGATGCTTGATCAACGCGGGAAGGGGATTTTGGTTTCATCGCATGTGCCTCACGCCATGCCTTCTGCCGCCAGCAGCTTCGCCTGCTGCTCGGCAGTGAGCGCATCGATGATCTCGTCGAGGACGAGCCCCTGCATCATCTCGTCGAGCTTGTAGAGCGTCAGGTTGATACGATGGTCGGTGACGCGCCCCTGCGGGAAATTATAGGTGCGAATCCGCTCCGAGCGATCGCCCGAACCGACCTGAGAGCGCCGGTCCGCCGAGCGCTCGGCATCGATGCGCAGGCGCTCCAGGTCGAAGAGTTTGGCGCGCAGCAATTCATAGGCACGCGCCTTGTTCTTGTGCTGGGAGCGCTCGTCCTGAACCAGCACGACCGTGTTGGTCGGGATATGGGTGAGGCGCACCGCCGATTCCGTCTTGTTGACGTGCTGGCCGCCGGCGCCGCCGGAGCGCAGGGTGTCGGTGCGGATATCGGCCTCGTTGAGGGTAACGTCGACATCGGTCGCGAGTGGCAACGTCGCCACCGTCGCCGCGGAGGTATGGATGCGCCCGCTCGCTTCGGTATCCGGCACACGCTGCACGCGATGGACACCGGATTCGTATTTCAACCGGGCATAGACGCCGCGCCCGTTGATCTCGGCGACGAGTTCCTTGTACCCGCCCATCGTTCCCTCGCTCTCGGAGAGGACATCGATGCTCCAGCCCTTCTGGGCGGCGTGGCGCTGGTACATGCGCCAGAGGTCACCTGCAAAGAGCGAGGCCTCGTCGCCGCCGGTGCCCGCCCTGATTTCGAGAATGACGCCGCGCTCGTCGGCGGCATCCTTCGGCAGCAGGGCGACGAGGATTTCGCGCGCTCGGGCCTCGATCTCGGCGCGGGCCGCGTCGCGCTCCTCATAGGCGAGGTCGCGGAACTCTGCATCGGTTGCGGGATCGGCGATGAGCGCCTCGGCCTCCTCCAGCGAGGCCTGCGCCCGCCGCCAGGACCCGATCGCGGCGACAACGGGATCGAGCTCCGCCAGTTCCTTCGCCAACTCGACGGTGCGCGTCGCCTCGGTCGCATGGTTGATCTCGTCGGTCGCCGCGGCATGGCGCGCCACGATGACGTCGAGACGATCCTGGGGGAGCTGGAGAGACATTCAATGAACTCGGAGAACGAAGGGGAAAAGCGGCGGCGACGGCGCAGGCAGCGTCGCTAGACCGGGACCTTGAACTCGGTCGCGAAGGCGGCGAGCTGCGGGCGCAGATTGGTGACGCCCTCCGGGGAAGCCAGCATCCAGTCCATGCGTTCGCGCAGCTTGCCGGTATCGAGCGCCCGCAGCATCGCCTTGACCGGCCCGATCGAAGCCGCCGACATCGAGAAGCCGCGATAGCCCAGCCCGATCAGCGCCATGGTCTCCAGCGGCTTGCCGCCCATCTCGCCGCAGACGGTAACCGGGCAGCCGGTCTCGGCGGCGGCATCCACGATGCACCGGAGAGCCCGGAGGGGGCCGACGCCGAGCGGATCGAAGCGGTCGGCGACTCGCTTGTTCTCGCGGTCGGCTGCGAAGAGGAACTGCATGAGGTCATTGGTGCCGATCGACAGGAAATCGGCCTCGCGCGCGATCTCCGGCAGCTCGAACAGCAGCGATGGCACCTCGACCATGACGCCGACCCTGAGATCGCGCGGCGGCGTGACGCCCTGCTTCTCCAGCATCACCTGCTCGCGGCGGATGATCATGCGGGCGCGGCGGAACTCGTCGGTGGTCGCGACCATCGGCAGCATGATCTTGAGATCGCGGCCGGCGCCGGCCCGCAGCATCGCGCGCACCTGCGCCCTGAGGAGGCGCGGCTTGTCGAGGCCGATGCGGATCGCGCGCCAGCCGAGCGCCGGGTTCTCCTCCTCGACACGCTCCATATAGGGCAGCACCTTGTCGCCGCCGATATCCAGGGTGCGGAAGGTGACCGGCAGCTCGCCGGCGGCCTCCAGCACCGCGACATACAGCGCCTGCTGCTCGGAGGTGGTCGGCATGTGCTGCGCCACCATGAACTGCAGCTCCGTGCGGAACAGGCCGATGCCGGCAGCGGCGGTCGCCTCGATATTCGGCATGTCGACGATCAGGCCAGCGTTGATCTGCAGGGTGATGCCGACCCCGTCGCGGGTGACCGCCGGAAGTTCCTTGAGCTTCTGATACTGCTTCTGCTTGCGGGCACGCAGCCGGGCCTTGTCCTTGTAGGCGTTCTCGACGTCGGGCTGCGGGCGAATCTGCACCTCGCCGGCCTGGCCGTCGACGATGATGGCATCGCCGCCCTCGACCAGCGCGGTCGCGTTGACGACCTCGCCGACGGCGGGAATCCCGAGAGCGCGGGCCACGATCGCGATATGGCTGGTCGGCCCGCCCTCCTCCAGCACGAGGCCGCGCAGATGGGCGCGGTCGTAGTCCAGCAGCGCCGCCGGCCCCATCGAACGGGCGACGAGGATCGCGTTCTCCGGCAGGTTCTCGCGGGCGACGCCGTTGGCCTTGCCGACCAGCGTGCGCAGCAGCCGGTTGGCGAGATCGTCGAGATCGTGCAGCCGTTCGCGCAGATAGGGATCGGTCTGGCGCAGCATCTTGGCGCGGGTGTCGGACTGGACGCGCTCGACCGCCGCCTCGGCAGTCAGGCCGGTCAGCACGACCTCGCGCATCCGGCGCAGCCAGCCCTGGTCATGGGCGAACATGCGGAAGGTCTCGAGCACGTCGCGATGCTCACCGGTATGGGCGACATCGCCGCGCTCGACCAGTTCGTCGATCGAGGCGCGCATCTCGCCGATAGCGGCTTCGAGGCGGCCGACCTCGGCCGCGGGGTTTTCGGCGATGAGATTGGTGATCGCAACGCGCGGCTCGTGCAGCACCGCATGGCCGAGGCCGACACCATCGGCCAGCGCCACCCCGATGCCATGGATCGGCCGGTCGAGACCGATCGAGGCGCCGGGCGCCGCCAGCGATTTGAGGCCGCCGGCCGCGATCATCTCCGCCATCAGCATGGCAGTGGTCTGGAGCGTCTCGATCTCGTCTTCTGAATAGAGCCGAGAGGCGCGGTTCTGGATGACGAGCACACCCATCACCGCGCCGCCGCGCAGGATCGGAACGCCGAGGAAGGAACGGTAGACCTCTTCGCCCGTCTCGGGACGGTAGGAGAAAGAGGGATGCGCCTGCGCGTCCGACAGGGCCAGCGGCTCGGCATCGCTCGCGATCATGCCTACGAGGCCCTCGCCCGCCCGCATGGTGGTGAGGTGGACCGCCTCGCGATTGAGGCCTTCGGTGGCGTAGAGTTCGAGAGAGCCGTCCTCGCGCAGGACGTAGACGGAACAGACTTCGGCGACGAGGTTGCCAGCGATCAGGACGACGAGCCGGTCCAGCCGCTCCTGCGGGCTGATCGATGCCGCCATGACCTCGCGGAGACGGCGCAACAGAACGCTCGGTCCTCCGAGAGCGCCTCGCATCGATCTCAGCCCTCCGCCCGCCTCCTCAGCCATCGATGATACGATGCCTGTCCAGACCCTGAGTCGCCCGCTCCGGTCATGCTGCCTTCTAGCGACCAAAGGCCTTATTCGGCAAGGGCCGCTAACGCGGCACGCAGCATCACCTCAGGATTTCGCTCGTTTTCCGGACCCGAGAGCCCAGTCTCAAGGCCGCACCAGAGCGAGATGAGCCGCCTTCCCTGCGCTGCGCTTCCCACGCGATCCTTCCGACACCTTGCCAACACCGGCCTCCTGCGGCGCAGATGACGCGGCCGATGACTCGCCCCGACCCGTCCGCCGCGCGCCGGAACGCGGCTCCTTGCGCCCCCCGGCGACGGCCGATGTCTCGGCGGCAGGATTACTCTCACCCGACAGTGCCCGCAGATATTGCCGCGTCCACCATTCGATATCGGTGGCGGCGATGATGGCATAGAGCTTCTCGAAGCGGCGGATGCGCTCCGTCCTCGGCATGGCGAGCGCCGTGCGGATCGCTTCCGCCACCTCATGGGCATCGAATGGATTGACGATCAGCGCCTCGCCCATCTGCTGGGCGGCGCCGGCGAAGCGCGAGAGCACGAGCACACCCGGATCGGCCGGGTCCTGCGCTGCGATATATTCCTTGGCGACGAGGTTCATGCCGTCGCGCATCGGCGTGACCAGCCCGACCTGGGCGCGCCTATAGAAACCCGCCAGCGCCTTGCGCGAATAGGCTTTCTTGACCACGCGGATCGGCGTCCAGTCGAATTCGCCGAGCTGTGCATTGAGGCGGCCGGCGACCTCGTCGGACATCCGGTCGAGTTCGGCATATTCGGGCACGTCGCTGCGCGACGGCGGTGCGATCTGCAGCAGGCTGACACGCCCCCGCTCCTCAGGATGACCGCGCAGGAACTCCCCGAAGGCCTCCAGTCGCTGCACGATGCCCTTGGAATAATCGAGACGGTCGACGCCGATGACGAGCTTGCGCTCGCCGAGCGATTCCTTGGTGGCGCGCAGCGGCGTAGTCGCCTGCCGGGCGGACGCGGAGGCGAGCCGGCGGAAGCCCTCGACGTCGATCCCGATCGGAAAGGCCTGGACTGATGTTTCGCGCAGCCCCAGGCGCACGCGCCTTCCGTCGGTGCGGGCACCGCAGAGCGAGACCAGCCCGCCGATCAGGTTGCGGGCATCGACCTCTGTCTGCATCCCGACGAGGTCATAGGCAGCCATGGTGCGGATCAGCGTGGCGCTGAAGGGCAAGGCGCCGATGACCTCGGCTGCCGGCCAGGGGATATGATGGAAATATCCGATGCGATTGGTGATGCCACGCCGGCGCAGCTCCGCCGCCAGCGGGATCAGATGGTAGTCGTGGATCCAGATCAGGTCGTCGGGCTTGATCAGCGCGGCAAGCGCCCGGGCGAAGCGGCGGTTGACGCCGAGATAGCCCATATAGTCGCTGCGCTGGAACTCGGTCAGGCCGAGCCGATAATGCATCAGCGGCCAGAGCGCCCGGTTCGAGAAGCCGAGATAATAGCTCTGGCGCTCCGCCTCGCTGAGATCGGTCACGGCATAGGTGACGTTGCCCTGCTCGACCTGCCGGACTTGCGCCGGCGTGCCCTCGCTCACGGCCCCGCTCCAGCCGAACCACAGGCCGCCGCGCTGCTCCAGCGCCTCGCGCAAGGCGACCGCCAACCCACCCGCCATCACCTTTTCATGACGATCGGGGATCGTGACGCGATTGGAAACGACGACAAGACGCATAGAGCAGCATTCTCCGGCATGGGCCGCCCGCATTTCGCCATCGGCGGCAGGAACAGAACGCGTCCGAAAGCGTAATGTTTCCGAGGTGCGGACGCGGTCACATGGCAGCCCTGTGGCAGCCGTGCGGTGAAATCGCGTTCGCCATGGTAGGCTTTCGAGAGATCGAGACAACCCCTCGCTCCTTATTTTCGACGAAGCCATGGCCCGGTGACAGGACAGAAAACGGCCTTCCCTGTCCGCATGGCCGCTCTTCTGCCGCCTTCACTGCCCAGATACGAAATGATGACGACCTTGACCGAACCCGATATCGCCACAGGCCCCCACGAGATCGCTGCCCCGGATCGCGAGATCGCTCTGTTTTTGGATTTCGACGGGACGCTCGTCGAAATCGCGCCCTCGCCGGAAGACGTTAATCTCGACCGGCGCGTGGCCCCTGCGCTGACGACACTGCGTGCGCAGCTCGGCGGGGCACTTGCGCTGGTCTCCGGCCGCCCGATCGCATTTCTCGACAAAGTCCTCGCCCCGCACCGCTTCGATATCGCCGGGCTGCATGGCGCCCAGATACGCGTCGACGACGAAATCCGCTCGCAGGCCGATATGCATGAGGGCATGCGGGCGGCACTGCGCGATCTCGTTCGCTTCGCCAACAGCCATGTCGGCATCATCGTCGAGGACAAGCGCATTTCCGTGGCGTTGCATTGGCGCCTGGCGCCTGCATTGCAGGACGAGGCCCTCGTCCTGATGCGCAGCGTCGCGGCACGGATGGGACCGGGCATGCGCCTGCAGGAGGGAAAAGCCGTTGCCGAGCTGGTTCCGGCCGGCGCGAGCAAGGGCAGCGCGATCGCCTGGCTGATGGCGACCCCGGTCTATGCCGGCCGCCAGCCTGTCTTCATCGGAGACGACATCACCGACGAGGACGGGTTCGAGGCGGTCAACGCCATGGGCGGTATTTCCGTCCGCATCGGCGCCGACCGCGAGAGCCATGCCAGCTGCCGGCTCGCCTCGCCGACCGTGCTGCGCCATATCCTTCTCGAAGCCGCTGAAAGCGGTCGTCTCTCCGCTTCGAGCTTCAAGCAGGACTGATCCATGACTGTAACGACCTCGGCTGCGGGGCAGCACTCCGCCTCGCTCGACCTCGGCGTGATCGGCAACTGCTCGATCGCAGCCCTCATCGACCGCCGCGCCCGCATCGTCTGGGGCTGCTTCCCGCGCTTCGACCGCGACCCCGTCTTCTGCTCGCTGATCGACAACCACGCCGAAGATGGCGATGCCGAGCCCGAAAAGGGCGTCTTCGCCATCGAGCTCGTCGGCATGACGCGCTGCGAGCAGAGCTATCTCGACAACACCGCGATCCTGTCCTCCGTGCTTTCGGACGACCAGGGCAATGCGATCGAAATCCTCGATTTCGCGCCGCGCTTCGTGCGCTACGAGCGCTTCTTCCGGCCGCCGCAGCTTGTGCGGCGCGTTCGCCGGGTCTCGGGGCGGCCGCGCATCCGCGTGCTGGTCAAGCCCTGTCTCGGTATCGGCGAAGAGCCCGACGAGATGACGCGCGGCTCCAACCATGTCCGTTTCGTCGGCGCCGACCAGACGATCCGGCTCACGACCAACGCGCCGCTTTCCTATGTCGTGGAAGGCACGCCCTTTGCCGTCGACCAGGCCTATTCCTTCTTCATCGGCTCGGACGAGGCGCTGCGGGCAGAGATCGAGACCACCTCGCGCGAGTTCCTCGACAAGACCACCGATTACTGGCGCGACTGGGTGCGCTCGCTCTCGATCCCCTTCGAGTACCAGAAGGAGGTGATCCGGGCCGCGATCACGCTGAAGCTCTGCTCGTTCGAGGAGACCGGCGCGATCGTCGCAGCGTTGACGACCTCGATTCCCGAGGCTCCCGGCACGCAGCGCAACTGGGACTATCGCTATTGCTGGCTGCGCGACGCCTATTTCGTCGTGCATGCGCTGAACCGCCTCGGCACGACGCGGACGATGGAGGATTATCTCGGCTTCATCACCAATATCGTCGACACCTTCACCGAAAGCGGGGCCGAGCATCTGCCGCCGCTCTATCCGATCACGCGCGGCGGCGCGCTGGACGAGTTCGAGGCAGGCAACCTGTCAGGCTATCGTGGGCACAAGCCGGTGCGCTTCGGCAACGGTGCGGCGACGCAGATCCAGAACGACGGCTACGGAGCGGTCGTGCTGGCAGCGACGCATTCCTTCTTCGACCGCCGCCTGATCCAGCCGGGCAAGGAGGCCTTGTTCGGACAGCTCGAACGCATGGGCGAGCTTGCCATCGCCTATTTCGACAAGCCCGATGCCGGCCCGTGGGAATTGCGCGAGAAGGAGGCGGTGCATGCCTTCTCCAGCGTGATGTGCTGGGCCGCCTGCGACCGGCTTGCCCGCATCGCCGGCACGCTCGGCCGCGCCGACCGCAAGGAGTATTGGAAGGCCGAGGCCAAGCGGCTGAAGAACACCATCGCCGAGCAGATCTGGAACGAAGGCAAAGGCCATTTCGTCTCGACCTTCGGCGGCGAGGACCTGGACGCGACGCTGCTGCTGCTGGCCGAGCTCGGATTCGTGAAATCGGACGATGCCCGCTTCGTCGCCACCGTCGAGGCGATCGGCCGGGATCTCAAGCGCGGCGACCTGCTGCTGCGCTACGCCACTCAGGACGATTTCGGCTACATGCATACCGGCTTCCTGATCTGCGCCTTCTGGTATGTCGATGCGCTCAACGCGATCGGGCGCAGCGAGGAGGCGAAGGAGCTGTTCGGGCGCATCCTGAAGCGGCGCAACAGTTTCGGCCTGCTCTCCGAGGATGCCGACCTGAAGACCGGTGAGCTCTGGGGCAATTTTCCGCAGACCTATTCGCATGTCGGCCTGATCAACTGCGCGATGCGGCTCAGCCGGGATTGGGAAGAGGCGTTCTGAGTGCCGCTTGGCTTAGGAATGCCGCCATTTCATGCTCGGGCCTGTCCCGAGCATCCACGTCTTGAACACCACGGCTGACGAACGAAGGCGTGGATGGTCGGCACGAGGCCGACCATGACGAGCGCGCCTCACTCCACCTTGGCGGCCGCCCGCATCACGGCCAGCGCCAACACCTGCGCAGCCGGGACGATGCTCTCTACCTCCAGGAACTCGTCCGGCGTATGAGCCATGCCGCCGATCGGGCCGACGCTGCAGAGCGTCGGTGTACCCTGCGCTGCGGTGAAGCCGGAATCGGCGCAGCCGCCGGTGAATTCCGCTGAGACACCGATGCCGAAGGCGGAAGCCGCCTCGCGATAGGTGTCGTAGAGCGCGGCCGAGTCCGAGGAGCGCTCCAGCGGCAGGAACTCACCCTTGATCGAGAGCACGGCGCTGGTGCCGGCGACTTCGGGCGTCTCGATGATCGCCTTGATCTTGCCGACCATCTCGTCACGCTGGGCGGCGGTGACATAGCGCAGGTCGATCTCGCACCAGGCGCTGGGCGCGATGGTGTTGACGGTCTGGCCGCCGCCGATCAGCCCGACATTGACGGTGACGCCCTTCTCCAGGTCGGTGAGCCCCTGAAGTTTTGGGATCTTGTGGCCGAGATCGACGATGGCGGAGGCGCCTTTCTCGTAATTCGCCCCGGAATGGGCGGGCTTGCCGGTGAACTCGGCGCGCATGAAGACGCCGCCCTTGCGGCCGCTGGTGACGGATTGCCTCTGGTCCTTCGCGAATTCGGTGCCGGCCGGCAGGCGGCTGGGCTCGGCATTGAAGACGCAGCGCGACTCGCGCGCGGCCGCCTCGATCACCGGCCGCGAGGATGGCGAGCCGATTTCCTCGTCGCTGGTCGTCAGCATCAGCAGCGGCGCTGCTAGGCCGCCGCATTCGGCGAAGGCGGCGGCGACGAAGGCCGAGATCATCACGCCCGCCTTCATGTCGGCGACGCCCGGCCCGTAGGCGCGAGAGCCCTTGATCGTGAAGGGCCGGCGCGTCGGCTCGCCCTGCGGGAAGACGGTGTCGCGATGACCGAGCAGCATGACCGGGCGCTGGTCGTTGGCCGTCGGGTTCGGCAGGCGCGCCCGGACCGCATCGCCGAAGCGGCTATCCGGCACGATCTCGACTTCGAGCCCGTTCGCCTTGTGGAAGCGTGCGACGACTTCGCCGGCCCGATCGACGCCGGCCTTGTCGTACGAACCGGAATCGGTGTCGACCAGTTCGCGCAGCAGCGCGACCATGCCCTCCTTGCGGCTGGCCAGCCACTCGGTGACCTTCCTCTCCTCGGGGGTCAGGGCGCTTTGGCTCAGGGCGCTCATCGGCTCACTCGCATTCGTTCCGGATGGGACAATGCAGGCGAGCTTATCGCCATTGCCGCAGGCGGCAATGGCGGGCGGCGATGGCCATGCCATTCACGCCGCGCATGGCCGGCCTCGTGCCTATTTCGGCTTGGCCATCCGCCTGATCAGGGCGTCGCGCGCCGTGCGGGCGGCGTCGCGCGTCGCTTCATCGGAGGAAGCGCGCGTCGGCTGCTCCAGCGCCTTGGCGTAGTACCCGAGCGCGAGCTGATCGGAGGCGATCCCGGCATAGAGATCGCCGAGTCGTTTATTGGCCTGAAGCGAGGCTTCGGACCTTGCCGCAGCCGCCTCGAAGGCACCGATCGCCCCGGGTACGTCACCCAGCTTCGCCTTTAGCTCCGCTCGGGCAAGCAGGAGGCGCGGGTCTCCCGCCCTCGTGCCAAGCGCTGTCTCGACGTCAGCGAGAGCGGCCTTAGCGTCGCCTTGACCGAGCCGGGCATCGCTCCGGAGCAGGAAAGCCTCGGCATCGCCGGGAGCTGCCGCGAGCCTGGCCGTCGCATCCTCCGCAGCATCGGAAAAGCGCCCGAGGCCGAGCCTCGCCTTTGCACGCAGCAGCAGCAGGTCCGCATCCGGCGAGGGTGCTGCGAGCGCGGCAGTGGCGAAGCGCTCTGCGGCGGCCGGATCGCCGGTTGCAAGATTGATGCGGGCGGCGAGCGCCTGCCAGCGCGGCTCGCTCGGCTCGATCCGCAGGGCCATCGCGATATCGGTGAGGGCGGCCGGGTTGTCGGAGCGCAGGTTCAGCGCCGCGCGCTCGGCATAGGCGCGCGCCCGGTCCGGGGACCGCTTGATCGCCTCGGCGAAATCGGCGCGCGCGGCGTTGACCCGGTTCAACTGCACGCGGGCAATCCCGCGCCACAGGAAGAGATCGGCGGCATAGACCGGTGTCAACGCGAAGGACCGGGCACGAAAGGGGATGCCGGCCGCATCGTCGATGACCTTTGTCAAATCGGACTCGGCTTCGTGCGCATCGCCAAGACGGGCAGCGGCCAACCCACGCACCGCCTGCGCGGCGAAACTGAAGGGGCTGGTCTTGAAGGCTGCCGCTGCCAATTCACGCGCAGCCGCGGCGTCGCCCCGCATCAGCACGACGCGGGCCCGCAATGCCGCCTCGGAATGGCTGCGGGGAGTTCCGCTTTTCTTCCACGCGTCGAGAACCGCCATGGCCTCGTCGAGCGCCCCCGTTTCGATGAGCGCGACGACCAGATCCTCCTCGTCGCGCGGCCCAGTGAGGATGTCGGCGGGCAGCCTCGCCCTCTCCCGGAGGTCCTCAAGCGCTTGCGCCGGGCGGCCCGCCATGAGGAGGGCTCCGGCCCGTTCGTCACGATAATAGCCCTCGGATGGATCATGAGCGACGAGCGCGGTCAGGTCGGCCACCGCGGCGTCGTAGCCGCCCCGCCCCTGCGAGATGGCGGCCCGCGCGATCATGGCCTGAGCCCAGATTTTCTTGTCGGCGCCAGAGCGCCTGACGGCGCTGTCGGCATCGGCCCAAGCCCGGTCGAAAGGCGTAAAGTCCCTGTCGTAGCGATAGTCGGCCATATGCGCGTAGGCGCGGGCCAGGGTGGCGGGCAGATAGTCGGGCGCTGCTGCGACGGCCAGCTCGAAATCGCCGAGCCGATCGGCAAAGGGCCTCGCCTCTGCGCGCAGGATCAGCCTGTCGGCCTTGTCCTGCGGTGTCGCCGCCGTTTCGACGAGCCGATCGCAGCTCTGCATGCGCAGCGGATCGTCGCGGGTGACACAGCGCTTCTTAAGCTCGGCCTCGTCGAGATCGGCAACGAGGATCGGCTTCGGCCTGTCGAATTCCGCAACCCGCGCCGCATGACGCTCTTTCGAGGCGATGTCATAGGCCATCTTCGCGTCGCCCCGTGCCGCGGAGCGGGCGAGCACGGCGCGCGCGCCCGGCTGATCTCCCGAAGCGAGCAGGATGTCCGCCTTGAGCTCATGGGCGTCGAACAGACCGGGATCGAGCTCGATCGCCTTGTCCGCGTCCGCCGTGGCGGCGGCAATGTCCTTCATCGCGAGTTTTACCGCGCCGCGCGTCGCATAGGCACGTCCGAAGCGGGGCTGGGCTTCCGCGACGATCTCGGCATCGGCGAGCGCTTCCGACAGTTCGCGACGGGCCAAGCGCGCCCGGGCGCGGATTTCGATGAGGTCGACCTGTTTCGGGAAGGCTGCGAGGCCCTCGGTCGCCTCCTTCGCGGCGGCCTCGAAGGTACCGAGATAATACAGGCTGCGCGCGCGGGTGATGAAGGTTTCCGAGGTGCGGAAGCTGCCCTCGCGCGCCTTGTCGATATGCGCCACAGCGTCGGTATAGCGGCCGGTGGCATAAGCGAGCAGGCCGAGGAGATAATCGCTGCGCGGATGCTGCTTGTGCCAGAACAAGCCCTTGCGCAGGTCCTCTCCAGCGCCGGCGAAGTCGTATTGCAGCAGCCTGAGATAGCCGCGATTGGCATGGTTGTCGGGATCGAAGGGATCGTTCTCGATGGCCGCGGTAAAATCCGCCATCGCCCCGTCGCGGTTGCCGAGCGTGAAGCGGACGCGGCCGCGATCCCGGTAGAGCGCCGCGAATTTCGGCGCGATGGCCAGCGCCTCAGTGTAGTCCTTCTCGGCCTCGGCCGGGCGGCCGAGCGCGAGCTGGGTATGGCCACGCGCGAGATGGGCCATCGCCTTGACCTTGCGGTCGGGCCGCCCCTTCAGGATGGCGTTGCAGGCGGCAAGCCCCTTGTCGGTGCGGTCATCCTTGCAGAGCGAGACCGTCCCGGCCCTCTGGGCTTGCGCCATCTGCGAGCCGAGCACGGAAAGCATCGGCAGCGCGAGGACAAGGAAGGCCATCCGCGAGAGCAAACTTGGCATGCCGACCTCCCTGACAACACACCGGAGTGACGTTGGGAGATGCTAGCATGGGGCGGGGGCAGCGTCATGCCGTCCCCCGAACGAACGACCTTGCCCCTGGTCAGGCGATGCCGGCATACCAGGCGAGGACATAGGCGAACGTTCCGACCGCCATCGGCACGAGCGGGTTGACCTTCGAGCGATAGGTCACGAACGCGGTTGCCGCCGTGATCGCATAGCCGGCTGGCCCGGCATCGGCGGCCAGCGTCGCGACCACACCGCTCGCCAGCATCAGGCCGAGCGCGATCGGCACCAGCGCGAGCGTGACGATGCGGACGAGGCGACTGCCGCCATAGCGCTGCAGGCCGCGGCTGGAGGCGAGCGCCAGCAGGCAGGAGGGCAGCAGGATCGCCGCCGTCGCGACCAGCAGGCCGGCCGTACCGGCGACATGCCAGCCGATGATGCTGCCGAGCATGATGTTGGGGCCGGGCGCCGTCTGCGCGATGGCGAAGAGGCGTACGAAGGTCGGCGCGTCCATCCAGCTGAGGATATCGACGACCTGTCGATGGATCTCCGGCACCACCGCATTGGCACCGCCGATCGCCATCAGCGAGATCGTGCCGAAGGTGACGATCAACTGAAAGAAGACGCCGCGTTCCATCAGACCCGCCGTGCTCCCAGCGTCGCCGCGACCAGGCCGAGCGGCACGAGTACCAAAAGGGTCGGCAGCATCGGCAACCGCAGCAGGCCGACCGCTACGAAGGCGGCCGCGGCCATGAACCAGGCCCAGCGCGCGAGGCCTGCCTTCGTGAGGAGTTTGAGCGCGGTGCCGAGGATGAGCCCGGCGGCGCTGGCGCCGGCGCCGGTCAGGGCGATCTGCGCCAGCGGATGGCCGGAGACAGCGTCGTAGCCATTCGCGAGCGCGACGAGGCAGAGCAGCGGCATCGCCATCAGCGCGAAGACGCAGGTCAGCGCGCCGATCCCGCCTCGGAAGCGGTCGCCCAGCATAACGGCAGCGTTGACCGTGTTGGCGCCGGGCAGCGCCTGGCAGATGCCGATCAGCTCGGCATAGCCGCGATCGTCCAGCCAGTTGCGCTCGGTGACGATGATATGCCGCGCGATCGGCCCGACGCCGCCGAACCCCATCAGGCCGATCTTGAGAAAGCCGGTGAACAGGTCCGGTAGGCTGGGCCTGGGCGTTTCCGACGCGGGTTCGCGGGTCGACATCCCGGCTGCTAGCGCCGCGCTTCCATCGCCATGCGCAGCGCAAAGCCGGCAAGCACGGTGCCCATGATCCAGCGCTGGACCAGCGACCAGAACGGCCGCGTCCGCAGGAACAGCGCGATGCTGCCGGCGGCCGTCGCGATAAGAGCGTTGACGCTGCCGCTGATCGCGATCTGGACAAAGCCGAGCACGACCGACTGGCCGAGCACATCGCCGGCGGCGGGATCGATGAATTGCGGCAGGAGCGCGAGATAGAACATCGCGATCTTCGGGTTGAGCAGGCTGGTCAGGAAGCCCATGGCGAAGAGCTTGCGCGGCCCGTCATGAGGCAGATCGCGTACATGGAAGGGCGAGCGCCCGCCCGGCCGCACCGCCTGCCAGGCGAGCCAGAGCAGATAGGCCGCGCCGCCCAGCCGGAGCACGTCATAAGCATAGGGCACCGCGAAGAGCAGCGCCGTAATGCCGAAAGAGGCACAGAACATGTAGACGAAAAAGCCGAGGATCACGCCGCCGAGCGAGATCAGTCCGGCGTTTCTGCCCTGCGCGATCGAGCGGGAGATCAGGTAGATCATGTTGGGGCCGGGCGTCAGCACCATGCCAAGCGCGATCAGCGAGAAGGTGATGAGGGTCGTCGTCTCGGGCATGTGAAGCGCTCCGGCGGAACTCAGCGCTTGGACCATGGATCGCGAGAGCCGGCAATCGGCTGCGCCATGGGAGCGGCCATGCAGGCGTCGCCGGCCCGGAACTCCAACCCGACGCAACGGAACCCGTCGGTCTGCCGGCGGTTGTCGCCTGGAAGCGCATCGGGGGAAACATGACGCTGTTCAGCAGGCTGCTCTACACCATCATCACCTTTGCGCTGCTCGGTGCCTCGATCGTGCTGATCGGCGTGGCGGTCTGGCGGACCTCGCAGGGTTTCTGGACCGGCGAAGGCGCGCTCGACACCACGCTCGACGCGATCGGGCTCGTGATCATCGCGGTCGCGGTCGCCGATGTCGGCAAGTTCCTGTTCGAGGAAGAGGTCCTCGCCGATCGCGAGATGCGCCGCCCGGCCGAGGCGCGGGGTTCGCTGACCAAATTCATGTCGATCATGATCGTCGCGCTTTCGCTCGAGTCGCTGGTGCTGATCGCCAAGACTTCGCGAGAGACGATGGGCGATGTGATCTATCCCGGCCTGCTGATGTTGCTCGCTGTGCTAGCGCTGGTCGGGCTAGGCCTGTTCCAGAAGCTCAGCCAGAACGCGACGGCGGCAGTGCCGCCAGACCGGGAGGAAGATGAGAGCGCAGAAGCCGGCGACCAGCTGCTTGCGACCAGTGAGCCTGCTATTCGTTCCAAACGCCGGAACACGTCACCCGCGACGGGCCCAGCCTAGCGCGGCTCGTCAACCAGGAAGAGGTCGGTATCGTCAGGCTTCGCGCCCGCCGCCGTGAGCATCGCGTGGATCTGGCCGCGGTGATGGGTCTGGTGGTTGAAGACATGCGCGAGCACGAAGGCGCGCGGTCTGCCCATCTCGCGGCCGGCCGCGCCCGAGTACCAGATCAGCGTGCCGCGCAGCCAATCGGCAGTGACCCTGTCCGCCCAGTCGAGAATGAACTCATCGCGCTGGCGGCGGCGTGAACAGAATTGCGCCCAGCCCTCGAAATACACATCCGAGTCGCGGCCGCCGACGGAGGGCTTCTCGCTGCCTGCGATGCGGCTGAGCCAGGTCTCGTCGGCCCACAGGACATGGTTGAAGGTGCCGTGGATCGACTTGAAAAAGGCGCCGCGATCGAGCTTGCGGGCCTCGTCCGTCAACCCCTCCGCAGCCGCCATCAGGCTGCGGTTCTGCCAGGCATTGTAGCGGGCCATGGTCTGGACGAAAGCGGGATCGACCATGGCGGCCTCCGTAGGCAATCGGTTTAGCGCATTTTCGCTGGCGCGGACCTTCGGTTCTTCACGCGAACCGGATCCATTGCGCTTGCAAATGCTCTTGGTCAGATGACGTTGGCCTCCTTGAGAGGCCTGCCCTCAACGATGCGCTGATGGCCGAGATCGGCAAGGTCGAGCGAGCGATAGCGGCCATGCGCGATATGCTCGGCGAGGCCACGCCCGACCGCCGGCGCCTGCTGCAAGCCATGGCCGGAGAAGCCGTTGGCGAGATAGAGATTGGGCACCCCGACCGCCGGGCCGATGATGGCGTTATGGTCGAGCCCGCACATGTCGTAGGGACCGGCCCAGGCACGGCCGGGCTTGATCTGCTCGAAGGCCGGGATGCGGGTGGCGAGCGCCGGCCAGACCACCTCATCGAAGAAGCCCCAGTCGACATCCTCGGCGGCGGGATCGCTTTCGATCCATTCGACATCCTGCTCGGGCGTCAGGGGCGAGCAGCTGCCGATGAAGAGCTGGCCTTCCGCCGTGCGCTTGCCCTCCGGCCTGCACCAGGCGCCGGTCGTGTCGATCAGGAGCGGGCAGCCATCGACATCGCCCTTGCAGGTGAAGGTGAAGACATAGCGCTTCATCGACTTCACGGGGACCGAAACGCCCGCCGTTGCGGCGAGCCTGGCACCGTGGGTGCCGCTGGCATTGACCACCGCGCCGCAGGCGATGCGGCTGCCATCGGCGAGCTCGACCGCGGTAACCCGCCCGCCTTCGGCAACATAACCCGCGACTTCGCCCTGCCGATACTCGACGCCGAGGCTGCGCGCCTTCTTGCGGAAGGCCTGGAGCAGCGCCCAGCCGTCGAACCAGCCCTCGCCGCTGACGCCGAAGGTGCCGCAGGCGAGGTCCTCGGTATCGAGCCACGGAAAGCGCTGCTTCAGCGTGGCGGGATCGTAGAGAGCGATATCGGCGCCCTCGGCCGCCTGGAGCTTCTGGCTGGCTTCGAGGATCGGTGCGCCGGCCGCGCTGGCGAGATAGAGATAGCCGCCCTCATGCAGGTCGATAGCGGGCACCTCGCCATCGATCGCGAGGTGCTGCCCAATATTGCGCAGGAAATCGATGCCGAAGAGCGAGATGCGGATATTGACCGCGCTGGAGAACTGCTGCCGGATCGAGGCGGCCGAGAGCGCGGAAGCAGAGAAGCGGTAGGTCGGGTCCTTCTCGATCACCACGACCTTGCCGGTGAAGCCCGGATCAGCGGCGAGATGATAAGCGACGGAGGAGCCGATCGCGGCGCCACCGCAGATCACGACATCGGCGCTTTCGGAGACGGGCGGCATGGCAGGCCTCGCGCGGACGGCTCCGGGCAGGGAGCCGGGTTGGTGAATTTCGCGCATGAATGAACGAGCGCAGCCCGCTTGTCGAGAGGTGCCTCAGCTCGCCGGGGCGCATTCCCCGAGCAGCCAGTCGCGGAAGGCGACCACGGTGGGCAGACTGGCCTTCTCCTCGGGATAGACGAGATAGTAGCCCTCGCGTCCCGTGACCGGGCGGTCGATGGGGATGACCAGCGACCCGGAGCGCAGCTCCTCCTCGACCAGGAAACGCGGAACGATGGCCAAGCCCAGCCCGGCCACCGCAGCCTGCGCGATCATGGCGAATTGCTCGAAGCGCGGCCCCATCAAGGCACGCTCCGGCGCCAATCCCTGCTGCTCCAGCCAATTCGCCCAGGCGCGTGGCCGCGTCGACTGCTGCAGCAATGGCACGCGCAGCATGTCGGAGGGATCGGCGATGCCGGTGCGGGCCAGCAGGGAGGGCGCAGCGACGGGCACGACCTCCTCGCCCATCAAACGATGCAGTCTCGCGCCCGGCCAGCTATCGGCGCCGAAATGGACGGCTGCGTCGACCTGCTCGCGCGCGAAGTCGAACGGCACCAGCTTGGTGGTGAAGTTGATGGTGATGCCGGGATGGGCCTCGATGAAGCGCGGCAGGCGCGGAATCAGCCAGCGTGTCCCGAAGGTCGGGAGGATGGCGAGGTGGAGCACACCGGCCGCACCGCGAAAGGCCATAGCGGAGACGGTCGCAGCCGCGAGGCGGGACAGGCCGTCGCGGATGTCGTTGGCATAGGCGGCGCCTGCCGCGGTCAGGCTGACGCGCTTCTTGGCGCGCTCGAACAGGCTGACGCCGAGCATCTTTTCGAGATGGGCGACCTGGCGGCTGATTGCACCTTGCGTCAGGTTGAGCTCTTCAGCCGCACGCGTGAAGCTGCCATGCCTTGCCGCCGCCTCGAAGGCGGCGAGCGCCGATAGCGATGGCACCGAGAGGCGGCCGGGAACGAGCGCATCATCCATGATAAAGACTCACCAAGTGGTGAGAACATATCGGTTGCCCAAGCGACGCGAAAGAGGGCATTCTGCCTACTTCAAGCGTGGCGGCCTCCGGTTCCCGCGCCTTTATGTCATGCGCCTTTGGGCACCCGCTCGCGACCGCTGGAAGACAAAGATGGCCACATCCCTGCCGAAAGACACGCTCGCCCTGCTCAAGCGCCTCGGCGTTTCCGAAGCGTCTTATGCCGATGCCGGCCTTTCGGCGCGTTCGCCGATCACCGGCGAGACCGTGACGACGCTGCGCGAGACCACCCCTGCCGAGGCCGAGGCCGCGATCGGCCGGGCCCAGTCCGCCTATCTCGCCTGGCGCAAGGTGCCGGCGCCGCGCCGCGGCGAGTTCGTCCGCCTGCTCGGCGAGGAGCTGCGCGCCGCCAAGACCGATCTCGGGCTGCTGGTGACGCTCGAAGCCGGCAAGGTCACCTCCGAGGGCCTCGGCGAGGTCCAGGAGATGATCGACATCTGCGACTTCGCCGTCGGCCTGTCGCGCCAGCTCTACGGCCTGACCGTCGCGACAGAGCGCCCGAACCATCGCATGATGGAGACCTGGCACCCGATCGGCATCTGCGGCGTGATCTCGGCCTTCAACTTCCCGGTTGCGGTCTGGTCGTGGAACGCGGCGCTGGCCTTCGTCTGCGGCGACAGCGTCGTCTGGAAGCCCTCCGAGAAGACCCCTCTGACCGCGCTCGCCGTGCAGGCCATCGTCGAGAAGACGATGAAGCGCTTCGGCCCGGAAGCCCCGATCGGCCTCTCCGAAATCCTGATCGGCGGCCGCGAGCTCGGCGACATCCTCGTGCAGGACCATCGCGTCCCGGTCGTCTCGGCCACCGGCTCGACCCGCATGGGCAAGGAAGTCGGCCAGAAGCTGGCTGCGCGCTTCGCCCGCGCCATCCTCGAGCTCGGCGGCAACAACGCCGCGATCGTCGCTCCCTCGGCCGATCTCGACATCGCGCTGCGCGGCATCGCCTTCGCGGCTATGGGCACCGCCGGCCAGCGGTGCACCACGCTGCGTCGCCTGATAGTGCATGAAAGCGTCTATGACGCGCTCGTGCCGAAGCTCGCCAAGGTCTACGGCTCGGTGAAGATCGGCGATCCCCGCGAGGCCGGCGTGCTGGTCGGCCCGCTGGTCGACGAGGCCGCCTATCAGGGCATGCAGAAGGCGCTGTCCGAGGCCAAGGCCGAGGGCGGCAAGGTCCATGGCGGCGAAAAGGTCGATGTCGGCGCTGGCGGCTGCTATGTCCGCCCGGCCCTGGTCGAGATGCCCAGCCAGTGCGGCCCGGTCGAGCGCGAGACCTTCGCGCCCATCCTCTATGTGATGAAGTACAAGTCCATCGACGAGGCGATCTCGATCCAGAACGCCGTCGGCGCCGGCCTGTCCTCCTCGATCTTCACGCTGAACATGCGCGAGGCCGAGTTCTTCGTCTCGGACGAGGGCTCCGACTGCGGCATTGCCAACGTCAATATCGGTCCTTCGGGCGCCGAGATCGGCGGCGCGTTCGGCGGCGAGAAGGAGACCGGCGGCGGCCGCGAGGCCGGCTCCGACGCCTGGAAGGCCTATATGCGCCGCGCCACCAATACCGTGAACTACGGCACCACGCTGCCGCTGGCGCAGGGCGTCAGCTTCGACGTGGATGCGTGACGAATTGAGCTGAAAAACGACCGTCATTGCGAGCGAAGCGAAGCAATCCAGGAGCGGCAGCGCTCTACGCTCCCCGGATTGCTTCGTCGCTTCGCTCCTCGCAATGACGGCGAGCAAGACAGGATGGGAGAGAAACACATGGCCGGCAGCCACAAGCTCGCGAAATTCACCTGGGACGATGCCTATCTGCTCGACGAGCAGCTGAACGAGGACGAGCGGCTGATCCGCGACACCGCCCGCGCCTATGCGCAGGAGAAGCTCGCTCCCCGCATCCATGACGCCTATCTCGACGAGAAGACCGATCGCTCGATCTTCAACGAAATGGGCGAGCTCGGCCTTCTCGGCGTCACCGTCCCCGAGGAGTATGGCTGCGCCGGTGCCAACTACGTCTCCTACGGGCTCGTCGCCCGCGAGGTCGAGCGCATCGACTCGGGCTATCGCTCGATGATGTCGGTGCAGTCCTCGCTGGTGATGTACCCGATCTATGCCTATGGCAGCGAAGAGCAGCGCAAGAAGTACCTGCCCAAGCTCGGCTCGGGCGAATGGGTCGGCTGCTTCGGCCTGACGGAGCCCGATGCCGGCTCCGATCCCGGCGGCATGAAGACCCGCGCCGAGAAGGTCGCCGACGGCTACAAGCTGACCGGCTCCAAGATGTGGATCTCGAACTCGCCGATCGCCGACGTCTTCGTCGTCTGGGCGAAGTCATCACCGCATGACAACCAGATTCGCGGCTTCATCCTCGACAAGGGCATGAAGGGCCTCTCCGCGCCGAAGATCGGCGGCAAGCTTTCGCTCCGCGCCTCGATCACCGGCGAGGTCGTCATGGACGGCGTCATCGTGCCGGAAGAGAACCTGTTGCCGAACGTCTCGGGCCTGTCCGGCCCGTTCGGCTGCCTCAACCGCGCCCGCTACGGTATTTCCTGGGGCGTGATGGGCGCCGCCGAGGATTGCTTCCACCGCGCCCGGCAGTACGGGCTCGACCGCAAGCAGTTCAACAAGCCCCTCGCCCAGACGCAGCTCTACCAGAAGAAGCTCGCGGACATGCTGACCGAGATCACGCTCGGCCTGCAGGGCAGCTTGCGCGTCGGGCGGCTGCTCGACGACGGCAAGATGGCTCCCGAGATGATCTCGCTGGTGAAGCGCAACAATTGCGGCAAGGCGCTCGACATCGCCCGCCAGGCCCGCGACATGCACGGCGGCAACGGCATCTCGATCGAGTATCAGGTGATGCGCCATGCCGCGAACCTCGAGACGGTGAACACCTATGAGGGCACGCATGACGTCCACGCGCTGATCCTCGGCCGGGCGATCACCGGCCTGCAGGCGTTCTTCTGAGCATCGTCAGCCGTCATGCCCGGGCTTGATCCGGGCATCTCGTCCCACGCGAACCTCCCCGGAGATGGTCGGGTCAAGCCCGACCATGACGCCCGAGTCGAACCCGCCATGACGACCTCCCCCCTCGCCGGCCTGCGCGTCCTCGAACTGGCGCGCATCCTCGCAGGTCCCTGGATCGGCCAGCTCCTGGCCGATCTCGGCGCCGATGTCGTCAAGGTCGAGGCGCCGGAAGGCGACGACACCCGCAAATGGGGCCCGCCCTTCGTCGAGGGCACCGGCGACGAGCATCTTTCCGCGGCCTATTTCCACGCCGCCAATCGCGGCAAGCGCTCGATCACGGCCGATTTCCGCACCGTGGAAGGTCAGGCGCTGGTTCGGCGGCTCGCGGCCCATGCCGATATCGTCATCGAGAACTTCAAGGTCGGCGGACTCTCGAAATACGGGCTCGACGCGGTCTCGCTGCGCCAGGAATTCCCGCGCCTGATCTACTGCTCGGTCACCGGCTTCGGGCAGGACGGGCCGTATGCGCCGCGCGCGGGCTATGATTTCCTCGTCCAGGGCATGGGCGGGGCGATGTCGATCACCGGCGAGCCGGCGGGCGCGCCGATGAAGGCGGGTTACGCCGTCGCCGACATCTATACCGGGCTCTATGCCACCGTCGGCATCCTCTCGGCGCTTCGTCAGCGCGACGCGACCGGCGAAGGCGCAACGCTCGATCTCGCCTTGCTCGACTCGCAGGTCGCCGTGCTCGGCAACCAGGCAATGAACTATCTCGTCGGCGGCAATCCGCCGCCCCGGCTCGGCAACGCCCATCCGAACATCGTGCCTTATGACGTGTTCCCGGTCGCGGACGGCCATATCATCATCGCGACTGGCAATGACGGGCAGTGGCGCAAGCTCTGCGAAGTGCTGGGCGAGCCGGCGCTGGCCGACCATCCCGATTATCTCGACAACAAGTCGCGGGTGAAGAACCGCATCGCGCTGACGGAGCGTCTGCACCTGCTCTGCCAGCGCTATGCCAAGCTCGATCTGCTGGCCGCGTTGGAGAAGGTCGGCGTGCCCGCCGGCCCGATCAACGATATCGCCGAGGTCTTCGGCGATCCGCAGGTCGCCGCACGCGGCGTCAGGGTCGACCTGCCGAGCCCAATTGCGAAAGCGGGCAGCATTCCGACCGTCGCCTCGCCCATCGTCATGAACGGTGTGCGGCAGGTCGCGGAACGTCCGAGCCCAGGGCTCGGCGAGCACACAGACGACATTTTGAACGATCCGGCCTGGGGCGGGTCGGCGCAATGACATTCACCGTCATTGCGAGCGCAGCGAAGCAATCCAGCAGGGCGCGCCTGACGTCCCCCGGATTGCTTCGTCGCTGTGCTCCTCGCAATGACGGCAAGGGCAAGGGAAAGAGCAATGGCTAATCGCACTGGCGGGCAGATCCTCGTCGACCAGCTTCTGATCCACGGCGCTACCGACGCCTTCTGCGTGCCGGGCGAGAGCTATCTCGCCGTGCTCGACGCGCTGCACGATGCCTCGATGAAGGTCACCATCTGCCGGGCCGAGGGCGGCGCCTGCATGATGGCGGAAGCCGCCGGCAAGCTGACCGGCAAGCCCGGCATCTGCTTCGTGACGCGCGGCCCCGGCGCCACCAACGCCTCGCCCGGCATCCATATCGCCGACCAGGACTCGACGCCGCTGATCCTCTTCGTCGGCCAGATCGATGGCAGCATGCGCGAGCGCGAGGCCTTCCAGGAACTCGACTACCGCGCCGTCTTCGGCACCATGACCAAATGGGCGACCGAGATCGACGATGCCGCGCGCATCCCGGAGATCATCAGCCGCGCCTTCCATGTCGCGACCTCCGGCCGCCCCGGCCCGGTCGTGATCGCGCTGCCGGAGGACGTGCTGATCGACCTCGCCGATGTCGCCGATGCCGAGCCCTATCAGATCACCGAGCAGCATCCCGCCCCGGCGCAGATGGCCGATCTCGCCGAGCGCTTCGCTTCTGCCAAGTCGCCGGTGGCCATCCTTGGCGGCTCGCGCTGGAGCCCGGAGGCGATCGCCGACTTCCAGGCCTTCGCCGAGCGTTTCGACCTGCCCGTCGCGGTCTCGTTCCGCCGGCAGATGCTGTTCCCGGCCGACCATCCGAACTTCGCCGGCGATCTCGGCATCGGCCCCAACCCGAAGCTGCTCGCCCGCATCAAGGAGAGCGACCTCGTGCTGCTGGTCGGCGGGCGCCTCTCGGAGATGCCTAGCCAGTCCTACACTTTGTTCGGCATCCCGAATCCGGGCCGGCCGCTGGTGCATGTCCATGCCGATCCGGAGGAGCTCGGCCGGGTCTATCGTCCGACGCTGGCGATCAACGCCTCGCCGGCCGGCTTCTGCGCGGCGCTGGAGACGATCGAGCCGCCGAAGGCACCGGCCTGGGCCGGCGCGAGCGCTGCCGCGCACGAATCCTATATCGCCTGGAGCGAGCAGCCCGCGCCCGTGCCCGGCGAGTTCCACCCCGGCGAGATGGTGCGCTGGCTGCGTAGCCAGCTCCCCGACGACGCCATCCTCTGCAACGGCGCCGGCAATTACGCGACCTGGGTGCACCGCTTCCACCGCTTCAACAGGTTCGCGACGCAGCTCGCACCGACCTGCGGCTCGATGGGGTACGGCGTGCCGGCTGCAATCGGTGCCAAGCGGCTCTATCCGGAGCGAACCGTCATCGCCTTTGCGGGCGACGGCTGTTTCCTGATGAACGGCCAGGATTTCGCGACGGCCGTGCAATACGACCTGCCCGTCGTCGTCATCGTGGTCGATAACGGCATGTACGGCACGATCCGCATGCATCAGGAGCGCGAATATCCCGGCCGCGTCTCGGCGACGACGCTGAAGAACCCCGATTTCGCGGCCTATGCCAAGGCCTTCGGCGGCCACGGCGAGCGCGTCGAGACGACCTCGGAATTCGCGCCGGCCTTCGAGCGCGCGGTGAAGAGCGGCAAGCCCGCGATCATCCACTGCCTGCTCGACCCCGAAGCGATCACGCCTGCGAAGTCGCTTTCGACGATCCGGGCCGAGGCTTTTGCGGCTCAAGGCAAAAAGTAAACGTCACGGACGAAAATCTTAACCTCGTCCGTGAACCTGACCCGAACCTTTCGCGACCATTCAGCGTTGGGCTGATGTTAGCGGAGGGCAAGGCGATGGTACGTAACGGGATGGCGCGGATCGGACTGGCGGCGGCGCTGCTCGTGGCCGCAGCGCCCGCGGCGGAAGCGGCCGGCCTGTTCGACGACCTCGCCCGCGCGCTGTTCGGCGGCGGGCCGCGGCTGCGGGCTTCCCCGATCTACGAATATGACGATGAGCCGCGCATGCGGGCGCCGCGCGTCCGGGCGCCGTCCGAAGTTTCCTCGAAGCCGAAGCCGCCTGTCGTCCAGCTCGATCCCCAGGCCGACAAGCAATGGTATCTGAAGGACCCGACGCTGCGGCGCGGCGACATCGTCGTCACCGCGCGGGGCGTGCTGGTCTATCAAGGCCGTGACGCCGATGCAGCGCGTCCGGCCGATTTCGTCGCGCTCGGCGGCAACGATGCCAAGGGCTGGAAGCAGCAATTGCAGATGGCGGCAGCCGGCGGACGCGCCCGCTTCGGCGATCTCAGCGCGCCGACCAAGGCTTCCTTGACGGCCGAGGCCGCCGAGTAGGCAGCCCGCTTCAGCGTGGCTTCACGCCGTCGAAGGTCGAGCGGATGGCGCGGGCCAGCGCGATAGCGGCCCAGCCCTGAAAGATCAGCTCGACCGCGAAGAAGGTGCCGAGCACCCAGAGGCTCGAGCTCGGCCACTGCGCGAGGATCATGCCGCCGAGCAGCAGCGACAGCGCGCCCGAGAAGGCGATCCAACCCCATGCCGGCAATTCCCGGTTCTGAAAGGCAACGACAAGCCGCAGCACGCCGGTCGCAACCAGGGCTGCGCCGGCCAGCAGCGTCAGCGAGGCCGTGGCGAGAAGCGGGTTGGCGAAGGTCATCAGGCCTATGGCGACATAGAGCAGGCCAATGCAGATATGCAGCAGTCGGCTCTTCCAGCCTTGATGCCGGAAAGCGTCGATCAGAACGACGACCCCGCCGACCAGGATCATCGCCCCGAACCAGATCGCGCTGGCCAGGCTGAGCATTGCAACCGCGCCAAGGCCAAGCACGCCGAGAATGACGAGGGCGATGCCTGCCGCCATCAGCCAGCCAGAATTGCGCCGGAGCGGGACGAGATGCGTCGCGAGGGAGGAGCCCGAGCGGGGTGAGGTCTCTGCAGGTGTGGTCATGGCCGACTCCGGTTGGGCGGGCCGCGACAGCCGGGGCGGCCTCGTCAAGACACCCATCCATCAGAGGCCTGCCCGAGGCCCGCGTCAATGATCTGCCGCAAGGGGGCAGATCATGCGTTTCGTAGCCGTCGTGCTTCAGCCGAGCTTGTCGGCCACGAGCTTGCGCAGGCCACGCAGGTCCTTGACGAAGCCGCGGATGCCTTCGGCCAGCTTCTCGGTCGCCATCGCGTCCTCGTTCATGGCGAAGCGGAAGGCCTTTTCGTCGAAGCCGAGGCGCTTGTCGAAGCCAGAAGCCACCTGCGGCGACGAGGCAGGGGACAGGCGGCGCGGCAGATCGCCGGTCGCGGCGGCGAGCTCGTCGAGCAGGCTCGGCCCGATGGTCAAGCGGTCGCAGCCGGCGAGCGCCTCGATCTCGCCGGTGTTGCGGAAGGAAGCGCCCATCACCACCGTCTTGATGCCGAAGGCCTTGTAATAGGCGTAGATGCTCTTGACCGAGACGACGCCGGGATCGGTCTCGGCCGTGTAGGGGCCGCCGCCGGCCTTGACGTGCCAGTCGAGGATGCGGCCGACGAAGGGCGAGATCAGGAAGGCGTTCGCCTCGGCCGCCGCAACCGCCTGCGGCAAGGCGAAGAGCAGGGTCAGGTTGCAGTCGATGCCCTCGCCCTGCAGCACCTTGGCAGCCTGCAGGCCCTCCCAGGTCGAGGCGATCTTGATGAGGATGCGATCCTTCTCGACACCGCGCTCCTTGTAGGCGGCGATGACCGCGCGCGCCTTCTCGAGGGTCGCGGCGGTATCGAAGGAGAGATCGGCATCGACCTCGGTCGAGACGCGGCCAGGCACGATCTTGGTCAGCTCCGCACCGAAGTTGACCGCGAGGCGATCACAGACGGCGTGGACCGCCTTGTCACCGCCGCCCTGCTTCTTGCCCCAGCCGATCGCCTCTTCGACGAGATGTGCATAGGCCGGCGTTTCCACCGCCTTGAGGATCAAGGTCGGATTGGTGGTGCAGTCGACGGGCTTCAGGCGACGCACGGCCTCGATGTCGCCGGTGTCGGCGACGACGGTGGTCATCTGGCGGAGCTGGTCGAGCTTGGAGGCGGTCATCGGTCAATCCTCGGCAATTCTTCCTGTCGTAACGCATCAAGTGTGACGCCTGTTCATCGCCATTGCGAGAGCGATGAAGCAATCCGGCCATGCGACGAGCTGACGCCGCCTTAAGCCGCACGTCATGCCCGGGCTTGACCCGGGCATCTCTTGGAGGAGAAGCGCCCTTTCCGGCCTGAGATTCTCGGGTCGAAGCTGCGCTTCGCCCGAGAATGACGCGCGCCGGCACCCTCAGCTCTTGACCGCGCCCGAGGTCAGGCCGCCGACCATGTTGTTGCGGAACAGGTAGTAGATCACCGCCGGCGGGATGGCGTAGAGCAGGCCCGCCGCCATCAGCAGGTTCCAGGGCGCGTCGTCGGCCGAGAGGAACAGGCCCAGGCCGACAGCCAGCGGAACCGCCTTCTCCGAAGAGAGCAGCAGGAAGGCATAAAGATATTCGTTCCAGGCGAGCAGCAGCGCGTAGATGCCGATCACCACCATCGAGGGCTTCATCAGCGGCAGATAGACCAGCCGGAAGAGCTGGAGCGAGGTGGCGCCGTCCATCACCGCGGCCTCGTCGAGTTCCTTCGGCAGTTTGTCGGAGGCCTGCTTCAGGACCCAGATCGCATAGGGCGAGGCCAGCGCGACCATCGCCAGGATCAGCGAGGCCTGCGTGTTGAGCAGACCATAGGAGCCCATCGCCTTGTACATGGGGATGGCCAGGAAGGCGGCCGGGATCAGGTAGGTCGCCAGCGCCAGGTTCATGATCGTGCGCCCGCCCCTCACCTTGAGGCGCGCGATTGCAAAGGCAGCGAAGGTCGCGACGAACAGCGTGATCAGCCCCGTCGCGACCGCGATGAAGAAGCTGTTGAACATCTGCCGCCAGAAATTATGCAGGTAGTAGTGCTGCTGGGCGAAGACGATCTGGAAATTCTGCAGCGTCGGCTGGTCCGGCCAGAGCTTGCCGGCCAGCATCGATTCCTGATTGGAGATCGAGAGCACGAACAGGTGGTAGATCGGCAAGAGCGTCCAGACCAGGACGGGGATCGCGATCAGCAGCAGCTTGCCTTCGTCGAGGAAGTTCTTCATGCGTCCGGCCCCTTCGACAGGCGCTTCACCATCACGAAGACCATGGGGAGTATCAGCGGCATCGCGACGATGATCGAGGCGATGCCGAGATCGAGATTGTTGTTGCGCATGTAGCGGATGCCGAGCGTCGCCAGCACATGGTTGAGATCGCCCGGCCCGCCGCCGGTGAGCAGGTAGACGCTGTTGAAGTCGCCCAGCGTCCAGATCATCGAGAGCATGGTCGAGGTGACGTAGAGCGTCGCCAGCGACGGCCAGGTGATGAAGCGGAACTGCTGCCAGCGGTTGGCGCCGTCGACGCTGGCGGCCTCGTAGAGATCCTGCGCGATGGCGAGCCGGCCGGTGATCAGGATCAGCGTCCAGAACGGCAGCGACTTCCAGATATGCACGAAGATCGAAGACATGAAGGCGAGCTTGGGGTCGGTGAGCCAGCCCGGCCCTTCCATGATGCCGAACCACTGGAAGAGCTGCTGGTTCACCATGCCATTCTCGGGGTTGAGCATCACCCGGAAGGACAGGATGGTCGGGATCGAGGGCACCGCCCAGGGCAGGATGAACAGCACCAGCACGATGCGGATCCAGGGCCGCTGCTGCACGAAGAAACCCGACAGCATGAGCGCGATCAGGAATTTCAGGTTCACCGCCACGAACAGGAAGACGATCGTGTTGACGACGGTGCGGATGAAGATCGGGTCCGCGAAGAGCGCCCGGTAGGAATTCCAGTTGAGGCCGAGCCAGAGGCCATAGGCCACCGGGTAGACCACCATGACAGCGAAGACGAGCACATAGGGGGCCAGCATGATGGCGCCCCACATCGCGCGGTCGCGCGTGAAGCCCGATACATCCTCGCGCGGCGCCGCAAGCGGCGCGGTCATGGCGGCTGTGCTCATGAACTCTCCGTGGAATTGTCACCCTGTGAAAGATACGCCGCGGCAATCCTTGCCGCGGCGGGTCGTCGATGCAAGCGCAATGAAAGCTGCGCTCAGCCTGCGATCTGCTTGATGCGGGCGATCATCTCGTCCACGGCCTGCTCGGCCGGGATCTTGTCCTGGACGACGCGGTTCACGGCCTTGGCCCAGACGTTCTCGGCGTTCACGGTCGTGAAATTGTAGTTGTAGACGAACTGGAACGGCACGGTGCCATCCTTGTACTGCTTGTAGACGACCGCGCGATGCGGGTCCTTGCCATCAGACCAGAACGGCGCCTCGATCGCCTTCAGCGTCGTCGGCACCCAGCGGCCGGCCGAGCCCTCGACGAAGGGCCGCAGGTTCTCGTCCTTCATGAAGAAGGCCATGAACTCCTTGGCGCGCTTCTTGTTCTTGGCGTCGGCGAAGATCACAGCCGTCTTGACGGCGGCGAGGTTGGTCATCTTGCTGCCGTCCGCCTTGAGCGGAAATTCGGCGGTGCGGATGTTGTCCTCGTAGTTCTTCTTGGCCGTGGCGCGCTGCTCGGCCGTGAGCGCCGCGTTGTTCATGTCGTCCATGTGCTTGCCGGCGATCGAGATCGTGGCGTTGTGCGTGGCGACAGTGGTGCGGTTGTGGAAGGCGACGTTGTTGTCGGGGTCGAGCCAGTTCACAGACGAGGGCGGCGTGCAGCCGCGCTGGAAGATGTTGGCGTAGGACTTCACCGCCTCGACCATCGCCTTCTTGTTCGCGGGCTGGTCGAGCACGATCTTTCCGTTCTCGTCGACCACCTGCGCGTTATAGGCGTTGGCGAAGGTCAGGAACGAGTAGAAGGTGTCGGAAGCCGCGATGCCCATCGGATGGCCGATGCCATAGACGCGCTTGCCCTTGGCGCGCATCGCGCCCTGGACCTTGTCGCACCAGAAATCCCAGTAGCCGTTCCAGGTCTTCGGGATGTCGGCCTCCTTGAAGCCGGCCTCCTCCAGCATGTCCTTCCAGTAGGTGATGTGCATCATCTGCTGCTCAACCGGGAAGGCATAGTATGATTTCTTGCCGGCCTTGCCGTTCATCAGGAAGGTGGTCGAGACCGCCATCGGCTGGAACTCGGCCTTCATCGGCTCGATCACGTCCGAGACGTCCTCGAGCTTGCCGTCATAGGCCCATTTGCCGGTGGTCCGGAAATCATAGGTGGTGCAGAAGCCGACATCGGGCGGCGTGCCGGCATCGACCGCGCCGACCGATTTCGTGACGCAGTCCTCGGTGGCGTAGAGCGAGAGCTCGACCTTGACGCCCGTAGCCTTCTGGAATTTGTCGACGACCGCGAGCAGCGCGTCGTCCTCGCCCTTGTAGAAGCCTTTGGTGAACCAGGCCGTCAGCGTCTCCTGCGCCATCGCGGCGCCGGACCAGCCCGCGATCACCGCCGCGACAGCCGTTCCAATCGCAAAATGCCGTACAAGTTTCATCCGTTATCCTCCCGTTTAAACCGTTTTAAAGCGACCTGATGATCGTCTTGCCGCGACCCTAGTCGAAAAGCCCCGCACGAAACAAGCCGTGCCGGCATCCATTAAATAGCACTTAATCTGTCCGAATATGCAAGCCCCCTATGCGCCTACAGCACGAGCACCTGCCCTTCGCGAGCCCTCATCGTGCAAGGCGCCGTCTTTACGGATCAACGCGAGGTTCGGACGAACCTTGGCCTATTTCATGGAACTGTCATCTGCCGGGACTACCGGCAGCGCCATCTCGCAACAGCGATCAAGAGATGGAGTTTTCAGATGCAGCGCAAGGCCCTGAGCGCCTTCGTCATCGCGGCCGGCCTTGCGGCCGCGCCGCAGGTTCTCGCCGCCGAGGGCAAGCTGGTGCTGTATACCAGCCAACCCAATACCGACGCCCAGCAGACCATCGACGCCTTCAAGGTGAAATACCCGAAGGTCGAGGTCTCCTTCGTCCGCGACGGCACGCCGCGCGTCATGGCGAAGCTTAAGGCCGAGTTCGAGGCCGGTGCGCCGCAGGCCGACGTCCTGCTGATCGCCGACGCGGTGACCATGGAGGGCCTCAAGAAGGACGGGCGCCTGCTCGCCCATGACAAGGCCGATCTCGGCGCCTATCCCGCCGGCATCCACGACCCCCAGAAGATGTGGTTCGCGACCAAGCTGATCACCACCGGCATCGTCTACAATACCAAGGCCGCGATGAAGCCCGCGAGCTGGAGCGACCTCGTCAAGCCGGAGGCGAAGAACCAGCTGGCGATGCCGAGCCCGCTGAACTCGGGCGCCGCGCTGATCCACACGATCACGCTGACCAGCAACCTCAAGGACGGCTGGGGCTTCTACGAAAGGCTCAAGGAGAACGGCACGCTTGCCGCAGGCGCCAATGGCGACATCCTGCGCCAGGTCGCGACCGGCGAGAAGCTCTACGGCATGATCGTCGACTTCATGCCGATCCGCGAGAAGGCCAAGGGCGCGCCGGTCGAGTTCGTCTTCCCGAGCGAGGGCGTCTCCGCGGTCAGCGAACCGGTCGCAATCCTGAAGACCAGCAAGAACCCCGAAGCCGCCAAGGCCTTCGTCGACTTCCTGCTCTCCAAGGAGGGCCAGGAGCTCGCGCTGAAGCAGGGCTATGTTGCGGCACATCCGGAGGTCGCCTTGCCGGCCGGGTATCCCGCCCGCAGCGCGATCAAGCTGATGGCCTTCGACGCCGCCAAGGCCATGTCTGAGGAGACCGCGGCCCGCAAGCGCTTCAGCGCGATCTTCGAGTGATGACGGGTCCGCTGCCGCGTTGGCCGGCACGATGACGCTGGCGCTTGCCCGAATTGGCCGGCGGAAGAACGTGATCGCGACCCCGCAGGCACCACGCATCCGTCTGCCCGAAGGCTGGGGCCTGCCCGCGCTCGTCGTCGGGGTCGCGCTGTTGCTCGGCGGCCTGCCGTTCTTCCGGCTGGTGCTGGCGGCCTTCGCGCCGGGCTGGCAGTTCGCGCCGGGCGAAGCCTTCGTCGAGATGACGAGCCGGTCGGCCGTCACCGCGACCTGGCATACGCTGGAGACGGCGACCCTCTCGGCGCTCGGCGCGCTCTTCGTCGGCGGCATCGTCGCGCTGGCGCTCGGCGTCACCGATGTCCGGGGCAAGCGTCCGCTCGCCTTCGCCTTCGTGTTCTCGATAATGATTGCGCCGCAGGTGGCGGCGCTGGCCTTCCTCAGCCTGCTCGCGCCGAACTCGCCGATCCTTTCGCTGATCGGGCTCGCGCCGCCGCCCGGCACGCCTAATCCGTTGCTGGGGCGCGGCGGGATCATCCTCGTCATGGCGCTGCATCACGCGCCGCTCGTCGCGATCACGCTCTGGACCGGCTTGCGCAGCATTCCGCAATCGCTGGTCGAAGCCGCGCAAATGGAAGGCGCCGCGCCCGCGACCATCACGACCCGGATCGTCATTCCGGTGCTACGGCCGCAGATCATCGCCGCCGGTTTGATCGCCTTCGTCGCGGGAGTCGGCAATTTCGGCATTCCGGCCCTGCTCGGCCTGCCCGTGAACTACCTGACGCTGCCGACGCTGATCTATCGCCGGCTATCCAGCTTCGGCCCATCGCGTCTCGGCGAGACGGCGGCACTGGCGGTGGTCGTCGGGATCGTGGCGGCCCTGGGGATCGCCGCAGCTGCGCTCGCCGCCCTCAACCAGCGCGGCAAGGTCGAGATCGAGCGGCCGCTCGAACCTTACTGGCTGCTCGGACCTGCCCGTTCGTTCGCGGCTGCCGGGCTGTGGCTGCTCCTCGTCCTGAAGCTGGGGCTGCCGCTGCTCGCCCTGCTGAGCGAAGCATTGACGCCGGCGCTCGGCGTGCCGCTCTCCTGGCAGACGCTGACCTTCGACAAGTTTACGGAGGTGCTGTTCCGACAGGCCGTGACCGTGCGCGCCTTCCGCAACTCGCTTCTCTTCGCCGGTAGTGCCGCGCTGATCCTCGCCGTCCTCGCGATCGTCTTCGCCTATGCGCTGGAACGGCGGCTCGGCAAGCTTCGGCGCGCGGTCGAGCTGATGATCGAACTGCCCTATGCCCTGCCGGGCATCGTGCTCGCCATCGCCTGTATCCTGATCTTCCTGAAGCCGCTGCCGCTGATCGGCGTCAGCATCTACGGCACGCCCTTCATCATCCTCTTCGCCTATCTCGCCCGCTTCCTCCCCTTGGCGCTGAAGGCGCCGGTCGCGGCGATGGCGCAGATCGAAGCGCATCACGAGGATGCCGCAAAACTCGACGGGGCCGGCCTCGCGCAGATGCTGCGCTTCATCGTCGCGCCGATTCTGGCGCCGGCCGCGGCCGTCTCGGCGCTGATGGTGTTCCTCGTCGCCTTCAACGAGCTCACCGTCTCTGCCCTGCTTTGGTCCTCGGGCACGGAGACGCTCGGCGTCGTGCTGTTCAGCCTGAAAGAGGCGGGGCTCGCCGGCGAAGCAGCCGCGGTTGCGATCAGCGCCTGTGCGGTCATACTCGTGGTGATGCTGGCGCTCGACCTGGTCGGCCGCAACCGGCAGCACAACATCCTGCCCTGGCGGATTTGAGGGGTCGCAGACGCCGGCGGCAGGCGTGAAGACAAAATTAAATCGCCGGTGTCGTAGATGGCGCATGGGTGCCCATCAGACATTGCAGGCCAGGCCGGAGCCCGTACCGGACGATCGCCAGATCCTCGTCATCGAGGATTCGCGGACCTTCTCGCTGGCTCTGCGGCAGCTACTCCACGCAGAGACCGGCTTGCCCGTTACGACCTGCGCCTCGCTGAAAGAGGTCAGCGATCTCATCGTCGCGGCGCCCGGCGCCTATGCTATCGCCGTCGTCGACCTCAATCTGCCGGATGCCCCCCGCGGAGAGGCGCTCGACTGGACCGTGACCCACGGTATCCCCTCGGTCGTCTTCACCGCGACTTTCGACCTCGCCACGCGCGGCCGGATCATGGAGCGGGAGGTCATCGACTACGTCCTCAAGGACAACGAGTTCGCCCTTCCCAACATCGTCGGCACGGTCAAGCGGGCGCTGAACAACCGCAATACCCGCATCCTCGTCGTGGACGACACCCGCACCACTCGCAAGGTGCTCGCGCGGATGCTGTCGATCCAGCAATATGCGGTGGTCGAGGCCGGCTCCGGCCAGGAGGCGCTGGCGATGCTGGAGAGAAACCCCGACATCCAGCTCGTCGTCAGCGACTACTACATGCCGGACATGGACGGGTTCGAGCTGGCCCGGCGCATCCGCCGCCGGCATCCGGCCGTGCGCGTCCTCGGCATTTCCTCCTCGACGGACCGGCAGACCTCCGCCGGCTTCCTCAAGGCCGGCGCACATGATTTCGTCTCGCGCCCCTTCGTGCTGGAGGAGTTGCAATGCCGCATCGCCTCCAATGTCGAGGTGCTCGAGCAGCTCAGACAATTGCAGGACCTTGCGGCGCGCGATTTTCTGACCGGCCTGTTCAACCGCCGCCACTTCTTCGCGCGCGGCCGGCAGCTCGTCTGCGAAGCGCGCGAGATGGGCCTGCCGATCTCGGTCGCCATTCTCGACATCGACCACTTCAAGCGGCTGAACGACCGCCATGGCCATGACGGCGGCGACAGGGCGCTGATGGCCGTCGCGAGCACGCTCAGCGCCATGGCAGAGCGCGGCTTCAACCTGCTCGCCCGCATCGGCGGCGAGGAATTCGCCATCATCTTCCCGGGCGCCGATCTCGCCGAGGCCGAGCGCCTGTGCGACGGCATCCGCGCGGCCATCGCCAGCGCTCCCCTGACGATCGGGGCCGAAACCCTGCCGCTCACCGTTTCGATCGGCGTCGCCGCGCTTTCGCCCGATGCCTTGCTCGAAACCTGCCTCGGCCAGGCTGACGAAGCGCTTTACGCAGCCAAGCAGGCTGGGCGCGACCAGGTCCGCTCGACCGTGGCCTGACGCCCGCTATTCCGCCGCGACGCGCGGTTCAGGCCTCTGCTCGCCCATCAGCAGGGCGCGCGACGCCTTCGCCTCGCGGACGACGAAGTCGACGATGGCGCGGACCCGCGCGACGTCCTTCAGGTCGGCATGGACCAAAAGCCAGAAGGACCGCGTGATCGAGACCGTCTCCGGCAGGACGGGTACGAGCCGCGGCTGCCCCTCCGCCATGAAGTGATGGATCACGCCGATGCCGGCGCCGGCGACGACGGCGTTCATCTGGGCGATAACGCTCGAACTCTGGACATGGGCGCGCAGGCCCTTGGCGACCTCGTCGAGATAATCGAGCTCCGGCGAGAAGATCAGGTCGTCGATATAGCCGATGATGCGATGCTCGAAGAGGTCCTCCGGCTTGGTTACCGGTGGCATCGAAGCGAGGTAGTCGGGCGAGGCATAGAGGCCGAGGCGGTAATCCGAGAGCTTGCGGGCGACGACCTTGCCCTCCTTGGGCGGCGCCAGCGTGATCGCGACATCGGCCTCCCGCTTCGACAGCGAGAGCAGGCGGGGCATGGCGATGAGCTGGATCTCCAGGCCCGGATAGGACTTTGCAAACAGCGCCAGCCGCGGCGCCAGGAACGCGGTGCCGAAACCGTCGGGCGCACCGATCCTGACCGTGCCCGACAAGGCCATGTCGGCGCCGCCGATATCGCTCTGGATCGCCAGCGCCTCGGTCTCCATGCTCTCCGCCTTGGCGAGAAGGCGTTCGCCATGGGCCGTCAGCGTGTAGCCCTGCGGACGGCGCTCGAAGAGCTTGGCCTTCAGCGCCTCCTCCAGCGAGGTGATGCGGCGGGAGACCGTGGCATGGTCGGCGCCGAGCCGGCGCGCTGCTGCGGTCAGGCGCCCGGAACGCGCGACGGCAAGGAAAAAGCGGAGATCGTCCCAGTCGAAGCGCTCCAAGGCCCCCTCCTCGTATTTGTGTTTTCGCACGGCCAGCGTTTCACTCTCGCTATAGCCGTGCACAAACGAGAATGGTAGAGAGGATGCGGGATCATCGCACCATCAGTTCGTAGGGAGGGCGCCATGCGTCAGGTTGGACATTTCATCGGCGGCAAACATGTCGCGGGCACGTCGGGCCGCACGGCCGACATCTACCAGCCGATGGACGGCACCATCATCGGCAAGGTGGCGCTCGCCTCCGCCGCCGAGCTCGACGCCGCCGTGCAGAACGCCGCCGAGGCGCAGCCGAAATGGGCCGCGACCAACCCGCAGCGCCGCGCCCGCGTGCTGATGAAGTTCCTCGACCTGATCGCGCAGAACAATGACGAGCTCGCCGAGCTGCTCGCCCGCGAGCACGGCAAGACCATTCCCGACGCCAAGGGCGACATCCAGCGCGGCGTCGAGGTGATCGAGTATTCGCTCGGCATTCCCGGCCTGATGAAGGGCGAGTACACCGACGGCGCCGGCCCGGGCATCGACATCTACTCGATGCGCCAGCCGCTTGGCGTCTGCGCCGGCATCACGCCGTTCAACTTCCCGGCGATGATCCCGCTCTGGAAGCTCGGCCCCGCCATCGCCTGCGGCAATGCCTTCATCCTGAAGCCGTCCGAGCGCGACCCCGGCGTGCCGATGCGCCTCGCCGAGCTGTTCATCGAGGCGGGCGGCCCTCCCGGCATCCTCAACGTCGTCAATGGCGACAAGGAATCGGTCGACGCCATCCTCGACAATCCCGAGATCAAGGCGGTCGGCTTCGTCGGCTCGACCCCGATCGCGGAGTACATCTACAGCCGCGGCTGCGCCAACGGTAAGCGCGTGCAGTGCTTCGGCGGCGCCAAGAACCACATGATCATCATGCCCGACGCCGACATGGACCAGACGGTCGACGCCCTGATCGGCGCCGGCTACGGCTCGGCCGGAGAGCGCTGCATGGCGATCTCCGTCGCGGTCCCCGTCGGCAAGGGCACCGCCGACGAGCTGGTCAAGCGCCTGATCCCGCGCGTCGAGAGCCTCAAGATCGGCCCCTCGACCGACGTCAACGCCGATTACGGCCCGGTCGTGACAAAGGCGGCGATGGAGAAGATCAAGTCCTATGTCGATGTCGGCGTCCAGGAAGGAGCCAAGTTGCTGGTCGACGGCCGCGACTTCAAGATGCAGGGCTACGAGAACGGCTTCTATGTCGGCGGCTGCCTGTTCGACAACGTCACCAAGGACATGCGCATCTACAAGGAAGAGATCTTCGGGCCGGTGCTCTCGGTGCTGCGCGCCGACACCTATGAAGAGGCGCTGAAGCTCACCAACGACCACGAATACGGCAACGGCACCGCGATCTTCACCCGCGACGGCGATGCGGCGCGCGACTTCGCCTCGAAGGTCCAGGTCGGCATGGTCGGCATCAACCTGCCGATCCCGGTTCCGCTGGCCTATTACACCTTCGGCGGCTGGAAGCGCTCCTCCTTCGGCGACCTCAACCAGCACGGCCCGGACTCGATCCGCTTCTACACCAAGACCAAGACGGTGACGGCGCGCTGGCCGAGCGGTATCAAGGACGGTGCAAGCTTCGTCATCCCGACGATGAACTGAGGCGCCACCGAGGGAGGAGGCCATGGAGCGATCGCTGCGTATCATCGCATCGTCGCTCGTCCTCCTCTGCGGCACGGTGCCGGCCCGGGCGGCCGGCCCCTCCCCCGATGCCGCGACAGTGGACGAGGATGCGCTCTGCGAACCGGGCGCATCCGACAATGGGCCGTTGAACGAAGCGCAGCTCGCCCGCTGCCGCCAGCTGTGGCAGGAGCGGCTGCAGGCCGCGCGGGAACGAAGCCGGGTTTTTCTCGAGCGGGCGACCGCGGAGAGGGAGGAGAAGCGCGCGGCAGCGGCGAACCGGGCGGCACAGCCCGCCCAGCCGGTGACGATCGAAACCTTCATCCATGCCGCCGACATCGCCTATGGCGACGTCGTGGTGACGGATCGCGGCCCACGCGTCTTCGTCGGCAAGACCGGAGAGCCGGCCACGGAGCAGGATTTCGTGGCGCTCGACTCGGCCCGGTCTCCGCATCGGAGCCGGACCGGAGCCTATGACGGGGCCTACCCGCACCCCCAAAGACCTCACGCCGCAAAGCCGCGGCCCGCCAGCCAGCAGGAGCGCAAGCCTTGAGCCCGTTTTCCCTGACCGAGGACCAGATCGCCATCCGCGACATGGCGCAGGACTTCGCTACTGATACGCTGGCACCCCATGCCGCGCGCTGGGACGAGGAGAAGCATTTCCCGGTCGAGGAGATGCGCGCCGCCGCCGCGCTCGGCATGGGCGGCATCTATATCCAGGACGATGTCGGCGGCTCCGGCCTCACCCGGCTCGATGCGGCGCTGATCTTCGAAGCGCTCTCGACCGGCTGCCCGACCGTCGCGGCCTATATCTCGATCCACAACATGTGCGCCTGGATGATCGACCGCTACGGTTCCGACGAGCAGCGGCAGCGCTTCCTGCCGAGACTCTGCACGATGGAGCACCTCGCCAGCTATTGCCTGACCGAGCCCGGCGCCGGCTCCGACGCAGGCGCGCTGAAGACCAAGGCGGTGCTCGACGGCGACCATTACGTGCTCGACGGGCAGAAGCAGTTCATCTCTGGTGCCGGGGTCGCCGACGTCTATGTCGTCATGGCGCGCACCGGCGAGGCCGGCCCCGCTGGCATCTCGACAATCGTGGTCGAGAAGGACACGCCCGGACTGTCCTTCGGCGCCAACGAAAAGAAGATGGGCTGGAATGCCCAGCCGACCCGCGCCGTGATCTTCGAGAACTGCCGCGTGCCGGTTGCGAACCGAATCGGCCCGGAGGGAATCGGCTTCAAGATCGCCATGGCCGGGCTCGATGGCGGCCGGCTCAATATCGGCGCCTGCTCCCTCGGCGGGGCGCAGGGCGCGCTGGACAGGTCGATCGCCTACGCCAAGGAGCGCAAGGCCTTCGGTTCGGCCATCGCCGATTTCCAGGCCCTGCAGTTCAAGCTCGCCGACATGGCGACAGAGCTGGAGGCGGCGCGCAGCCTGCTCTGGCGCGCGGCGGCTGCCCTGGACGCCAAGACACCGGATGCGACCAAGCTCTGCGCCATGGCCAAGCGCATTGCCACCGATACCGGCTTCGAAGTCGCCAACCACGCGCTCCAGATCCATGGCGGCTACGGCTATCTCGCCGATTACGGCATCGAGAAGATCGTCCGCGACCTGCGCGTCCACCAGATCCTCGAGGGGACCAACGAGGTGATGCGGATGATCGTCGCACGCGGGCTGGTGGGGCGGGCGAAGGGGAATTGACCGCCGAAGGCGGTCATCCCGGACGCCGCAAGGCGATCCGGGATCGCATGACGACTAGGCATCTTTTTCTGACGACGATCCTGGATCGCCTGCGGCGTCCGGGATGACAACCAAGATAAAATCGGGAGAAGCGCAGCATGACCAACATCGCCTTCATCGGCCTCGGCAATATGGGCGGCCCGATGGCCGCGAACCTCGTCAAGGCCGGGCATAGCGTCAAAGCCTTCGATCTCGTGCAGGCCTCCAAAGATGCCGCTGCCGAGATCGGCGTCGGCATCGCCGGCTCGGCCAGGGAAGCCGTGGCCGATGCGGAGGTCGTCGTCACGATGCTGCCGGCCGGCAAGCATGTGCTCGCAGTCTGGGCCGATATCCTGCCGGCGGTGAAGCCCGGTACGCTCCTGATCGATTCCTCGACCATCGATGTCGAGAGCGCGCGCAAAGCCCATGCGCTGGCGGCGGAGCGTGGCTGTCTTTCGCTCGATGCCCCGGTTTCGGGCGGCACCGGCGGCGCCAAGGGCGCCACCCTCACCTTCATGGTCGGCGGCACGGAGGACGCCTTCGCCAGCGGCGAGCCGATCCTCGCCAGGATGGGGCGCCGGATCGTGCATTGCGGCGGCGCCGGCAACGGGCAGGCAGCCAAGATCTGCAACAACATGATCCTGGGAATCTCGATGATCGGCGTCTCCGAAGCCTTCGTGCTGGGCGAGAAGCTCGGCCTGTCGCATCAGGCCCTGTTCGACGTCGCCTCGACCTCGTCGGGCCAGTGCTGGTCGCTGAACACATACTGCCCGGTACCGGGACCGGTGCCGACCTCGCCGGCCAACAACGAATACAAGCCCGGCTTCGCCTCGGCGCTGATGCTGAAGGACCTGAAGCTTTCGCAGGAAGCGGCGCAGGCGGCGGGCGCGTCTACCCCGCTCGGCGCGGCCGCCGCGCAGCTCTTCGGGCTGCATAATGCGTGGGGCGAAGGCGGCATGGATTTCTCCGGGATCATCCACCTTCTGCGCGGACGCGGGCAGGCGTGAGAGGCGCTTGCGCGGCAAGGCGTCGCGGGTCTAGACCCGAAGCATGAACGACGCCCTGCCCCACCGCGAACGCTCCTCCCTCACTGGCTTCGCGATCAACCGGCTCGACCGGCGCGAGGACCTGCGCAACAAGCCCGATGCGGTGGCGGCCTTGCGCCACCGCTCGGACACGCGGATCGCCGTGGTCGCGGGCGAGACGCCTATCCTGAAACGCCTCGACGGCGAGGCGCTGACGGTCTGGTTCAGCCACGGCGAGACCGAGATGCTAGGCCCGGCCGCCGAAGAAATCTTCATGGGCACGGGCGAGGACGGGACGCCGCGCTTCGCCCGCCTGCTCGACAAGGCCCTCGCGGAGCCGCTGAAGGAACGGGCGGAGCTGTTCGTCACCGATCTGCGCTCGGTCGCGCTGAAGCGTATCGTGCCGGAGGACGAGGTCGGCCCGCTCGGCGAGGCCAAGGCCGTGCTCGACTGGCACGCACGCCACCGGTTCTGCGCCCAGTGCGGCGGACGGACTGTCGCCGGCGCCTCGGGCTGGCGGCGTGAATGCACCGCTTGCGGCGCGATGCATTTCCCGCGCACCGATCCGGTCGTGATCATGCTGGTGACGCGCGGCGATGCCTGCCTGCTGGCACGCCAGGCCCGGTTCGCGCCGGGCATGTATTCCTGCATCGCCGGCTTCGTCGAACCGGGCGAGACGATCGAGGACGCGGTCAGGCGCGAGAGCTGGGAGGAGGCGGGCCTAAAGGTTGGCAACGTGCGCTATCTCGCCTCGCAGCCCTGGCCCTTCCCCTCCTCGATCATGATGGGTTGCATCGCCGAGGCGCTCGGCGACGAGATCACGCTCGACATGACCGAGCTCGAAGAAGGCCGCTGGTTCCCGCGCGAGGAGGTTCTCCAGATGCTGGAAGGCAAGCACCCGGACGGGCTTGCCTGCCCGCAGCATATCGCCATCGCCAACACGCTGGTGCGGGCCTGGGCGCTCGAAGGCGAGCGGATCTGACGTTCCGCTGCCCAAGCTCGCATTTCACCCTCGGAACTACACGGTCATCCCGGTATGACGGCGTGGTTCCGAAGAAATATCCTGCGTGATACGACGAAAGACGCCGGCTCAGTGCGTTACTCGCCGGCCTCCTCGATCGTCGAGCGGAAGTCATTGGCGGAGTAGACGCCCATGATCTTCATCTCCTTCGAGAAATAGGAGAGTTCGTCGAGCGCGCGCCGCAGCGCCGGGTCGTCGGGATGGCCCTCGACGTCGGCATAGAACATCGTCGCCGAGAAATGACCGTCCACCATGTAGCTTTCCAGCTTGGTCATGTTGACGCCGTTGGTGGCGAAGCCGCCCATCGCCTTGTAGAGCGCGGCCGGGATGTTGCGCACACGGAACATCAGCGTCGTCACCGTCCGGCCGACGCCCTGGCGGGCGTATTCTGGATATTTCGAGAGCACGACGAAACGCGTGGTGTTGTGCTTCTCGTCCTCGATATCCTCCATCAGGATATCGAGGCCGTAGACTTCAGCCGCGATGCGGGGGGCAATGGCCGCGCGCGTCGGATCGTTGGCCTCGGCGACCTGGCGGGCGGAGCCGGCCGTGTCGGCTGCGACCTCGGCCTTGAGGCCGAGCTTGCGGATGATCTTCCGGCACTGGCCGAGCGCATGGATATGGCTCTGCACCGTCTGGATCGTGGCGAGCGTCGCGCCCCTCGCGGCCATCAGGTGGAAGCGGATCGGCAGGAAATGCTCGCCGATGATATGCAGGCCCGAGCGCGGCAGCAGATGATGGATGTCGGCGACGCGGCCGGCGATCGAGTTATCGATCGGGATCATGCCGTAGCGGGCCTTGCCGTCGCTGACGGCCGAGAGCGCATCCTCGAAGGTGGCGCAGGGCAGGAGCTCGCAGTCTGGAAACACCTGGAGGGCCGCCTGCGAGGAGAAGGCTCCGGGCTCACCCTGATAAGACACGACGAAGGACATGGGACGACTTCAAGCTCCTCGGCTTCTGTTGTGGCGCGCTCGCTGACCGGCCTCAGCGGGACTTCAGAATGGCACGGGCGCGGTCGAGATCGGGCGGCGTATCGACGCCACGCGGCACATGGTCGATGACGATGACGTCGATGCGCATGCCGTCTTCCAGCGCGCGGAGCTGCTCCAGCTTCTCGCGCAGCTCGAGCGGCGACTGCGGCAGGCTGACGAAACGGTCGAGAGCGGCGCGGCGATAGGCGTAGAGGCCGACATGGTGATAGAGCGGACCCTCGCCGTAGGGTGCCGTGGCGCGCGTGAAATAGAGGGCGCGCATATGCCCCGGCGCGATCTCGCTGCCGATGAGCTTCACGACGCTCGGCGCTCTCGTCTCCTCCTCGTCGTCGATCACGCCGGCGAGCGTCGCGATATCCACAGCCGGATCGGCGAGCGGCTTCACCGCATCGGCGATGGCCGACGGCGCCAAGGTGGGGAAATCCCCCTGGACGTTGACGATGATGTCGTAGCGGCGTTCAGGGTCGAGGATGTCGGCAGCCTCCTTGATCCGGTCCGAGCCGGTCTGGTGGTCGGCGCTGGTCATCACCGCCTTGCCGCCGGCCGCCTCGATCGCGGCCGCGATTTCCGGCGCATCGGTCGCGACCGCCACGTCTCCTGCGCCGGAGGCGACCGCGCGGCGCCAGACATGGACGATCATGGGCTCGCCATGGATGTCGGCGAGCGGCTTGCCGGGCAGGCGCGTCGCCTGCATGCGGGCCGGGATCAGGATCAGCGGGTTGGCCATTTTCGGAAGCATGCTCGGCTGGGCTGCCCACGGTGAAAGCCGGCGGCGGCAAAAAGTCTCAAACGGTGCGTGCTTATACGAGTTGCAATGAAGCGCGCAAAGCGGTTAAGCAACGGCAGAAGCTGGAGCCTTTCAAGACTCCGGCCAAGCGCTATCTCGTCTCCCGGGCCTCGGCCGCGGAGGGCACCCAGGGTTCGGATACGATGAACATCGAAGCCAACAAGATTGCCGGCGCGGTTCTCTCCACGCTGCTCGTCGTGATGGGCCTCAGCATGACGGCCGGCATCGTCTTCGCACCGCACAAGCCGGCCGTGCCGGGCTTCGACCTGCCGAGCGAAGAGCCTGCAGCCGCCGGTGCCGCCGCCGCCGCGGCAGTAGCCGAGGAGCCGATCGCGGTGCGCCTGGCCAAGGCCGACCCGGCCAAGGGCGAGAGGGCAACCGCCGCCTGCAAGGCCTGCCACACCTTCGAGAAGGGCGGCGCCAATAAGGTCGGCCCACATCTCTACGAGGTCTACGGTCGCCCGGAAGGATCGGTCGCCGGCTTCGGCTACTCCGCCGCGATGAAGGCCCGCAACGACAAGAGCTGGGACGCCGACGGCCTCGACCATTTCCTGAAGAACCCGAAGGCCTATGTGCCCGGTACGATCATGGCCTTCGCCGGCATCGCCAAGCCCGAGACCCGCGCCGACGTGGTCGCCTATCTCAACTCGCTGGCCGACGCGCCCAAGCCGCTGCCAAAGCCCTGAGCCGTCAGGCGAGCGCCCAATCCGCGATCACGAAGCCGGGCTTTGCCCGGCTTTTTCGTTTCTTCGCCTTGCTCCCGCCCCGTGCAGGCCCGCACAATCGTGCTCCTGCCAGCCATTGCCGTAGCCTTCCGCGCAGGCGACACAGGACAACGGCGAATCAGACGGAGACGCGAAACGATGGCGATGCGCATTACACGCCGCAGATTGCTGGAAGCTGCAGGGGCCGCGACCGCCGCCGGCGCCCTGCCCCAGCTTCCACAGGCGGCGCTGGCGCAGGACACGGAATCGCACGGGCTCTCGACCTTCGGCGAGCTCGCCCTGCCTCCCGACTTTCCGCATTTCGCCTATGTGAACCCCGAGGCGCCGAAGGGCGGCCTTCTCACCGTCCAGATCAAGCGCGGCGGCGGCAACCAGAGTTTCGACACCTTCAACACGCTCAACACATACGTGCTGCAGGGCGATGGCGCGGCCGGCATGGATGCCTGCTTCGACAGCTTGATGGCGGGCTCCGGCGACGAGCCCGGTTCGGCTTACGGTCTGCTGGCGAAGAGCGTCGCGGTTTCCGCGGACAAGCTGACCTATCGCTTCCGGCTGAGGCCCGAAGCGAAGTTCCATGACGGCTCGCGGGTGACGGCGCGCGACGTCGCCTTCTCGATGGACATCCTGAAGGCGAAGGGGCATCCATCCTATCGCCTGCTCCTGAACGAACTCGTCTCGGCGGAAGCGGAGGGCGACGACGTCTTCGTGGCAAAGTTCTCGCCGAAGCGCGGGCGCGACCTGCATCTCGTCATCGCCGGCCTGCCAGTGTTCTCGGAGAAGTACTGGTCGACGCGGGATTTCACCGCATCGACGCTGGAGCCGCCGCTCGGCTCCGGCGCCTACAAGGTCGGGCGTTTCGAGCAGGGCCGCTTCATCGAGTTCGAGCGCGTGCCGGACTATTGGGCCAAGGATCTGCCGGTAAATATCGGCACCAATAATTTCGACCGGGTTCGCTGGGAGTATTTCCGCGACCGGCAGGTGGCATTCGAAGCCTTCAAGGGCGGCGCCATCACCTTCCAGGAGGAATTCACGTCGCGCATCTGGGCGACTGGCTACGATTTTCCGGCCGTGCACGAGGGCAAGGTGAAGAAGGAAACCCTGCCGAAGACCGAGCCGGTCGGCTCGCAGGGCTGGGTCTACAATACGCGCCGCGAGAAATTCGCCGATCCGCGCATCCGCGAGGCGCTGGGGCTCGCCTTCGATTTCGAATGGACGCGCAAGACCATCATGTTCGGCTCCTATGAGCGCATGACCTCCTATTTCGAGAACTCGGATTCGAAGGCCGTCGGCAAGCCTTCGCCGGAAGAACTGAAGCTGCTGGAGCCTTGGCGCGGCAAGGTGCCGGACGAGGTCTTCGGCGAGCCCTTCCTGCCTCCGGTATCGGACGGCTCGGGCAGCGACCGCAACCTGCTACGCAAGGCCGACGAGATGCTGCGCGCCGCCGGCTGCAAGCGCGACGGCAACGTGATGAAGCTGCCGAACGGCCAGCCCTTCGAGATCGAGTTCCTCGATTCCAGCCCAGCCCTGCAGCCGCATACGCAGCCCTTCCAGGCCAATCTCAAGCGGCTCGGCATCAACGCCACCTCGCGGCTCGTCGACCCCGCGCAGTATCAGCGCCGGCTTCAGGAGTTCGATTTCGACATCATGAGCATGGCGCTCTCGGGCGGTTCGATCCCCAGCGACACGCTCAGCATCGTCTATGGCTCGGAAGCGGCGAAAACCAAGGGCTCGCGCAATGTCGGCGGCATCGGCCATCCCGCCATCGATGCGATGATCGCTGCGATCGGCCAGGCCAAGAGCTATGCCGACTGCACCGTCGCCGCCAAATGCCTCGATCGCCTGCTGCGGGCCGGCCGCTACTGGATCCCGATGTGGTGGAACGACGAGGAATGGCTGGCCTATTGGGACATGTACGACCGGCCGGCGACCAAGCCGAAATACGCGTCCGGCGCGCCGGGCATCTGGTGGTACGACGCCGAGAAGGCCAAGCGGATCGGAAAGGCGTGACCCGGGCATGCTGAGCTATATCGCCCGGCGCCTTGCGCTGATGGTGCCGACACTGTTCGGCATCCTGCTCGTCTCCTTCGTCATCGTGCAGTTCGCACCGGGCGGGCCGGTCGAACGCGTCATCTCGCAGCTGCAGAACCCCAATAGCGGCGGGGCTGCCGACCGCGTCGGCGGCGGCCAGGGCGGCGATGCCGGAGCGCAGGGCGATGGGTCCGCCTATCGCGGCGCGCAGGGGCTCGATCCCGCCTTCATCAAGGAGCTGGAGAAGCAGTTCGGCTTCGACAAGCCGGCGCATGAGCGCTTCCTGAAGATGCTCAGTGACTATGCCCGCTTCGATTTCGGCCGGTCCTATTTCCGCGATGCGCCGGTGCTCCAGCTGATCAAGGAGAAGCTGCCGGTCTCGATCACGCTCGGCCTGTGGATGACGCTGATCTCCTACGCGATCTCGATCCCGCTCGGCATCCGCAAGGCGATGAAGGAAGGCTCGCGCTTCGACACCTGGACGAGCGCCGTCGTCATCGTCGGCTATGCCATCCCGAGCTTCCTCTTCGCGATCCTGCTGATCGTGCTCTTCGCCGGCGGCTCCTTCTGGCAGATCTTCCCGCTGAGGGGACTGACCTCCGACAACTGGGCCGAGCTCAGCCTCTTCGGCAAGGCGAAGGATTATCTCTGGCACATCGCCCTGCCGGTCCTGGCGATGGCGCTCGGCGCCTTCGCGACCTCGACGCTTTTGACCAAGAACTCCTTCCTCGACGAGATCAGGAAGCAATACGTGCTGACCGCCCGGATGAAGGGCCTCAGCGAGCGGCGCGTGCTCTACGGCCATGTCTTCCGCAATGCGATGCTGATCGTGATCGCCGGCTTCCCCGGCGCCTTCGTCCATGCGCTTTTCGCGGGATCGCTGCTGATCGAGACGATCTTCTCGCTCGACGGGCTCGGCCTTCTCTCCTTCGAGGCGATCGTCAACCGCGACTATCCGGTCGTCTTCGCCAATCTCTTCATCTTCTCGCTGATCGGCCTCGTCGTGCACCTGATCACCGACCTGACCTATAGCTGGGTCGATCCCCGCATCGATTTCGAGAGCCGGGAGGCGTGAGCATGGACACGCTGATCGACGCTCCTCCGCCGGCCCTGCGTAGCGATATCCCGCTCGCACCGGCCGAGGCGAAGCAGGGCTGGCTCAAGCTCTCGCCGATCAACCGGCGGCGGCTCAACAACTTCAAGGCGAACAGGCGCGGCTGGTGGTCTCTCTGGCTGTTCCTCGCCCTGTTCCTGCTGACGCTCGTCGCCGAGTTCATCGCCAACGACCGGCCGCTCGTCGTCCGCTACAAGGACGAGTGGCTGTTCCCGGTCGCGGTGAACTATCCGGAAGAGAAGTTCGGCGGCTTCCTCGCCACCACCGATTATCGCGACCCGGTCATCGCCAAGGAGATCGCGGCCAACGGCTTCGCGATCTGGCCGCCGATCCGCTACTCCTACCGCACGCACAACCTCGACCTGCCGGTGCCGGCTCCCGCGCCGCCGACCTGGCTGCTCAAGGACGAGCAGTGCAGGGCGATCGCCGAGCGTACGGGCGGTTCGACCTGCCGCGACCTCGAATGGAACTGGCTCGGCACCGACGACCAGGGCCGTGACGTGGTCGCGCGCCTGATCTACGGCTTCCGCATCTCCGTGCTGTTCGGGCTGATCCTGTGCGCCTTCTCCTCGGTGATCGGCATCGCGGCCGGCGCCATCCAGGGCTATTTCGGCGGCTGGACAGACCTGATCTTCCAGCGCCTCATCGAGATCTGGACCTCGATCCCCGCGCTCTACCTGCTGATCATCGTCGCGGCGATCATCACGCCGAGCTTCTTCGTGCTGCTCGGCATCCTGCTGCTGTTCTCCTGGGTCGCATTGGTCGGCGTCGTCCGCGCCGAGTTCCTGCGGGCGCGCAATTTCGAATATGTCCGGGCAGCGCGCGCGCTCGGCCTCTCCAATCGCACCATCATGATCCGGCATCTGCTGCCGAACGCGATGGTCGCGACGCTGACCTTCCTGCCCTTCATCCTGAACGGCTCGATCACCACGCTGACCTCGCTCGACTTCCTCGGCTTCGGCCTGCCGCCGGGCTCGCCGTCGCTCGGCGAGCTATTGGCGCAGGGCAAGGCCAATCTCCAGGCGCCCTGGCTCGGCCTCTCCGGCTTCATCGTGATCGCCCTGATGCTGTCGCTGCTGATCTTCATCGGCGAAGCGGTGCGCGACGCCTTCGACCCGCGGAAGACCTTCGCATGAGCGCGCCCCTGCTTTCCGTCGAAGACCTCTCGGTCGCCTTCCGCCAGGGCGGGCGGGAGACGCTTGCGGTCGACCGCGTCTCCTTCTCGATCGCCAAGGGCGAGACGCTCGCGCTGGTCGGCGAATCCGGCTCGGGCAAATCGGTCTCGGCCCTGTCGATCCTGAAGCTTCTGAACTATCCGGCGGCGCATCATCCTTCCGGCAAGGTGATGTTCAACGGCCAGGACCTGATCGCGGCCGACGAGGACGCGATGCGCAAGGTGCGCGGCAACGACATCACCATGGTGTTCCAGGAGCCGATGACCTCGCTCAACCCGCTCCATACGATCGAGCGGCAGATCGGCGAGATCCTCGAACTGCACAAGGGCCTGCGCGGCGAGAAGCAGCGCACCCGAACGCTGGAACTGCTCGACCTCGTCGGCATCCGCGACGCGGCGAGCCGGCTCGACGCATATCCGCATCAGTTGTCCGGCGGCCAGCGCCAGCGCGTGATGATCGCGATGGCTCTCGCCAACGAGCCCGAATTGCTGGTCGCCGACGAACCGACGACCGCGCTCGACGTCACCGTGCAGGCGCAGATCCTGAAGCTGCTCAAGGAGCTTCAAGGCCGGCTCGGCATGGCGATGCTGTTCATCACCCATGATCTCGGCATCGTCAGGCGCATCGCCGACCGGGTCTGCGTGATGCTGAAGGGCAAGATCGTCGAGCACGGCCCGGTGGCCGAAATCTTCGGCAATCCGCAGCATGACTACACCAAACGCCTGCTCGCGGCCGAGCCGAAAGGCCGCCCCACCCCCGTCCCGACGGACGCCGCGACGCTGCTCGAGGCCGGGCCGATCAAGGTCTGGTTCCCGGTCAAATCCGGCCTGCTGCGCCGCACGACCGGCCATGTGAAGGCGGTGGACGGCATATCGGTCATGGTGCGCGAAGGCGAAACGCTGGGCGTCGTCGGCGAGTCCGGCTCGGGCAAGACCACGCTCGGCCTCGCCATCCTCCGGCTGATCGCCTCGGAAGGGCCCATCGTCTTCCTGGGCGACCGCATCGACGGGCTTTCCAGCACGCAGGTCCGGCCGAAGCGCAAGGACCTCCAGGTCGTCTTCCAGGACCCGTACGGTTCGCTTTCGCCGCGCATGTCGGTGGCCGAGATCGTGGCCGAGGGGCTCGCGATCCAGCAGCCGAACCTGACCTACTCGCAGCGCCGCGAAATCGTCGCGCAGGCGCTCGTCGATGTGGGCTTGGATCCAGCGGCGATGGATCGCTACCCGCACGAATTCTCGGGCGGCCAGCGCCAGCGCATCGCCATCGCGCGGGCGATGGCGCTCGATCCGAAATTCGTCGTGCTGGACGAGCCGACCTCGGCGCTCGACATGTCCGTGCAGGCGCAGATCGTCGAATTGCTGCGTGGCCTGCAAACCAGGCGCAAGCTGGGCTATCTCTTCATCAGCCACGACCTCAAGGTCGTCAGGGCGCTGTCGCACCGGGTGGTGGTGATGCAGAATGGCAAGGTGGTCGAGGAAGGCCCGGCGGAACAGATCTTCGCTTCGCCGCGCGAGGCCTATACCCAAGCGCTTCTGGCCGCCGCGCTCAATCTCGATACCGCCAGCACCGCCGCGGTGAGGGACTGAGCATGGCGCGCGCGCTCCTGATCGTTCTGGACTCGGTCGGCTGCGGCGGCGCGGCCGATGCGGCAGCCTATGGCGATGCCGGCTCCGACACGCTCGGCCATATCGCCGATGCCTGCGCCGATGGGCGCGGCGATCGCGAGGGGCTGCGCAGCGGGCCTCTCCAGCTGCCGAACCTCGTGCGGCTCGGGCTCGCCCATGCCTGCGAAGCCTCGACCGGCCGGCCTCTCCCCGGCGTCGCGATGCCGGCCAGCCCCGAAGGGCGCTGGGGCTATGGCGTCGAGGTCAGCCAGGGCAAGGACACGCCGTCCGGTCATTGGGAGATCGCCGGCTGCCCCGTTCCGTTCCAATGGGGCTATTTCACCGATCTGGAGAACTCCTTCCCGCCGGAACTGGTCGCCGGCATCGTCAAGCAAGGCGCCCTGCCCGGCATCCTCGGCAACAGGCATGCCTCGGGCACCGCGATCATCGACGAGCTTGGGCCGGAGCATATCCGGACGGGCAAGCCGATCTGCTACACCTCGGTCGATTCCGTTCTCCAGATCGCAGCGCATGAGGAGCATTTCGGCCTCGATCGCCTCTATGCCCTCTGCAAGGTCGCCCGGGGACTCGTCGACCCCCTTCGGATCGGCCGCGTCATCGCCCGCCCCTTCGTGGGATCGCCGGAAGAGGGCTTCACCCGGACCGCAAACCGCAAGGATTTTGCCATCCCGCCGCCGGACGAGACGATCCTCGACCGGCTGGCGACGCAAGGGCGCATGGTCGTCACCGTCGGCAAGATCGGCGACATCTTCGCTCACCGCGCGACCGAGACCGAGATCAAGCCCTTCGGCAATGCGGCCATGCTCGATGCGGCGCTGGAAGCCTGGGACGGCCTGCCGGATGGCGGCTTCTGCTTCGTCAATCTCGTCGATTTCGACACCGAGTTCGGCCATCGGCGCGACATCCCCGGCTATGCGGCGGCACTCGAAGCTTTTGACAGGCGCCTGCCGCATATCGAAGCGGCGCTGCGGCCCGGCGACATCGCCGTCGTCACGGCCGACCATGGCAACGATCCGAGCTGGCCCGGCACCGACCACACGCGCGAGCATGTGCCGATCATCGCTTTCGGCCCGGGCATCGGGACCGAGCCGCTCGGGCGACGCGGCAGCTTCGCCGATATCGCAGCGAGCCTCGGCATCTTCCTCGGCGTCGGCCCGGTGGGGCCCGGCCGCGCCTGGTAGGAGTCAGGCGGCGGCGATGCGGCCGCAGAAGCTCGCCACGTCCTGGCGGATCTCCTGCGCCTGCTGGGCGAGCGCGCTCGCTGCGCCCTGCAATTGCTGGGCAGCGCCATGGGTCTGGCGGGTCATGACCTCGAAGCCCCCGGCAACATCCGCGCTGCGCTGCGCGCCCTCGAAGGACAGGCGGACCTGATGGGCGATCTCGGCGGTTGCGCGGCTCTGCTCGTCGACTGAGAGCGCGATCGCATTGGCGACGCTCTCGACATCGCCGATCGCCTCGACGATGTCGCGGATCGCCTTGAGCGAACGCTGCGAGGCCTGCTGCATCGTCCCGATCTGCTGCGAGACCTCGTCGGTGGCCTTGGCCGTCTGGGCCGAGAGCGTCTTGACCTCGCTGGCGACGACGGCGAAGCCGCGCCCCATCTCGCCGGCGCGCGCCGCCTCGATCGTGGCGTTGAGCGCGAGCATGCTGGTCTGGGCGGCGATGCCGCGGATGATCTCGACGACGGCGCCGACATTCTCGCTGCTCTGGGCGAGATGCTCGATTTCGGCGCTGGCGCGCCGCGCCAGTTCCGCCGCCGCCTTCGAGCCATCGGCAGATTGTCCGGCATTGCGCCCGATCTCGCCGATCGAAGCGACGAGCTCGGTGCTGGCGGCCGAAAGATGGTCGATGCTGTCCATCGTGCCGGCAGCGGAATCGGAGACCATCGCGGTCTGGCGCCGGACATGGTCGGAGGTTTCGGTCAGCGCCCCGGCCTCGGTGTTCATCGCCGCAGCGGAATGATCGAGCACGGCCATCGCCTGGTCCATCTGGGCGCGGAAGCCGGCGACGACATCGCGCAGCATTGCGGCGCGTCGCCCCAGCTCTTCGGCAAGGTTGCGCTCCTTCTCGCCGGCGATGCGCTCGCGCTCCGCGACTTCCTGTGCCCGCGCGAGATTCTGCTCGTTCATGGCGAACATGCGCTGCATCACCACGGCGAAGACCGCGAGGAACGACGTCTCGATGATGACGATCACCGCGTGCAGCATCACGCGCCACAGGTTGCCGCCCTGGTAGAAGACGGCAGCCGGCAAGGCGTATTGCAGCACGAGATGGTGCGCGGCCGTCAACGTCGCGCCCATCAGGATCGGCCGCCAGTCGCAGAAGCCGGCGAGCAGCGCCAGCACCGCGAAGTAATACATGTGGATGTCCGGCTGCCAGGGATGGCCGGCAAAGCTGAACACCAGGATCGAGACCTGCCCGATCAGTACGGCCGCGATCACGAGCTGCGTCACGATCGCCGGCCCGGCAAGGCGATAGATGAACACGGTTGCCAGCGCGGCGACCGCTGCCATCAGCACAGGGACGAAGCCCGCAGCTCCGTTGGCCCAGAAGGCCAGCGCCAGCAGCGGCACATGAAGCAATCCGAGCGCGAGCAGGGCCTGCGCGACCCTGTGGCGCACCGCCGACAGCGACCAGATCATGACGTCGGTTCCGTTCTGCCGGAGCTATCGAGGCATCCCGCAAGACCGGCCAGGACGAGGGAGAACCACGCCCCTTTCGGCAGCGAGCGCGCCTTTCCGTTCAGCGTCGGCGCGACGACGACAACCGCGCTGAAGCGGCCGCTGCGCAGGACACGATGACCGGCCGCGAAGCTCAGCGCCACGGCCTCCGCGCCATCCGTCCAGGGCGGAAAGACGATCGCGACCGGCTCGGAGCCGTCGGTCGGGCCGGGCAGGCTCGCGAGCGCTCCGAAACTGACCAGCAGACAGACGAGCCCGACAAGGAGACCACCACCGGGCGACAATCGCTCCGCGCGAGCCGCACCGGGTTCCGCAGGGGATGTCGAAGGCATTGGCGGGGATCACTCGGAACGGCGGCGGTGTACGGATCAAGCAACCGTAGCCGCGTAAAATTTTACTTAAGCCATTGACCGCAGCTGAACGGCGATTGCTTGGCTCGCAGCGTGTTTACCTTTCATCAAGAGGAGAGATTTACAACTTTTGGTTGTATCTCTTCATCGAGGAACGGCCATGCTGCCTGCCCTATCCCGCTTCCCCCGCGATCGGCGCGCGACCACCGCGATCGAGTTCGCTTTCGTCGCGCCGATTTTGCTCCTGCTGCTGGTCGGCATCATGGGCTACGGCTATGTCTTCGGCCTCTACCACAGCATCCAACAGATCGCTGCCGAGGCGGCGCGCTCGTCCGTATCGGGCTTGAGCGACACCGAGCGATCCCAGATCGCCCGCGACTTCATCACGGCCCATGCCGGCTCCTATGCTTTTATCGACCCGGAGAAAATCAGGGTCCGCACGGGCCAGACCGGCCCGCAGATGCAGAGCTTCGAGGTCGCCGTCGCCTATGACATGAGCGGCTCGCTCTATGACAACCTGAGCCGGCTGGTTTCGCTTCCACAACCCATGATTGAGCGCCGGGCGATCGTCCAACGCGGCGGGTATTGAACAGATTTCGCGATCTCGATGTCAGGAGGGACGCATGCTCGGGCTCAGGAACTTCCTTGGCGATCAGCGAGGCGGCACGGCGATCCTTTTCGCCGTCTCCGCCACGGCTCTGTTCGGCTTCGGCGCCATGGCCGTCGATGTCGGCAATTTCTTCTACGAGAAGCGCAAGCTCCAGACCGCCAACGACCTCGCCGTTCTCGCAGCCGCGAGCGATCTGCCGCGCGCTCTGGCCGCAGCCCAGGCCAGCGCCACCCAGAACGGCTTTACCGGTTCCGCGATCCAGACCCTGCAGACGGGGGTGTATACGCCCGATCCGAACCTGGCTTCCGAAGCGCGCTTCGTTCCGAGCGCGGCCACGGTCGCGAATGCAGCCAGGATCGACATGCGGACGACAGCGCCGCTGCTGCTCGGCCGCGTGCTCGCTGCGTCATCCGTCGCCGCGCCGGCACCGGAGGGCGGCCCGCACGCAGCGGGCAGCTCGACCGTGGCGAGCGTCAGCAGCGGGGACGTGGCGATCGGCTCCAGCGCCATTGCCTTTCAGGATGCCCAGGCCTCGTTCGCCGTCGGCTCCCGCCTGCTCAAGCTCGATGGCGGCCTGCTCAATGGCTTGCTGGGCGGCCTGCTGGGCGGCGGCGTGTCGCTCTCCGTCATGGATTACGACGCGCTGATCAAGGCGCGGGTCGACCTGTTCGACTTCGCGAAGCGCCTTGCCACCCGCCTCGACCTGACGGCGGCGACCTATGACGACGTGCTGAAGGCCGACGTGCGCCTCGGCGACGTGCTGGCGGCCATCGTCGACGCCTCGCGCGACCATGATACGCGCAGCAGCACCGCCACCGCGGCGCTAGGCCGGCTCGCGACGGCATCGGCGAGCAACCTGCCGGTCAAGCTCGCCTCGCTCATGTCCTTCGGCCCCGCCGGCGACAAGCCGCTCTCCGGACCCAAGCCGCTCGCGGCTTCGCTCACGGCGCTCGATATCGTCTCGGCCGTCGCCCAGATCGCCAATGGCAATCGCCAGATCGATGTCGGCCTCAACATGAATTTGCCGGGGATAGCCGCCGCCTCGCTCAAGCTCGGCATCGGCGAACGGCCGGTGGGAACCAGCCTGGTTCGGGTCGGGCGTGCCGGATCGAGCGTGCATACCGCACAGACGCGGCTTTTGCTGACTGTCGACCTCGTCGGCTCCGGTGCCGCCTCGGTGGTTCGGCTGCCGCTCTATCTCGAACTGGCCGCCGCCACCGCCCGCCTCACCGGCATCCAATGCTCGCCCGGCGACGTCTCGACCTCGAGCGTCAGGCTCGGCGTCACGCCAGCCGTGGTCGACGCCTGGATCGGGCAGGTCTCGATGGCGGATTTCAACAATTTCAGCCGGGCGCCGAACCCACCCGCCGCGACCCTCGTGAACGCTGCCGGGCTCGCCAAGGTCACCGGCCGCGCCCATGTCACGATGACGAACCTCTCGGAGACCACGGTCAGTTTCAGCTATCCGGAAATCCAGCGCGGCGACAAGAAGACGACCTCGACCCAGAATTTCGTCGCCACCCTGCTGGGCCGCCTCGTCGGCGACCTCGAGCTGCGCGTGGAGGCGTTGGGGCTCGGCCTCGGATTGCCCGGCCTCGACGGGCTGGTCGGCGGCATCATCGGCAATGCGGCGACGCCCCTCGACCAGATCCTGAACGGCGTACTCGGCACGCTCGGCATCGGGCTCGGCCAGGCCGATAGCTGGGTCAGCGGCGTGCGCTGCGGCGGGGCTGTGTTGGTGCGGTGAGCGCACTCAGTTCTGGAGGCGTTGCTTGATCCGCTTGACCAAGCCGTCCCGGACGTCGCGATAGGCGTCGAGCTTCTGCTCGCGCGAGCCCTGGAACACCGTGGGATCGACGGTCGGCCAGTATTCCACCTCGGACGCGTGGGTCCGCGTCAGGTCCAGGGCCTT
>SEEM01000070.1 GCA_004144595.1 Hyphomicrobiales bacterium
GCGATCCAAAATCCCGCATTGCCGAAGCCGTTGGGATCGGCTATCCAGCCTGCACGGTTTGCGCCCGTAGCTCAGCTGGATAGAGCGTTGCCCTCCGAAGGCAAAGGTCACACGTTCGAATCGTGTCGGGCGCGCCACTTCGGTACAGATCTGCGAACTTCCTGCACATTGGCGGGGCCGTCCTTGATGGCCTGCGCCAGCACGTGGGTGCTTCCGATGAGACGGACGACGCCGTCGTCGACCTCCACGCGATCGAGCAGCGCCCGTAGGTAGCCTTTCCGGAACGGGATTGGGCCATTCGCGATATCCTCCGCCACGAGCTGGCCGAATCGCGCCAGCACCTCGTGGAAAAGTCGTCCTGACCCGATCGCGGCGCCTGGAGCCGTTCGAGCTCGGCATTGACCTTTGCGATCTCGTCGCGGAGCAGGGCGATGCGGCTCTTGATTTCGTCGTCGACGATGTCGCTGGTCTCGATGAGATCGACAAGGCGCCGAAGCTTGTCCCTTGCCTCGAATCGGGTCTGTTCCAACCGCTTGATCCGCTCCTCGACTTCTTCGGCACGACCCGAGCGGGCGTCGATCACAGCCGACAGGACACTGGCCAAGCGATCCGGTGGAAGCAGATTTTTCGTCAGGGCCTCGACGACGAGGCTGTCAAGACGGTCCATTCGGATGGAGCGTCCTGGACAGAGGTCGCGGCTAACGAACCCGGAGCCTTGATCGACCCGGATCGGCTTCGGGTAGCCAAGTTTCGCGCAGACGCTTTCCAGCGTGGCGACGACGTTCTCGGCGCGATAGCTGACGCGCGGATCGATCGCCGGCGAGAAACGCCGAAGGTGTCGACCACCGTCAGAACCCGGATCTTGCGCCCCGTGGCGAGCTGATCATGGACAAAGTCCATTGCCCAGACATCGTTCGGTCGCGTCGCCGGTGCACGATCCTCGCGAAGCGTCGCTTTGACCCGGCGCTTGGGCGTCTTTTTCCGAAGTTGCAAGCCTAACTCATTGTAGATCCTTCGAATCGGCTTCTGATTGACATGCCAGCCCTCGCGACTGGCTGATCCCGGCACGCCGGCAGATCTCCGCGATGGGAATCCCGTCCGCGCCCTGCTTCAGGATGAGCGCCTTCTGCGCGTCGGAAAATTTCGAGACCTTCATCGTCTTCCGCTCCTCCCGGCCCAAGGGAAACGACGCGAAAACGCTACCTCAAAGCGATCCCGTTTTAAGGGCTCAGATCAAAGGCGACCTAGTGCTTGCTCAGCCTTTTCAGGATCATTCTTGGTCAAATATTTCTAAATTTCAAACTCGCTTGTAGATATCCTCGATGCGAATGATGTCGTCTTCGCCGAGATAGGAACCAACCTGAACTTCGATCAGCTCAAGCGGTATCTTTCCGGGGTTGGCCATCCGGTGGACACAGCCGATCGGCAGATAGATCGACTCGTTCTCGTGAACGATGAGTGTCTCCTCGTCGCGAGTCACCTCAGCGGTGCCGCGTACGACGACCCAGTGCTCGGCCCGGTGGAAGTGCTTCTGGAGCGACAGAACGCCACCGGATTTGACTGTAATGCGCTTGACCTGATGGCGCGCGCCTAGGTCGATCGATAGATATTTGCCCCAGGGCCGCTGGATTTCGCGATGAGCACCGGCCTCCGCCTCGCCATTGGAGGCGATCAGCGCCACAACATCCTTCACTTGGCCGGCCTTCGCTTTCGGCGTCACCAGGATGGCATCGCGCGTCGCGATCACTGCGATGTCGTCGAGACCGATCACGGCGACGAGGGCTTCCTCAGAGCGGACCAGGTTGTTCGAGCCATCGATCACATAGCCGCGTCCCTCGATGGCGTTGCCGTCCTGTCCCTTTGCTGAAAGCTCCCAGACAGCAGACCAGCCTGCGATATCCGACCAGCCGCAATGGCCGGAAACCACAGCGGCCTTCTGCGTTCGCTCCATGACGGCGTAGTCGATCGAGATTTTCGTAGCCTTGGCGAAGGCGACGGCATCGAGCACGCGAAAACCGAGATCGCGATGGCTCCCGGCGAGGGCCTCGCCGGCGCCGACGATGATCTCGGGAGCGAATGTCTCCAGTTCGTCGCGCATGGTCGCGGCGTCAAAGATGAAATTGCCGGAATTCCAGAGATAGCCTTCCGTCAGATACTGTGCCGCCTGGAGGGCGTCAGGCTTCTCGACGAAGGTCTCGACCTCGCTCACACCCTCTGCGATCTGTGCGCCGGGACGAATATAGCCGTAATGGGTCGCCGGACAGGTGGGCGGTATCCCGACCATCACGATCCGACCCTGCGCTGCGACCGCGGCGGCCCGTGCGCAGGTCTCGACGAAAATCTTGCCGTTCTGCATGACGTGATCTGCGGCGAAGACCCCGACGATGGCGGCGGCATCACGCTCGAGGCCGAGCTCGACTGCGATCGCCACGGCTGGGGCCGAATCACGCCTGAAGGGCTCGAGCACGATCTCCGCCTGTACGCCGATCGCCTGCAACTGGTCCGCGACGGTGAAACGGTATTCCGCGCTCGTCACGATGATCGGCTTGTCGAAGACCGTGGCGTCGGACAGGAGCTGGACCGTCCGCTGGAAAGAGGATTCTCGGCTAAAGAGCGAGATGAACTGTTTCGGCATGGTGTCGCGCGCGATCGGCCACAAACCAATGCCGGTCCCTCCGCACATCACGACGGGAATTATCTTTTGCGACATGGGCATCAGCTCCTCGAAGTCGCTGATTGATGAGGGGTCGATTTCTGGCGTGCTGCAAGTTCAACCGCGCGCCGTCCGGTTGGGCGATCAAGCTAGCATGCGACGGCGGGGCGAATAGCTCGCTCCCTTGACCTACTCCTTATAGGAGGACTTGACGCAGCCGGGGCGTTCAGGTCGGCAAGGCAGGAAGCCCGATCCACCGACGCAAGGCGCGCCGGCAATCGGGCGTCCCTTATGCCCATCGCTTTCGCACCGTTTCGGGCGGCTGATCCTGCACAGGCGTGCCGCGTTTACTCCTCCCTGAAGCCCGCGCGCACGGAATCCATGAGCGGCTGCATCAGATAGGCGAGTGCCGTGCGCTCGCCGGTCGGCACGAAGACCTCGGCCGGCATGCCCGGCTTGAGTTTCGAGCGGATCTTCGGCGGAAAGCCCGAGGCCGGAACGCTGACGCGCAGCTCGTAGGCCATCTGCTTAGAGACCTCGTCGCGCAGTGCGTCGGCGGCGACGGACTTCACCTCGCCGACCGTGAAGGGTGTCGCGCGCCCCTTGAACGAAGGCAGGCGCACCTCGGCCGCCATGCCCGGACGCAGGCTGTTCACGTCCATCGGCGAGATCTTCGCGGTGACCACAAGATCGTCGTCTTGCGGCACGATCTCCATCATGGTCTCGCCAGGCTTGACCACCGCGCCGACGGTGTGGACCTTCGAGCCGACGACGCGGCCGGCGCGCGGCGCGCGGATTTCCGATCGCGCCAGGACGTCCTCGGCGATGCGCAGCTTCTCGCGGGCATCGGCGAGCCGGACGCGGCATTCCGCCAGTTTCGTCGATGCCTCTTCCGCGGCCTTGTAACCGATCTGGCTCATCTGGAGCCTGATCTCGTCGTTGGCGACGGAGAGGCGCGCGAGATCGGCGTTCAGCGAGCCGATGCGGCCTTCGATCTCGGTCAGCGACCGGCGCAGCGGATTGATGCGTGTCGCGGCTATGTATCCCTGATCGGCCAGGGGCCGCAGCTTGGCGAGTTCATCGCTGATGCTGGCCGCCTGGGTTGCGGCGGAGTTGCGCTGCGCCTCGGTCGATTCGTACTGCTTCTGGGATTGCGCCAGCCGCTCGCCCAGAATGGAGACCTCCATCTTCTGGGCCGAGGCCCGCTCCTTGAAGAGGCGTTCCTGGTCGAGAACGATGCGGCGCGCTTCGGCACTCTCGCCTGTATCGTTAAGTTCGCGCGGAAAGGCGGGGTGGTCGAGCCGGTCGAGTTGGGCCAGGAAACGCGCTTCCTCGCCCAGGGCCTGCAGGACACTGAGCCGCGCCACGCCGCGCTGCGCTGCGGCATGCGTCGTGTCGAGCCGCAGCAGGACCTCGCCGGCACGGACCTCGGAACCGTCGCGGACCGAGACAGCCTCGATGATGCCACCCTCCAGATGCTGGACGGCCTTGCGGTCGCTCTCCACGACCACGCTGCCATGGGCCACGACCGCACTGTCGAGACGGGCGGTCACGGCCCAGATTCCGCCGGCACCAAGCGCGACGGCGATCACGAGGTAGCCTTTGCGGACCGGGCCGCGCCAATTGCCGCCACCCTCAGCCGGCGTCTTTGGCGGCTGCAGCCAGCTTCTGGCGACGCTGCGGGCGTGTTCGAAGCGCGGGCGCCAGGCCGCGACTGTCAGTGACGGTTTCATCGGCGTGCCCACCTCAGTGCCGAAGGCGGTTCGACCTGCCGCACCGGATCGCGCGGCGCAGGAGTGCGCGCTCCGGCGCCCGGCTGCATCAGCACGGGCAGGATCTCGTCGCGCAGCCCGACCCGGATGGCCCGGCCCTTCTGCATGAGGATGATCTTGTCGACCTGCGACAGGATCTGCGGGCGATGCGTGATCACGATGACGATCGCGCCCGCCGCGCGCAGGCCCGACAGGGCGCGGGCGAGCGCAGCATCGCCATCCATGTCGAGATTGGCGTTCGGCTCGTCGAGCACGATCAGCGCCGGCTTCCCGTAGAGCGCGCGCGCCAGACCGATGCGCTGCCGCTGTCCGCCGGACAGTGTCGCGCCATCGTCGCCGATTTGCGTGGCGTAGCCGTCCGGAAAACTCTGGACGAGGTCGTGTGCGGATGCGGCCGATGCGGCTGCGACGGCCGCCTCGTCGGCGGCGGCGGGATCGAAACGCGTGATGTTCTCCCGCACGCTGCCGGCAAACAGTTCGACATCCTGCGGCAGGTAGCCGAGGATCCGACCACGTTGCACGTCGGAAAAATGCCGGATGTCATTGCCGTCGAGGCGTACGACGCCCTGCGCCGGCTGCCAGACGCCGACCAGCGCCCTCGCCAGTGAGGACTTGCCCGAGCCGGTCAGCCCGACCACCGCCGCGATCTCGCCCGGCTCCACCTCGAACGAGACATTGTTCAGCAGCAGAGCCTGTCCGCCCGGCGCGCGCAGGCTCAGACCCTCGACGCGCAGCGGCCCAGCGGGATGGGGCAGTGTCATGGCTTCGCCGCTATCGGACGATGCCTGCAAGGTTGTACCGAGGCGTTGGAAGGCGCTGCGGGCGGCCACGAAGTTCTTCCACTGGCCGACCGCGCCCTCGATCGGGGCGAGCGCCCGCCCCATGATCAGGGACGCCGCGAAGATCACGCCGGCCGCGATGTTCTGGTTGATGGCGAGATAGGCGCCGACGCCGAGCACGGCGCATTGCAGCGCGAGGCGCAGCAGTTTCGTCGCTGCCAGCAGCGTACCGCCCCAATCGGCGGCGACCGTGTGGTGCGCGAGCGCGTCGCGATGCCTGAGATGCCACTGCCCGCGTATGGCCTCGCCCATCCCCAATGCCTTGATGACTTCGGCATTCCGAAAGGAGGCGGCGAGGCGCTCGCTGGCGGCGTGGCCGAGTTCCGACGCACGGATCAGGGAGTTCTTGGTGATGCGCTCGTTCAACAGAGCGACGCCCACGATGGCGGCCGCCCCGGCCGTGGCGACGAGGCCGATCGCCGGATGCAGGAGGAAGCAGAGGCCGAGATAGATCGGGATCCAGGGCGCATCCATGAGGGCCGGCACCAGAGTGCCCGACAAGGTCGCGCGAAGGGTTTCGAGGTCGCGGATGGGCAGGATGTGTTGCGAGCCGCGCGCGTCCAGGGCGCCGCGAAACGCCGCCTCGAAGGCCGGCTCGGACAGGGCCCGGTCGAGGCAGAGGCCGAGCTGAACGAGCGCGCGGCTGCGGAAATGCTCGAGAGCCGCATAGGCGGCGAACAGGGCGAGCACGATCAGGGAGAGCATGACCAGGGTCGTGCCGTTGCGGCTCGTCAGCACCCGGTCATAAATCTGCATCGTGTAGAGCGGGGACACGAAAACAAACAGGTTGAGTACGAAGGAAAGCCCGAAAAGCGAAGCGAATGCGGGCCGCAGGCTGCGAATCGTTTGCGAGAGCATCGTCGTTGGGTTTCCTTGCGGCGATCGCGATCGTCGGGGCGTGCCGAGTCGGCCGATGCGGCTCGACAGGGCGGGAACGATCGCAGCCGGGTCATGCTTGGAACATGGCGACCCGGCTCCGATGCCGGAACCGGGTCGCCTCGGGCGCGCTTCGTGGCCTACCAATGCCAGTGGGCGGACTGGCTATGGTCGTGATTGTCGCGCTGCGCCTGGAAATCCTGGAACCAGTTGCGGCCGCCGCCATGGCCGCCCCAGGAGACATGATGTCCGCTCCAGCCGCCCGGTACCGTTGCCGGCGGCGGTGTGGGCTCTGCGACGACCAGCGGAACGGGGTCCACAGCGGGCGGCGCGGGCTCGGCCGTGACGGGCGGCGCGGGCTCGGCCGTGGCTGGTGGCGGCGGTTCGGTCGCCGGCGGGGTGGGCTCTACGGCCGGGGGCGCGGGCTCCGCGGTGACCGGCGGTGCGGGCTCCGACGTGACGGGAGGAGGCGTCGTCGGCGTGCCCTCGCCCGGAACCTGGCTCACGCCCGTGGCTCCGATCGACCCGAACGGGGCGGAATCGATGCCATGTGACTGGGCCATCGATCCGGATGTGAAGCTGTAGTCGCCGTTCGCCGCATTCGCGAAGCCGGGCTGGGCGGTCATGACGCTGCCTACGTCGCCGCCGCGCTGCTGGAAGCTCGACAACGAGACGTCCGCAACCGTCAGCTCCGCGCCATCGGGGTTGTAGTAGACATTGCCGTGGATCAGGCCCGGATCCGTCTGGTCGGTATCGATGGTGTTGCTGCCGTCCTTCGAGACCTGGATGACGTTCTCGTAGGTCTCATTGCCGGTGATCGCATAGCCGTCGACGCCGATCGTCGAGATGCCGTAGGTCCCGTTATCCAGCAGCGTGTTGTCATGGATCGAGTTGTTAGACCCGCCATGGATCAGGATGCCGCTGAACGAGGTTCCTTCGATGAAGTTGCCATAGATCTGAGCATTGCTCGCGAGATTGTCGAGATAAATGCCGGAGCTCCAGTTCTCCGCGAAGCCGCCCTCCTTCGTGTTGAGGCCGCCGACATCGACGATGCTGTTGTAGCGGATGACATCGCCCGTCGCGCCGGGGTCCTCGTGCGAAAACAGGTAGATGGCGCCGACATCGGGCGTCTGCTGGCCGGCATGGCGGATGTCGTTGTACTCGATGACGTTGCCGCCGGACGCGATGTCGGGATCGTGGTTGTTCTCGGAAATGGCGAAGCGCGGGACATTGGTGATCGTGTTGTGATCGATCTGGTTGCGCGCCGATTCCTGCATGTCGATCGCGCCGTATTGAACGAAGGCCTCGTTCGAACGGTCGATGACATTTTTGGAGATCTCGTTGCCGCTGGTGCCCGTCGTCAGGGCGATGGCGCTCGACCAGATGTGGTCGAAGCTGTTGCCCGAGACCACGTTGCCGCTGCTGCTGCCATGCAGCGCGACGCCGAGACCGACATTGACGAAATGGTTGCCATCCACCGTCAGCCCGGACGCATCATGCGCCTCGATCGCTGCCGTGGCGGGATCGCCAGATACCGCCGCGGTGTCGGTCAGTGTCAGGCCCTTGATGGTCACGTCCTTGGCGCCGTCGACGACGAACAGGCTGTGATCGGAGGACGCGACCGCGCCTTCGCCCGTGAAGCCGGCCGGCGCCTTGAACAGGACGGTGCCCGTCCGGCTGTCGAAGGACCACTCGCCGACGCCGTCCGGCACCGGCTCCGAGACATGGAAGCGGCTGGCTGGACCGAGATCGTAATTGGCCTCGGATGTGAAGGTCATCACGTTGCCGTTGACCGAGGCAATGGTCAGATGGTCGTTGGCATAGCCGTTCTCGGAGAACACCGTCACCGTCTGCCCGATCTGGGGGGCGTGGCCGGCAGGGAAGTCGGACGGGTTGAACGCGAGCGACTTTCCGGGGTCGGCCCCGTTGGGCAGATCCTGCCCCCACAGCCAGCCGCCACGAATGGGGTCGGACGGGTCGACATTGGGGAAGCGGCTTTCGACCTGCTGCACGCCGCCGACGGTGAGTTGCAAGACTTGGGCATCGTCGACATGGGCCGACCAGACGCCGTTGGCGCCCTGGGTCCAGCCGGTGATCGGCGTGCCACCGCTGACGACGGCATTCTGCCCGGGCGACGCCACGAAGGACGAGCCGGAATCGGCGGATGTCAGATGGATGGGGCTGTCGAGATGATAGGTACCACCTGCGAGGTAGGCCGTGTCGGCTCCGCCGCTCTGCCGCATGGCTTCCTGGGCGCGTTCCAGCGTCGCGAAAGCTGAGGATTGATCGAGGCCAGAATTGGCATCGTTTCCGATTGTAGATACATAGAAATTGGCCATAAAGGGGGCTCCTGTTAAGGCACGAACACATTTTGTATGGTCGAGGCCCTAGATACCCCCGTTCAACAATCCCGTTCTACCCAATCGGGTGAATTAATATCAAAGGGGATTAGTTCATCGGTATTATTCGTCCTGATTTGAGACAATATATCAATCGGTTATTTCGTTCGACTCCAGCTCTCAACCTGTGGACGGAGAGGCCTTGGAGACCTCGGAACGGCAGGTCGTCAGATGATGATCGCAACATTCGGCGCTCGCCGCCAGGCGATCGACATACGCCCGGAAGGCGGCGAGAGTCGCGACCGGCCGCTGGCAGTGATCGCAGATTACGAGCGCCTCGGCGGAGAGGTCGCGCGGCAGGACAACGGCGGGCGAGCCGCAGTTTCGGCAACTGAAGCCCAGGCCGGCAGTCGCCGCCGGCAAGGTTGCATCATCCGGGACGAGCGGGGCGGAGCGGAGGGCGCGCCCGCTCATGCCGAAGCCTGGTAGAAGGATCTGTGGTTGCGGTAGGCTTGGCCGCGGTCGGGTGCGTTGTAGCGCCGCTGTTCCTCGAGATCGACGCCGTTGAGCACGATGCCTCCGACTTCCAGCCCGAGCCGGGCGAGGTGATCTAGCGTCGCAGAGACGGTCGTCCTCAGCGTATCGTTCCATTTGACGACGTGAAGCACGGTATCCGCGTGCTCGCGCAGCAAGGCGCAGTCGGCCGAAAGCAGAACCGGCGCGACTTCAAACAGAATGACGTCGTAACGCGTGCGCGCCTCGTCCAGCATCGCCTCGAAGGCGGGGTTCGAGTAGACGTTCTGCCCGTCTCGCAAACCTGAAGCACGCCGGACCGTGGCGACAGGGGCAGCAGCCGCGGAACCGGCGTCGCCGGGGTGAGGAAAGCACTGGTCGAGCAACGCCTCATGCGGGAAATTCTCCCCGAGCAGCAGGCGGCGGGGAGAGCCATCAACCACCAGAACGCGCTGCCCCATCGCCGTCAGCACGCGCGCCATGGCCGAGGCCACCAAGGATTTACCCTCGCCCGGCGCGGAAGAGGTGATCAGAACCACCTTCGGCGGCTTGGCGGGGGAAAACAGTTCGGCCACCGTCGATCGGACCGCTTCGGCGAAGACGAGACTCTCCAGACCGTTCGGATAACGCTCGAGCTTGGGCAACAGCCCGACGCAGTTCCCGTGATTCTCGAGTTCGAATTCGCTCTCGCTCCGGAAGCCGCGATCCCGCTTCTCCAGCATGAAGGAGAGTGAGGCCCCGGCCGCCAGTCCGCCCAGCAGGCCGAGTCCCAGTACGAGGGCCGGGCCGGGGGTGTTCGGAAGTGAGGGAATTTCGGCAGGGGCCAGGATCTGTGCGATGACCGGCCTCAGCTCGCTGACGGCGCTGGCCTGCTGCTGCGCATCGGACAGCTGCTTGACGCGGTCGCGTGCTGCTGTCGCTTCCGCCTGCAGCGTCCGCAACTGGCCCTCGAGACCTCGCGCTTCGATCGATTTCGTCTGCAGGGTCGCGACACGCGCCCCCAGCGCCGCCTCCGTGGCGCGGGCTGCCTGCACCTCGGTCTCGATATTGGCCACGGACTGGACGAGTTGCTTCTTCAGCCGATCCTGCACCGAGGCGAGCGTCAGCCGCAGTCGCGTGACCGCGGGGTGGCGATCGCCGGCAATGCTGATCATCTCGTCGAGAGCTCGGCGCGCCTTGCCCTCCTCGTCCAGGAGCGCTTGGACAACCGGGGATCCACCGAGATCCGTCGCTTGCGGGACATTCCCGGCCGCAATGGATTCCTGCGCGCGGCGCAGGCGCATCTCTTCGGCAAGGCGAGTGGCCGAAGCGGCGTTGATCTGGGTCAGCACGTCGCGGAGCTGTTGCTGCTGGATGTCGGCGCCATCCTGTCCGAGCTCGACGAAGCCGGTCCGCACACGGAACGCATCGATATCCTTCTCGATCCTGGCGAGGTTGATGCGCGCTTCCCGAGCCTGCAAACCGTACCACTGACTGGAGCGCTGCGAGGCGCTGGTGGTCGCTTCCATCTTGCGCCTGAGATATTCGCTCCCGAAGGCATTGACGATGAGCGCGGCGCGGTCCGGATCGGTATCGCTGTACGTCAGCGTGACCAGATAGGCCTTCGTGTCGTTGGCGACCGTCAGCGACGACAGCAGGCGTTGCGCGACGATGTCGCGTAACGCCGGTGGGTTTGCGGCATTGCCCAGGCCCGCAAGTTCGCGAACGGCATCACGGACTCTCACTGGAAAGACCAGATCGCCCGTGTTCGCGATGAAGCGGGACACGAAAGAGAGCTTCACGGGCTCCTTGTCGAGATTCAGTCGAAGAACCACGGCTCGTGCCGTTGCCAGCGAGCGGATGATCCGCGCTTCGCTTTCGACAAGCGTGGAGGCCTCGAGCGCGACGCTGCTCGATTTGCCTCCCCCGGCTGCCGCCTCCTCGCGAGCGAAGTCGAACTGCAAAACCAGGTCGGTGGCATAGCGACGCGGCATGACCGCGAGGGCGAGCGCGGCAGCCAGCACGGCTGCGCAGGTGATCGAGAAGATCAGGCCGCGTCGCCGCCAGAGCATCGCGAGGACATCGAAGGTCACGGCGTCGTAATGTCGGGACAGCGTCCTGGGCTGGCGAGGAGCCCGCATTTCGCTGAAGAAATCCATGGTGGCTTGCCCCGCCTTGGTTCAGATGCCCGGGATGACGAATAAGAGCGGCTGCGAGTCGGCCCGATCGGGTGCTCGCGGTGCGCTATTTCGCGCCCCGCGTCAGAAGCACAGCGGGAACGGTCTGCAGCAGCACGTAGAAATCCAGCCAGAACGACCAGTTATGGATGTAGAAGCTGTCCTGCCGCTTCTGGACCACGAGGTCTCCGTCGCTGCGATCGGTCACCTGCCACAGCCCGGTCAGCCCCGGCGGCACGCTGGTGCGCAGCGCCTGGAAGGCCGTATCGAAGCCCTGGTTGTGATAGGCGGGGAACGGGCGCGGCCCAACGATGCTCATGTCACCACGCACCACGTTCCAGAGTTGTGGCAGCTCATCAAGGCTGGAGCGACGGATGAACTGTCCGATGCGCGGCAGAATCCGCGGGTCGTTCGTCAGCTTGAAGAAGCGCTCCCACTCATGTCGCGCCGCGGGATCGGTATCGAGATGCACCGCCAGACGGGTCTCGGCGTCGGCATACATGCTGCGAAGCTTGTGGACCTTGAACATGCGGCCGTTTCGCCCGATCCGCGCCTGCGAATAGATGGCGGGGCCGGGATCGGCTGCCTTTACCGCCACGGCGAGCATAAGGATCAGCGGAGCGGCCAGAATGGCGAGCGGAATGCCGAGAACGAGATCGATCAGCCGCTTGAGACGGAGGTTGCGAGGGATGTGAATCGCGCTGCGCCGTTCAAAGCCGAGCAAGCCGCCCATGACGCGCATCCGTGGAGTCAGGACCTGGAGGGCCGAGGCATCGTGAACCACGAATATCTCGCGCACCGGCAGACGTTCGAGCCAGCTCGCCTTTTCTGCAGACGGATCGCCCGACGCGCACAGCGCGACCTCGATCTGCTCCGAGATGATGTCGGCCTGCCCGCAGGTGATGATCGGAAGGCCGGCAGGCTGCCCGGCTTCGCCTGGCGAGCGACCATCGTCATCCGTGAGAATAGCGACCGGTCTCAAGCCCAGCTCCGGCCGTAACGCCAGATGGCGGGCGAGTGCCGCGCAGGCTGGCCTCGTGCCATAGAGAACGGTCGGGGCGCCCCAGAAACCGCGCCGGAGCAGCGTGCTCCTGACCAGCATCTCGACATAATAGCCGAGCGTGACCGTCAGCAGCGCTCCGATGGCGACAATCCCGCTCAGCGCACCCGGCCGATGCCCGGTTGCCGCCCAGCCGATGACGACAGCCGCGGCGATGAGATTGCCGAGCGTGCGCCGGCGCAAACGGTCGACGGGCTCCGCATACTCCGAACCGTAAATCCCGAAGCCGGCCTGCGCGCCGCACAGGGCCACAATCCAGACGAGCATCAGCCCGGGCATTCCAAGTTCAAAGCCGGGCGCGGCGAGGCGGGCGCCGAACTGCAGGATGCCGATCGCGATCGTCAGGGTCGCGAGATCGCCGATCAGCAGCGCGGCGGCGACAACCAGTCGCCGCGCTGCAGGCGTTACCCCGGAGCCTGCCCGATTGTGCGGTGCCGGCATGACGATCGCAGGCGCGACGACGGTCGTGACGACATCCGGCATGGCAGCCTCCAGGTCTGTGTGGTGAGCGGAACGCGTGGTGAAGGACGTCCGGCGGGGCTACTGCGCAGCGACCATCGGTTCGGCTGGGAGCAGGTCGCGCTGGCTATCGACGGCCTTAACCTCGGCCTCGATCCACTGGTAGGTCGGCACCAGCCCCTGCCGCAGATGGATCAGCGGTTCCCAGCCGAGCACTTTGCGCAAGCGCGTGTTGTCGCTGTTGCGGCCGCGGACGCCCTGCGGGCGATTGGTATTGAAGCGCTTGAGGATCGTCTTGCCGGAGACCTCGGCGACGATGTCGACGAGCCCGCTGACGTCGACCAGTTCGTCGGTGCCGAGATTGAGCGGCCCCGAGTAATCCGACCGCATGATCCGGTAGATGCCCTCGACGCAATCGTCGATATACATGAAGGAGCGGGTCTGTTTGCCGTCGCCCCAGACCTCGATCGTATCGCCGGAGAGGGCATGCGCGATCTTGCGGCAGATCGCGGCCGGTGCCTTCTCCTTGCCGCCGTCATAGGTGCCGAGCGGCCCGTAGACGTTGTGGAATCGGACAAGCCGGGTCTGGAAGCCGTAATCCTCCGTGAAATACTGGCAGAGCTTCTCGGTATAGAGTTTTTCCAGCCCGTATCCGGGTTCCGGATCCGCGGGGAAAGCGTCTGCTTCCTTCAAGGGGACGACCGAAGGCACGTCCTGGAGGTGCTGCGGATAGACACAGGCTGAGGAGGAGAACAGGAAGCGCTCGACCTTGGCATCATGCGCCGCCTTGAGCATCTGGGCGCTGATCATCGTGTTGTTGTAGGTGATGGAGGCGTGCGCTCCTGAGATGTAGCCGATGCCGCCCATATCGGCCGCGAGGTTGTAGACCTCGTCCATGCCGTCGACGGCTTCGCGGCAATTCTCGATCTCGCGAAGGTCCAGGATTTTGAATTCGTCCGCCGAGCTGGCTTCGTAGTCGGGCGCCTTTATGTCGGCGCCTCTGACCTTGTAGCCCCTGTCCTTCAGATAGTTGACGAGATGGAAGCCGATAAAGCCGCCGGCGCCGGTAACCAATACGGATTTGTTTGACATTTTATCGCTCCACCTAGAATTGAGCCTCAGTGTTGGCGATTTTCATTTTCCGTATCAGTGGTGAAACTGAGTTATACCTCCATTGGGATAGTCTAAATCTTAGGAGTAGTTTCCGAAGCATTCTTTCCGCGGAGCAGTTGCAAGCTGGCACCGATCATGAATTGCGGGACGATCTTGCCATAGCGGCGCCAGAGGCGTCGCGGCTCGGACAGCAGCCGAAAGAGCCATTCGAGCCCGTTTCGCTGCATCCAGAGCGGGGCCTGCCGCTTTGTGCCGGCCAGGAAGTCGAAAGCGGCGCCGACGCCGATCAGGACCGGCGCATCGATCCGCCCGACATGTCCCGCCATCCAGTATTCCTGCTTCGGCGTGCTGAGCCCGACCCAGACGATGTCGGGGCGGGCTTCATTGATCATGCGCACCGTCGCCGCGTCCTCGTCGTCCGGGACGGCTCCGAAGGGGGGCGAGAAGGTGCCGGCCACGGGGAGCCCCGGAAAGCGCTCGGCGAGGCGTTCGCGAAGACGCTCGGCAAGTCCCGGAGCGCCGCCGTAATAATACTGGCAAAAGGCAAAGCTGCAGGTGTGTTTATGTATATAGCCAGCTCAGTGTATGGGCCGGCAGCATTTGAAGGCGGTACGCAAATGATAGTTTACGGGGTGTTATTTCATTACCTTATCGCACTGATATGGATGCTGATATACTTCTTTCTATATCCTGTTATCACATTTCTGCACAACAGGTTATGGCTGGCAAGTCCGTTATATGGCATTATTATATGGCTGGTAATGAATAGGGTAGTATTGCCGCAAACACAGGCGGGCGTACCGGCACCGGATCTGGGGCAAATGCTGTTGAATACGGCTATTCTGAGTATTTGTGTGGCACTGCCTGTAGCGTATTTTACCGAACGCTATTATAAAAGTAAAAGCAGGTAAAAGGATATTAATAATTTCGACATATTTTCTTTTTCATTAACTTTTTATATGTTTATGATAAAATAAAAACACATGAAAAAGATATTACTAATCCTTATCGTCCTGTCGCCAATTTTTAGTTTCGCGCAAACAGATACATCGCGTGCTAAAATGAAAGAGCAGTACTGCATGATCATTGCAAGCCCCAAATTTTTCAGCACAAAAGTGAACATCGAGGTTGATTTTGGCCAGCCTACAGCTTTCTTTTCAGATCAGCGCTTAAAAGATGAATCGGGCAAAGCGATGAGCTTTAACACCACTATTGATGCATTGAACTATATGGGCAGCCAGGGCTGGTTGTTTGTTAACGCCTATAACCTGCCATCGGCACCTACTACCAGTACTACCAGCGGCAGCGTTACTACCACAACGGCCCCCCAAAGCAAAATGTACTACATTATGCGCAGGCTGGTACCGGCCCAGTA
>SEEM01000202.1 GCA_004144595.1 Hyphomicrobiales bacterium
CGATTGCGTCGGCGGCGTCGCGCCGGTGCCGTTGTTCTTGACCGTCCAGGTGACGTCGAAGGTGCTGTTGGTCAAAAGCCGCGGCGGAGCGGTCACCGAGGTCACCTGCAGGTTCGGCGGCGCCGCCATCGCGACCTGGATCGCGGCCACGGCCGTGTTGTCGCCCTCGTCGCGGAATTCCGGAACGAGATCCGCCGCAGGAACGACGCCTGGACGGTTCGGATCGATATTGCTGCGCGATCCCGAGTAGATCGATCCGGCAGTCGCGGTCGCGTCGGTCTGGACGAGGATATAGAACGGCCCGTCGATGCCTTCGGGCAGGTCGACGCTCAGCGAGCCGTTATAGCTGCCGCCGATATCGAGCGCGCCACGCCGGCGGTACTCGCCGAGCATGAGGTCGCCGCTGTCGAGCGAGGCGTCCCGCGAGATGAAGACGCGGTCGAGCCAGCTGTCCTCACGGGTCTTGCGCGTACCCTCGTTGGTGGCGGTCCAGTTGACCGTGATCGGCTGGCCGGAGGTGCCGCCGGCGGGAACCGACAGCGCCGTGATGCGCAAATCGGGCTCGCGATAGATCACCGGCAGGTTGCCGCGGCCGGTATTGTTGTCGATCCGGCTCTCGTAGGCGGTCTTCGCGTAATAGGCGATCGTGTCGGAAGCCGATCCGCTCAGCACCTCGCCCATCGGATAGGGCCGGGCGGGCGCGGCGTCAGTGAAGACATAGATGAAATAAGGGCCCTCGAGCCCCTTCGGCAGCGTCACGCGCGAGGTCGCCGTGTAGCTCTGGCCGGCAGCGAGGGGCGTGGCGTTGCCATGCGCAACCTGGTCGAGCAGCGTCGCGCGGCTGCCGTCGAAGACCGGATCGAGCGAGATATAGACGTTGTCGACCCAATACTGGGTCTTGTCCCAGACGTCGCCGCCGTTGTTGCGCACGGTCCAGGAAATGTCGGTCTGTTCGCCGGAATAGGCGGGGGTCGCAGCCGTGACGCTCTCGACAACCAGATCTGCCGGCGTGTTGACGACGACGCTGTCGGCGCGGCCGCGGTTGTTGGCCGCGGTGACCTCGATGAAGGGCCTCAGGCCATTGATCGAGCTGTTGGCCGCGAGGACGTGGACATAAAGGCCCTTGGCCGAGGGCGGCAGGTCGTAGGTCTGGGTGGCTGTGTAGCGCCCGTCGAGAGGAAGGCCGGCGACAGCATAGTTGCCGAGAGACCAGACAGTCGCGCCGGGAGCGTTCCACTCGGCCTTGTCCGAGAGATAGACCTCGTCATACCAGCCACGGTCCGGATCGGCATTGCCGGGCCCGCGGTTGGAGACGCGCCAGCTCACCGTGAGCTGCTCCTTGCCGGCGACGACATGCGGCGTCGCCGTCACCGATTCCATCACGAGATCTGGCTTGGCCGGCGTGAAGCCGATGACGTCGATGCGACGCGCCTTGTAGTTGTTGCTGTCGAGCTCGTTGGGATCGTCCGGATTGACGTTGGTCGCCAGCGTATCCTCGAGCACGATGTCGAAGGAATCGCTCCAGGGCGTGATGTAGTAGGTGCCGCTGGCGATGTCGGAGGGGATGCGCACGCGCATCGTCACCTCGTAGCTGCCGCCGACCTGCAACTCGCCGACATGGGTCACCGTGCCGAGCAGGATGGCGCTGTTGCCCTTGATGAAGTCGGTGCCGGGATTGGCCTCGCCGTCCTCGGCCTTCGGGCTGGTGTTCGGCCGGCGCGCATCGCGCGTGATCCATACCGTGTCCTGCCAGGTGTCGGCATAGGTGCGCGCGGCGCCGTTATTGGTCACCTTGAAGCGCACCTCGATCTCGGAGCCGTAGACCGCCTGGGCCGGCGCGACCGTGTTCGAGACGATGAGGTCCGATTTCGGGATGGGATCGACGGTGATGCGGGTCGCGACGGCGTTGTCGCGCTCGTTGGGATATTCGTCGACATTCCCGCTGCTGTCGGCCGCGACGATGATATAGGCATCGCCGCCGAAGCGAAGCGGCACGGCGCCGGTCGTGGTCTGCGTGCGGTAGCGCTCACCGCTGGCGAGCGCCGCCTGGTTGGTCGAGCGCTGGATCAGGATGTCGTCCGGCGAGAGCTTGTCGTCGAGCGAGAGATAGACCGCGTCCTGCCAGAACGGCGTCGAGGTCGCGGCATTGCCCTGGTTGACGATATCGAACTCGACCGAGACCGTTCCGCCCGCCGTCACGCGCGGCGTCGCCACGACGTTCTGCACCTGGAGATTGGGGCGCTCGTTCAGCGAGATGCTGACCGTGCCGTCGTCGGTCGCGCTGTTGTTCAATTGAGCCGCCGAGGTCTCGTAGAGACCCCGATCGGCATTGGTGGTGACGACGAGGCGATAAACACCCTCGATGCGCTGCGGCAGCGTGAAGCGCTCGGTCCGCTGGTAGCTCTGGCCGGCGGCCAGGACGCGTTCGTTGACGAAGGAACCGATCACGATCGGTGGCTTGGTCGTGTCGATCGGCTGGAGCACCAGCGTGTCGGTCCAGCGGCCGCTTGCCTCGGCCTCGCCATCGTTGACCACGCGCCAGGCGACGTCGATCGTGCCGCCTTCGCTGACCGTCGCGGTCGCGGCGAGGTCGTCGACGCGGAGGTCGGCGGAGGGCGACAGCGTGACCGCCATCGGCTTCGCAACCGAGCGATTGTTATCGGTATAGACGAACTCGAACGGGCCACCGGTCTGGACCAGCACATAGACCGTGCCGGTGAGACCGTTCGGCAGGTTCAGGGTGCCCGAACGGCTGTAACCCTCATCCTTGGCGAGCGCGCCGATATGATCGAAACCCTGCGCCGCGATGAGCTGCGTCAGCCCGGCATCGGCGAAGACGAAGACCGTATCGGTCCAGCTCTCAGAATTGGTGCGCCCGATGCCCTGGTTCTTCACCGACCAGGAAATGGTCGCCGGTCGACCGCTCTGCGCATCCGGCGGCACGGTGGTCGACGCGATCACGAGGTCGGCATAGGCGACCGGCATGATGTCGATCTTGCCGGCACGGGCAGCGGTATTGTTCGCCTCCGAGCCGTTCTCGAAGACGGCGTCGGTGGCGTCGGTCCGGACGAAGACGTTGACGCGGCCGGAATAGCCGGCCGGCAGGAAGAACTGTTCCGTGCGGTTGTAGCTCGCACCGACGGCAAGCATGCCGTCGTGAGCGAAGCGGCCGAGCACGCGATCGTCGCCATTGCCGTAGATATCGTCGGCCGAGAGCACGACGACATCCTCCCAGGCGCCCGTGCGGCCGAGACCGGTGCCATTATTGGTCACGGTCCAGCCGATATCGATCACGGCGGGATCGCGGATCGTCCGTTCCGGGGCCGTAACGTTCGAGACTGAGAGGTCCGCATAGGGCGAGAGCGTCACTTGCGTCGTGCCGATCCGCCCATTGTCGCCCTCGCCACCGATCTCGTTGACGGCATTGCCGGCGTCGGTCACGACGATGAAGCGATAGCGTCCGGAGAGCCCGAGACCCAGGGTCACCGAGGCCGTGCCGGCGGAGACCGCGGAGACCACCAGGTTGGGTGAAACGATGCTCGTCGCGGCGTTCGTCTCGTTATCGGCGCCCTCGGCAGCGCGCTCGTCGACGGTGTTGCCGACATCGGAGACGACGACGAAGCGATAGCTGCCGAGCGCGAGCTGCGGCATCGTGATGGTCGCGTTCTGGCTATAGGCGGCGCCGGCCGCCAAGCCTTCCGGCCGCGCGACATCGGCGAGGAAGGTGCGCCCCGTACCATCCGTCCGCTCGACGAAGATGCGATCGACCCAGCTTTCCGTGGCAGCCTTGTTGCCGGCATTGGTGACGGTCCAGCTCAGCGCCACCGCGGCGCCGGCCTGAACCTGCCCGGGTGCGCTCAGCGCGCTGGTGACGAGATTCGCCGCGGGAGCCGCAGCGATGGTAATCGGCGCCGAAGCGAGATCGTTGCCGGTTCGGCCCTGCTGGTCGACCTGCCCGTCCGCATCGGAGCGAACGAGGATACGGAACTCTCCAAGTGCAGCGCGCGGAACGGTAACCGTACGCTCGTTGGCATAGGTGCCGCCGACAGCGAGTGCGCCGCTATGCAGGAAAGCGCCGAGCAGAGTGTCGTTGCCGTCGATGACGCCGTCGCGCGAGAGATAGACGCGGTCGGTCCAGGACGCGACTCCGGTGTCCTGCTGGCCGTTATTGGTCACATTCCATTTTACCGTGAGGACATCGTCCTGCACCGCATTGGGGGCGACCTCGAGCCCTCCTATGACGAGATCCGGCGCGATGCGGCCGACGGAGATCGTATCGACCGACGAGCCCGTGTTGTTGGCGCGGGTATCCGGCTCCTGATTGGCGCCGTAGCGATCGGTCTCGACGCGGGCGCGGTAGTCGCCGGCCGGCACGGTCGGCATCACGAAGCTGCGGGTGATGGTGACGCTGGTTTCACCGAGGATCGGCCCGGTGCGGGTGACTTCGCCGAGCAGGACGGTTCCGTTCGCAGTCTCGATGCTCAGCCGGTCAATGAAGCTCGAGGCCTGCGCCGTGACCGAGGACAGGTTCTCGATCACCCAGGTGACGCTGAAGGACTGTCCGGCGGTCACCGAGGCCGGCACGGTGACGCTTTTCACCGACAGGTCGGGATAGAGCCGGAGCAACGA
>SEEM01000203.1 GCA_004144595.1 Hyphomicrobiales bacterium
CCGACCGCCTCGATCATCTCGATCGAAACGATGCGGTCGAACTGCCCGGCAATGTCGCGATAGTCGCGGAGCTCGATGGTGACACGATCGGACAGACCTGCCGCGGCAACGCGCTGCCGTGCGGCTTCAAGCTGGGACGGCGACAATGTGATTGCCGTCACGCGGCAGCCCTCGCGGGCGAGCCGCTCCGCCAGAGCACCCCAGCCGCAGCCGATCTCCAGAACATGCTCTCCGCCCGAAAGGTCGAGCATGGCGACGATCCGATCGAGCCGGCACTGCTGGGCACTCTCGAGCGTCTGGTCCGGCGTCTCATAGAGCGCCGAGGAATACATCATGCTGGCGTCGAGCCATCGGCCGTAGAACTCGTTGCCGAGATCGTAATGCGCGGTGATGTTGCGGCGGCTCCCGCGGCGCGTATTGGCGTTGAGCACATGCCGCAGGCGGTTGAGCAGCCGCGCCGGCCAGGCTCCCGAAACCAGCTTGCGCAGCGTCGCATCGTTGCGCGCGCCGAGCTCGATCAAGGCGGTGAGGTCCGGCGTGTGAAGATCGCCGTCGCGATAGGCTTCGGCCAGGCCGATATCGCCATCGAGCAGAAGACGGCGCATCGAACGCCAGTTGTTCAGGATCATCGTCGCCTGCGGCCCCGGCAGACCAGGCGCGCTGCAGAGCCGCTCGCCATCGGGCGTGAAGATCGTCAGGTGGCCGATGGAGATCCGGGAGAGCACGCGGCGCAGGAACCAGCGCGACAGGCCAACCCCACCTGGCAGGGCGAGTGCCTCTTCGGGCATGCGAAAATGCTGTTCCGCGTCTGGACGGCTCATGGCTTCATTGGTCCTTTCGCATGGGCTGTCACAGCCCTGCCAAGACTGAAGGAGTGTTCGGGCGCCGCCGGATGGGGCCGCCAGGAAATCCGCTTCGCCAGCAGGCGCAGGGCGTGCCAGTGGATGGCCGCGGTGACCTTCAGCGTGAGCAGCGGATGGGTTACGAGCAGCCGCAGCAGGGCCGCATCGCTCAGTTCCGCGCGCTTGCCGCTCAACACGGCGGTGATCAGGCGTCCATCGGCGTCGCTCCCCTCGATGGCGACGGAGACGCGCTCTCCCGGCGAGGTGACCGTGAAGGCGTAGCGCATGTCGAGATTCATGAACGGCGAGACGTGGAAGACCTTGTCGGCCTCCTGCCTCAGCGCGCCTTCCGAGTTATCGGCAGGCGCCACATAGCTATGGATCTCGCCAAAGGTGTTGTGCACCTCGTAGACGGTCGCGCAGAGGCTGCCGTCACGGCGGTAGCAGAAATAGGTGCTGAGCGGATTGAACGCGTAGCCGAGGATGCGCGGCATGGTCAGCAGGCGGATCGGGCCGCCGTCATGCGCGATCCCGGCTTTCGCCAGGGTTTCCTCGACCTGGGGCCGCAGTGGCTTTCCGCTGCGATCCCCATAATCCGTGTCACGAAAGGCGTAGAGATTGAAGCGATTGCGCGAGAAGAACCTGAGCTTTGCCGAAAGCCGATCGATCTCGTCGAGATCGAGCAGCATCCAGAACACGCGATAGGCCAACGCGTGCGGTCTCGGCCGGAACCGCTGGTGCCGGACACGGCCGACATAAAGGGCGGACAGCGAGTTCATGCGGCCTGCTCCAGCGCAGGCAGGATCGGAATACGACCGGATTCGTTGGGAACGTTCCACGGCCGGCGGACGCCGCCAAGTGCCTCGGCGACCGCGAGCCCCGCCTGCAGGCCATCCTCGTGGAAACCCGACCCGAAATAGGCGCCGCAGAACCAGCTTCGACGCGTGCCCTGCAAAGACCAGAGCCGTTCCTGCGCGTCGAGCGCCCCCGCATCGAACAACGGATGTTCGTAGACCTCTTCATGGAGGATGGTGTCGTCGCGCAGGGTATCCGGCGGGTTGAGCGTCACGAAAAAGGACTGAGCCTCCGGCAGACCCTGGAGCCGGTTCATCCAGTAGGTGACCGCGCAGGCAGCATCCGGCTGCGCGCGATGACCGATATGGTTCCAGCTGGCCCAGGCGCGGCGGCGCTTCGGCATCAACGCTTCGTCGCCGTGCAGCACGGCGCGATTGCGGCTGTAGCGGAAGGCGCCGAGCGCCTCGGCTTCCCTCGGGCTGGCATCCGCAAGCATCGCGAGCGTCTGGTCGGCATGGCATGCGAAGACGACCTGGTCGAAAGTCTCTGTCCAGCCGTCACCGGTCAGAACGACATCGTTGGCTCCGCGCCGAACCTGCCGCACCGGCGCGCCGGACCGGACTTCACCCGCAAAGGCAGCGCGTAGCCGCTCGACATAGGTACTGCTGCCGCCGGTCACGGTGCGCCAGACTGGCCGATCGGTGATCTGGAGCAATCCGTGATTGTGGTGGAAGCGCAGGAAGGCGGCGGCCGGATAGGACAGGATTTCCGAGCAAGGCGCCGACCAGATGGCGGCGGCCATCGGCAGGAGATGATCGTCCCGGAACGCGGCGCCATACCCCCCGGCGGCGAGATAGTCGCCGAGCGAGATACCGTCTGCGACACCCGAAAGCACATCCCTGGAGGCATTGCGGTAGAAGCGGGTGATGTCCTGCAGCATCGCCCAAAAGCGCGGACGCACCAGATTGCTGCGCTGGGCGAACAGACCGGCGACGCTGGTGCCGCTATATTCCAGTCGGCCATCATCGAGCGATACGGCGAAGGACATTTCGGTCGGCTGCGTGGCGACGCGCAAGTGATCCATCAGCGCAATGAAGTTCGGATAGGTTGCCTCGTTGTAGACGATGAACCCGGTATCGACCGCGGTTTCCCCGCTGGCCCCCGCGACGCGGACCGTGTTGGCGTGGCCGCCGAGGCGAGGCTCGGCCTCGAACAGTACCACGTCATGCGCCTGCCCCAGCAGCCATGCCGCCGAGAGACCGGAGATGCCGGCACCGATCACGGCGATCCGCATCGCCTTGCCCTGCGCCCGTTCCATCGTCGCTGCTTCATTTATCATGACCGGTATACGCGGCAGGGGCCGGACTGGATTTGCCGCCGCACGACCAAAAGCGCGCCGGCCGAGTGACCCGCCGCAGCACTTCATGCGTAAACTCAGACAGGCCGGGGCTTTCCGCGAGAGGTGACGATGCCGATAAGCCGACTGAAGCGGGCCGCTGCGGCGATCAGCGCCTACACAGCGCATCCCGATCCGCGGGCGGCGATCGCCAACACCGTCGCGCTGGTCATCGTCTCGAACCAGCCCTTCTACCCGCTCTATCTTTACTGGGCGGTCTCACCCGTCGTCACGCCGTCGTATCTCACCTTCCTGTCGACGCCGCTCTTCGCGGCGGTTCCCGTCGTGATGCGGCGCAATCCCGTGCTCGGGCGAACCCTGCTTATCGTGGCCGGCATCGGCAACACCTTGCTCTGTCGCGCCGCCTTCGGCGCAGGCTCGGGGGTCGAAGTCTTCCTTTTTCCCTGTCTCATGCTGGCGCTCATGCTGTTTCGGCGCTCGGAACGTGCC
>SEEM01000204.1 GCA_004144595.1 Hyphomicrobiales bacterium
ACACCCGCCGTGAGATAATCGCGAAAAGCCCTCAGGCCGAACAGCGCCTCGCCGCCGGCGAGCGGGATCGGCGAGGTCGCGGCGAGCCGCCGATAGCCCGGGAGATCGTCATGGGCGATCGGCTCTTCCAGCCAGACAGGATCAACCTCGGCGAGCCGCTTGGCGATCGCGCCGGCCCCCTCGACGGTGAAGCCTTCATTGAGATCGACCATCAACGGCACGGCATCGCCGATCTGCTTGCGAACCTGCCACGCCATGGCGCCATCACGAGCCGGCTCGGTGCCCATGCGCAGCTTGATCGCCTTGAAGCCGGTCGCGAGATAACCGGCGATGTCCCTCTCGAAATCGCGATAGGGGTCGGACCCCGGCTTCATGAAGGGGCCGCTGACATAGGCGGGGATCGTCGAGCGCAGCTTGCCGCCGAGCAGCGCGTGCACCGGCCTGCCCGCAACCTGCCCGGCGAGATCCCAGAGCGCGACGTCGAGGCCGCCGAGAGCCATGGTCGAGATGCCGCGCCGATCGTAACCCAACTTTGCCGCCATGGCCTGCCAGGCGGCGCGCGGCGTGGTCGCGTCGAGACCGATCAGCACAGGCGCGAAGGTTTCGCGGATCAGCGCCGCCGCCGCTGAGGCATAAGCCCAGGTCTCGCCCCAGCCGACATGGCCGCAATCGCTCGTCACCCGCAGCAGCAAAGCGCCGCGCCGGTCGAACATCTGGCGCGAATTGCCGACCGTCTCGCTCAGCTGCGCGGTCAGCTCGAACGCGTCGATGCGGACGATTCTGGGAGGCATGGACAACATTGCGACAGGCGGGCTCCAGCGGGTGGCACCACCTAAAGCAGCTTTGCAATCACTAATCTAATTGGATTATCTAGCGCGGTATTGATTGGAATTTCCAAAGTGAGATGCCCCGATGCGCTTCACGATCGCCCAACTCGAGGCGTTTTTCTGGACCTCCCGGCTGGGCTCGCTGAGCCGGGCTGCCAGCCATCTCCACATGTCGCAACCCACGATCTCGCTCCGTCTACGCGATCTGGAAAATGCGCTCGATATCAAGCTTTTCGCGCGGAACGGCCGCGGGCTGGCGCTGACCGTCGATGGCCTGGCGTTGCTGCCGCGCGCCGCCGCGCTGCTGGAAGAGGCCGATCGCATCATGCTGCAGACCGATCCGGCGGTCGTCACCGGCAGTGTCCGCGTTGGCTTCGCCGAGGGCTTTGCGATGACCTGCCTCCCGACGCTGCTGGAGACCGTTCGGACCGACTTCCCGCTGCTCAAGGCGGATTACGTCGTCTCGATCAGCTACGAGCTGGAACGCCAGCTCAACGAGCGCGACCTGGATCTGGCCGTGCTGGTCAATCCGATCGGCCGCCACGGCATGAGGCTGGTGCCATTGGGCGTGCAGTACACCGCCTGGGTCGCCTCGGTCAAATGGGGCCTCGGTCCCGAGATCCGGCCCGCCGATCTCTATCGCCTGCCGATCGTCAGCAACCAGCCGCGCTCGGCGATGTTTCGCCAGATCAAGGACTGGTTCGCGACGGCAGGACTGGAGCCCGTGCGGCACGATCTCTGCAACAGTGTCGCGGTCATCGGGCATCTCGTCTCGTCGGGCGTCGCGCTCGGCGTCCTGCCAGCCCGGATGATGGAGGCGGAGGTCAAGGCCGGGCTGGTCAACGTGCTCAGGCCGGTTCCGGAGCTCAATCATGGCAGGGTCTATGCCAGCTATCCCGAGGGCGGCCTGACCGGGCCGGTCAGCGCGATGCTAAAGTCGATCCAGAAGGCGCTCGATGCGATCGATTATCTCAAGGTCGACGCGCCGCACCCATTCGCTGGCGAGGTGCCTTCGCCGGCCGCATGAATGAGTCATCGGCCGTCGCAGGTGGCAAGAGGAACGGCACCTGATCCAGCACGCGCTGCGCAGCGGCAATGACCGCTTCGATCTCGGGCGTCGCGCCGCCGACGCGGTGGCCGGCGCAGACCGAAGCATGGTCGAAATCGGGTATCGAGCCCAGCTTGACCACGCGCCCGGCAGCCAATGCAACCTCCATCAGTTTCAACGGTAGAAAGGCCGCCGCGACGCCCTCCTGCACCAGATGGGCGATCACCATCTGGCCGGTGCAGAAGTCGAGGCGCTGCGGCTTCACGTCGGCGGCACTGAACCATTCGATGATCTGACGATGCATCGCCGATGGCGGCGGGTTGGACAGGATCTGACAATCCTGCAGATCCGCCGGCCTGACGATCGGCCCCAGTCCAAGGCTTGCTGCCGCGACCCAGGCGGCCTCCTGACGCCCGAGCTGGATCAGCCGAATGGCCAAGCCATCGCTGGGATGAACCAGGAATGCCAGGTCGAGCCGGTGCTCGGCGAGTTCCTCCTCCAGCATCGAACTCGTCGCAACTGAAAGTTCAAGCCGTAATAATGGGTAACGCTTGGCAAGGTCTTTGAGGATCAGGGGCAGGCAGGCCACCGCAAACGTCTCCGGCAGGCCGACCTTGACTGTTCCATGCAACGCTTCGGTGGCTCCTGCGCGCTCGCGCATCCTCCCGAGCTCCTCGATGATCGCGATCGCGTGGGGAAAGAGCTGGTCGCCGTCGGTGCTCAGCTTGAGTGTTGGCCCCGACCTATCGAAGACTTTGACGCCGAGCTCATCCTGCAGCGATTTGAGGCGCAAAGAAACCGTGGGCTGCGCTAAATAGAGGTGTTTGGCAGCGGCCTGGACCGAGCCCAGGCGCGCCGTCCAGACGAAGGCTTCGAGTTCCGCGATTGTCGGGCGCATTGAAATTTCCAATATTGCTCGACCAGATAATCCAATTGGATTTATGATTGCAATGCAGCTTACGCTGCTCGCCAGAAGTCGAGTAGTCGACCTAGCAGGGGAGCGTGCGATGCAACGATCGATAAAGATGTTGGCCTGTCTGGCGGTGTTCGGACTATCCGCTGTGAGCGCGCAGGCGCAGGACTTTCCGAAGCTGAATCTCAAGGTGTCCGGCGGGAATCAGACGCAGAACCTGTTCCAGAAGATCTACAAGCCCTTCTTCACGGAAACGCTGCCGGCGCGCACCAATGGCGCGATCACGACCACGTTCGGTTCGCTGGAGGAGTTGGGCCTGCGCGGACCCGAGGTGCTGCGTCTGCTGCGCCAGGGCGTATTCGACATCTCCGAGGCGACGATGAGCTACATGGCGGGCGAGGATTCTCGCTTCGACGGGCTCGATCTGCCCGGCGTCACCGTCGACATCGCCACGCAGCGCAAGGCGGCCGACGCCTTCCGTCCCGCGCTCGCAAAGGCGCTAGAGGCAAAATACAACACCAAGCTGCTGAGCATGAGCCCGGTCGCGGCGCAGATGTTCTATTGCAAGGGGGAGATCCAGGGCCTGGACTCACTCCGCGGCAAGGCGGTGCGCACCTTCAACCGTGCGATGTCGCAGATGGTCGAGGGCGCCGGCGGCTCCTCGGTGAACGTGCCCTTCGCCGAAGT
>SEEM01000205.1 GCA_004144595.1 Hyphomicrobiales bacterium
CCGAGTTCATCGGCGAATCCTCCTTCCTCGATGTCGCGGTGACCGACGGCATCGCCCGCGCTGCAGGCACGACGGTCCGCGCCGGCACCCTGCCGACGCGGCAGGGCCGCTGCACGATGTTGCTGCGGCCGGAGCGACTGCATCTGCTCGGACCGGGTGAAGGCGAGGGCATGAACTGCTTCGAAGGCCGCGTCACCGGCGCGGTCTATCAGGGCGACACGCTGCTGCTGCAGACTGTCCTGAACGGCGGCAGCCCGGTCGCGCTGCGCCTGACGACGCGCGGCGGCGAGGGCCCGCCGCCTGCACCCGGAACGCCCGTCCGCATCGGCATCGCGGTCTCCGATACCGTGCTGCTGCCCGACGAGGCGCGAGGCGCGCCGTGACGACCGTCGGCGCCTTCGATGCAGCCGGCCCGGTCGGGGACGACCACGCCGCCGGCCTGCGGCGTGACCAGTGGCGCGAGCGCATGGGGCTCGCAGGCCTCGCGGCGCCGGCGCTCCTGCTCGTCACCATCACCATGCTGGTTCCGGTCGGCTGGCTCTTCGGGCTGTCCTTCCTCGACGACAACGGTGCACTGAGCCTCGAACACTACCGGCGCATACTGGCCGAGCCCTCCTATGGCCGGACCTTCCGCACCACCTTCGAGATCAGCTTCGTCACCACGCTGATCTGCATCCTGCTCGGCTATCCCCTGGCCTATTTCCTGTCGCAATTGCCAAGGCGGGCCGCCAATCTCTGCATGATCGCGGTGCTCCTGCCGTTCTGGACCTCGCTGCTGGTGCGCACCTATGCCTGGCTCGTGCTGCTCCAGCGCAGCGGTCTTATTAACACATGGGGCATGAAGCTCGGCCTGTGGAGCGAGCCCCTGCAACTCGTGCACAACATGGGCGGCACGCTGATCGGCATGGTCCATATCATGCTGCCCTTCATGGTGCTGCCGCTCTACGGCACGATGCGCGCCATCGATCGCAACCTGCTGCGCGCGGCCGCCAGCCTCGGCTCGACACCGGTCCACGGCTTCTGGACGGTGTTCTTCCCGCTTTCGCTGCCGGGGCTTGCGGCCGGCGCCGCGCTCGTCTTCGTGCTCTGCCTCGGTTTCTACGTGACGCCGGCCATGCTCGGCGGCGGCAAGGTGACGATGGTCTCGAACCGCATCGCCAACGATATCGAGCTGTTCTTCAACTGGGGCGCGGCGAGCGCGCTCGGCGTCGTGCTGCTGGTGATCACGCTGGTCGTGCTGGTGCTGGCGGCCCGTTTGTCGCGCGGCGCCGGCCTGTTCGGGGCGGGGCATTGAGATGAGCTGGCTCGACCGTCCTGCCAGCGACACGCAGATCAGCCACGGCGCGCGGCTCTGGCTCTATGCTCTCGGCGTGCTGGTCCTGGCCTTCCTGGCCATACCGACGCTGATCGTCATCCCGATGTCCTTCTCCCAGTCGCAATATCTGGAGTTCCCGCCACGCGAATGGTCGCTGCGCTGGTACGAGGCCTATTTCGCCTCGTCGAGCTGGATGGCGGCGACCGCGACCTCGTTCAAGGCGGGCTTCTGCACGGCGCTGCTGGCGACGCCGATGGGCACGCTTGCTGCCTATGGCCTCCACGCTGCACGCCTGCGCTTCGCCGGGCTTGCGATCCTCGCGCTGCTGACGCCGACGATCGTGCCGGTCATCCTCGTCGGCATCGCGCTGTTCTACGCCTATGTGCAGCTCAAGATGGTGAACTCGTTCCTCGGCATCGTGCTGGCGCATACGATGCTGGCCGTGCCCATCGTCATGATGATCGTCGGTTCTGCCCTGAAGAGCTTCGACCTCGACCAGGAGCGGGTGGCGCGCAGCCTCGGCGCGACACGGACGCAGGCCTTCCTGAAAGTGACCGCGCCGCAGATCGGCTTTGCCCTCGTCACTTCGGCGGTGCTGTCCTTCCTGACCTCCTTCGACGAGGTTGTGGTCGCGCTCTTCGTCTCCGGCGGCGACAATGCGACATTGACGCGGATGATGTTCCTGGCGCTGCGCGACCAGATCGATCCGACCATCGCCGCCATCTCGACGATCATGATCGTCATCACGTCGCTGCTGCTGGCCGTGTCGCAGCTCTTCGGCAAAAGCGGGGACTGAAGAAGAGCCAGCGACCCGTCAAAGCAGCCGCTGCGGGGGCAGGTCGATGCGCTAGCCGCTGGTCGCCAACCCCCGGCAGACGAGCCGCACCAAGCCGCCCAGTCGGGCATCACGGCACCCTCGGTCATGCGATGCTCGAACAGCACGCGCCAGAGCTGCAGGTTGTCGCGGGCGAAGGCGCTGTAGGCGAGGGCGACCGCCACCAGCGCGTCCGTAGCCTCAGCCTGCGAAGAGGCGGGCTGCGGCGCGGCGCTCAAGGCTGCGTCGAGCCGGGCGAGCGTGCGCGAGCCGACGCGCAGCACGAGCTCGTCCATATCCGCGACGAGATTATAGATCGCGCCGAGCGAGCAGCCGATCTCCTGGGCAAGCTCGCGTGCCTTGAGGCCGGCGAGGCCCTTTTCCGCAATCGCCCGTTCCGCCGCCTCGATCAGTTGCGTTCGCTGCCCGTCTCGTCGCGTTGCTGTGGTGGTCATCTGGCCCCTCGCGTTCCGGCCGCTTCCCGTTTGCTTTGAACAATGTTCAAAATATGTCTTGAACACTGTTCAGTGATGCGCTACCTGTTCCCCTATGAACAGTGTTCATATCAGGGGAGCGCCAATGCTCAAGATGTTTCTCACCTTCGTTCGCGGCAGTGCCGCTGTCCCCGAGGAGCGCTCCCTGCCGCTCGGCTGGTGGGCCAAGGGCTATCTCGCCATGGTCGTCCAGTCCTGCATCACCGTGGCCACGACGGTGCGCGACATGCACGAAGCGTCCAGGCTGGTAGACCGCATCGAGGACGCCCGCACCGAGCGCCTGCTGATGGATGCCGCCAAGCCGGCGTTGTGAGCCGTCGCCGATAAGCTCGGCTTAACCGCAAGATCGCATCGCCTGCCGCCGGCAAGGATTGCTTTGCAGGGGAAATGCGAACCTCCCTCGAACCGCGCGAGTGCATGATGTTCGACACCTTGATGCTGAAACGGCGCTTCGCGCCGCTGTTCTGGGCGCAGTTTTTCTCCGCCTTCAACGACAATTTCCTCAAGAACGCGCTGGTCTTCATCATCCTCTACCGGCTCGCCGGTTCGCATGGCGAGGCGCTGGTGACCCTGGCGGGCGGGCTTTTCATCCTGCCCTTCTTCCTGCTTTCCGGTATCGGCGGGCAGATGGCCGACCGGTTCGACAAGGCGATGATGGCGCAGCGCCTGAAGCTGGCCGAGATCGGGGCGGCCGCTGTCGCGGCGCTCGGCTTCACGCTGCATTCCGTGCCGATGCTGTTTGCCGCACTCTTCCTGTTCGGCGTCATCGCGGCCCTGTTCGGGCCGATCAAATACGGCATCCTGCCGGATCACCTGAAGCGCGAGGAACTGCCGGCCGGCAACGCGCTGATCGAGGCCGCGACCTTCATCGCGATCCTGCTCGGCACCATCGCCGGCGGCCTGACGGCGCGCGAGGGCGGCGATGCCGCGCAGCTCAGCCTGCTGATCATGGTCTTCGCGCTCGCCTGCTGGGTCGCGACGCTGTTCATCCCCAAGACCGGTGCGGCTGCGCCCGACCTCGCGATCGACCGCAACATCCTGCGCTCGACCCGCGATCTCCTGAAAGACCTCTGGTCCGATGCGCGGCTCTGGCGCACCGGCGTCATGGTCTCGCTCTTCTGGCTGGTCGGCGCCGTCGTGATGGCGCTCCTGCCCGCGCTGGTGAAGAACGGCATGGGCGGCACCGAGATGATCGTCTCGGCCTATCTCGCCACTTTCGCCATCGCGATCGCCGTGGGCTCCGGCATCGGCTCCTTCCTCGCCAGCGGGCGCATCGTGCTCCTGCCCGTGCCGGTCGCCGGCATCGTCATGGGCCTGTTCGCGCTCGATCTCGGCTGGGCGGTGTCAGGTATCGTCGCGCATCAGCCGGCGCAGGATATCGACGTGTTCTTCGCCAGTTCGCCGGCCTGGCGCGTCGGCATCGACCTTGCCGGCCTGGCCGTCGCCGGCGGCATCTTCATCGTGCCGTCCTTCGCGGCGACCCAGGCCTGGGCGCCTGCCGAGAAGCGCGCCCGCATCGTCGCCGCCGTCAATGTGCTCTCGGCCGCCTTCATGGTCGCCGGCGCGGCGCTGGTTGCCCTGTTACAGGCCGCGGGCCTGACGCTCAGCCATGTCTTCATGCTGATCGGCGCCCTGACCATCGCGGTTTCCGTCTGGATAGTCCGGACGCTGCCGACCAATCCGCTCAGCGATTTTCTGTCGATCCTGTTCCGCGCCTTCTACCGTGTCGAGGTCACCGGCCGCGAGAACATCGCCAAGGCCGGCGACAACGCCATCATCGCGCTGAACCACGTCTCCTTCCTCGATGCGGCGCTGGCGCTCTCGATCCTCGACAAGGAGCCGGTCTTCGCCATCGACCACGGCATCGCCCAGCGCTGGTGGGTCAAACCCTTCCTGAAGCTGACGCGGGCCATGCCGCTCGATCCCTCGCGCCCGCTGGCGACGCGCTCGCTGATCAACGCAGTCAAGAGTGGCGAGAGCCTGGTGATCTTCCCGGAAGGGCGCCTCACCGTCACCGGCAGCCTGATGAAGGTCTATGACGGCGTCGGCATGATCGCCGAGAGATCGGGCGTGCCGATCGTTCCCGTCCGCATCGAGGGGCTTGAGGCGACGGTCTTCTCGCGCCTGACTCGCGAGCAGGTCCGCCGCCGCTGGTTCCCCAAGGTGCGCGTCACCGTGCTCGATCCGGTTTCGCTCACCGTGCCCGACGAATTGAAGGGCAAGCCGCGCCGCCAGGCGGCGGGCGCGGCGCTCTACCAGATCATGTCGGACCTGATCTTCAAGACCACCGAGATCGACCGCAGCGTCTTCGAGGCCGTGGCGGAAGCCGCCAAGCGCAACGGCGAGGGCCGCATCGCGGTCGAGGACCCGATCACCGGTACGCTGACCTACAAGCGCCTGCTGATCGGCGCCGAGGTTCTCGGCCGCAAGCTGATGCCGCTGGCGGGCAGGGGCGAGGCGATCGGCGTGATGCTGCCCAACGCCAACGGCGCGGCGGTGACGCTGCTCGGCCTGATGTCGGCGGCGCGCGTGCCGGCGATGATCAATTTCACCGCCGGTGCCGGCAATATCGCCGCCGCCTGTAAGGCGGCCGAGGTGCAAACCATCGTGACCTCGCGCGCCTTCGTCGAGAAGGGCAGGATGGGGCCGCTGATCGAGGCTCTCTCGGCGCAGGTAAAGATCGTCTACCTGGAAGACATCCGCGCCACCGTCTCGACGGCCGACAAGCTCAAGGCGCTCTGGCGCCATGGCCAGGCGATCGAGCCCGCGAAGGGTTCGGACCGTGCCGCGATCCTGTTCACTTCGGGCTCGGAGGGCGCGCCCAAGGGCGTCGTGCTCAGCCATTCCAACATGCTGGCGAATGCGGCACAGGCGGCAGCCCGCATCGATTTCGGCCGGCGCGACAA
>SEEM01000206.1 GCA_004144595.1 Hyphomicrobiales bacterium
CGCCATGCCGAGGCGTCGATCGAGGCCCTGCCGGGACCCTGGACCTATATCGCCACCGCTCAGGCCTATGACGACGAGATGCGGGAGCGCATCGCCGAGCATCGTTCGCGCCGCCCGTCCGGCTGGCAGACGGTCGATGCGCCGCTCGACCTGGCCGGGGTGATCGCTGCCCAACCGGAAGGGCGCCCGATCCTGGTCGATTGCCTGACCCTCTGGTTGACCAACCTCATCCTGGCCGAGCGCGACACGACCGCAGCCCGCGAGGCGCTCATCGCCGCCTGCGAGCGCGTCTCCGCTCCCATCGTGCTCGTCGGCAACGAGGTCGGCCTCGGCATCGTGCCGGAGAACGCGCTCGCTCGCCGCTTTCGCGACGAGGCGGGGCGCCTCCACCAGGCGCTTGCGGCGCGGGCGGCCAGCGTGGTCTTCATGGTCGCCGGACTGTCGATGCGAGTGAAATGATGCGAGTGAAATGATGACCGACACCGAAGATGCCGCCCGCCACAAGGCGAAGATGGAGAAGCGAAAGGCGGTGCAGGACGCCGAAGTCGCTTCCAAGACGGTCGAGAAGGGCCTGCTGATCGTCAATACCGGCCCCGGCAAAGGCAAGTCGACGGCGGCATTCGGGCTGATCCTGCGGGCGCTCGGCCATGGCTGGCGCATCGGCGTCGTGCAGTTCATCAAGGGCGCCTGGTCGACCGGCGAGCGCAAGGCGCTGGATGCCTTCGGCGATCAGGTGAGCTGGCACAGCATGGGCGAGGGCTTCACCTGGGAAACGCAGGACAAGGCCCGCGACATCGCTGCCGCCGAGCGCGCCTTCGCCAAGGCCAGGGAGCTGATGGCCGATCCTGAAATCCGCCTGCTGGTGCTCGACGAGCTCAACATCGCCTTGCGTTACGATTATCTGCCGCTCGCCGAGGTCGTCGCGGCGCTGGCCGCCCGCCGACCCAACCTCCACATCGTCGTCACCGGCCGCAACGCCAAGCCGGAATTGATCGAGGCGGCGGACCTCGTCACCGAGATGACGCTGGTGAAGCACCATTTCGCGGCGGGCGTGAAGGCGCAGCAGGGCATCGAGTTCTAGAGCATCGGCCCGAAGAGTGGGATAAGGTTTTCGGGAAAAGCCGATGCAAGATCAAACACCTGGATCATCGGACCGAATACGATATCCAGTCCGATGATCTGGCAGCCGCACCGCCGGCTGCCGTTCGTTTGCCGGAGAACGAACGCGAGCGCTTCTGGCGCGTTCATGACCTCGATCATCGTTTTCGGGGGTAGGCCATGACGGATTTTCTCTGGGGAGAGCTGGATCTGCTGCTCAGATTGCTGGCCGGTATGGCCGCCGGCATCGTCGTGGGCTGGGAGCGGACCAACAAGCAGCGCGCCGCCGGGATCCGCACCTTCGGTCTGGTCGGCCTGGGCACGGCTGCCGCCGCGACGATCTTCAGCGGGCCGAACGAGTTTGACGCCGCCAGCCGTGTCGTCCAGGGGGTGCTGACCGCAATAGGTTTTCTTGGCGCGGGTGTGATCGTCCTGCGCCAGGGCCATTCGACGCCGACCGGGTTGACCACAGCGGCAGCGATCTGGGTCACCGCGGCGCTCGGCTGCGCCGCCGGCCTTGGCGATCATGCAATCGTGCTGTCAGCCACGTTCCTCGCGCTGGTTCTCCTTGCGATCGATCATTCGGTCGAGCGCCGGGCGGGCCGCAGCAAACCGGCCGATTCCAGCGAAGCGCCGCTGTCCTGAGCATTGGGGCGGCTGCGCCCAAAAATATCACACGTCTCGCTGAACCGTGCCTGCCGCAAAGGCGCGTTGGGTGCTGTGCGCCGGCCCTGGCCCTCTCAGTCGCCGCCGCTTGACGGCGTCAATCCCGGCCTTAAAATTGAACCCGAATTCAAATTCAATTCAAGGCCGCTGATGATCGCCGTCACGCCAAAACAACCGCGCAAGGCCGGCAAGCGGGAAGCGATCCTAACTGCGGCGCGTGGGATCGTCTCTGAGGTCGGCTTCCATGAAACCTCGATCGCCGCGGTAGCCTCTGCCAGCGGCGTCTCGACGGGCAGCGTCTATTCCTATTTCGCTTCCAAGGCCGAATTGATGGCCGAGATCGTCGCTGCGGTATCGTCGCGCGAGCTGGCCGTCCTCAGCGAGATCGCCGCGAGCGATGCTTCCGTCGCTGAGCGCCTTGTCGCTGCGGTGGAGGCCTTCGCCCGGCGCGCCTTCGCCAATCGCCGTCTCGCCTGGTCGATGATCGCCGAACCCGCTGATCCCGCGGTCGATGCCACGCGGCTCGACTATCGCCGCGAGATCGCGGGCATTTTCCGCGCGCTCGTCGTTGAGGGCGGGAGGCAGGGCGCTTTCCGCCGGGTCGATCCCGATGCTGCCGCGGCGATGATCGTTGGCGGCTTCATGGAGGCGCTGATCGGCCCGCTCTCGCCCGAACGCCCGATCACCTCCGAGCGCGGCCGCGAGATCGCCGCAGCGCTTGCCGACCTCGCTCTCGCCGCACTGATCGCCCGTGAAGGACAGGCCGCATGACCACGCTCGACGCTTACGGCTACGACACCCATGAAGTGCTCAACCAGGCGCCGGCACTGGCGGATTACGATGCTTTCGCCGCAGACCCCGCGCTCGGCCGCGTCCTCGATGCCTTCGGGGCCGGCTGGTTCCGCGAGCAGGCGAGCGTGGTCGGCGGCCATGTCGGGTCGCAAGCGGTGCAGGACCTGGCGCGGCATGCGCTGTGCTGGACCAGGCCGCGCCAGGGCGCGCAGGTGGCGCGTGCGGCCGTGTCCTATCTCTGGAACCAGGGCGAGAACGGCATCTGTTGCCCGCTCGGGATGACCTATTCGGCGATCCCCGTCCTACAGCGGGACCCCGCGCGCTGGGCCGAGTTCGGCCGTTTGATCACCTCACCTGATTATGACGAGCGCCCGCTGCCGGCGGCGCAGAAGCGCGGCGGCACGGTCGGCATGGCGATGACCGAGAAGCAGGGCGGCTCCGACCTGCGCCAGACCCAGACGGTGGCGACGCCCAATGCCGATGGCACCTATTCGCTCACCGGCCATAAATGGTTCTTCTCGGTCCCGCATTCCGACGTGTTCCTGACGCTGGCGCGGACGCAGGAGGGCGTCTCCTGCTTCGTCGTGCCGGGCTGGCTGCCGGATGGTTCGCGCAACCGGTTGCAGATCCAGCGGCTCAAGGACAAGTGCGGCAACAAGTCGAATGCCTCGTCCGAGGTCGAATTCCGCGGCGTGATCGCCCATCTGATCGGAGAGCCCGGCCATGGCATCCGCGCCGGCCTCGAGATGAACCACTATACGCGGCTTGATTTCGCGGTGGGTTCCGCTGGGCTGATGCGCCATGCGGTGGCGCAAGCCGCGCATCACACCGCCCATCGCCGTGCCTTTCAGAAGGCGCTGATCGATCAGCCGATCATGACCAACGTCATCGCAGACCTCGCGCTGGAGGCCGAGGCCTCCGCCTGGCTGGCCTTCCGTTTCGTCCACGCGCTCGATCGCGAAGGCGAGAGCGAGGCCGAGAAGCTCATCGGTCGCATCGGCGCGCCGATCGCCAAATACTGGAACTGCAAGCGCGCCACGCCGGTCGTGGTCGAGGCGCTGGAATGCCATGGCGGCAACGGCTTCATCGAGGATCACCTGATGGCGCGGCTGTATCGCGAGGCGCCGCTCAACGGCATCTGGGAGGGCACGGGCAATGTCGTCTGCCTCGACGTGCTCCGTTCGATCCGGCGCTACCCCGATTGCGTGCCTGCCCTGCTCGACGAGTTGCGCGCCGCGCGCGGCAACGATCCGCGCTACGACGCCTTTCTAGCCGAGCTGGAGACCGATCTGGTCGATGTGCTCAGGCACGAGCATCTCGCCCGCCGCTTTGTCGAGCGCATGGCGCTGGCGTTGTCGGCCTCGCTGCTGATCCGCCACGCCCCGCATGCTGTGGCCGATGCCTATGTTGCCTCGCGATTGGCCGGCGGCTGGTCCGGCCATTTCGGCTCGCTGCCGCAGGGGGCCGATTTCCAGGCGATCGCGCGTCGCGCAGTGCCGGTTCCGGATTGAGGCTTCAGAGCATCGGTCCGAATGCAATATCTAGAGCAGCGTCCAAGCTGCCAGCAGCGCTGCCAGCGCCCAGAGCAGGCCGCAGGAGCGCTTGTAGAGCGTGAGCGCCCGGCGGATATCGGCTGCGCTTGCCTCGGCCCGGCCATCGCCCATCCAGTGATCCTCGACGCGGGTCTCGCCATAGACCCGCGGCCCGGCGAGGCGCAGGCCGAGCGCCCCGGCCATCGCGGCTTCCGGCCAGCCGGCATTGGGCGAGCCGTGCTTGCCGGCATCGCGCCGCACCGCCCGCCACGCACTGCCGGCATCCGCCCTCCGGCCAAGCGCTGCCGAGACGATCAGCAGCAGTGCGGCCAATCGCGAGGCCGGCAGGTTGACGAGATCGTCGAGCCGGGCCGCCGCCCAGCCAAAGGCGAGATGACGCGGCGTGCGATGGCCGATCATCGAATCGGCCGTGTTGATCGTCTTGTAGGCGGCGATGCCAGGCAAACCGCTCAGCCCTAGCCAGAAGGCGGGCGCGACGATGCCGTCGGAGAAGTTCTCGGCGAGGCTTTCGATCGCGGCGCGCGACACCCCGGCCTCATCCAGCGTCTGCGGGTTACGCCCGACGATCATCGAGACGGCGCGCCTTCCGCCCTCCAGCCCCTCCCGTTCCAGGCCCTCGGCGACGCGGGCGACGTGTTCGTAGAGGCTGCGCTGAGCGATCAGCGTCGAGGCGAGCAGTGCGAGCGTGATGAGGCCGAGCGGCCCGAAGGAGAGGCACAGATGCTGGACCAGCGCCGAAAGCGCGATGACGATAGCGAGCAGCAGTGCCAGCGCCAGCACGCCCATCGTCTTGCGCCTGCCGAAGGATGCAGGCTCCTGGTTCAAGCTGCGATCGAGCGCATTGATCAATCGCCCGATCCAGGTGACGGGATGGCCGATTGCGGCATAGAAGCGCTGGGGATAGCCGAACGCCGCCTCGATCGTAAGCGCGAGCACGAGCAGCGGCAGGCTGGCGGAGAGGTTCATGCAGGGACGCGGGCAGGGTCGTGGTTGAGGACGGTATCTGGCATGGCGGGGATCTCGCCACGGCCCGCGCGCTCTTTCCAGAGGCGCCGCAGCCATGGGTCGATCTCTCCACCGGGATCAATCCGATCCCCTATCCGCTTCCGGCGCTGCCGTTAAGCCTCTGGACGCGCCTGCCCGGCGCGGATGACGAGGCCGCGCTGATCGCAGCCGCCCGGAAAGCCTATCGCATGCCGGCTCATGCCGGCATCGTCGCGGCGCCCGGCACGCAGATCCTGATTGAGTTGCTGCCGCGCCTGGCGCCGGCCGGCCCGGTTGCGATCCTTGGCCCGACCTATGCCGAGCACGGCCATGCCTGGCGCAAGGCCGGCTTCTCGGTGAGCGAGACTGCAAGTGGGACCGGGGCGGCTGCGACCATCGTCGTCGTCAATCCCAACAATCCCGACGGGCGCGTCTTGCCCGGCGACGAATTAGCCCGGCTCGCCGCGCATTGCGCGGCCCGTGGCGGCCTGCTCGTTATTGACGAGGCCTTTGCCGATTTCACGCCCGAAGCCAGCATCGTCCCTGAGCTTCCGGCCGGCGCGATCGTGCTGCGCTCCTTCGGCAAGACCTATGGCCTCGCCGGCCTGCGCCTCGGCTTCGCCATCGGTGCCCCCGATCTGATGGCGGCGCTCAAGGCGGCGCTGGGTCCGTGGTCGGTCGCGGGCCCGGCGCTTCATGTTGGTGCGCTGGCGCTATCGGATACGGTTTGGCTGACCGATACCGGCAGCGAGCGCGCGCGCGATGCCGTCCGCCTCGATGCCTTGCTGGCGCCCCATGGCCGCATCGTCGGCGGGACCACCTTGTTCCGCCTGCTCCAAACCC
>SEEM01000207.1 GCA_004144595.1 Hyphomicrobiales bacterium
CTGCTGATCGGCATGGGCAGCACGAACCCCTGGCTGCTCTATCCCTGCATGGCGCTGGTCGGCGCGACATCGATGGGCTGGAACGGCGTCCATATGGCGGAGTTGGCGCGGGTTTCGCCGCCGGCCCTGATCGGCGACGTGACCTCCGGCGCGAGCCTGTTCGGCTTCGTCGGCTCGATCTGCGGGCCGTTGGCCTTCGCCGTGATCGCGAACCGGACCGGCAGCTTCGATTGGCCCTTCTTCCTCGTCGCCGGCCAGCTCGCGGTGTCCGGCGCCTTCGCGCTCTGGTATCTGCGCCACCGGCCGCTTTGAGCGCTGGCGCGCAATAACATCAGGTTATGCCTGATCCCGAATAAAGCATGTGAACAATGCTGGCGGGGCCTCTAGAGCTTGTCGGTGGAACAGGCCGCGCGGCCGTCCGCAGAGAACACCAGGTCACAGGCCACATCAGGACATTGCCGATGCCCCGCCTCATCACCGTCGCCGCCGCACAGTTGGGTCCGATCCAGCGGGCCGACAGTCGCAAGCAGGTCGTTGGCCGGATGATCGCGCTGCTGGAGAAAGCCAAGACGCAGGGCGCCACGCTCGTGGTGTTTCCCGAACTGGCGCTGACCACCTTCTTCCCGCGCTGGTATCATGAGGATCGCGCCGAGGCGGATCAATGGTTCGAGCACAGCATGCCCGGCCCGGAGACGCAGCCCCTGTTCGACAAAGCCCGGGAACTCGGCCTCGCCATGAATTTCGGCTATGCGGAGCTGACGCCCGAGGGCCGGCATTTCAACAGCTCGATCCTGGTCGATCGCAGCGGCCGGATCGTCGCCAAATATCGCAAGGTCCACCTGCCCGGGCATGTCGAGCTCGACCCGGAGCGAGCGCACCAGCATCTCGAGAAGCGCTATTTCGAGCCGGGCGATCTCGGCTTCCCGGTCTGGGAATTCGAGGGCGGGCTGTTCGGCATGGCGATCTGCAACGACCGCCGCTGGCCCGAGACCTATCGCGTCATGGGGCTGCAAGGCGTCGAGATGATCGTGCTCGGCTACAACACACCTGCCGCCAACGGGCAATCGCCCAACGAGACGACAGCCGATCGGATGTTCCACCATCGCCTGTCGGTACAGGCGGGTGCCTATCAGAACTCGACCTGGGTCGTGGCCGTCGCCAAGGCCGGCAACGAGGACGGCTATCCTCTCTTCGGGGGGACGCTGATCGCGGCGCCGGACGGGAAGATCGTCGGCGAAATCGACCATGAGGAGGACGGCGTGCTCGTCCACCCCTGCGATCTCGACGATACCCGCTTCGGCAAGGCGACGATCTTCGATTTCGCCAGGCATCGCCGCGTCGAGCACTATGGGCTGCTCACCGAGCGGACCGGCGTCGGCGCCCCGCTCGGGAAGCCCGAAGGCGCCTGAGCGGTCTCCGAGGTCGGAATGAAGACGGAACTGCGCGTCGCGCTCGGCGACAGGCTCTACGGCATCGAGCGCCCCTGGGGCGCCCTGCCCGCGACTCCCGGCCGGATCACCGATCTCGCTGTCGGCCAGGACGGGCTGGTGCATGTGCTGCTGCGCCGCGACAGCGCCGTTGATTCCGAGGGGCCGTGCGTCGTCACGCTCGCGACCGATGGCAGCCTCGTGGGGAGCTGGGGCGAGGCGCTCTGCGTCGATGCCCACAAGATCGCGACGACGCCCGATGGCGGCCTCGCCATCGTCGACCGCGACGCCCACCGCATCTTGTTCTGCGATGCCGAAGGCCATGTTCGCCGGCAGATCGGCGAAAGCCACCGACCGGGGCAGCCCTTCAACCATCCCAGCGACATCGCCTTCGCGCCCGATGGCGGCTTCCACGTCGCCGATGGCTATGGCAATGGCCGCATCCATCGCTTCGATGCCGGTGGCGACTTGATCGCAAGCTGGGGCTCGGTCGGCACAGCGCCGGGCGCCTTCCTGACACCGCACGGCATCTGCGTGCTGAGCGATGGACGCGTCATCGTCGCCGACCGCGAGAACAGCCGCGTGCAGAGCTTCACGGCAGAGGGGGAGCTTCTGGCGGTGTGGGATGCCTTCCTGCGCCCGCAGGATGTCGTCGCCGATGCCGAGGACCGCATCCTGGTCTGCGATTCCATTCCGACGCTGAGCCTGCTTTCGGCGGAGGGCGCGCTGCTCGGCCGCTGCCGGCCCGTGCTCAACGGCGCCCATGGCCTGTGGCTCGGGCCGAGCGGCGATATCCTCCTCGCCGAGACCAATCCGAACCGCATCACCCGGCTATTTCCCGTCGCCGGTTGAGGCGTCTGGCGGTACGGCGATCACGCGGCTGATACGGCCGTGCGGTTCTGCAGGCGCGAGACCAGCCGAACGAAAGGCCAGAACATCAGGAAATAGACGACCGCCGCCGCGATCAGAGGCGTCGGGTTGTAGAGCAGACCCTGGGCGAGCTGTGCCGAGCGCAGCAGTTCCTGGAGCGCGACGGCCGAGGCGATCGAGGTCTGCTTCACCAGTTCGACCGTGTTGCTGATCAAATCCGGCAGCACGTTGCGCGTGCCTTGCGGCACGACGACATGGACCATACTCTGGTACCAGCTCAAGCCGGTCGAGCGCGCGGCCTCGCGCTGGCCCCTCGGCACGGATTCGATGCCGGCGCGGAAGATCTCGGCAAAATAGCTCGAACCGTTCAGCGTCAGCGCCAGCACGGCGGCAGTGAATTCGTTCAACTTCAGGCCGAGGAACGGCAGCCCGAAGAAGATGAAGATCAGCAGCACCAGCGGCGGGATCGCCCGCATCACGTCGACATAGGCGATCAGGAAGAAGCGCAGCAGCTTGCTGGGCACATCCTGCGCCATCGCGATCGCGATGCCAGCGAGCACCGACAGCGGCACGGCGACGGCGGCCAGCGCCAGCGTCATCCAGAAGCCCTGCAGCAGCAGCGGCCAGACCTGCTTGAGGACGTCGATATTGAGGAAGGTCGTGACGAGATCGTCCATCATGACCTCGGATGCGCATAGACGCGTTCGAGCCAGCGCGTGAAGCTCACGAAGGGCAGGAACAGCAGCAGGAAAAGCAAGGCGCCGACGGTCAGCGCTGTCGGATTGGCGACATTGGACTGGATGCTGGAGGTCACGTTGAGCAGTTCCGGCACCGCCACGACCGAGCCCAGCGTCGTGCCCTTGCTGATGCCGATGGCGCGGTTGGTCAAAGGAGGGATCGAGATGCGCACCACCTGCGGCAGGATGATGTAGGCCAACGTCCTGGTGAAGCTCAGCCCTGTCGAGCGGCCGGCCTCCCATTGCCCTTTGTGCACGGCATTGATGCCGGCCCAGAAGATCTCCTCGGCGAAGGCCGACAGCACCATCGCCAGCGCCAGCACGGTCGCGGTGATGGGCTCCAGCACCAGCCCGAAATAGGGCAGCGCGAAATAGGCCAGCACGATCAGGACGAGCTGCGGGATCGAGC
>SEEM01000071.1 GCA_004144595.1 Hyphomicrobiales bacterium
TGATCAGCGCGTGCATGCCGTTGTCGCGGAACCATTCGCCCATGGCGCAGCCGGAAAAGGGCGCCAGGAACTGCAGCGGCGCGGGCTCCGACGCGGTGGCGGCGACGACGATGGTGTATTCCAGCGCACCGGCATCGGCGAGCGTCTTGACGATCTGCGCCACAGTCGAGCGCTTCTGCCCGATGGCGACATAGATGCAGTAGAGCTTGGCCTTCTCGTCGGTACCGGCGTTGACGGCCTTCTGGTTGATGATGGCGTCGATGGCGACGGCGGTCTTGCCGGTCTGGCGGTCGCCGATGATCAGCTCGCGTTGGCCGCGGCCGATCGGGATCAGGGTGTCGATGGCCTTGAGGCCGGTCTGCACCGGCTCATGCACCGACTTGCGCGGGATGATGCCGGGAGCCTTGACGTCGACGCGTGCGCGCTTGGCAGCGTTGATCGGGCCCTTGCCGTCGATCGGGTTGCCGAGCGCGTCGACGACGCGGCCGAGCAGTTCCTTGCCGACGGGAACGTCGACGATGGCGCCGGTGCGCTTGACGGTCTGGCCTTCCTTGATCTCGCGGTCGGAACCGAAGATCACGACGCCGACATTGTCGCTCTCGAGGTTGAGCGCCATGCCGCGCACGCCGGACTCGAACTCGACCATCTCGCCGGCCTGAACCTTGTCGAGGCCGTAGACGCGGGCGATACCGTCACCGACGGAGAGAACCTGGCCGACTTCGGTGACCGAAGCTTCCGAGCCGAAATTCGAGATCTGAGCCTTCAGGATGGCGGAGATTTCAGCGGGGCGGATGTCCATCAGCCGACCTCTTTCATGGCAAGACGAATTGAATTGAGTTTGGTTTTCAGCGACGCGTCGACCATGCGGGAGCCCATCTTGACGATGAGCCCGCCGATCAGGGCCGGGTCGATCTTGATCGAGACGTCGACATCCTTGCCGGCCACGCCCTTCAGCGCTGCGCGGATCTCGTCGACGCGCTTGACTGTCGGCTCCTCGGCGACCGTCACCTCGGCGGAGACGATGCCCTTGGCCTCGGCGACCAGACGCTTGTAGCCGGCGATCATGCCCGGCAGCGCGAAGAGGCGGCGCTTGCTGGCGACGAGGCTGATGAAATTGGCAGCGATGCCGGTGATGCCGGCCGTCGCGAGCACGGCCTTGATCGCCGCGACCTGCTCCTCGGCGGTGAAGGCGGGACTCTCGATCAGACGGGTCAAGTCGGCGCTCTCGGCGAGCATGCCCTTGAAGGCGTCCAGAGCGGCGGCGACGGTGTCGATCGCACCGGTCTCCTCAGCCAATTCGAACAAAGCGGTGGCATAGCGCTGAGCTACGCCCGACACCAATGTCCCCTGCGATCCGCCTTCAGCCACGCTTCCCGTCTCTCGTTTCAAGGGACCACACCGGCGACCTTCTGAACGAAGGTGGAGTGTATGCTCCCGACACTGCGAGTATCACAGGCCCGAAGTCGGCAAGACGACTTCGCGACCGAAATGTGGCGGTGCACTAGCATGCGGTTCCGGGCCGCGCAATCGCTGATTGCCCATCCCAAGCGGCGACTTTGCCGCGCCTTTCGGCTCTTCAAAGGAAGCTTTGCGGATCGACGTCCACCGCGACCCGGACCGAGCCCTTGGGCCGGGGTGCCCGTTTCAGCCAGCCGCGCAGGTAATCCTGCAGGTTGACCTCGCGTGCCGTCTTGACGATCAAACGCATGCGATGGCGCCCCCGCAGCACCGCAAGCGGCGCTTCCGCCGGCCCGAGCACCATGATTCCGTCATTGGCCTCGGCGCAGCGCGCCAGCGCACGCGCATGGCTTTCGGCTTCCGCCTGATTGTTGGCGGAGACGATCAGCGCGGCCAAGCGCCCAAAAGGCGGCAGGCCGGCCGCTTCCCGCGAGGCCTCCTCTGCGGCATAAAACCGCTCCGGGTCGCCTGAAATGAGCGCCTTCAGCACGGGATGCTCGGGGTCATGCGTCTGAAGCAGGGCGCGACCGGGTTTCTCGCCCCGCCCTGCGCGGCCCGTGACTTGGCGCAGCGCCTGGAAGGTGCGCTCGGCCGCGCGTGGATCGCCGGAGGTCAGCCCGAGATCGGCATCGATCACCCCGACCAGCGTCATTCCCGGAAAATTATGGCCCTTGGCGACGAGCTGCGTGCCGATGACGATGTCGAACTCGCCCTCGGCCACCGCCATCAGTTCCGTTTTCAGCCTCTCCGTTCCGCCCGGAAAATCGCTGGAGAGCACGATCGAACGCGCCTGTGGAAAAAGCGTCGCGACCTCCTCGGCCAGCCGCTCGACCCCCGGCCCGCAGGCGACCAGGCTGTCCGGCTTGTGGCAGGCCGGGCATTCGTGCGGCCGGCGCTCGACATGGCCGCAATGGTGGCAGACCAGCGCGCGCCGGAAGCGATGGTCGACCAGCCAGGCCGAGCAGTTCGGGCACTGGAAGCGATGGCCGCAATCGCGACACAGCGTCAGCGGCGCATAGCCTCGCCGGTTCAGGAAGAGCAGAGACTGCTCCTTGGCCTCGATATTGATCTCGATCTGCTTGACCAGCGTCGCGGAGAGCCAGCGCCCGCGCTCCGGCTTGTCGCGGCGCAGGTCGACTAGGCCGAGCAAAGGCAATTCGCGCCCGCCGAAACGTTCGGGCAGCTTGAGATAGGCATAGCGCCCGCGCTCGGCATTGACCCGGGTCTCCAGCGAGGGTGTCGCCGAGGCCAGTACGACGGGCGCATTCTCGATCCGGCCTCGCACCACTGCCATGTCGCGGGCATGGTATGAGACGCCGTCCTCCTGCTTGTAGGCGCTCTCATGCTCCTCATCGACGACGATCAGGCCGAGATCGCTATACGGCAGGAACAGGGCCGAGCGGGCGCCGGCCACGACCCTGGCCTCGCCGGATGCGATCGCCGCCTGCAGGCGCTCGCGCTTGCGGCCGGTCACGGCCGAGTGCCAGAGGCCCGGACGCACGCCGAAACGCGCCTCGAAGCGGTCGATGAACTGCGCGGTCAGCGCGATCTCCGGCATCAGGATCAGGCTCTGACGTCCGAGGCGGATCGCCTCGGCGACGGCCTCGAAATAGACCTCCGTCTTGCCCGAGCCGGTGACGCCTTCGAGCAGCGAAACGCCGAACGTCTTAGCCTGGACCGACTTGACCAGCGCCTGCGCCGCCTCGCCCTGCCCGTCCGACAATTCCGGCATGGCATGGTCGGGATCGGGCAAGGCCGCGATCGCCTCGCGCGGCAGGGGCTCGACGATAAAGGTGCCGGCATCGACAAGAGAATCGATCACTGCCGCGCTGACGGACGCCGCCTCGGCCAGCGCCGATTTCGCAATCAGCAACCCGCCTTCGGCCGCGGCGATGGCTCGCGCCCGCGCCGGCGTCATGCGGCCGGGAGGCGGGCCTGCGAGTCGCACTCCGAGCTTCGGTCGCTCCGGCGTATCGTCCGGCTGGCGGCGCAGCGCCAGCGCCAGCACCGAGCCCTTCGGCGCCAATGTGTACCAGGCGACCCAGTCGACGAGCTTGCGCAAGGCCGGATCGAGCGGCGGCATGTCGTATTTGCCGGTCACCTTCTTGAGATTGCCGCCGCGTGCACTGCCGACATCCCAGACCACCCCGACGATCTCGCGCGGGCCGAGCGGCACCTGCACGACATCGCCGGGCTTCAGCACGAGCCCGGCCGGCACGGCATAGCTGTAGGCCTGGTCGAGCCCGAGCGGGATCAGCACGTCGACCGTGCCGCCTTCGATCATGTCCGCCGCCTCATCCATGCCGCGTGTCTACCACCGATTCGCGACCTGTTAAGGCGGGAGCGTCATGGTCGATCCTGGCCCGCCCCGTCATGCTCGCACTTGCGGCGAGCATCCGCGTCTTGAACACCGACCTCGACCAGCCAAGACGTGGATGGTCGGGACAAGCCCCACCATGACGGAAACGTCTCCGCGATGACCGATTTCGACCCCTTCCGGCGCGAATGGCTCAGCCACCTTTCGGCAGAGCGGCGACTCTCGCCGAAGACGCTGGAGGCCTATGCCCGCGATCTCGGCCAGTTCTCGGCCTTCCTGACCGAGCATCTCGGCGGCGCTCCGTCGCTCGGCGACATCGCCGCGCTCAAGCCCGTCGACCTGCGCGCCTTCCTCGGCCAGCGCCGGCGCGACGGAGTCGGCAACCGCACCCTGATGCGCCAGCTCGCGGCTTTGCGCTCCTTCGCCCGCTTCGGCGAGCGCGAGGGCAAGCTCACCGCCGCCGCCTTCGCCGCAACGCGCGGCCCGCGCCTCGGCAAGTCGCTGCCACGCCCGCTCGAGCCCTCGTCAGCCCGCGCCGTCACCCAGGCCGATACCCGCGCCGGAGAGGAGCGCGAACAATGGATCCTCGCCCGCGACGCCGCCGTGCTGGGCCTTCTCTACGGCAGCGGCCTGCGCATCTCGGAGGCGCTCTCGCTTGCCCGGTCCCAGGCGCCGCAGCAGGCCGGCGACACGCTGACGGTCATCGGCAAGGGCAGCAAGACGCGGATGGTCCCGGTGCTACCGGTCGTGATCGCGGCCATCGCCGAGTATCTCAAGCTCTGCCCCTGGCGCCTGCCACTGGGCGGCCCGCTCTTCGTCGGTGCCAAGGGCGGCCCGCTATCGCCTCGCATCATCCAGCTCGCGGTCGAGGGTCTGCGCGGCGCGCTCGGCCTGCCCTCCTCGGCGACGCCGCATTCCCTGCGCCATTCCTTCGCCACGCACCTGCTCGGCCGCGGCGGCGACCTCCGCGCCATCCAGGAATTGCTCGGCCACGCCTCGCTCTCGACGACGCAGATCTACACCCGCATCGATTCGGCCAGGCTTATGGCGGCTTATGACGCCGCCCATCCGCGCGTGACGGGACGCTGACCACCCCCCCCTTGATGCCGCAACGGAACACCCTCACAAGGCGCGGGCCACCCCAAGGGATGATTCGATGTCGGGACATGTCGAGGCGCCGGACAACGGCAACAAGAAGATCGCTCTGCTGATCGCCGTTCTGGCCCTCCTGCTGGCGCTGGCCGAGATCGGCGGCAAGAACGCCGAGAACGAGGCCGTCGCCAAGAATATCGAAGCCTCCAACCTCTGGGCCTTCTTCCAGGCGAAGACGATCCGCGGCACGGTCGTGCGCACCGCGACCGAGGCGATGGAGCTCGATCTCGCCGATACCCCCGACGCCGCCGCGCGCGACCGGCTGCAGAAGCGCATCGAATCCTGGAAGGCGACGGCCGCCCGCTACGACAGCGAGCCCGAGACCAACGAGGGCCGCAAGGAGCTGGCCGCGCGGGCCAAGGCGGCCGAGCAGAAGCGCGACGACCACAAGGCCCGAAACGAGAATTTCGAGATCGCCTCGGGCCTGCTCCAGATCGGCATCGTCGTGGTCTCCGCCTCGATCATCACCGGCGTGGCGCTGCTCGCCTTCGTCGGGGGTGGACTGGGAGCCGCCGCGATCGGCTTCATGGGCCTGGCGCTCTTCGCACCGCACCTGCTCTTCTGAAGGGCGCGCTCGGCGCTCAGTAATGGATCGCGCCGCGGATGCCGCCGCCGGCGGCGATGGCATCGCCGTTGATCGCGACGCTGCGTGGCGAGGCCAGGAAGGCGACGATGTCGGCGACCTCCGCCGCATCGACCAGCCGCCCGATCGTGACGTTCGAGACCATGCCGGCCTCGACCTGGGCCGCGCTCTTGCCGCTGGCTGCCGCCCTCGCCGCGATCAGGGGCGCCGTCTTTTCCGTTCGCGTCAGGCCGGGATGGACCACCGTCACATTGATTCCTTGCGGCCCGAGCTCGTCGGCGAGGTTCTTGGTCAGCGCCGCCACCGCGACATTGCGCATTGAGCCGATGGTCGAGCCGGTCGAGCGCGCCGCAAGCCCGCTGATATTGATGATCCGGCCCCAGCCATTGGCCGCCATATGCGGCGCCGCCTCCCTTGCGACACGCAGATAGCCCAGCACCTTGACGTTTACATCGTCCCAGAACAGCGCGTCGGTGATCTCCGCGAGTTTTGGTGGTGCCCCCTGGCCGCCCGGCTTGCCGGCCGCATTCACGAGAATATCGAGCCCGCCGAGAGCGTCGACTGCATCGGCCACGAGCCGCTTCACCGACCCGTCGACGGCAGTATCAGCAACGATGCCCACGGCCTTTCGGCCGGTCTCGGCAGCGACCGCGACCGCCGCGGCATCGAGCTCGCCCTGGTTGCGCGCGGCGAGGACGATATCGACGCCCTCCCGCGCGAGTTGGCGCGCGACGGCGAGGCCGATGCCTTTGCTGCCTCCGGTCACCAGCGCGCGCTTGCCTTCGAGCTGCAGATCCATGGCCTGTCCTTCCCTGTGAAGTTCTCTATCGAGCCCGCCGCAGGCGCGGATCGACCGCGTCGCGCAGCCCGTCGCCGAGCAGGTTGAAGCCCAGCACGGTCAGCGCGATCGCCGCGCCCGGGAAAATCGCGAGCCAGGGCTGCACGGCCATGAAGGTCTGCGCCTCGTTGAGCATCCGCCCCCAGGATGGATTCGGCGGCTGCGTGCCCAGTCCGAGATAGGACAGCCCCGCCTCGGCCAGCACCGCCAGCGCGAACTGGATCGTCGCCTGCACCACCAGGACGCCGGCGATGTTCGGCAGGACATGGCGCAGCGTGATCTGCCGGTTGCTCAAGCCCGCCGCCCGCGCCGCCTGGATGAAATCCTGCGCCCAGACCTGCAGGGCCGCCCCGCGTGACAGTCGCGCGAAATAGGGCAGGTTCAGCACGGCGATGGCGACGACCGCATTGAGCATGCCGGGCCCGACGATCGCGGTCATCATGATCGCGGTCAGCACGGCCGGGAAGGCATGGGTGAAATCGGCCGTGCGCATAATGGCATGATCGAGGATGCCGTCGCGGCGCACCGATGCGGCCAGTCCCAGCGCCGTTCCGGCGACCATGCCGATGCCGACCGCGCCGAGCCCCACCGCCAGCGAATTGCGCGCGCCGACCATGATCATCGAGAAGACGTCGCGCCCGAACTGGTCCGTGCCGAACCAGTTCACGGCGGACGGACCCTTCAGCCTGTTCAGGATCATCATCTGCGTCGGCTGGTAGGGCGTCCAGACATAGGACATCAGCGCCGCGGCGACGACGAGCGCAGCCAGCACGACGCCGATCACGAAGGACGGCGCGAGCCACCAGTGCCGCTTGCCGCCGGGCGCCTTGTCCGGAACCGCGCTCATGCCTGCCTCAGGCGCGGATCGATCACCCCGTAGAGCAGTTCGACCGCGAAATTGATCAGGATCGCCAGCCCGGCGAAGAGCATGACGAGATCCTTCACCACGATCAGGTCATGCTGGGCGATCGCCTGAAAGACGAGCCGCCCCAGCCCCGGCAGGGCGAAGACGTTCTCGATGATGATGGCGCCGGCGATCAGAACCGAAAACTGGAGCCCGAGAATGGTAACGACAGGGATCAGCGCGTTGCGCAGCGCGTGCCGGCGCATCGTCGTGCTCTCGCTCAAGCCCTTGGCGCGGGCGGTGCGGACGAAATCCTCCTGCAGCGTGTCGAGCATCGAGGAGCGCGTGACCCGCGCGATGATCGCCGCCTGCGGCAGGGCGAGCGCCAGAGCCGGCATCAGCAGTGCCTTGAGCGAGACGCCGAGCCCAGCATGCCAACCGGGAAAGCCACCCGCCGGCAGCCAGCCGAGCCCGACCGCGAAGACGAGCACGAGCAGGAGGCCGAACCAGAAATTCGGAATGGCGAGGCCGGCCTGCGCAAAGGCCATCACGCCGGCATCGGCCAGCCGGCCATGCCGCGAGGCCGCGAGCATGCCGAGCGGGATGCCGATCGCGGTCGCCAATGCGATCGCCATCAGCGCGAGCGGCAGCGTCACCGCCATACGCTCCGTGATCAGCTGCAGCACCGGCACCCGGTAGGTGTAGCTCTGGCCGAGATCGCCGGTTGCGAGCCCCCCCAGCCAGAGGAAGAAGCGCAGCACCGCCGGCTTGTCGAGCTCCATCTCGGCCCGCAGCGCCGCCAGCGCCTCGGGCGCCGCATTGAGGCCGAGCGTCACCGCGGCCGGATCGCCGGGCAGGATTTCGAGCACGACGAAGATCACCAGCGCCGCCGCGAGCAGCGTCAGCACCAGCACGGCGAGCCGGCGCAGGATGTAGCCGATCATGGCGTTCTGCCGCCTGTCGGCGGCCTCACCGCCAGCGCAGCTCCGCCAGCGGCGTCACCGGCAGCGGCCAGTCCGTCCACATGCCTTCCAGCGCGGCGTTCGCCACGGTGATCTTGGGCAGGATGAACAGGAAGCCGTTGACCGCGTCGCGCGCCAGCTTCTCCTGCGCCTGCTTGTAGAGGGCGTTGCGCTCCGCTTCCGGCAGGGTGACCGCGATCTTGGCGATCAGCTCCTTGAACGACGGATCCTTGTACTGGAAATAGTAGCCGTCGCGGGCATAGATATCGATGTCGAGCGGCTCGGTATGGGCGATGATGCTGAGATCGTAGTCCTTGTTGCGGAAGACGCGCTCCAGCCATTGCGGGAATTCCAGCGGCTCGATCGCCGCGTTGATGCCGACCTGAGAGAGCAGCGCCGCGACGATCTCGCCGGAGCGGCGGGCATAGGAGGGCGGCGGCAGCTTCAGCGTGCAGTTGAAGCCGTTCGGGAAGCCGGCCTCCGCGAGCAGCGCCTTGGCCTTGGCGGGATCGTAAGGATAGGTGTTGGTCAGGTCGACATAGGCCGGGTGCAGCGGCGAGAAATGGCTGCCGATCAGGTTGACGTCGAAGCCGTAGACGCCGAGCGCAATGGTCTTGCGGTCGAGCGCATGGGCGATCGCCTGGCGCACCTTGAGATTATCGAAGGGCGGCTTGGCGTTGTTGGTGGCGAGCACCGTCTCGCCCTCGGTGCCGCCGATCGTGACCTTGAGCTTCGGATCGGCCTTGAGCTGCGGCACCGCCTCCGGCGCCGAGAGATTGGTATGGGCGTCGACATCGCCGGCCCGGAGCGCAGCGACCTGCGCCTGCGGATCGGACATGAAGCGGAACACCGCCTTGGCCAAGGCGGGCTTCTCGCCCCAATACCCGTCGTTGCGGGCGAGTTCGAGCCGGTCGCCGCGGTTCCAGCGCACGAACTTGAAAGGGCCGGTGCCGACCGGGTTGGTCTTGTTGTTGGCCGCGGTCGCCGGCGCCACGATCACCGCATCGCCCCAGGCGAGGCCGAAGAGGAAATTCGCCGTCGGCTGCTTCAGCTTGATCACCACGGTCGCCGCATCCGGCGTCGTGATCTCTGCGATCGGCGTGAAGAGCTGGCGCTGGGCGTTCGTGGAATCAGGCGCGACCGCACGCTCGAATGAGAACTTCACCTGCTCGGACGTGAAGGGCGTGTCGTCGTGGAACTTGGCGCCCTGCCGCAGCCTGAAGCGGTACGTGACGTTGTCGTCGGCGACCTGCCAGCTCTCGGCAAGGCAGGGCTGCAGCTTGCCGGTCCGGTCGATCTTGACCAGCCCCTCGAAGATGTTCTGCAGCGTCACCTCGCGGATCGCCTGCGCGGCGCCCGAAGTCGGGTCCAACGTAGGCGGCTCCAGCGTCTGGGCGATGGTCACGCTGTCCTTCGCCTGTGCCAGCGCGACGACGGGTAGCTGCGCCGCCAGCGCTGCCAGTCCCGCCCCTGCCAGGAGTTCACGCCGCGTCGTCATGTCCATCGCTCCGGTGCCGTTGCGGCGCGAGGATGGCGCGGGAAACCCGGCGAACGCAAGCCCGCTTCCAACGCAATTTCCTTTGGCCACGAAACACCGGCTGGCGCACTAGTATACCAGACAATTGACCCCTGCCGCAGCCGGCTCTAGAGATCGTGCGACTGATGGAGATGCCCATGCTGCTGCACGACGATCGCCTCTTCCCCGCCGATCCGGTGACGCGGGGCATTGCGCGCCGGCTCTTCGCCACGGTCCGCGACCTGCCGATCATCTCGCCGCACGGCCATACCGATCCGCGCTGGTATGCCGAGGACAACGCATTTCCCGATCCCGCGACCCTCTTCGTCAAACCGGACCACTATATCTTCCGCATGCTCTATTCGCAGGGCATCCGGCTGGAAGAGCTCGGCATCAGCAGAAAGGATGGCGGCCCCGTCCAGACCGATCCGCGCAAGATCTGGAAGCTCTTCGCCGACCACTGGCATCTGTTCCGCGGCACGCCGACCCGGCTCTGGTTCGAGCATGCCGCTTCGACCGTCTTCGGCATCAACGAGCGCCTGACGCCGGAGAATGCCGACAAGATCTACGACCGGATCGCGGCCAGGCTGGAAGAGCCGGAGCTGCGCCCTCGCGCGCTGTTCGAGCGCTTCAACATCGAGGCGATCAGCACGACCGAGGGCGCGCTCGACGATCTCCGCTGGCACGACATGATCAGCAATTCAGGCTGGGGCGGCAAGGTCGTTACCGCCTACCGGCCCGACAGCGTCGTCGATCCGGAATTCGAGGGCTTCGCCGACAATCTCGAAAAGTTCGGCGAACTGACGGCTGAGGATATCGGCACCTGGACCGGGTATCTCGCCGCCCATCGCAAGCGGCGCGCCTATTTCAAGGAGCGCGGCGCGACCTCCTCCGACCATGGCCACGCCACGGCCCGCACCGCCAACCTCTCGGACGCGGATGCCGAAAAGCTCTACGCCAAGATCCTGAAGGGCAAGGTCTCGGCCAAGGACGCCGACCTCTTCCGCGGCCAGATGCTGACCGAGATGGCGAAGATGAGCCTCGATGACGGGCTCGTGCTCCAGATCCATCCGGGCTCCCATCGCAACCACAACGCCGCGCTGTTCGAGCATTTCGGCCGCGACATGGGCTGCGATATCCCGACGCAGACCAACTATGTGGAAGCGCTGAAGCACCTGCTCGACGCGGTCGGCAACGAGCGCAACCTCACCGTCATCGCCTTCACGCTGGACGAGACCGCCTATTCGCGCGAGCTCGCCCCCCTCGCCGGGCATTACCCGGCGCTCAGGCTCGGGCCGGGCTGGTGGTTCCTCGATGCGCCGGAAGCGATGCTGCGCTTTCGCGAGCTGACGACGGAAACGGCCGGCTTCTACAACACCGTCGGCTTCAACGACGACACCCGGGCCTATCTCTCGATTCCCGCCCGCCACGATGTCGCGCGGCGCGTCGACTGCGCCTATCTCGCCAAGCTCGTAGCCGAGCACCGGCTCGAAGAGGACGAGGCGGCCGAGGTCGCCTACGACCTCGCCTATCGCCTCGCCAAGGAGGCCTACAAGCTGTGACCCGCCTCTCCTCCTCCAGTCTCGCCGGCCTGCCGGCCTCGGTCCGCCGCCCTGCCTATGACCGCGCCGCGCTGAAACCCGGCATCGTCCATCTCGGACTCGGCGCCTTCGCCCGCGGTCACCTCGCCGAGTATACCGAGGACGCGCTGGAGACCTCCTTCGGCGCCTGGGGCATCGTCGGCGCCAGCCTCCAGCGTCCCGATCAGCGCGACAGGCTGAAGCCGCAGAACGGGCTTTATACCCTGCTCAAGCTTGCCCCGACCGGGCCGGAATTGCGCGTCATCGGCTCGGTGCTCGATATCCTTGTCGCACCGGAAAGCCCTTCGGCGCTCATCGCCCGGTTGGCCGCGCGCGAAACTCGCATCGTCTCGCTGACCGTCACCGAGAAGGGCTATTGCCACGATCCGGCGACCGGCAGGCTTAAGGCCGACCATCCCGACATCGTCCATGACCTCGCCAATCCCAACGCGCCGCGCTCGGCCATCGGCATTCTCGTCGCCGGCTTGAAGGCGCGCCGCGATGCCGGCTTGGGCCCGTTTACGGCGCTCTGCTGCGACAACCTCCCCTCCAACGGACATGTCCTGCGCGGCCTCGTCCGCGACTTCGCGGCGCTGAGCGACGACAAGCTCGCCGCCTGGATCGAGGCCAACGGCGCCTTCCCCGCGACGATGGTCGACCGCATCGTCCCCGCGACGACCGAAGCCGACATCGCCGAAGTCGCCCGCTTGACCGGGCTTGAGGATGCCGCGCCCGTCATCGGCGAGCCCTTCCGGCAATGGGCGATCGAGGATGTTTTTGCAGATGGCAGGCCTGATTGGCACGAAGTCGGCGCGCAGATGGTTTCGGAGGTCGCGCCCTTCGAATTCATGAAGCTGCGCATGCTGAACGGCGCGCATTCCTCGCTCGCCTATCTCGGCTATCTCGCCGGTCACGAGACGGTCGCCGAAGCGAGCGGCGACCCCGTCCTCGCTCGCTTCCTGCAAGGCCTTTGGGCCGAGATCATCCCGACCGTGCCGGCTCCGCAGGGAGTCGTTCTCGCGGATTACGCCAAGGCCCTGATCGTCCGCTTCCAGAACCCGGCGATCCGCCACCGCACCTGGCAGATCGCCATGGACGGCTCGCAGAAGCTGCCGCAGCGCCTGCTCGGCACCATCCGCGAGCGGCTGAAAGCCGGGGCGCCGATCGACCATCTTGCGCTCGGCGTCGCCGCCTGGATGCGCTACGTCACCGGCACCGACGAGAAGGGCAATGCCATCGACGTCCGCGACCCGCTGGCGGCCGAACTGAAGCGCCGCACGGAAGCTGCTGGACGCGATGCCACGGCGCTCGTCGAGACCCTCACCGGCATCGAGGCGATCTTCGGAAGCGACCTGCCGGGCGACAGCCGGTTTACGAAACCGGTGACCGCGCACCTCGCCTCGCTCTTCGACAAGGGCGCGAAGGCGACGGCAGCGAGTGTCGGCTGACGCGGCTTCGTCATTCTCGGACAAAGCGTAGCTTCGACCCGAGAATCTCAAAACGAGCAGGTGCCGGGAGCCACATCCGGCCGGAGATGCTCGGGTCAAGCCCGAGCATGACGGGCTTTTTGGCCCCTTGATCCACGCCTCCATCCCACGCCACATAGGCGCGATGCTTCGCGCGCTCGCTCTTGCCGTATCGCTCCTTGCCGCCGCCACGGCCCTGGCGCAGGAACCGCCGCGCATTGCGATTCCCAATCTCTGGGACCCGCGCATCCGGCTCGATCGGCCCGAGCCCGGCCCGCCGCGCGTCGTGCGCTTCCTCACTGACGACGACTATCCGCCCTTCCATTTTGCCGGGCCGGACGGGGCACTGACCGGCTTCTCGGTCGAGCTTGCCCGCGCCGTCTGCGAGAAGCTGACCTGGACCTGCACGATCCAGCCGCGCCGCTTCGACACGCTGGCCGACTCGCTCACCGAAGGCCGCGGCGACGTGCTCGCCGCAGCGATGAACCTGACACCGGCCCTGCGCGAGCGCTTCGCCGCCAGTCATCTCTATTTCCGCGCACCCGCCCGCTTCATGACCACGCGCGGCAACGCCCGCACGGCGCTCGACGGAACGGCTCTGCAAGGAAGACGCATCGCGGTCGTCTCCGGCACGGCGCATCAAGCCTTTCTCGAACGGCTGATGCCCTTCGTGCAGCGCCGCGAGAGCGCCAATCTCAACGCGGCGGTCGCCGCGCTCCGCAGCGGCGAGGCGGAATATGTCTTTGGCGACGGCGTGGCCTTGTCGCTGGCGCTCGCCGGCAGCGGCGGCGAGTTCGCCTTCTCGGGCGGCCCCTATCTGGAAAGCCGCTATTTCGGCGAGGGCGTCGCCTTCCTGCTGCGCAAAGACGATCCCGCCCTGAAGCGCGCCATCGACTACGCGCTACAGGGCCTCTGGGACGACGGGACCTACGCCCGGCTCTATCTGCGCTTCTTCCCGGTTAGTCCGTACTGACCGTCACGGCGCGTTGCTGGCCAGCGCCTGCTTGGCCACCGCAGCATACCAGCCGGACGCCGCGGGCAGGATCGCGTCGTTGAAGTTGTAGCGATCATTGTGCAAGGCGCCGCCGTTCACCACAGGGCCATTGCCCATCCAGATGTAGCAGCCCGGGCGCTTCTCGAGGAAATAGGCGAAATCCTCGCCGGTCGTGCTGGCCTTCATGTCGCGCCGGACGGGTAGCCCCGCGGCCTCGCCGGCAGCGGCGGCCATGTCCTCCTCCGGAGCCGTATTGATCGTGGCGACGCCATAGTTGAATTCGACCGCCGCCATCATCTCGAAGGTCGCCGCGATGTTCTCGGCGATGCCCTTGAGGCGCGCCAGCAAACGGTCGCGCACCGCCGGCACGAAGGTCCGGAAGGTGCCCTCGATGAAGACATGGGTCGGAATCTGGTTGGAGGCGAGCCCGCCATGCACCTGGCCGATCGAGACGACCGCCGATTCCATCGGGTCGACATTGCGCGAGACGATCGTCTGCAGCGCGACGATGAGGTGGCCCATCGCCACGATCGGATCATGGGTCTGCTCCGGCAGGGCCGCGTGGCCCGCCTTGCCGGTGAGCGTGATCTTGAAGCGCCCGGCCTCGGACATCACCGGCCCGCGATGCACCGCAACGGTTCCGGCCTCGAGGCCCGGCCAATTATGCAACCCGAAGACCCGTTCCATCGGGAAGCGCTCCAGCACGCCGTCATCCAGCATCGCGAGCGCGCCGCCGGTGCCCTCTTCGGCCGGCTGGAAGATGAACTGCACCGTGCCGCTCCAGCCCTCGTCGGCCTTGAGCAGGGCCGCGGCGCCCAGAAGCGAGGTGGTGTGGCCGTCATGGCCGCAGGCATGCATCACGCTCGGCGTCTTGGACTTGTAGGGAAGATCGTTGACCTCCTGGATCGGCAGCGCGTCCATGTCGGCGCGCAGGCCGACGGTGCGCTCGGACGATCCGCGCGTCAGCGTCGCCACCACGCCGTAACCGCCGACATTGGCGACGAAGGGCACGCCGAGCTCGGTCAGCTTCTCCTGCACGAAGGCGCTGGTCAGCTTCTCGTGGCGCCCGAGTTCGGGATGGGCATGGAGATGTCGTCGCCAGGCGGTCAGCTTGTCGAGCAGGTCGCGGTCCAAGGCGGCATCCTTTCAAAGGCATGGTCTGATATC
>SEEM01000208.1 GCA_004144595.1 Hyphomicrobiales bacterium
TCGTCGCCGGTGCCGACCGGAACCGTCGACTTGGTCACGATCACCGTGTAGCCGCTGATCGCCTGCGCGATCTCGCGCGTCGCGGCATAGACATAGGACAGGTCGGCGAAGCCGTCGCCACGGCGCGAGGGCGTGCCCACCGCGATGAAGACGGCATCCGCCTCGGCGACAGGCCCGGCCAGATCGGTCGTAAACGACAAACGTCCAGCCGCCGCATTGCTGCGCACCAAATCGGATAACCCGGGCTCGAAGATCGGAATCTCGCCGCGCTTCAACGCTGCGACCTTGCTCTCGACCTTGTCGACGCAGACCACCTCGTGCCCGAAATCCGCAAAACATGCGCCGGAGACAAGCCCGACATAGCCAGAGCCAACCATAACAATCTTCATCGATTACTCCTGCCGTCTGACCTCAGGTTAAGTGTCGTATAGCCTGCTCGTTACCGGCGCGCGAGCGTCAAAGCTTGCCGAAGAGGCGGACCTCTCATTCGGGGCGGGCGGGATCAAGACGTTCTAGTTCGGTCCGCCGTGGCCGACCTGGGCGGTGGCGCGAAGCGGGGGGAAGGTCAGAGGATTCGCGGGTTTCGGCTTCGGTCGCGTTGGTTTCGAGCCCAAGGCTGTCGCACTTTCGGCCAGGACCGCGGCCATAGTCATGCGGAGCGGCCTCCTGATCTTGGTGCTTTTTGAAGAGCGTCCGTCGGTTGGCGAAGCGGCGCAACTGGCCGCTGCAGCTATCTCGACGGAGGGGGCTGCGGCCCTTGCCGTGAAGCTCGACGAACGGATGGAGGCGGCCGCGAGGGAAGAGCGGATGGAACGGGGCTCGGGCGATCCATCCACGCTTTTGCCATTCGAGTTGGTGCCGGCCCTGCGCTCGATTTAGGAGTGGGGCTTCCGCGACAGCGAAAGGACCGTCACGCATGCGGGGGGACCCCCGCGTGCACGATGTTTGCTTCGATGGCGACAGATAGTGGTGCTTCGGCTTGCAGGCTCGTGCCGCCTGCATAACACCGTCGCAAACCGCAGCCTCTCCTGCGAGCCGCGAGGCTCGCCGCCAGATGGCAGCATCACCGCCGCTTGCCGCCTGGACGTCGAGGGTGCATTGCCGGGCGGCGATGTCGCGCATCAGCTTGCCCGGCAGGGCTGGGTGCGCCCCGTGTCGGGCACCAGCGCACCGTTTGCTCCCAACACGGACAACGCCAGGGCGTAACGGGCGGGTCTTTGGCGAGGAGTTTGGCTGATCGTCCCGTCATGATCTGCGGAACGCAGTAACAGCGGCTCAGATGCCTCGGATCAACCCGCCATCGATGCGGATCTTCGCTCCCGTCACATAGCTAGCCCGCTCGCTTGCAAGGAAGGTGACGACATCGGCGAACTCCTGCGGCCGGCCGTAGCGGCCTGCAGGGATCGCCGCCATCGAGGCCTTGGCGACGGCCTCTCGCGTCCCGCCGCTGCGCGTTGCTGCGGCATCGTCGAGCTGGTCGACGCGCGCGGTATGGATGCGGCCGGGCAGCACGACGTTGACCGTCACGCCGCTACCGGCGACCTCCGAGGCCAGCGTCTTCGACCAGCCGATCACGGCGGCACGGATGCCGTTGGAGAGGGCGAGGCGCGGAATCGGCTGTTCCACGCCCGATGAGGCGATGGTGACGATGCGGCCGAAGCCGCGTTCGGTCATGCCGGGCAGTAGGCGCTGCGTCAGATGAAACAGGTTGGCGGCCATGCCCTCGAAATGCCTGAGCCAGTCGTCACGCTTGGCGTCGCGTGCCTCGCCGGGCGGCGGGCCGCCGGAATTGCCGATCAGGATATCGACGCCGCCCGCTGCGATCAGTGCCTCGGCGAGGGCGTCGACCGAAGCGAGATCGGTCAGGTCGAGCCTGGCGGCGCTGGCGCGGCCGCGCTGCTCTGCCGGCAGGCCGGCGATCCAATCCTCAGTCGCATCGCTGCTGCGCGCGGCGGCGATCACTGTCGCGCCCTCCGCGGCGAGCGTTCGTGCGATCTCCGCACCGAGCCCGCGGCTGGCGCCCAATACCAATGCGCGCTTTCCCGTAAGTCCCAGATCCATCAGTCGATCTCCTTGAGGCGGCGCTCCTGCCGCGCGACGAGCCGTTCGATATCGGCGATATCCGTCTTGGACAATGCCCCGCCGGGCTTGCGCAATGTTGCGGAAGCAATCGCGCCGCGCTTCGCCAGCGTATGCTTGCGGATGGCGAGGCCGAGGCCGGGTTGCTGCTCGTAGCGCGCAAGCGGCAGGTAGGCGTCGAACAGGTCATGCGCCCGTTCGACCTGGCCGGCGGCATGCGCCTTCCAGACATCGACCATCATCTCGGGATAGGCAAAGCCTGTCATGGCGCCGTCGGCACCCCGCGAAAGCTCTTCCGGCAGGAACATGCCGCCATTGCCGACCAGGATCGAGATGCGTCGTCCGCCATTGTCGCTGGCTGCGCGCAGGGCTGAAATCTTGGCGAGGCCGGGCCAGTCCTCATGCTTGAGCATGACGCAGGTCGGATGCGCGGTCACGATCTTCAGGATCACGGCCGCCGTGATCTGCACCTGTGTCACCAGTGGGAAATCCTGGAGCACGAAGGGCGTCTTCGCGCCCAGCGTCTCCGCCACCATCGCGTAATACGAGAGGATCTGATCATCGGTCCGCAGGTTTGATGGCGGCGCGACCATGACACCGGCGGCGCCGTCGCCCATCACGCTTTCGCTGAGTTCGGCCATCGCGGCGAAGCCCGCCGCCGAGACCCCGGCGACGACGGGAACGCGGCCGTTCACCCGCTTCAGGACCCGGCGCACGAAGATGCGGGACTCTTCCGCCGTCAGCTTCGGAGCCTCGCCCATCATGCCGAGCACGGTGAGGCCGGTCGCGCCCTTCTCAAGGTAGAAATCGACCATGCTATCGGTGCTGTCGAGATCGAGCGCGCCGGTTTCGGTGAAGGGCGTGACCGCGATGACGTAGACGCCGTCAGCGGTTTCATCGAGCAAGGCCATTATTGTCCCCAGTTGCTGGTGGAAGGGCAATCATCTGCCCGGATGAAGGTTCCTGCCGGGGCGGGAGAGCCCTGCACCCCGCAGGTCTGTCGGCTTCCGCGTTACTGTGCGGGGCGCCGTTGACGCGCCGACTTGAGAGGCGGCGGGAGCGCGGTCGGGAAGGGCTTTATTGCAAATGCTATTCGGTCTTATTCGCGATAATCGATCTCAGCGTGCGGCCAGAGGACGCCCGCCCCAAGCCAGCCGAACGCGCCCGATCGCCATGGACACCGCGGCCTGGGTGGGCTCGACGACCGGGATGCCGAGTTCGCGCTCCAGCGGTTCGCGGAAGCGCGCCATGCCGGCGCAGCCCATCACCAGCACGTCGGCATGATGGGTGTCCCGCAATGTCCGGCCGACGCCGATCATGCGCTCCAG
>SEEM01000209.1 GCA_004144595.1 Hyphomicrobiales bacterium
CCGAGATAGGCCTCCGCCGTTTCCTTCATCTTGGTGAGGGTGAAGGCTGAAATCTGCGACGGCGAATAGTCCTTGCCGTCGGCCTGGACCCAGGCGTCGCCCGAAGGAGCCTTCTTGATGTTGTAGGGAACGAGCTTCAGGTCCTTCTGCGTCATCGGATCGTCGAAGGTCCGGCCGATGAGGCGCTTGATGGCGAAGAAGGTACGCTCCGGATTGGTGACGGCCTGGCGCTTCGCAGGCTGGCCGACAAGGCGTTCGCCGTCATCCGTGATGGCGACGATGGACGGCGTGGTGCGCGCGCCTTCCGAATTCTCGATGACCTTGGGCGTCGAGCCTTCCATCACTGCAACGCAGCTGTTGGTCGTGCCGAGGTCGATACCGATGACTTTACCCATGGATGGGATCCCTTTCGATTGAGCAGATCGCCGACCTGCGACGCATTCCGCGCCGCCTGCCGGCCCATGGACCGGATCGCCCCCGCTTCAGCGGCGAACGAAACCGGCATTCCACGTTTGACGGTGGTTAAACCGCCCCTTGGCGGCGTATATAGTGAGGGTGTTCCACCCCTTGCAAGACAGGCGAGCCGATTAAGAATCGGCGAACACCGGCCGGATCGCCGCTGCGGCGCGCTTTCCCGCCGAGTGTGGCCTTCCCGTCCTTGCGTCAATCCGGCTGCGCCTGCATTCAGAAAGGCCGTTCCGGTTTCGCTGGCCGCCATGACAAGACCGATGCGCCTCATCCTCGCCTCGATGGCCCTCGCGGCGGCCGCGACGACAGTGCATGCGCAGCCGCTGCAATTGCCGGGCGCCCAGCCGTTCAACGCGCCGGGAACCCAGCAGGCCGCGCCCTCCCAGCCCGGCGCCCCGGCCGCGCCGAAGCCCCCCAGCATGCCCGCCATCAAGGTCGCCGGCGAGGACGCCATTCTCGGCAAGGCGCTGCATCGCCACGGCAACCATGGCGAGGCGATCTTTTCGAAGACGCCGACCGGCTATGGCCTGAAACTCAATCTCGACGGCTTCCAGAGCGCCAACCTGGTCGAGCCCTGCGCCGTCTCCTTCGGCGACGCGCCCCTGCCCGTCAGCGCGCTCGGGCGCCCGGCCGGCGTGCCCCGCTACAAGCTGGAAGCGCCGATCTGCCCGATCGTCTTCGACGTGCTGGACGGCGCCTTCCTGGTCGTCGAACCGACAGAACCCTGCATCGTCCAGGCCGCACAGTGCCGGATCGATCCCCGTGGGCTGTGGGGTCCGGAGGCGCGCGTGATCGCCGGCCAGGCCAAGGAGATCGAGAAGGCGCGCGGCAGCGCCGAGCGGGCCGTGCGCGAGGGCTATCGCACGCTGACGGCCAAGTCCGACGCCGTCGAGCAGCGCGTGATCGCGCGCGAGCAGGCCGGGTTCTCGGCCGAGCGCGAGACGATCTGCCGGGATTTCCAGCGCGAAGGTCAGTTCGGGTTCTGCGGCACCCGGATCACGGAAGCACGGGCCGCCTCGCTGCGCGCCCGGCTCGGCCTCAACACCGAGCCGAAACCCGCCGCCAAGCCGAAGCCGCGCCCGAAACCCGCGCCGCTGCCGCTGGCCCCGACGCAGTAGCGGTAGCAGAGCGCCGTCATAGAGCGCTGTCATCCCGCATCTGCGCAGCAGCGCTAACGTGCCGCAGCGCGTGCGGACAGCGGTGGTTAGCGGGTTCAGCCCATCCGTGCCGCAAGCGCAGCCGCGTCGAGCCCGGCCAGCGCATCGATCAGATGCATCGCGAAACTGCCCGGGCCGGCGGCACGCTCGGCCGCGATCTCGCCGGCGATGCCGTAGGCGGTGAGCGCCGCCGCGGCCGCGATCACCGGATCGGGCTCGACTGCACGGAAGGCCGCGACCAGCGCGCTCGATGCGCAGCCCAGCCCGGTCACCCGGCTCATCAACTCATGGCCATGCGTGACCGACAGGCTCCGGTCCTCCGTCTCGATACGGTCGACCGCACCGGTGGTGACGCGCACGACGTCCCGCCTCAGCGCGAAAAGCGGCTCCAGCGTCGCCATTTCCGTGGCGTTGCCGCGCACCAGCACGTCGAACATCGTCAGGACATCGCCGACGAGCCGCAGCCGCAAGGGCGAGAGCTCGACGAAGACCGGGTCGAGCACCAGCGGAATGCGACGCGCCCGCGCCGTGGCGACAAGCTTCGGGATGGCACGCTCCCCTTCGAGACTAAGCGTGCCGAGATTGATCAGGATCGCGCCCGCTCCGGCGGCGACGGCTTCGACCTCGTCGGGATGAACGGCCATCGAGGGTACGGCGCCGATCGCGAGCAGCATGTTGGCGGTGACGTTCTGCGCCACCGTATTGGTGAGGCAATGGACGCGCGGGCGGCGCCTGGCCACCCGCGCGAGGATCGATGCGACGCTGCCCGCGTCGAGCTTTTCGCTGAACCCGCTCATTCGGCAGCAGGTAGATAGATACTCCCGCCCTTGTCGAGGAATTCCTTCGACTTCGCGGCCATGCCCTGTTGCTGGATTTCGATCTGCGCTGCCGCTTGATCGCGTGCCATCGCCTCGAGACTTGCTCTCTCGTTGTCGCTCATCGCCAGAACCTCGGCGCGCAGGTCCTGCGTGATCTTCATCGAGCAGAATTTCGGGCCGCACATCGAACAGAAATGCGCAACCTTGTGGGCGTCCTTCGGCAGGGTCTCGTCGTGGAACTCGCGCGCCGTGTCGGGATCGAGCGCCAGGTTGAACTGGTCCTCCCAGCGGAAGTCGAAACGGGCGCGGCTCACAGCGTCGTCGCGGATCTTCGCGGCCGGATGGCCCTTGGCGAGATCGGCGGCATGGGCTGCGATCCGGTAGGTGATGACGCCGGTCTTGACGTCGTCGCGATTGGGCAGGCCAAGATGCTCCTTGGGCGTCACGTAGCAGAGCATGGCGCAGCCATACCAGCCGATCATCGCGGCCCCTATCGCTGAGGTAATGTGGTCGTAGCCCGGCGCGATATCGGTGGTCAGCGGTCCCAGCGTGTAGAAGGGCGCCTCGCCGCATTCGCGGAGCTGCTTGTCCATGTTCTCCTTGATCTTGTGCATCGGCACATGGCCGGGCCCTTCGATCATGACCTGGCAGCCCTTGTCCCAGGCGATACTGGTGAGTTCGCCCAGGGTCTCCAGCTCGGCGAACTGGGCGCGGTCATTGGCATCGGCGATCGAGCCCGGACGGAGGCCGTCGCCGAGCGAGAAGGAGACGTCGTAGCGGCGCATGATCTCGCAGATCTCGTCGAAGCGTTCGTAGAGAAAGCTCTCGCGATGATGGGCGAGGCACCAGCGCGCCATGATCGAGCCGCCGCGCGAGACGATTCCGGTGACCCGCGATGCCGTCAGCGGGACATAGGGCAATCTGACGCCGGCATGGATGGTGAAGTAATCGACGCCCTG
>SEEM01000210.1 GCA_004144595.1 Hyphomicrobiales bacterium
GCCGTCGTCGCGCTCCGGCGCGGCGAGCACATGCGCATGACCGGCCTCGTCAGCCGCGTCTCGCCGCAGACGCGGGCGCTGCTGGAGGCAGTCGCGATCACCGCCTCGATCGCGTTCCTTCTCATGATCATGCCGCATGCGGTCGAATATGCCGAGGAAGAGAACTTCATCGTCACGCCGGCGCTGGAGATCAGCAATGCCTGGCGCGCAGCGGCGATCCCGATCGGTGTCGGGCTGATGCTGATCGCGGCCGGCTGCCGTTTGCTGCGCTTTTCGTCGCTGAAGCCGGCTTTGCTCGCGATCGGGCTCACCGCGCTCTTCGTGCTGCTGTTCTGGCTCATCGGCCCGGCGCTGAAGCCGCTCGGCAAGCTCAACCTGATCGTCTTCTTCGTCGGCGTCGTCGCGCTCAACGTCTTCTCAGGCGTGCCGATCGCCTTCTCCTTCGCGCTCGCCACCTTCGGCTATCTCTCCTGCACCACCTCGACACCGATGCTGGTGATGGTCGGGCGACTCGACGAGGGGATGAGCCATCTCATCCTGCTCGCCGTGCCGCTCTTCATCTTCCTCGGTGCGCTGATCGAGATGACCGGCATGGCCAAGGCGATGATCCAGTTCCTGGCGAGCCTGCTCGGCCATGTCCGCGGCGGCCTGTCCTATGTGCTGGTCGGGGCGATGTATCTGGTCTCGGGCATTTCGGGCTCGAAGATCGCCGACATGGCGGCGATCGCGCCGGTGCTGTTCCCGGAAATGCAGAAGCGCGGCGCCAAGCCCGGCGACCTCGTCGCCCTGCTCTCGGCGACCGGCGCGCAGACCGAGACGATCCCGCCCTCGATCGTGCTGATCACCATCGGCTCGGTCACCGGCGTCTCGATCGCGGCCCTGTTCACCGGCGGCATGCTGCCGGCGGTGGTGCTGGGCGTCGGGCTCTGCTTCGTCGTCTGGTGGCGCTGTCGCGGCGAGGACCTGAGCAGCGTCAGGCGCTTCTCGCGCCGCGAGATCGCCAAGCTCGCCCTGGTCGCACTGCCGGCAATCGCCCTGCCCTTCGTCATCCGCGCCGCGGTGGTCGAAGGCGTCGCGACCGCGACCGAGGTTTCCACCATCGGCATCGCCTATGCGATCCTTGCCGGCATCCTGCTCTACCGCCAGTTCGACTGGCGGCGCCTGCCGCGGATGCTGGTCGAGACGGCCTCGCTCACCGGCGCGATCATCTTCATCATCGGCTGCGCCACCGCCATGGCCTGGGGGCTGACGCAATCCGGCTTCTCGCGCGACCTCGCGCAGGCGATGGCGGCTGTGCCCGGCGGAACCTGGGGGTTCCTGGGCATCTCGATCGTCGCCTTCACCATCCTCGGCAGCGTACTCGAGGGCATCCCGGCCATCGTTCTGTTCGGGCCGCTGGTGTTCCCGATCGCCAAGCAGGTCGGCGTGCACGAGGTCCATTACGCGATGGTCGTGATCTTCGCGATGGGCATCGGCCTGTTCGCCCCGCCCTTCGGCGTCGGTTATTACGGCGCCTGCGCGATCAGCAAGATCAACCCCGACGAGGGCCTGAAATATATCTGGGGCTACATCCTCGCCCTGCTCCTCGGCCTGCTCGTCGTCGCTGCCGTGCCGTGGATCTCCATCGGCTTCCTTTGATCCTGATAATCAGAAAGCAACGCCCATGAGCCGCTTCTTTGGCCAGATCCGCCAGGCCGGTTATGTCGTCCCCGACATCGAGGCGGCGATGGACTACTGGAGCCGCGTGCTGGGCGTCGGGCCGTTCTTCTACAACCCGAAGGTGCCGATCAAAAACTACCGCTACAAGGGCGAGGCCTACGAGCCGCACAACTCGGTGGCGCTGGCCAATTCCGGCCCGCTCCAGATCGAGCTGATCCAGTGCCGCAACGCCGTGCCGTCCATGTACAAGGACTTCACCAATGCGGGGCTGACCGGACTGCAGCATGTCGCCTACTGGACCTCGGACTACGACGCCGACCTGGAGCGGCTCGTCGCTGAGGGCTTCAAGCCGGTGATGTCGGGCGAGGTCGGCGAGCGCGGGCGCTTCGTCTATTTCGATACCCATTACCATCCGGGCACGGTGATCGAACTCTCGGAGGTCGCCGGCCCCAAGGGCGAGATGTTCCGCCTGATCCGCGAGGCCTCGGAGACCTGGGACGGCAAGGACCCGGTCCGGCCCTTCCCGGACCTGAGCAAGCTCGCAGCGGCGGCGGCCTGAGCGCGTGACTGCACCGCGTCATGGTCGGGCTTGACCCGACCATCTCGGAAACCAGTGCCCTCTGGCCATGAGTTTCCCGGGTCGAGCCCGAGAATGACGCCCTACGAACGGCCTGGATGCGTCCAATGACCAGCGAACGCTTCGAAGCGACCTATCTCATCGAAACCCCGCTCGACCCGGCCAAGGTCGCGGAGGTGATGGCGGGCGAGCAATCCTGCGGCACCTTCGCCCGCGTCGCCGGCGAGACCGACGAACTGCGCGAGCGGGCGCGCGCCGTCGTCACGCGGATCGACGAACTGGAGCCGGCGACGGAGCCCAGCCTGCCAAATGCCTGGCTCGCCCGGAAGGGCGTCGGCGGGCCGTGGCGGCGGGCGCGGATCACGATCTCTTTCCCGGTCGACAATGTCGGCGCCAATCTCGCGACGCTTGCCGCCGTCGTCGCCGGCAATCTCTACGATCTCGGCGAGGTCACGGGTATGCGGCTGGAAAGCATCGCCCTGCCCTGGGCTTACCGCCAGCGCTTCCCGCTGCCGCCGCAAGGCATCGCCGGCACGCGGCGGCTGACGGGCGCGGCGAAAGGTCCGCTCGTCGGCTCGATCATCAAGCCGAATGTGGGCCTCAGCTCTGCGCAGACGGCCGAGCTCGTCGCCAGCCTGTGCGAAGCCGGGCTCGACTTCATCAAGGATGACGAGATCTCGGCCGACCCGGTGCATGCGCCTTTGGCCGAGCGCATTCCTGCGGTGATGGCGGCCGTGCGTCGGCATCAGGACCGGACCGGCAAGCATGTCATGGTCGCCTTCAACATCACCGACGAGACCGACGCGATGCGCCGCCATGCCGATCTCGTGCAGAGCGAGGGCGGCTCCTGCGTGATGGCGAGCCTGAACTGGTGCGGCTTCTCCGCGATCGAGAGTTTGCGCCGCTCGACCGATCTCGCCCTGCACGGCCATCGCAACGGCTATGGCGCCTTCTCGCGCCACCCGCTGCTCGGCATCGGCTTCCAGGCCTATCAGGCGCTGTGGCGGCTGGCCGGCGTCGACCATATGCATGTCCATGGCCTGCAGGGGAAATTCGCGCAGGAGGACGAGGAGGTCGTGACCTCCGCTGCGGATTGCGTCACGCCGCTCACCGAC
>SEEM01000072.1 GCA_004144595.1 Hyphomicrobiales bacterium
GCAGCCTTCTTCGAGCGCCTGAACGACACGCAGGGGCTCAATTTCTCGATCTTCTACGACGCCTTCGATCGCTCGCGCTTCCTGACGGGGCTGTGGACGACGACCTATATCTGCGTCGTCTCGATCCTGGCTTCGCTGGCGATCGGGCTTGTCGGCGTCTGGATCGCCGGGGGCGGCTCGCGGCTCGGCCGCCTCGTGGTGCGGGTCTATGTCCAGTTCTTCCGCAACACGCCGCCGCTGGTGCAGCTCTCCTTCTTCTACTTTGCCGTCGGCGGCCTGTTGCCGACGGTCTCGGACGGGTTCGGCGGGCAATCCCCGCTCGTCAGCGGCACGGGCTGGGCGATCATTGCGTTCTCGCTCTTCGCCGGAGCGTTCAATGTCGAGATCTTCCGGGCTGGCATCGAGGCCGTTCCCGAGACGATGGTGGAGGCGGCGGAATCCCTCGGCTACACGCGGTTCCAGCTTTGGCGCCAGATCGTGCTGCCGCTCGCCTTCCGCATCTGCCTGCCGGCGCTGAACAACAACCTCGTCAACCTCGTGAAGACCACCACGCTGGCCTATGCGATCGGCGTGCCCGAACTGCTCTATGCGGCCTCGCAGATCTGGTCGGAGATGTTCAACGTCCGCGAGATGATGAACGTCCTGCTCGTCGTCTACGTGCTGCTCGTCGGAGTGCTGGTCTGGATCATGCACCGCTGGGAGAAGGCCATGCGCATTCCGGGCTACATGCCATGAGGCGCGGCGCCACAGACCTTCCGGTCCTGAAGCCCTTCCGGGCCGGTCCGATCGCGCCGAGCGGACTGGCCGCCCCGATGCTGCTGAGCGCCGGCCTCGTTGCCGGCATCGCGATCGTCTTTGCGGGGTCGCTCGCCCTCGCGCAGGCGACCGGCCCGGCCGCGCGCGACAGCGCCATGACGATCCTGTGGCGCTGGGCGCCGCTGATCTTCCAGGGCTTCCTCTTCAATCTCCTGATCAGCTTCCTGTCGATGGTGCTGGGCACGGCGGTCGGGGTGCTGTTCGGCATCGGGCAGGTCTCGCCATCGGCGGCCCTGCGGAAGCCGGCCTGGGCCGCGACGCAGTTCTTCCGCAACGCGCCCTGGCTCGTCCTGTTGTTCTACGCGATGTTCCTGCTGCCCTTCGAGATCAGGCTCGGGCCGGTCACCATCGCCTTTCCGGCCTGGATCAAGGCGATCATCGGGCTGGCGCTTCCGGTCGCGGCGAACGTCTCCGAGATCGTACGCGGCGGCATCCGCTCGATCCCCTCCGGCCAATGGGAATCGGCGGAATCCCTGGCCTTCACCCGGCGCCAGACGATGTGGATGATCATCCTGCCGCAAGCCTTCAAGCGGATGATGCCGCCCTGGATGAACCTGTATGCCATCCTGACCATGGCGACGACGCTGATCTCGGTCGTCGGCATCCAGGACGGCCTGACGGTGACACGCGCCGCCCTGGTCGCCGAGAGCCGGCCGGAGCTGATGCTGCCGATGTACCTGCTCCTGCTGCTGATGTTCTTCGCCTATTGCTACCCGATCGCACGCCTCACCATGGCGCTCGAACGCCGCTTCAACGTGAAGGGATGACCATGGTCGCCAGGACTCAACGCGGCGGACATGAACTCGGCGAGCCCGTCGTCGTCGTCGAAGGCGTCGAGAAGGCATTCGGGGCTTTCCCGGTCCTGAAAGATGTCAGTCTCACCATCCGCCGTGGCGAAACCATCTGCATCATTGGCCCGTCCGGCTCGGGCAAGTCGACGCTGCTGCGGTGCATCAATGCGCTGGTGCCGATCAGCAAGGGCTCGATCACCGTCGCCGGCCGGCAGGTCAACGACCCCGCGCTCGACAAGCTCGCACTGCGCCGGGATGTCGGCATCGTCTTCCAGCAGTATAATCTGTTCCCGCACAAGACGGCGTTGCAGAACGTCATGATGGCGCCGATCCATGTTCTGAAACAGGATCGGGCCGAGGTCGAGGAGCGGGCCAAGCGGCTACTCGCCAAGGTTGGCCTGTCGCACAAGCACGACGCCTATCCCGGCGAGCTCTCGGGCGGGCAGCAGCAGCGCGTCGCGATCGCCCGCTCGCTGGCGATGAACCCGAAAGTGATGCTGTTCGACGAGGTCACCGCAGCACTCGACCCCGAAACCAAAAAAGAGGTGCTCCTCGCCATCCGCGATCTCGCCGCGGAGGGCATGACCTGCATCCTCGTCACCCATGAGATGGGCTTCGCCCGCGAGGTCGCCGACCGGGTCTATTTCACCGATGGTGGCGTGATCGTCGAGCATGCGCCGCCGGCCGAGTTCTTCGGTGCGCCGCGCGAGGCGCGTACCCGCGCCTTCCTGGACCAGGTGCTCTGACGCGGCATGTCGCGTCCCGGCCGGCCGATGTCGCAAACCGGCCGGCCAATGCGGTCCGCCAGCCCAAGAATGCCCGCCGTCATTCGAAAGCGCACCCCATGAACAGCCCGGCCTCAGATCCGAAATCCGTCACCGGCAAGCCATTGGTCATCGACGAAAAAGTCGATGTTCTCGTCATCGGCGGCGGAGCGGCCGGGCTCGCGGCTGCGATCGGAGCCGCAGCACGCGGCTTCGGCGTTCTGCTGGTCGACGAGAACCCGGTGTCCATCAAGACCATGGGCGATGACGTGCCCCTGCACTTCGGACAGGGCATGGCCGCCAATGCGCGCAACCGCAACGCGATGATGGAGGCGTTCGTCGCTTCCGAGCCGCGCATCGAGGAAGCCTTCGAGGCCGGCATCGATGTTCGCCTCGGCACCGCCTGCTGGGGGCTTTATGCGAATGGCTCAGCGCTCGGCTGGATGCCGGGACTGGTCGCCGGGCTCGCCGACGAGGAACGCAGCGTCCTGGTCGAGGCCAAGCACGTCATCCTCGCCTGCGGCCGGCGCGACATGGGGCTCGGCTTTCCCGGCTGGGAGAAGCCCGGCGTGATGGGCGCCACCGCGGCGCTCGCTCTCGCGACGCGCTATGGCGCGCTCGGTCCGCGCCGGATCGTCGTTCTCGGCTCCAGCACGGAGGCGCTGACGACGGCATTGGCCCTGCGCGAAACCGGTGTCGCCATAGCTGCCATCGTCGAGCAGGCGCCGGAGGCGATCGGCGATGCGGACTTGCTGAAGCGCCTTCGCGACGGTGGAACCGAGATCCTGACAGGCCATGTCGTGCGGGAGGCCGCCGGGCGCGATGCGGTCGAAGCCGCCCTGGTCGCGACACTCGACGACAACAGCCTCCCGACATCCGACGAGCGCAATATCGCCTGTGACGGCATTGTGCTTGCGGTCGGCGCCACGCCCGTGATCGATCTCATCGACGCCGCCGGCTGCAAGGTCGCGTTCCAGCCCGGGCGCGGCGGCTATGCCCCGGTGCTCGATGCCAGCCAGCGCACCAGCATTCCCAACATCCATGCGGTCGGCGACTGCGCCGGGATCTGGGCAGCCAAGACGCGCGACCGCGCGGTCGCCGAGGCGGAGGCCGCACGCGCCGTCGCCGCGCTCGGCACTCCAGCGACGGAAGACAGGCGCGAGCAGCCGCCCGAACCGGACTACGACATCTCCGCCTACCGCCTGGCCTGGGTCCGTGCCAGCGTCGTCGAGGCGCGCGCAGAATTTCATGTCTGCCAGTGCGAGGAGGTCACGGCGCGCGAAATCCTCGAAGTTCGCCCGCCCCGTTATCTCGACTGGCAGAACGAGCGCCGCAACGACCGCTCCCTGTCGGCGCTGCTCGGCGAGGGGCCGCCAAATCCCGATCAGGTCAAACGTTTGACGCGTGCCGGCATGGGCCCCTGCCAGGGCCGACGCTGCCGCGAGCAGGTCGCGGCTCTGCTGGCGCTCGGCGCGGCGCAGCCGCTATCCGCCATCCCGCTCGCCGGCTATCGCGCCCCGGCGCGGCCGATGCCGCTGTCGATGACGGAGCATGTGCCCGAAGCACCGGAACAGGCCGAACATTGGGACACCTGGTTCGGCATGCATGCGCAATGGGTGCCGTTCTGGGACGTGCCGGAGCGCTACACCGTCGCGACCAATGATGCGACCGGCCCTGTCGCGAGCGAGTGAGATCATGAGCGAGACCAAGGGAGCTTCCGTCGTCATCGTGGGCGGCGGCGTCACGGGCCTTTCCGCCGGCTGGTGGCTGGCGCGCGACGGCGTCGATGTGCTCGTCATCGAGAAGGGCATGATCGGCTGGGAGGCGTCGGGCCGCAACGGCGGGGGCTGTTCGCACCATCACTCGCCGCTTTTCGCCGAAGAGCAGCGGCTCTGGCCGATCATGGACGAATTGCTGGGATATCCGACCGAGTTCAGCGGCGGGCGGGTGCGGCTCGCCGCCAGCGAGCACCAGATGATGCTCTATGGGCGCGCCCTGCGAAACGCCCAACGCCAGGGCTTTGCCTCCGAAGTGCTGGACGTGCGGCAGGCCAAGGAGATGGTGCCGCTGGCCGGGGACACCATCGTCGGCGGCTATCACTACAAGTTCGGCGGCCACGCCAACCCTCATCGCACGCTGCAGGGTTATGCCTGGGCCATGCAGGATCATGGCGGGCGCGTGCTCCAGCATACGACCGTCACCGGCTTTCGCTGCGAGGGCGGCCGCGTAGCGGCTGTGGAGACAGATCGCGGCCCGATCGGCTGCGACAGCCTCGTGCTGGCCGCCGGCCCGCAGACCGGGCGGCTTTCTGCAATGCTCGGTCAGGAAGTGCCGGTGCAGTCGGCCCGCTGCGAAATGATCGTGACCGAGCCGCTGCCGCTGATGCCGCTCGGCGGGGTGGATGGCTGCGGCCTCTACGGCCGCCAGACGTTGCGCGGCAACCTGGCGTATGGCGGCGGGCCGCATGAGTGGCTGGCCATGGCCGAGCTTGGCACGCCGGCCAAGCCGACGACGCCGCTGATGCTGCATATGGGTCGTCGCCTCGCGGAACTGCTCCCGAAGGCCGCTCATGCCCGCATAATCCGCTCCTGGGCCGGCGTGATCGAGAACACCCCCGATGGGCGCCCCGTGATCGACCGGCTCGACGCGCAGGCGAATGTCGTGGTCGCGACGCTGTCGAGCGTCGGTTTCGGCTTGTCGCCGGCAAGCGGCCATGCGATCCGCGATCTCGTGATCGACGGAGCCTGCAGCTTTGCCGACATTTCGAGCTTCAAGCTGTCGCGGTTCGCGGAGCTGGAGCCGAACTGGCGGGAGTTGCAGGGCTGGCAGGTGACGGCTGCGACAGAGGCGCTGGCTGCCTGAGAGGAGAACGGTCCGACCGTCATGGTCGGGCCTGTCCCGACCCTCCACCTCTTCGCTTCGCCGCACCTCTTCGCCTTCCCGATAGCGTGCCGTGCTCAAGACGGGGATGCTCGCCACAAGGGCGAGCACGACGGGAACGCCTCACAGCGTGATCGTCACGTCCGAACGCGGGCGCGAGGAACAGGCGAGGATAAACCCTTGCGCCTCCTCCTCCGGCGAGATGCCGCCATCATGCTGCATGTCGATGGCTCCCGAGACCAGCGAAACCCGGCAGGTGCCGCACATCCCCGAGGCACAGCCGCAGGGAATGACGACGGTCTGGCGCGTGGCCGCCTGCAGCAACGTCTCGCCTGGCGCGGCGGTGAATCGCTTGTCTCCGAATGTCACCGCATAGCCCTGCGCCGGCGCATCGACCGGTGCGGGCGGCGGCGCGGCCGGCTTTGCCGCTCCGAAATGCTCGATATGGAACAGATCCCTGGCGCCGCCCTCTGCGGCATGGATCAGCCGCGCCTCGTCCATGAAGCCAGCGGGGCCGCAGCAGAACACCTCGCGGCGCCCGAAATCCGGCAAGGCGACAGAGACCAGCCGCCGGCCGAGCCGGCCGCTGAAGCCGAACCAGCCCGGCTCCGCCCGGCTGACCAGGATTCCAACCTTGAGACGCGGCATCCCCATCTGCAAAGCGGCGAGTTCCCGGGCGAAGAGGACATCGGCCGGTGTGCGGGCAGCATGAAGCCAGTGGATGTCGAGATCGGGCGCCGTCGCCGCGAGATGGCGCAGCATCGCCATCAGAGGGCTCGCGCCCGATCCGGCCGAGACCAGCGCCAGCCTGTCGGTTCGGCGGCTGTCGATGGTGAAGCGGCCCTTGGGCGAACGGGCTTCGAGGCTTGCGCCGACCTGAAGTTCGTCATGCAGCCAGCGGGTCACGCGGCCCTTCGCATGGGCCTTGATCGTCATCGCGATGGTGCCGGTACTGTCAGGGGCGGATGCGAGCGAGAAGGTTCGAAACAGCGTTTCGCCGCCTAGCTCCAGCTTCAGCGTCATCGACTGGCCTGCCAAATAGGCGGGAACGCCACCTTCCGAGCGAAAGACGAATGTCTTGATGTCGCGCGTCTCGTCGCGAATCTCGACGACGGTCAATTGCAGCCGGTTACGCGACGGTGTGGCACCATCGGCCGCTTCGAGAACGTCGAGCGTCATTCCGCGGCGATCCTGAACGGTGACGGAGCCCCGGCATAGGCCGCCATCTTGCCGGCATACCAGTTGGTGAAATTGGTGAGCATGAACTCGGATGGCGCGTAGGGGCCGGGCTGGTAGCCCATCGAGCGGATGCCGACATGGTTTACCGCCGCCAGTTCCGCATCCTGCGCGTTGGTCGCGATCCAGACCTCGGTCAGGCGCTCGATATCGTAGTCCACGCCCTCGACGGCATCCTCGTGCACCAGCCAGGTCGTCCGCACGGCGGTCTTGTCCTGCGAGAGCGGCAGGACCCGGAAATGAATAATGTGATCGGCGAGAAAGTGGTTCCAGTTGTTGGGAACGCGGAACATGCGGACGGAGCCCAGGTCCGGCTCGGTGAAATCGGCGAGCAGCTTGTTGCAGGCCGGGCCGCCATCCAGGGTGAACGACACCGCGCCCTCGTGGAACGGCAGGCGGATGCAGCGGAACTCCTCCCCGCCATCCGCCGGCTGGTGCGGCAGGCCGAGCGCGTCCCATTTCGCCGCCTTGCGGTCCATCAGGCCCTTGAACTCCGCGGGGCCGCGCGGGTCGTCCGGCAGGGCGAATTCGACGAGCGTGACGAGCAGTTCCGGGTGATTTCCGGCGCAGTGATAGCACTCGCGGTTGTTCTCGATGACGAGCTTCCAGTTCGCGTCCTCGATCAGCGTCATCTCGAACGCGACCTTGGTGCGCTCCGGCATATGGGGCGCGATATAGGGCGTCACAGCCTCGCGAAAGCGCGTCAGATCCGGCGGATTCTCGGCCAGGCAGATATAGACCATGCCGCAGATCACCTCGACATGGACCGGCTTGAGCCCATGCTCCGAACGGTCGAATTCGGCCGGCATCTGGCGGGCGTTGATCAATGAGCCGTCGAGCTCGTAGACCCACTGGTGATAGGGGCAGACGAGGCGGTTCGCGCGGCCCTTCTCATGGCCGCAGATGCGCGAGCCGCGATGGCGGCAGCTGTTGTGGAAGGCGCGGACCTGCCCGTCGCGATCCCTGAGTATGACGACCGGGTTCTCGCCGATCGCCAGGGTCAGATAGTCGCCGGGCTTCCTGATCTCGCAGGCATTGCAGGCGAAGAGCCAGTCCGTCTCGAACACCGCCTTGATGTCGGTCTGGTGCATCGCCGGATCGACATAGAAGGCCTGCGGCAGGCTGTAGCCGTCTCTGCGCTGGGCCAGAAGCTGTCGGATGCGCTCGCGATCGATCATCGGCGGAGACCCTGCGGATGGACGGTCGCGATTGTGCGCCGCCATCCTCCGCGAGGACCTGAATATTGCGACCTCGCCGACAAGCTTTGCGACGAATGCATGTCGCTTTCATTGCAACAATGTCGGAAATCCGCTTTCCTTGGATCGGTTCCGGATTGGATCATGCAAGCGAGGAGACCCGAGCCCATGAGCGAGGCGCTTGCCGGCACCCAGATCGTCACGCTGCTGCTCGTCGAGGGCTTCTCGATGATGAGCGTCGCCTCGGCGATCGAGCCGTTGCGCTCGCTCAACCGCCTGATCGACCGCGAGGCCTGGCGCTGGCGGCTGGCGAGCCTGGACGGTGGCGTGCTCGCCGCCTCGAACGGCATTCCGATCCCGACGGAACCTGCGGACACCGCCTTGCCCGGCTCGCATTACTTCGTCGTCTGCGGTGGCTTGCGCATCCAGTCTGTCGACGAGCGGCGTTATCTGGCGGTGCTGCGCAAGGCGGTGCGCAGCGGCATCCGGGTCGGCTCGTTGTCGACAGGCACCTATCTGCTGGCACGCGCCGGGCTGCTCGACGGCTATCGCTCGACAATCCACTGGGAAAACCGCCCGGCCTTTCAGGAGGAGTTCCCAGGCCTCACCTGCACCGACAAGCTCTACGAGATCGATCGCGACCGGATGACCTGCTCCGGCGGCACGGCAGCCATGGACCTGATGCTGCACCTCATCACGGAGCGCCATGGCGGCGACCTCGCCCGGCGCGTCGCCAATCAGTTCCATCACGACCGCATCCGCGACGAGCGCGACAACCAGAGCGGCGGCCGGCTGGAGCGCATGTCGAACCTGCCGCCGGCCGTGCGCAGCGCCGTTCGCCTGATGCAGCGCCATGTCGAGGACACCATCTCGATCGCCGACATCGCGGAGACGGTCGGCATGAGCCCACGACAGCTCGAACGGCTCTTCCTGCGTTATCTGCAGACCTCGCCCGCGCGCTATTACCTGTCCCTGCGGATCGATCGGGCGCGCGAACTGCTGCTCTATTCGGATCGGCCGATCCTCGAGGTCGCGATCGCGGCGGGTTTCACCTCGACCTCGCATTTTGCCCATTGGTTCAAGAGACTGCAGGGTGTGCGGCCCAGCCAGTTGCGGGGACGGCCGGTGACAACCGATGAGGCGCCGGCGACGCCCGCTGCGTGAAGCAGCTGGCATATCTCGTCATGCAGCGTCGTAAGCGCGACATGCGATGTCGCTTTCCCGGCGCAAGCCTGGAACCGTTCTGATCGACACTTCCTGGACAAGACGGATAACCGTCGACAGGGGATGGCAGTGGAGACGATCGCCTTCATCATGGCGAATCTCACCGTGATCGGGCAGCGGATGCTCGAGCACGTCTCGCTCGTCGGTGTCTCGGTCGGCGTCGCGATCATGACCGGCGTGCCGACCGGCATCGCGATCACGCAGAGCAAGCGCGCGGCCGATCTCGTCCTCTACATCGCCTCGATCATCATCACGATTCCCTCGATCGCGCTGTTCGGCATCCTGATCCCGCTGCTCTCGACGATCGGCCACGGCATCGGCTACCTGCCGGCGGTGATCGCGCTGATCCTCTACGCCCAGCTGCCGATCATCCGGAATACCTACACGGCGATCATGAATGTCGATCCCGCCCTGCGCGAAGCAGCGCGCGGCATGGGCATGACGACGCTAGGGCGGCTGCGCCGGGTCGAATTGCCGCTGGCCCTGCCGGTCATCCTGAACGGTGTACGCAGTGCCGTCGTGCTCAACATCGCGATCGCGGCAATCGCGACCTATATCGGCGCCGGCGGGCTCGGCACCTTCATCTCGCGCGGCATTTCGCAGACCGATATCCGCCAGCTCCTGACCGGCGCCATTGCGGTCAGCCTGCTCGCGATCGTCGCCGATTTCGGCCTGCTCTTCGCGCAACGCGTCCTCACCTCGCCGGGATTGAAGCTTAAATGATCCGTCTCGAGCAGGTCTCCAAGCATTTCGGGACGATGGTCGCCGTCGACCGCATCGACATGGAGGTGCCGGCCGGCGCCGTCTGCGTCCTGCTCGGCCCCTCGGGCTGCGGCAAGACCACGACCATGAAGATGATCAACCGGCTGATCCCACCGACATCCGGCAAGATCTATGTCGACGGCAGGGATACCACTGGCGTCGACGAGGTCAGCTTGCGCCGCTCCATCGGCTACGTCATCCAGCAGATCGGCCTGTTTCCGAACATGACGGTCGAGGAGAATATCTGCGTCGTGCCGGATCTGCTGGGCTGGCCTGCCGCGAAGTCGCGCAAGCGCGCCGCCGAACTGCTCGACATGGTCAATCTCGACCCCTCGGTCTTCCTGAAGCGCTACCCCAAGCAGCTCTCCGGCGGGCAGCAGCAGCGCGTCGGCGTGGTGCGCGCGCTCGCCGCCGACCCGCCCGTGCTGCTGATGGACGAGCCCTTCGGCGCGATCGACCCGATCAACCGCGAGGTGATCCAGGACGAGTTCATGAAGCTGCAGGTGGAGCTGAAGAAGACCATCGTCTTCGTCAGTCACGACATCGACGAAGCCGTGAAGATGGCGAGCCGGATCGCGATCTTCCGCGACGGCAAGCTGATCCAGTACGATACGCCCGACAACATCCTCGCCCATCCGATCGACGCCTTCGTCTCGGAATTCGTCGGCTCCGACCGTACGCTGAAGCGGCTGCGCCTGATCAGGGTCGCGGACGCGATGATGGCCGAGCCGCCGCGCGTCAAGGCCGAGGACAGTCTCGAGACGGCGGTGAAGCTGATGGACCAGCACGGCCATGTCTCGATCGTCATGGTCGGCCCGCGCGGGCGGGCACGCGGCGTCATCCGGCACGAGGCGGCACGCGACCTGAAGGGCCATGTCGGCGAGCATCAGGAGCCGCTGCCCGGCATCGTCAACGTCAAGGACGACCTGCGCTCGGCCGTCTCGCAGATGTTCACTCATGGCGTGACCTGGCTCGCCTGCGTCGACGACGACGGCTTCTACAAGGGCTACATCACCCAGAAGAGCATCACTCAGGTGCTTGGCGCGACCTATCGGGAAAGCTGAGATGGTGCGCGCGGGCCTTTCCGGAACGCTTCGCTGGCTCGTCGTCCTCGGCGCCTTCGCGCTCGGCGCCTGGCTGCAGGCGCGCGGCACGATTCCTGCGATCTTGAGCCATTCCGGCGACGTCACCTATCTCATCCGCCAGCATCTCGCGCTGGCGGCGATGTCCGGCGCGATCGCGCTCGTCGTCGGCATTCCGCTCGGCATCGTCCTGACCCGCCCGCGCTTCGAGATGTTCGCCGACGCCGTGACGCAGATCGTCAATCTCGGCACCACCATTCCGACGCTGGCGCTGCTGGCGATCTCGATGTCCTTCCTCGGCATCGGCTCGCCGCCTGCGGTCTTCGCGCTGTTCGTGCTGACGCTGCTGCCAATCGTCCTCAACACCATCGCCGGCCTACGCTCCGTGCCGCACCATCTGATCGAGGCCGCGCGAGGCATGGGCATGACGCCCGGCCAGATTCTGCGGCGGGTCGAACTGCCCAATGCGGTCTTCGTGATGCTGGCCGGTGTGCGCACCGCCTTCGCCATCAATATCGGCACCGTGCCGCTCGCCTTCCTGATCGGCGGCGGCGGATTGGGCGAACTGATCTTCACAGGCATCGACCTGATGGAGCCGAGCATGCTTCTCGCGGGCGCGATACCGACCGCGCTGCTCGCCGTCCTCGTCGATTTCCTGATCGGCCAGATTCAGTTCTGGCTGGTTCCGCGAGGCGTCAACCCGCTGCGCTGAGCAGCGATCCGTTCAACCAGAAAAGGGGACTACGACCATGCTCAAGCGCACCTTCCTCGGACTCGCTTCCGCCGCGCTGGCCTTCGCCGCCCTGCCGCTTTCCGCGCAGGCGCAGACCGTCGTCGTCGGCGGCAAGAACTTCACCGAGCAGCAGCTCATGGCGGAGATGACGACGCAATTGCTCAAGGCCAAGGGCTTTACCGTCGACAAGCGCGCCGGTCTCGGCACGGCGCCGCTGCGCCAGGCGCAGGAAGCCGGCCAGATCGACGTCTACTGGGAATATACCGGCACTTCCCTGATCACCTTCAACAAGGTCACGGACAAGCTCGACGCCAACGCGACCTATGCGAAGGTCAAGGAGCTCGACGCCGCCAAGGGCCTCGTCTGGCTGAACCCCTCCAAGGCCAACAACACCTATGCGCTGGCGATGCGCAAGAAGGACGCCGACGCCAAGGGCATCAAGACGCTGGACGACCTCGCCAGCAAGGCGAAGGGCGGCGAGGGCCTGAAATTCGGCTGCAATGCCGAGTTCTACGCCCGCCCGGACGGGCTCGTCCCGCTGCAGAAGGCCTATGGCTTCGAGTTCGGGCGCGAGAACGTCGTGCGCATGGATACCGGCCTGGTCTATCAGGCGCTGCGCGATGCCCAGGTCGATGTCGGCCTCGTCTTCGCGACGGACGGGCGCGTGCCGGCCTTCGACTTCGTCATCCTGACGGATACCAAGGGCTATTTCCCGACCTATGCGATGACGCCGGTCATCCGCAAGGAGACGCTGGACAAGAACCCGAAGCTCGCCGAGATCCTGAACGGCCTTTCCGCCAAGCTCGACGACGCGACCATGGCCAAGCTCAACGCCTCGGTCGATGTCGACAAGAAGACCATCGAGGAGGTCGCCGCCGGCTTCCTCAAGGCGCAGTCGCTGGTCTGAACCTGACGCCGACAAGCCGGAGGCGCAAGGCGCTTCCGGCTCCGCCCAAGAGCCGCCATGTCGTCGCTGAAAGTCGCCGTCGCCCAGATCCGCTGCGAACCGGGGGATGTGCCGGCAAACCTCGCCATGCATCTGTCGATCACAGCGGCCGCTCGCGAGGCCGGGGTCGAGCTGCTGCTCTTCCCCGAGCTGTCGCTGACGGATTACCTGTCCGCTCCTGATTGCGCGGCGCTCGCATTGGGGCGGGACTCGCAGGAACTGCGCGGCCTTGCCGGGGCTGCGCGCGGTATCACGATCTCCGCCGGCTTTATCGAACGCGGAACGGACGGCCGCTTCTTCAACGCGCAGGGGCTGTTTCACGACGGCAAGGTGCTGGCGGTCCACCGAAAGCTGAACCTGCCCGGCTACGGCGCCCTGCGCGAGGACCGCGTCTACGCACGCGGAAATGCCCTTGCTGCCGCAGAGCTGGGCGGGGGCTGGAGTGCGGCCACGCTGATCTGCGCCGATGCCTGGAACCCGGCATTGCCCTGGCTCGCCGCCCTGTCCGGCATCAACCTGCTGCTCCTGCCGGCAGCCTCGGCGCTCGGAGCGGTGGGCGACGGCTTCGACAATCCGAGCGGCTGGAGCGTCAATCTCGCGCACACGGCTCTGACCTATGGCCTGCCGACGCTCTTCGCCAATCATTGCGGCAGCCGCGGCGACGTCGCTTTCTGGGGCGGCTCGCGCATTCTCGATGCGACCGGGCGTGAAATCGCACGCGCGGGCGCCGGTCCGGAGCTGATCGTCGCGACACTGGCGCAGGCGGAGGGCGAAGCGGCGCGGCGCCGGCTGCCTACGGTCCGCGACAGCGACCCGTTGCTGGTGCGTGCCCTGTTTGCAGACCTCATCTCAAGGGACAGGGGCCGCGCTCCATGAGCAACCCGATCGACTTCATTCACCGGCTGAGCTTCGCTCAATTGTCGGCCGAGGTGCGCCACCAGGCCCGGCGCTGCCTGCTCGATCTTGTCGGCGTCGCAGCAGGCGGGCGCCGAACCGAGCTGTCGCGGATCGCTCATGATTTCGCCGTCGACCATCTCGGGACTGGCCGCAAGGGGGCTCGTATTCTCTTCGACGGCCGCAAGGCCAGCGCATCGGGGGCGGCGTTCGCAGGGGCGACGACGATCGATTCCTTCGACGCCCATGACGGCCACGCCTTAACCAAAGGCCATGCCGGTGTCGCCATCCTGCCGACCATCCTGGCGGTTGCGGATGCCGAAGGCCTGCTCGACGGCGACGGCCTCGATGGCGAGGCGTTGCTGACCAGCCTTGTGCTGGGTTACGAGATCGCCATCCGCGCCGGCATCGCCCTTCACGCCAGCGCCTGCGATTACCATACCTCTGGAGCCTGGAACGCGCTCGGCTGCGCGGCCGTCTCCGCGCGTCTGCTCCGTCTTGGACACAAGCAGACGCGCCATGCTCTGGGCATCGCCGAGTATCACGGTCCCCGCAGTCAGATGATGCGCTGCATCGACCATCCAACGATGGTGAAGGACGGCTCCGGTTGGGGCGCGCTCGCCGGCGTCAGCGCGGCTTACCTGGCGCAGGCCGGATTCACGGGCGCGCCGGCGATCACCATGGAAGCACCGGATCAGGCGACGATCTGGGCTGACCTGGGCGAGCGCTGGCTCATTCTCGACCAATATTTCAAGCCTTGGCCGGTCTGCCGCTGGGCGCAGCCGGCGATCGAGGCGGCAAGCAGCCTGATGTCGGAGCATGCGTTCGCGTCATCGGATATCGACAGCGTCGAGGTCGAGACCTTCCACGAAGCTGTGCGCCTGGGAGCGCAATTGCCGTCCACCACCGAGGCCGCTCAGTACGCCATCGGCTTCCCGCTTGCCGCCTATCTCGTTCGTGGACGGCTTGGTGCAGAGGAGATCGGCCCGGACGGCTTGGCCGATCCCGCGATCGGCGATCTTCTGAGCCGGGTCCAGCTTGTTGAAGTCCCCATTCTGTCCCAGCGTTTTCCGGCCGAGAGAATCGCGCGCCTCCGTATCGCGCTGAAGTCCGGACAAATATTGACCTCTGAGGATACAACCGCTCGCGGCGATCGG
>SEEM01000211.1 GCA_004144595.1 Hyphomicrobiales bacterium
CTGGCGGCCTCCGTCGCCGTCTTCCGCGACGGCAAGGTGCTGCTGGCGACGCGCACCAAGCCACCGGCCGACCAGCTCTGGTCATTGCCCGGCGGCAAGGTCGAGGCCGGCGAAACGCTTGAAGAGGCGGCCCTGCGCGAGCTGGAGGAAGAGGTCGGCGTCGTGGCCCGCATCCTTGGCTTCAACCGCCATGTCGAGATCTTCGGACGCGACGCCAAGGGCGCTGTGACGCATCATTTCGTCGTCGCTTCCTTCGTCGGCGAATGGCTTTCCGGCGAGCCACGGACAGGGCTGGAGGCGGGTGCCGTGATGTGGGCCGATCCGCTGAGGCTCGGGGGGCTGGCAACCACGCGCGAGCTCGGCGACGTGCTGCGTCGGGCGCACCAAATCTTCGCGGCCGGTTCAGCCGTGCCATGAAGATCAAGCTTCGCCATCCCATGCTTTTGGTTGCGCTTCTGCTGGTGCCGATGGGGACTCAGGCGCAACAGCAGCGGCCACAGCCGGCCGCGAAGCCGCCCGCAGCCAAGCCGGCCGAACAGCCCGCGCCTGAGCCCACTGCCCCGCCCTATGAGCCGCAGCTCCTGCAACTTTCCGAAATCATGGGATCGCTCGCCTATCTCCGGACGCTCTGCGGCGGGCGCGAGGCACAGGACTGGCGCGCCCGGATGACGGCGCTGATCGAGGCCGAGGGCCGGACGCCGCAGCGGCGCGACCGGCTGACCGCAGCCTTCAATCGCGGCTTCAAGGCCTATTCCCTGACTCATCGCTCCTGTACCGAGGCCAGCCAGGAAGCCTCCTCGCGACTTGCCACTGAGGGCGAGGTGCTGTCGCGGGCTCTGGCCGGGCGCTATGGCGGATAGGCAACAACTGTTGCGGGAATACGCGCTTCCACCGGATTTTCCCGGTCGCGTTAACCTTTCTTAAAGGCCACGGTAGCGTGCCGCTCTGGCACGGCTTATGTCTTGGGCATCGCCCAACCGTCGCGATCCGGGGCACATCCGCCGCGATTCGCGCCAGACAGAAGGCTCAGAGTCCCGTTTCGATGCCGATCCAGTCAGACGACACGATGCTCGACCCGAATCTCGCCGAAGACGACCACGGCGACGTTCGCCGCGTGGCCTATGGCTATGTCGAGGACGCCTTCACCGAAGCGCAGCAGGACGGGCTCGATTCCGACGCCATGGCCCATGCCGCCCTGTTCGCGGCGTTGCGCACGCTGGTCGAGACCTATGGCGAGGACGCGACCGCGACCTTCGCCGAGACATTGGCCGACAAGGTTCGCTGCGGAGCCTTCACCTGCGGCACCCGCCACTGAGCAGGGTGGTCAGGGCGCCGTAGCCGGCAACGCCCGCACCGTTTCGATAATCCGCAACACGGCGGCGCTTTCGCCGAGCGGCATCTCCGCGCAGGCACTCTTCCCCGTACGAACCGCCGCCATCACCGCCTCAGCCTGAAACTGAAGGCCGCTGCCGGGAAAGGCGAAACTCTCGCCGAGCCGCCCCGGCTGAGGCACGCGATCGAGCAGGCGGGCCACGCCACCCGCTCCGCGCCCGTAAGCTGCAACGGCCTTTCCGGCATCGGCATACCATGACAGCCGCTGGACCTTCAGGAACGGCGCCTCAAAAATCAGCCCGCCGCGCTCGCCTTCGACGAGAAGCCGGTTCGTTCCGTTCCGATCGAAGCCGCAGGACAAGTCCGCGACCGCTACCGGATATTCCAGACGGAAGCTGCTGCGCCGGTCGACGCCGGTGCCGGCGGCAAGCCAGCTTCCGCCCGCTGCCTGCGGCTCGCGCAGCAGATGCAGGGCCAGCGACAGCGGATAGACGCCGAGATCGAAGGCCGCCCCGCCCCCGAGAGCCGGATCGAAGAAGCGACTGCCGGGCTCCTCGGGATGAAGGTAGGAGAGGTCGGCACGGATGCGCCTGATCGCGCCGATGCGGCCTGCCGCGATCTGCTCCCGCGCCCGGCGTACCGCCGGCAGGAAGCGGGTCCACAGGGCTTCCATTGCAAAAACGCCGCGCTGGCTGGCTGCCTGCGCGATGGCCTCGACATCGGCGCTCGCCAGCGCGATCGGCTTTTCGATCAGGACCGGCTTGCCGGCCGCTATGGCCTTCAGCGCCTGCGCGGCGTGGAGATGGTTGGGCGTCGCGATATAGACCGCCTCGATGGCGGGATCGGCGAGGAAGGCCGCTTCATCGTCGTAGGCCTTCGCCTCGCCGAAGCGCGCGGCGAAGTTCTGAGCCTTCTCAAGGGAACGGGAATACACGCCGGCGACGCGCGCCTGCGGCAACAGGCCGAGATCGGCAGCGAAGAGCCCGGCGATGGCGCCGGTGCCCATGATCCCCCACCCGAATGGTTTTTGCTGCGCCAAGCGCCCCTCCCTCGCTGGCGACGAGCGATAGCGGAGGGGCGTTAAAGCCGCGTTCCTCAGACGGCCAGCGCGAACCCATCCTTGCGGTGATCCGAGACATGGCCGGTCGACTGGTACTGGCCGCCCATCACGCCGAACGGCATGATGGGCTTGCCGTCCTTGGCGAGCATGCCCGGAATGATCGTGTGGAACGGGCGCTTGCGCGGCGCGATGGCGTTGGGATGCCCTTCGATCAGGCGGAAGCCCGAGCCGCGGTTCTGCAGCATGACGCCGGCCTTGGCCGCGTAGATGCCGCTGCCGAAGGCCGAGAACAGCGAGTTGATGAAGGACACCATGTTGCCCTGGCCGTCGACGACGCAGAGATAGATCGTGTCCTTGTGCAAGGGCATGTCGAAGGCTTCGGGCGCCGCCGCCTTCTCCAGGCTGATCTGCCGGCGGATGCGGCCTACGAACTGATCGGAGAGGAAGGCGTCCGTGTCGAACGGGCTCATAGCCGGGTCGGCGACCAGCGCGTCGCGCTGGCGATAGGCCGCCTTGCTGGCTTCGGCGAGCAGATGGATGCGGTCGGCTTCGCTCAGCTTCTCGTCCTTCATGTCGAAGCCCTCAAGGATGCGCGCGATCAGCAGCGCCGCGATGCCCTGGCCATTCGGCGGGCATTCCCAGAGGCGGTGGCCGCGATAATCGGCACCGATCGGATCGACATAATCCGGCTTCGAGGCGGCGAAATCCTCCAGGCTGATCAGGCTTCCGGCCGCGTTGAGAACGGAGACCATGTCCTCAGCCAGCTCGCCCTCGTAGAAGGCGGAGCGGCCCTCGCGGGCGATGCGGCGCAGCATGTTGCCGAGCGCGGGGTGGACCATCCTGTCGCCGACGGCCGGAGGATTGCCGCCCGGCAGGTAGACGGCGTTGCCGAGGCCGTGTTTCTCGATGCGACCGCGGCCCTTGGCCCAGTCGAGCGCGACGCGCGGCGTCACCACGAAGCCCTCCTCGGCCGCGCGGATCGCGGCGGCGAAAATCTCGTCGAGGCTCTTGCTGCCGTGGTCGGCGACGAGGCGGCACCAGGTATCGATGGCGCCGGGCACGGTGACGGCATGGGGCGAATCCGCCGCGATGGCGGTCATACCCTGACCGAGGAACCAGCCGAGCTCTGCCTTGGCCGCCGAACGGCCGGAGCCGTTGATCGCGACCATCTTGCCGTTGGCCGGGGCATAGATCGCGAAGCAGTCGCCGCCGATGCCGGTCATGTGCGGGTCGACCACGGCCTGGACGGCAACGGCCGCGATGGCGGCGTCGATGGCATTGCCGCCCTTGCGCAGCATCTCGACCGCGGCCAGCGTGGAGGCGGGATGCGAGGTCGCCGCCATGCCGCGGTCGCCGACCGCAACCGGCCGGCCCGGCACCATGAAATCGCGAACGCCCCAGTTCATGCTCGTCTTCTCCACCTCGGGGCGCCACCGCTGCGCGGCGCCTTGTTTCCCCCAACGCTTTGGCGCGCCGGCCGGGGGCTTGGCAATCCCGCCTGGCGCATGACCGACGCCCCCTGCCCTTCGCCTCACGCAACTGTGGCGATTGACATCACAGCGCAGGAGACTATCGCCGCGGTCGAAGGACGAGCCGGCCATGCAAGACTACATCCGCAGGATCATCGGGGCGCGCGTCTATGACGTCGCGATCGAAAGCCCGCTCGATCCGCTGCCGCGGTTGTCTGCCCGGCTCGGCGGCAGCGCGCTCCTCAAGCGCGAGGATCTGCAGCCCGTCTTCTCGTTCAAATTGCGCGGCGCTTACAACAAGATCGCCGGTCTCACCAAGGTCGAGGCCGAGCGCGGCGTGATCTGCGCCTCGGCCGGCAACCACGCGCAGGGCGTGGCGCTGGCCGCTCGCAAGCTCGGCATCAAGGCGACCATCGTGATGCCGCGCACCACGCCGGACATCAAAGTGCAGGCGGTGCGCAGCATGGGCGGGCGCGTCGTGCTGCATGGCGAGAATTTCGACGAAGCCTACGGCCATGCCCGCAAGCTCGAAGCGGAGAAGGGGCTGACCTTCGTCCACCCCTATGACGATCCCGACGTCATCGCCGGCCAGGGCACGGTCGGCATGGAAATCCTGCGCCAGCATTCCGAGCAGATCGAGGCGATCTTCGTGCCGATCGGCGGCGGCGGCCTGGCGGCCGGCGTCGCAGTCTACGCCAAGTTCCTGCGGCCGGAGATCAAGGTGATCGGCGTCGAGCCCGAGGATGCTGCCTCCATGGCCGGCGCCATCGCGGCCGGCGAGCGGATCGTGCTCGATCAGGTCGGCCTCTTCGCCGACGGCGTCGCGGTGCGGCAGGCGGGCGAGGAGACGTTCCGGCTCTGCCGCGAGTTGCTCGACGAGGTCATCACGGTCTCGACCGACGAGATCTGCGCGGCGGTGAAGGACATCTTCGAGGATACCCGCGCCATCGCCGAGCCTTCCGGCGCCGTCAGCCTCGCCGGTCTCAAGGCCTATGCGGCGCGGGAGGCCAAGCGCACAGGCGCGCTGATCGCGATAAACAGCGGCGCCAACATGAACTTCGACCGCCTGCGCCATATCGCCGAGCGGGCTGAGATCGGCGAGCATCGCGAGGCCTTGCTCGCGGTGACCATTCCCGAAAGGCCCGGGGCCTATCGCGCCTTCATCGAACTGCTCGGCCGGCGCGCGATCACCGAATTCAACTACCGCTATTCCGATCCGAAGGCCGCTCGCATCTTCGTCGGCGTCCAGCTTTCCGAGGGCGATGCCGAGAAGCGCCAGATCATCGCAATGCTCTCCGAGCACGGCTATCCCGTGCTCGACATGAGCGACAACGAACTCGCCAAGCTGCATATCCGCTACATGGTCGGCGGCAAGGCGCCGGGGCTCGGCGACGAACTGATCTTCCGCTTCCAGTTCCCGGAACGGCCGGGCGCGCTGCTGAAGTTCCTCAACAGCCTCTCGGCCGACTGGAACATCTCGCTGTTCCATTACCGCAACCACGGCGCCGATTACGGCCGCATCCTCGCGG
>SEEM01000073.1 GCA_004144595.1 Hyphomicrobiales bacterium
GGAGAAGCACAACCTGCTGATCGTCGCGCCGACCTTCCCGAACGCGCCTTTTCCGAAGGCCGAAGGCTACAATAACGGGCTGGTGGTCACGGCGGATGGCGCCGTGGCGCCCCGCAGTGAGTGGCTCTACGCGGTGCCCGGCCGCGTACTCGATGCGCTGCGCGCTGCCGGCGTGATCGACAAGCCGGTGATCCGCATCTTCGGGCATTCCGCGGGCGGCCAGTTCGTGCATCGCATGCTGGCGACGGAGGGCGGCGCGCTGTTCGAAGCGGCGATGGCCTCCAATCCCGGCTGGTACACGCTGCCGACGCCGGAGCGGAATTTCCCGGAAGGGCTCGGCGGTCTCGGGCTCGACAAGGCGGCCCTGACGCGCTGGCTCTCCTATCCGATGATCCTACTGGCTGGGGATCGCGACATCGTCACAGACGATCCGAACCTGCCGGCGCAGGCGGAAGCCCTGGCGCAGGGACCGCATCGTTATGGCCGCGCACATTTCATGCTCGATTTCGGCAAGGCGGAAGCGGCGCGCCTCGGCGCGACCTGCAACTGGCAACTGATCACGGTCGCCGGGATCGGCCATGACGGGGCGGCGATGTCCCGCGCCGCTGCCTCCTACTGGTTCGAGGGCGGCCGGATTCCGCCGGCCGAGGAACTCGGCAAGCAGGCCGCTCCGGTTCTCTGACAGGCTGCCATCCGGCCTCGCCCGTCATCGGCGCGAGGCCGGATCCCGTGTTCAGTGCCGGCCGTGGCTGTGGTCGGTCTTCAGGCGCCTTTCGATGAATCGGCTATAGGAGCCCATGCCGTAGCTGAACACGGCATAGACCACGGCCGCGAAGATATAGCCCTCCAGCACGGCGATGCCCTGCCAGACGGGATCGCGCATTGCCGAGCGGACCGTGTCGAGGAAGTCGAGCAGGCCGATGATGGTGACGAGCGTCGTGTCCTGGAAGAACCCGATGAAGATGTTGACCAGCGGCGGGATCACGATCTTCAGCGCCTGCGGCAGCACGATCTTGCGCATCGAGAGCCAGTAGCCGAGGCCGAGCGAGGCTGCCGCCTCGTGCTGGCCCTTCGGCACCGCCTGAAGCCCACCGCGCACCGTCTCGGCGATATAGGCGCCGGCGAAGATGATGATCGCGACCTGGGCCCGCAGCAATTTGTCGATGGTCACGCCATCCGGCATGAACAGAGGCAGCATCACCGAGGCCATGAACAGGATCGAGACCAGCGGCACGCCGCGCACCATCTCGATGAAGACGATGGCGATGACCTGGATCGCCGGCAGTTTCGAGGAGCGCGCCAGTGCCAGCAAGACGCCGAGCACGAAGCCGAAGGCGAGCCCGACCGAGGAAAGCATGAAGGAGAGCGGCAGGCCGCCCCAGTTCGTGGTGCTGACCACGGGCAGGCCGAAGAGCCCGCCATAGAGCAGCACGCCGCAGGTGACGACGACGGCCAGCCAGAGCCAGAGCAGCCGGCGCGACCAGAAGCGCGGGATCATCGAGTAGATCATCGCGCCGAGGAAGAGCAGCACGGCGAGTGCCGGCCGCCAGTGCTCGTCATAGGGGTAGAAGCCGAAGATCATGAAGCGCAGCTTCGTGGCCAGGAACGGCCAGCAGGCGCCGGCTCCCGCCGCCGCCTTGCAGGTCTGCGGCCCGCCCTCGGTGATGGCGCGGGTGACGAGCCAGCCCCAGGCGCCCGTGACCAGGCGGTAGATCAGCCAGAGGCAGGCGAAGGTGACGACGGCGTTGAAGGGCGAGCCGACATAGGGCTTGAGCAGCGCGTACCAGCTCTGCGCCGGGCGCGTCGGCCGTTCGTCGGGGACGGAAGCGAGCGTGTTGAGCTGGGCGGTGTCGGTCATCTTACCGCTCCACCAACGCGACGCGGGCGTTGTACCAGTTCATCAGCATGGAGATCGCGATCGACATGCCGAGATAGACCAGCATGAAGATGGCGATGCCCTCGATCGCCTGGCCCGTCTGGTTCATCGTGGTGTTCGAGACCATGACCAGATCGGGATAACCGATGGCGATGGCGAGCGAAGAGTTCTTGAAGGTCGAGAGATAGGAGCTGGTAAGCGGCGGAATGATCACCCGCAGCGCCTGCGGCAGCACGACGAGTCGCATGGTCTGGCGGTCATGCAGGCCGACTGCGCGCGACGCCTCCCATTGGCCGCGCCCGACCGAGAGGATGCCGGCGCGCACGATCTCGGCGATGCCGGCTGAAGCCGACAGGCCGAGCCCGACCAGCAGCGCGGTGAATTCCGGCGTGACCTGAACGCCGCCGGTGATGCGGAAGCGTCCCTTCTCGGGCCAGTTCACGACGAGGTCCGGCTGGAAGACCAGCACAGCCAGCAGCACCGGGACGACGAGCGCGGCGAGGATATAGGGCCAGGCCATGTGGCTCCGGCCGGTGACGACACGCTTGCGGCGGAAGGTCGAGGCGAGGATGCAGGCCAGCACGATCCCCAGCACGACCGCGGCAAGCACGCCGGTATGAGCGGACGACCAGCGCACCGAAGGCACAATCAGGCCGCCATTGCTGAGGAAGACCTCGGGCAGGATCTGCCAGGCATCGCGCACCGGCGGGAAGACCGCGACGATGAGCGCGTACCAGAGAAAGAGGTAGAGCAGCAGCGGCACGTTGCGCAGCGCCTCGACATAGATCAGCGCCAGCGTGGAGAGCAGCGGGTTGCGCGACAGACGGGCAAGCCCGACGGTCAGGCCCAGCACCGTCGAGACGATGACGGCGAAGATCGAGACCCATACGGTGTTGAGCAGACCGACCAGGATGGCGCGGCCATAGCTGTTGCCGGAATCGTAGGAAATGAAGGACTGGCTGATGACGAAGCCGGCCGGCCGCGAGAGATAGTCGAAGCCGGTCGCGATGTTCTGCGCCGCGAGCTTCCGCGAGACGGTGCCGAAGAGATAAAAGCCGATGCCGACCACGAGGGCGACCGCGACGACCTGATAGAGCACGGCGCGGACGCGCACGTCATAGAGCAGCCGCACCGGGCTGGAATCGGAGATGGCCATCGGGCTGTTCCGGGCTGGGGACGCATCGGCTGCGCAAGGCAGCCGACGGTCTCAGGTCAATCGAGGGAACGCACGCCGGGCGCGGGTCACCGGAAGGGCGGGGAGTAGATCAGGCCACCCTTGTTCCAGAGCTGGTTGGGCCCCCGGGTCAGGCCGAGCGGGGTCTTCTCGCCGAGATGGCGCTCGAAGAGCTCGCCGTAATTGCCGAGCTGCTTGATGGCGTTATAGGCCCATTTGTTGTCGAGGCTCAGCATCTTGCCGAGGTCGCCGTTGACGCCGAGCAGGCGCTGGACCTCGGGGTCCTTGCTGTTGAGCTGCTCGTCGATATTGCCCTTGGTAATGCCGTACTCCTCGGCCGCGATCAGGGCATTCACCGTCCAGGAGACGATGTCGCGCCAGTTGCTGTCGTTCTGGCGGACGACCGGAGCGAGCGGCTCCTTCGAGATCGTCTCGGGCAGGATGACGTATTGCTTCGGATCGTTGGCGATGGCGCGCACCGAGGCGAGATCCGAGCGGTCGGTGGTGATGACGTCGCAGCGGCCGGAGAAAAAGGCGTTGCGCCACTCGTCGGGGTTCTCGAAGACGACTGCCTCGTACTTGATGTTGCGCGGCTTGAAGTAGTCCTCGAGGTTCTGCAGCGTCGTCGTGCCCGGCAGGATGCAGACGGCCGATTGCGAGAGCTCGGACGCGCTCTTCACACCGAGCTTGGTCGAGACCATCAGGCCCTGGCCGTCATAGAAGACGACCGGCGCGAAATCGAGGCCGAGCGAGGTGTCGCGCGAGAAGGTGGCCGTGGTCTGGCGCGAGAGCAGATCGACCTCGCCGGATTGCAGGCCCTGGAAGCGCACATTGGTGTTGAGCGGGACGAAATCGACCTTGTCCGGGGCGCCGAAGACGGCGGAGGAGACCGCGCGGCAGACGTCGACGTCGAAGCCCTGGCGGACGCCCTTGTCGTCGGCATAGGAGAAGCCCGGGGCCGTCGGGGAGACGCCGCAAAGCACCTTGCCGCGCTTCCTCACGGCCTCGAGCGTGGCTTGCGCCGAGGCCGGCGCGGCAAATACGGAAAAGGCCGCAGCGGCAAGGCCGAATGCGACCACTTTGGTGATGAATTTTGACATAGGCGTTTCCCTTTGCGCGCGCCTGTGTCGGCGCGTCGATGAGAAGCCTATTGGGGCGGAGTTGCGACCGCAAGGGCGCCGCGAGTGGCAGAGGGAGACGAGGCTCGCGCCGGCGTTGCAGCATCGCTCGCGACGAGACCAGCCGCCGCTTGCATTTTGAACTGGGCGGCTATCATACGCGCGTGGCCGGGCGGTTTTCCGCGTCCGGCGCATCTGGCACGGACACGCGATGAGCCCTTCCGCTCCCGATACCGAAACCCTGACCCCGCGCCAGCGGCAGATCCTCGACCTCGTGCAGGAACTCGGCTTCACGACGATCGAGACCTTGGCCGAACGCTTCGGGGTTTCGGCGCAGACGGTCCGGCGCGAGATCATCCGCCTGCAGGCCGGCAATTTCCTGCAACGCTTCCATGGCGGCGCCGGGCTCGCCTCGGGGGGCATCCGCTCTGCCTATGCCCAGAAGCTCACCGTCTCGCCGCATGGCAAGGAGCGGATCGGTGCGGCGGTGGCGCGGATCGTGCCGCCCGGCGCCTCGGTCTTCCTCGATGTCGGGACCACGGTCGAGGCCGCGGCGCGGGCGTTGATCAACAAGCCCGGCCTGCGCGTGGTGACGGCGAGCGTCTCTGTGGCCCAGATCTTCTGCAGCCGCGGCGTCTTCGACGTGGTGGTGACCGGCGGCACGACGCGCGGCGCCAATGGTTCGCTCGTCGGGCAGGCGGCGATCGCCAGCATCATGGGATTCCGCTTCGACTACGCCATCATCGGCCTCGGCGGCTTCGATGATGACGGCGCGCCGATGGATTTCGATCTCGAGAAGATCGCCGTGCGGCAGGCCGCCATGGGCCGCGCCCGGCAGACCCTGGCGCTGGCCGACCGCACCAAGTTCGAGCAGACGGGGACGGCCCGCGTCGCGCCTGCGGAGGCGCTGAGCCTTATCGTCGTTGACGCCGAGCCCGGCCTGCGGCTGCGCGAAAGCTGGGAGCGCAGCGGAACGCGCTGGCTCGTGGCCTGAAGCGGCTTTCCTCCTGTAAATCTTTAGCCGGCACCCTTGCGCCAGTGATCGCTTTTGATCAGGATGGAAGAAATCTTACATGAGCGCCGTCAGGGCGCCGCCGCTTCCAGGGAGGTTGCCATGCTGCGCGCCAAGATCGCGTCCCTTTGCCTGCTCGCTCTCGGTATCGGGCTCGCCGGTCCGGCGAAGGCGCAGGATTGCGCCAATCGCGGGACGCTCGATGCCCGCTATTGCGACGCCAATCGCGACCTGCTGGCGGATACGCCGACTGACGCTACGAAGCAGAAGGACCCGGACACGCTGATCTTCTCGTATACGCCGGTCGAGGACCCGTCGGTCTACGAGAACGTCTTCGCCGATTTCCTCGCTCATCTCAGCAAGGCGACCGGCAAGAAGATCAAATGGTTCGGCGCGGAATCCTATGCCGCGCAGGTCGAGGCGATGCGTTCGGGCCGCCTCCACATCGCCGGTGTCGCCAGCGGGCCGACGCCGTTTGCGGTCAATCTCGCCGGCTTCGTGCCGATCGTCGCGATGGCCAAGAAGGACGATTCGATCGGCTATACGCTCCAGCTGATCGTGCCGAAGGATTCGCCGATCAAAGGCATCGCCGACCTCAAGGGCAAGCGCGTCGCCCATGTCGCGCCGTCCTCGAATTCCGGCGATACCGCGCCGCGCATCCTGTTCAAGGAAAAGGGCATCGTGCCCGGCAAGGACTACGAAGTCCTCTATTCCGGCAAGCACGACAATTCGATCATGGGCGTGGTCAACAAGGACTATGACGCGGCGCCGGTCGCCTCCAGCGTGGTCGAGCGCATGGCCGATCGCGGCATGTTCAAGCGCGACGACATCCGCATCGTCTATGAATCGAGCCCCTTCCCGCGCACGGCCTTCGGTCTCGCCCATGACCTCAAGCCCGAGCTGCAGGCCAAGATCAAGCAGGCTTTCCTGAGCTTCGACTTCCTGAATTCCGCGCTTGCCAAGGAGTTCAAGGACACCAAGGGCTTCAAGGAGCTGAGCTACAAGGATGCCTGGGGCGACATCATCCTGATCCAGCGCGATAGCGGCATCACCTATAGCCAGGACGGTCTCTCGAAGCTGAAGGGCGATTGATGTCGGCTGCTTTTGAGGCTGCGGCCGGCGGCACTCCACTGCTGGCCGTCGCGGGGCTGACCAAGGTCTATCCGACCGGCAAAAAGGCACTCGGCGGCGTCGATGTCGTGATCGACCGGCCGCAGCTCGTCGCGGTGATCGGCTCGTCCGGCGCCGGCAAGAGCACCTTCATCCGCTGCATCAACCGGCTGGTCGAACCGACCGCCGGCAGCGTCAAGCTCAATGGCGAGGATATCGTCGCGCTCGACCGCAAGGGGCTACGCGCGGCGCGGCGCCGGATCGGCATGATCTTCCAGGAATACAACCTGGTCGAGCGGCTCAGCGTCATGCAGAACGTGCTCTCGGGGCGGCTCGGCTATACCGGCCTCTTCGCCTCGCTGCGCTACCGCTTTCCGCCCGAGGATATCCAGGCCGCCTTCGCGCTGCTCGACCGCGTCGGGCTCGACGGCTACCACAACCAGCGGGCGGACGCGCTTTCCGGCGGCCAGCGCCAGCGCGTCGGCATCGCGCGCGCCCTGATGCAGCGGCCGGACCTGCTGCTGCTCGACGAGCCGACCGCGAGCCTCGACCCGAAGACCTCCCGCCAGATCATGCGCCTCGTGCGCGAGCTCGTGGCAGAGCGCCAGACCCCGGCGATCATCAATATCCACGACGTCGCGCTCGCCCGCGCCCATGCCGACCGCATCATCGGCATGAAGGACGGGTTGATCGTCTTCGACGCCGAAGCATCTGCGCTGACCGATGCGGCGCTGACCCGCATCTACGGCGAGGAGGACTGGTCGACCCCGCAGGACGAGGACGACGAGGCTCTGGCCCCGGCACCAGCGGTGGCATCGGTCGGCGCACTGTCATGACGACTGCGGCCGCCTCGTACCCGAGCCGCTGGCGTGCGCCGAGCATCTTCGGCAGCCCCGGCCGGCGGCTCGCCTTCTGGGCGCTGGTCTGCGCCTATCTGGTCTGGTCGCTCTCGACGCTCAATGTCGACACCGCCCGCGTTCTCGCCGGCCTGCCACGGGCCTGGACGATCCTGGCGCGAATGGTTCCGCCGGATTTCGGCCGTTGGGAACTGCTGCTCACCGGCATGGTCGAGAGCGTGCAGATCGCCATCGCCGCCACGATCATCGGCGCGGTGCTGTCGATCCCGCTCGGCATCGCGGCGTCGGCCAATCTCTCGCCGCGTCCGCTCTACCTGCTGGCGCGCGCCTGCATGGTCACCGGCCGGACCTTTCATGAAGTGATCATCGCGATCTTCTTCGTGAAGCTGTTCGGCTTTGGCCCGGTGGCGGGGCTGCTGACGCTCGCATTCTCCTCGACGATCTTCCTCGGCAAGATGCTGGCCGAGGATATCGAGAACATGAAGCCCGGTCCCGTCGAGGCGATCCGCGCCACCGGTGCGAGCTTCGGCCAGACCTTCTTCTACGCGGTCGTCCCGCAGGTGCTGATCAAGACGCTGGGCGTACTGATCTACCGGCTCGATTCCAATCTGCGGCATTCGACCGTGATCGGCATCGTTGGTGCCGGCGGCATCGGCCAGACGCTCTCGGCCTCGTTCTCGCGTTACGATTTCGACTTCGCCAGCGCGATCCTGCTGACGATCGCTGCGATGGTCGCCTTCGGCGAATGGTTCAGCGACTGGGCCCGGCGGAGGCTGCGATGACCGCGCATCAGCTCCCGCAAGGCAATGTGCCGATACGCCGCTATCCCGACCATTGGGAACGCTATTCGCTGCGCGAACGGATCGTGCACTGGCTCTGGCTCGCCGGCATCGCTGTCGCCGCGGCCTGGTCTGTCTCGGCGCTCGATATCGAATGGGTCTTCTTCGCCGATGCGCATGAGCAGGCGGCCGACCTGATCGCGCGGATGTGGCCGCCGCGCTGGTCCTATCTGCCGCGCATCGTCCAGCCGCTGATCGAGACGCTGCATATCGCGACGCTCGGCACGATGATCGCGATCGTCTTCGCGCTGCCGGTCGCGTTCCTCGCCGCACGCAACACCACCTACAACCAGGCGACCTGGCTGCTCGGCCGGGCCATGCTGGTCATGTCGCGCTCGATCAATACGGTTATCTGGGGCCTGCTCTTCGTCGCGATCTTCGGGCCGGGTCCGGTCGCCGGCATCTGCGCGGTCGCGGCGCGTTCGATCGGCTTCATCGCCAAGCTCGTCGCCGAAGCGATCGAGGAGGTCGATGCCGGCCAGATCGAGGCGGTGGAATCGACCGGGGCCAGCACCTTACAGGTCTATGGCGTCGCCATCCTCCCGCAAATCCTGCCCGTGCTGATCGGCACCTCGATCTATCGCTGGGACATCAACGTGCGCGAGTCGAGCGTGCTCGGCTTCGTCGGCGCCGGCGGCATCGGGCTCCTGCTCTACGCCTCGATCAACCAGTTCGCCTGGTCGCAGGCGATCGTGATCCTGATCGCCATCCTCGGCATCGTCATCATCAGCGAGGCGCTTTCGGCCTATGTCCGTTCCCGCATTGTCTGAGCCGCGAGCCGAGACCGTCTTTCCCACCGGCCTGTCCGCTCTTGCCGACCGTTATGACGGCTTCCTGCTCGATCAATGGGGCGTGCTGCATGACGGCACGCGGCCCTATCCCGATGCCATCGCCTGTCTCGAACACCTGCGGGCCGCCGGCAAGGCCGTGATCATCCTGTCCAATTCCGGCCGGAGCGGGCGCGACAACGAGGCCGTGCTCGCCAGCATGGGCTTCCCCCGCCATCTCTACGATCGCGTCGCCTCGGCGGGGGACGATGCGCGCGAGGCGCTGCTCGAACGCGCCGAGCCGGCCTATCGCGATCTCGGCAGGCGCTGCCTGCTGCTGGCGCGGCCGGGCGAGGATCGGCTGGCGAGCGGGCTCGGGCTCACGCTGGTCGAGACGCCGGAGGCGGCCGATTTCCTGTTCGTGATGAGCATGGACCCCGATACTCAGTCGATCGCGGGCTGGAAGCCGGTGCTGGAGCAGGCGCTGCGGCGTGGCCTACCGATGGTCTGCGGCAATCCCGATCGCTACCGCGTCCATGCCGACGGCACGCTGCACGAGGCGCCTGGGCTGGCTGCGCTGATCTACGAGGAGATGGGCGGGACCGTGCACTACCACGGCAAGCCGCATCCGCGGATCTACCGGAGTTGCCTGCGCTATCTTGACCGCCCGGCCGAGCGGCTGCTCGCCATCGGGGACTCGCTGGAGCACGACGTTGCGGGCGCGGCAGGGGCGGGGATCGATGTCGCCTTCATCGCGGGGGGGATCCATCGTGCCGATCTCGACTGGAGCGAGAGCGGCAAGGTCGATCCCGAAAGCTGCCGCCGATTGTTCGCGCGCGAAGGTCTGCAGCCGCGGTACGGTCTGTCCTGGTTCGCCTGGGACTGATCGAAACGGGCCGGCATCGACCGCTTTCGAGGCCTTTCTCGCATCAGGAGGCGCCATATCGCCGCTCATTTCACCGCGGCGGCATCGCCGGTTAACGCGTCTCGTATGAAGAAATCACCCTCTTGTAAAATTTCACAACATGTCTACGCTTCCGTCCAACGGGCGCCGATCAAGAGTGCCGTCATGGAGGAGACCGGGAATGGCGCGCCTTGCGACCCAGCCCCGCCAGGTCGAGGCGGAGGACGAGCCTGCGCCGAAGCGGCGCAATCGCGTCAACCTGTTCGAACTCGCCTATGAGCGCCTCGAAGCGCTGCTGATCACCTGCGAGCTGCCGCCCGGCCGTTTCCTGTCCCTGCAGGACCTGCAGGACATGACCGGCTATGGTCGCACGCCGGTCCATCATGCCGTCAACCGTCTGGCGGCGGATACGCTGATCGTCGTCCGTCCGCGCCATGGCCTGCAGGTCGCGCCGATCGACCTGGCGCGGGAGCGCGTACTGCTGCGGCTGCGCCGCGACCTCGAACGCTTCGTCATCGGGCTCGCGGCCGAAAGGGCCGGCCCCTCCCACCGCAACCAGTTCCTGCATATCGAGCGCCTGCTGCGGGACCGCCGGGACAGCCTCAGCCTGGCCGATTTCAACACGCTGGACCGCCGAATCGACGAAACGGTGCTGGCGGCTGCGGCGGAGCCCTTCCTCCAGCACACGCTGCGCCCGCTGCACACGATCTTCCGGCGCATCGGCTTCATCTATCACAGCGCGATGCCGCAGCGGGTCAGCCTGGCGGTTTCGATCGACCATCACATCGCCGTGCTGAACGCCATCGCGGCGCGCCGGGCGGACGAGGCCGTCGCGGCCTCGGATGCCCTGATCGGCTTCGTGGACGGCATGTTCGACGAATTGGAAGCGGTGATCGACCCATCCCGGCTTGATTGCCGGGTCGAGCCGCTGCTGAAGACCTGACGGAAGGAATTACCGGACCATGCGCATTGTCTTCCACGGCGAGAATGCCGCCTCCTTCAGCCACGGCTTTGCCGAACTGGTCGGCGACAAGGCCGACATCCGGCTGCTCCCCGACAATCTCGAAGCCGAATCGGACCGGCAGGCCTATGCCGAGGCCGAGGTCATCGTCGGCGTGAAGTTCGATGCCGCCCTGCCGAAGCCGCCCGGGCTCAAGCTGTTCCATGTGCCGGGCGCCGGCTACGACATGGTCGATCTCGGGGCGTTGCCGGCTTCCGCTGCCGTCTGCAACTGCTTCGGCCATGAGCAGGCGATCGCGGAATACGTGATGGCGGCGCTGCTGGCGCGCAACATTCCGCTGGCCGATGCCGACCGGCGTCTGCGACAGGGCGACTGGACCTATTGGGCCGGCGCGCCGGAGCGGGTCCATGGCGAGATCGCCGGCCAGACCATCGGTTTGCTCGGCTTCGGCCATATCGGCAAGGCGATCGCGGCGCGCGCCAAGGCTTTCGAGATGACGGTGCATGTCGCCAATCGCAGCGCCGTGCCGGTCTCAGGGCTGGTCGACCGTGCCTTCACGCTCGATGCGCTCACGGAATTCTGCGGCTCGGTCGATGTCGTCGTCGTCTCCGTGCCGTTCACCGAGGAGACCAAGGGGATCGTCGGCACGGCTGCCTTCGCCGCGATGCGGCCGGGCGCCGTCGTGATCAATGTCGGTCGCGGCCCGACGATCGACGAGCAGGCGCTGTTCGACGCCCTGAAGGCCCGCCGGATCGGCGGGGCGATCATCGACACCTGGTATCGTTACCCGACGGCTGGGGACAGCAAACCGCTGCCTGCAAATCTGCCTTTCCATGAGCTTTCAAACGTTTTAATGACGCCGCATATGTCCGGGTGGACGAGCGGCACCATCGGACGCCGGCAGGGGGTCATTGCCGACAACATCAGGCGTCGCTTCTCAGGCGAGCCGCTCGTCAACGTCGTGCGCGCCAGCGCCTGACGCATCGGGAACAATCAATTTCTTTGACAACCGGCCAACAGAAGCCGGGCCAAGACAAGCGGCGCCGCCGCAGCGGAGGAAACATCAGATGAACGTGCTCAAGCATCTCAAGATTGCCGGCTTTGCTCTCGCGCTCGGCGCCGGCATGCTCGCGGCCGGCCAGGCCTCGGCCCAGACGATTACCGACATCATCAAGCGCGGTTCGGTGAAGATCGGCGTCCTGATCGGCGCGCCCCCCTACGGCTCGGTTGATTCCCAGGGCAATGCGATCGGCTACGATGCCGACGTCATCGCGCTGATCGGCAAGTATCTCGGCGTGAAGGTCGAGATGGTGCAGCTGACGCCGCCCGCCCGCATCCCGGCGCTGGAAGCCAACAAGGTCGACTTCCTCGTCGCAACGCTGGCCCCGACGCCGGAGCGCGCCAAGGCTGTGATGTTCTCGATCCCCTACAGCGCCTTCCAGACCGGTATCTACGCCAAGAAGGGCGTCGCCATCAAAACCTGGGCCGATCTCAAGGGCAAGAAGGTCGGCGTCAACCGCGGTTCCAGCGTCGAGCGGGAGTTCACCAGCCGCGAGAAGGAGCTGAACCTCACCATCCTGCGCTTCGAGGACGACGCCACGACCATGCAGGCGCTGTTCTCCGGCCAGGTCGAGGCGATCGCCGGCCCGGATGCCCAGGCCAATGCCGCGATGAAGGCGCGCGGCGAGACCGAGACCGAGCTCAAGTTCGTCTTCGGCGTGCAGCCGAATTCGATGACCATGCGCAAGGACGCCTATGAGCTGCGTCAGTGGCTCAACAACTTCATCTATTACGTCAAGCAGAACGGCGAGCTCGACGCGATCGCCCAGAAGTGGGTCGGCAGCTCGCTGCCGCCGCTGCCAACCTTCTGATCCTACATTTCGATCGGAATCCGTAGACGATCCGGCGCGCGCCTTTTGCGCGCCGGCGACCCTCGTCGACTCCCCGGCTGAAGGAGCGCGCCCTTGCTCTTCCAAGACGTCTTCTCCAAATGGCCGATGATCCTCCACGGGGTCTGGCTCACGATCGCGCTGTCCTTCGTGGCGATCGCGCTCGGCCTCGTGCTGGCGACCGCGATGACCGCGCTGCGCAGCCTGGCAGGACGCTGGGCCGGCTATATCGTCGACGCCTATGTCGAGCTGATGCGCAACACGCCGTTCCTGGTGCAGCTCTTCATGATCTTCTTCGGGCTGCCGCAGCTCGGTATCCGCCTGAACGGGCTCGAAGCATCCGTCCTGGCGATGACGCTCAATCTCGCCGCCTATGCGACCGAGATCATCCGCGCCGGGGTCGACTCCATCCATAAATCGCAGATCGAGGCGGGCCTGGCGCTTGCGATGAGCAAGTGGCAGGTGCTGAAGCATGTCGTGCTGCAGCCGGCCTTCGCCCGCGTCTGGCCGGCGCTGTCGAGCCAGTTCGTGCTGATGATGCTGGCCTCGAGCATCTGCTCCTTCGTCTCGGTGCAGGAACTGTCGGGGACGGCGGCGATCATCGAGCAGGATACGTTCCGCTCGTTCGAGACCTATATCGTCGTCACCGTGCTGTATCTGGTGCTGGCGCTCTCCTTCAAACTCTTCCTGAACTGGCTCGGCCGCCGGCTCTTCCCGCAGGTGTCGGGGCTCGCCCGGCTTACCGAAGCGCATGGGGAGGCCGCCTGATGCAGACCTTCGGCTGGCCGGAAATTCTCTTCATCCTGCGCTCCGCAGGCTGGACGCTGGCGCTGACCGCCATCGCCTTTTTCATCGGGAGCATCATCGGCGGCGCAGTCGCGCTCATGCGCCTGTCGCGGATGCGCTGGCTGCGCCGCTTCGCCGGCGCCTATATCCTGGTGATCCAGTCGATCCCGGTGCTGATGGTGCTCTTCATGAGCTATTATGGGCTCTCCGCGCTGGGCATCGAGCTGCCGCCCTTCCTCGCAGCCTCGGCCTCGCTTTCGATCTATGTCTCGGCCTATCTCGCCGAGATCTGGCGTGGCTCGATCGAATCGGTGCCGCGCCAGCAATGGGAAGCCTCGATGTCGCTGGCGCACTCGCCGGCGCAGACCTACCGCCATGTCATCCTCCCGCAGGCGGTGCGCATCTCGCTGCCGCCCACCGTCGGGTTTCTGGTTCAGCTCGTGAAGAACACCTCGATCGTGCAGGTCGTGGGCTTCGTCGATCTGATGCGGGCGGGCATGCTGGTCAACAACGCGACCTACCAGGCCTTCCAGATCTTCACCGTCGTCGGGGCGATCTATTTCGCGATCTGCTTCCCGCTCTCCCGGCTCAGCCGCCATCTCGAAAAGGTGATGAATGCCAGCCGTTCTCATTGAAAACATCCACAAGCGCTTCGGCGCGCTGGAAGTGCTGAAAGGCGTTTCGCTGAGCGTCGATACCGGACAGGTGGTCGCGATCATCGGCCGCTCCGGCTCGGGCAAGTCGACCCTCCTGCGCTGCATCAACGGGCTCGAAAGCTTCCATGCCGGGAAGATCGAAGTCGCCGGCCATATGACGACGCAGGACCCGACGAAGCTGCGCGAGCTGCGCAAGGATGTCGGCATCGTCTTCCAGAGCTACAACCTGTTCCCGCATCTCACGGTGGGGCAGAACATCATGCTCTCGCCGCGCATCACCAAGAACGTGCCAATCTCTCGGGCGGCCAGCAGCAGCGCGTCGCGATCGCGCGCTCGCTTGCCATGCAGCCCAAGGTGATGCTGTTCGACGAGGTGACCTCGGCGCTCGATCCGGAGCTGACCGGCGAGGTGCTGCTGGTGATGGAGAAACTCGCCAAGGGCGGCATGACCATGCTGCTGGTGACGCACGAGATGAATTTCGCGCGGACCGTCGCGGACACGACGGTGTTCATGCATCAGGGGCTGATCTGGGAGAGCGGGACGTCGAAGGAGCTCTTCGCCAATCCGCAGACGCCGGAGCTGGCCAATTTCGTCAAGGCCGGCGCTCACTGAGCGCTGGTCGCTGTGCGGCCGGTTCAGTAGACGGCCGTCGCCTCGACTTCGACGACGAATTCCGGGCGGCTGAAGCCCGCGACGATCACCAGCGTCGAGGCCGGCTTGACCGGGCAATCCGCCAGCGCCGCGTCGCGCGCCTTCATATAGGCCGGCATGTATTTGCGGTCGGTGACGAAGGCGTTGAGGCGCACGATATGCGCCAGCGAAAGGCCGCCCTCGCGCAGGATCGCGGCGATGCTCTCGAAGCAGATGCGGGCCTGCTCGCCGGCATCCTCCGGGACGCTGCCATCCGGTGCCACGCCGAGCTGGCCGGAGGTGACGAGAATCCCCTGCGCCGCGGCTTTCACACCGTGGGAATACTGCCCGAAGGGCGGATAGAGCGCAGCGGGCGCAAGCGGCTGTTTCATGAGCTGACGATCCAGGAGCGTATCGGTCGGGTTGTTACCAGGCGGGGCGGGTATTGAGCGAGGTGAGCGGGAAGCGCTCGACCTCGGCGAGGAGCTCGACCAGCCGGTCGACGGCATAATCCAGCGTCGCCTCGCCCTTCGCGGCGGTCGCGAGCGTGGCATCGCCGCAGGCGCCGGCGTCGTTGAGGTCCTGCGCCTGCCAGCCCGGCTTGGCGCCGCCGCCAAGCGCGATATGGCGGAACTGGTCGTCCCATTCGGTGGTGGCTGGGCGGAAATCCCGAGCCTTGTCCATCACCACATTGACTGAGTCCAGCGCCAGCATCACGGAGGTTTCCATGTCGCCGGCATGGATGCCGTGGCGCATCTCATGGGCGGAATAGAGGCCCTCGGGCATGCCGAGGCCGAACCAGCTCACGCTGAAGACCAGCATGTTGTGCCGCACGCGCAGTTCGCGCGCGACGATGTCCATCGTGCTGATATTGCCGCCATGGCTGTTGAGCAGCACCATCTTGCGCACGCCGGACGCCGCGACGCAGGCGCCGATCTCGCACCACATGGTGATCAGCGTCGCGGCCGAATGGGTCAGCGTGCCCGGATAGCGCGCATGCTCGTTGCTCTTGCCGATCGACTGGCGCGGCAGGAACAGTACCGGGCTTTCCTCCGGCAGCTTGCGGGCGAGGCGCTCGACGACGCCCCCGACGACGGCCGCGTCGACCGAGAGCGGCAGATGCGGGCCATGCTGCTCGGTGGCGCCGACCGGCAGGACGGCGATCAGCTTGCCGTGGTCGAGCCGCGAGAAGGCCTCGCTGGTATAGTCGGACCAGTAGCGTTTCACGGTTCCCTCCTCAGCGGGCATAGAGCTTGTCGAGCCTGACGACGCGCCCGACCAGCCAGAGCGTCACGACGGTCGCGACGATCAGCAGCGCCGAGATGGCGTGGGCGGTGGGTTCGAGCGTGGTCGCTTCCGAATAGATACGGACCGGCAGCGTGGTCATGCGCGCTGTGGTCAGGAAGCTGGTGACGGTGACCTCGCCGAAGCTCATCAGGAAGCCGATGATCCCGGCTGCGAACAGGCCGGGCGCCAGCGCCGGCAGCGTGACCAGCAGGAAGCGCCGGACCGGGCCGGCGCCGAGGCTGTCCGCGGCCTCCTCCTGCGCTCGGTCGAGCGCCTGCACCGAGGTGGTCAGCAGGGCGATGACGAAGGGCAGCACGATGACGACATGGATGCCGACGAGGCCGAGGAAGGCCGGGATTGCGACGTAGACCTGCAGCAGCTTGAGCATGCCGACGCCGATGACGATCTGCGGCAGGGAGAGCGGCAGCAGCCAGAAGGCGAGCAGCGCCCCGCGCCCGGCGAAGGGATAGCGGGCGAGCGCGAAGGCGGCCGGCGTCGCCAATGCCAGCGCGACCAATACGGAGACCAGGGCAAGCTGGAGCGAGACCAGGAAGGAGGCTGTATAGGAGCCGCCGAAGAGCACCTGCTCGTACCATTTCCAGGTGAAGCCGCGGAAACCGGCTGCGGTCGCCA
>SEEM01000212.1 GCA_004144595.1 Hyphomicrobiales bacterium
CTCGTGGCGTGTCGACGACCTGCGTCAAGATCCGAGGCAGGTGGACCTACCTTTACAGGGCTGTCGATCGAGACGGCCACCCGCATCAGGCTGCACCGCGCCGCCTTCTCGGTCGGCGAAGGGATCGTGCCGCCGGCTCCCCCGCCGCCGTCACCCAATGACCGCGGCCTGGCCAACTGGCCGCTGTCGCGCTTCGACCTCGTCGACATGGTCCCGCATGCCGGCGGTGAGATGACGCTGAGCGACGCTCAGGTCGCCCGCTGGGCTGGCTTCACCGACGCCTATCCGGCGATCTCCGACCTCGTCGGTCGCTTCACGAGATTGATCGCCATCGCCGACCGGCTCGATGTTCTGGCCGACAGTCAGGCTGGGCATCCATCTGATCTGCGGCGCGGGGCGGATGGCGCGCGCATCCTGGCCTACTTGGCTGCGGCGCGCGGCGCGATCTGGCCGGCCATGCTGCATTCGGCCGATGCCGAGGCCAAGCTCAGGCTGGTCGAGCGCGTCAATGAGCGGGCCTGCCGGCCTGATCAGCTGCACCAGCAGGCGGCGATCCGGCATGTCGTCTCACAGGCCAACTGGATCGCGATGGGGTTCAGGTTCGGGGCGACGCTCGAACTTCATCCCGATTGGGTGCCCATCGTCTGACGGGCTTCGTCGAGCCAACACGGACAGGACATGGCGATGGCGCCCCTTTGGGGGCGCCATTCTTGGTTCGGGAACGGAGGGACGATGCGGCCAGATGGTCGCGACCCACATGAAAAGAGTTCGACATGAGCAAGAATGACCAGGGCGGGCGCTCGCTCGCCCCGCGAACTGGTGGCCCGGTGGAGGAGCATCACGACAAGGGACTGCGCGATCCCATCGCGGTTGCGATGGAGGTCGTCGGCAGTGACAATCCCAGCGTCGAGGAACTGGTGGCTTTCCGCCGCCAGGCCATCGATCTCAAAAGCGCGGCACGCAGCGCCAAGAGCCTCCAGAGCGAGGAGTTCCGGCTCGGTCTCTTCGACGTGCTGGAGCATGACATCCAGGAGCGGGTCTGCGCCGGGCTGCAGATCATGAGCCTCAGCCTCGTCGCTCTCACGGCGATCTGGCCGACGGACGACCTCGACCAAGCTGAAGCCAAGCTGGCCTTGGCGGACCAGACCGGCGCGCTGCATCATCGCCGCGACCCATCTCACGTCTCGACGACGGATGCGACGCTGGCACGCCGCATCCGCTGGAAGCGGGCGGCCTTCGCCGTTCCCGAGCTGATGCTGCCGCCGCCTCCGGCGGCGCCGCAGGGCGACAGCCGGGGACTGTCGGCCTGGCCGCTCGAGCGCTGGAACCTCACGGACGGCCTGGAACCGCGCGGAGGCCTGCCGGTCTACGCCCACAAACAGATCGCCGACTGGACCGGCTTCGCCAAGGCCGCGCCTGACCTCGATCATCTGCTGGTGCGGGCGCGCAAGATGTTCAAGACCTGCGACCGCCTGAGCGTCCTGGCGCAGCACGGCCCGGGCAATGCGAGCGAGCTGATGGTCGCGGCAGAAGGAGCCTGCATCGCCGGCTACCTCGCGGCGGCGCAGGTCATGATCTGGCCGCTGCACACAAAGTCGGCGCTGGCCACCAAGCGCGCGATCGTCGACCTGATCAACCTCAGGGGCGAGATGGGCGACCCTGTGCACCAGCAGGGCGCCGTCCGCCATGTCGCTGCTGATGCCGCCTGGGTAAAGTCGTTGCCGCCCGATGCCCGCGACGTGCTCGTCTTCGACTGGAGCGAGATGGTCTGATCGACCGAAGCGATCGTTCGACAAGTGAGGCGGCGCCACCTGGCGCCGCCTTTCTCGTTTTCGGGGAGAGGAGGGGAGAGCGACTGCCGCGAGCAGATGACCCCAATAAATTGGAAGATTTTACCATGAATGCCACCAGACACGGCCGCGAGCGCCGCCTCAGTGACATCGTCATCGATCCCGTTCTCTATCCCGTCACCGACGAGCTCACCGGGCTCGAACGCCTCGTCCCCGAAGCGCCCTCCGCCATGGAGCGCTACGCCGTGTTCTGGAGCCAGCGTCCGGCCCTGCTGCCGATCCGGGCTCGTGCGGGCGCACATGCCGGCGAGCTCAAGCGCTTCATCGGGCTGGCGCGCGAGTCGATCGGCGACATCGAGGCCAACATCGACAGCTGCAACGCGCTCTCGATCCTGCTCAACGCCGCCAATATGGCGATGTTGCTGGTCGCGCCGCGTAACGCCGAAGACGTCTGGGCTAGGGGCGCCTTCGCCAGGACGTTGCGCCGGCAGGCCCAGCGCTTGAAGGACGACCGACTGCGGAATCAGGTGGAGCGCGTCCTGGCCAACGAGAATACCGGGCTGGACAAACCGGCCAACGGCGACGAGCTCGGCCCCTTCATCGCGCTCGCTGCTGCCGGCTTCGTGGCCGGGCCGCCCGCCCACGCCGCGACCGAAGGCGAACCTGCCGTGTTCGCACTCGAGCAGGCTCCTTCGCTCGATCTCTGGTTTGATCAGGGCATCGACGTCGTCGATCTCCTGGCCGGCGTCCGTGAACTCTTCGCCATGGTCCAGAACTGGAACGGCACTGCGGATGAATGCCAGCTTGCTGCAGACGCGGCCGCCGGCGCTCGCCTCCTCGCCTTCGCCCGCCTGTGCCGGATCGGGATCTGGCCTGCGCGCGACCGGGACGAGGTCGCGTATAAGACCGCTGCGCGCCGGCTTCTTTCCACGCGCACGTCCGAACCGGACGCCATGCGGGCGCTCGCCGAAATCTGCTTCGATCTAGGCGAGATTCTTGCCGAACAGAGTGAGCGATTCAAGACGATTTCACCGGCCTGAGCGCGAGCATTCGGTGGCATGACGGGGCGCGGTCTTTCGGGGCTGTGCCCTTTGTCGTGATGGAATGTGACTTTGGTGACGTGCGATTTCTCGCACCCACGGACACACATCATGATCATCGACACCTGCGACAATCCCAGGGAGGCAGCCCTGTATAATCACGCGCATCGCATGATCGCACGCTGTGGTGTCAGATTCGATGCCGAATTACTCCCGCTGCCGTCCGAACGGATGCCTGACAGCATCGAGATTTACGATTCTGATCTGCTGATGCGTCGTCTCGGCCAAGGGGATAGCTTCGTCGGCGATCCGGCCGAAATCTCTAGCGACGAAGACGCCGCCCAGGCCCGGCAGATCAGGCTCTGGCGGCGCATGGCTCAGGACCCCAGGGGGTCTTGGCGCAAACTGATCATGCCTGATGCCGG
>SEEM01000213.1 GCA_004144595.1 Hyphomicrobiales bacterium
GTTGCTCGACGAGGTCATCACGGTCTCGACCGACGAGATCTGCGCGGCGGTGAAGGACATCTTCGAGGATACCCGCGCCATCGCCGAGCCCTCCGGCGCGGTCAGCCTCGCGGGCCTCAAGGCCTATGCGGCGCGCGAGGCCAAGCGCACCGGCGCGCTGATCGCGATCAACAGCGGCGCCAACATGAATTTCGACCGTTTGCGCCATATCGCCGAGCGGGCTGAGATCGGCGAGCATCGCGAGGCCCTGCTCGCGGTGACCATCCCCGAGAAGCCCGGCGCCTATCGCGCCTTCATCGAGCTGCTCGGCCGGCGCGCGATCACCGAGTTCAATTATCGCTATTCCGATCCCAAGGCCGCTCGCATCTTCGTCGGCGTGCAGCTTTCCGAGGGCGATGCCGAGAAGCGCCAGATCATCGCGATGCTCTCCGAGCACGGCTATCCCGTGCTCGACATGAGCGATAACGAACTCGCCAAGCTGCATATCCGCTACATGGTCGGCGGCAAGGCGCCGGGGCTCGGCGACGAGCTGATCTTCCGCTTCCAGTTCCCGGAACGGCCCGGCGCGCTGCTGAAGTTCCTCAACAGCCTCTCGGCCGACTGGAACATCTCGCTGTTCCATTACCGCAACCACGGCGCCGATTACGGCCGCATCCTCGCGGGCATCCAGATCCCGCGGGCCCAGCGCGGACAGCTCACGAAGCGGCTCGACGCACTCGGCTATCCCTATTGGAGCGAGAGCGACAATCCGGCCTATCTGTCCTTCCTGGCGGAGATGCCGGCGGCGGTGTGATCGGGGTCTTTCGATCGCCGCTCTACGTCATTGCGAGCGCAGCGAAGCAATCCAGGGGGATTGTGCAAAGCCTTTCGCCCAGTCCTCCTGGATTGCTTCGTCGCTGCGCTCCTCGCAATGACGGCGCAGTTTCGTGGAAAAGCAACGTAGGATGGAGGCATGACGCTCGAACAGCTTCGCATCTTCGTCGCCGTGGCCGAACGGGAACACCTGACGCAAGGGGCGCGCGCCCTCAACCTGACGCAGTCGGCGGTCAGCTCCGCGATCACGACGCTGGAAGCGCGCTACGCGACCAAGCTGTTCGACCGGATCGGCCGGCGGATCGTCCTGACCGAAGCCGGCAAGCTCTTCATGATCGAGGCACGCGCCGTGCTGGCGCGGGCCGCGGCGGCGGAAACCGTGCTCTCGGATCTTTCGGAGCTGGCGCGCGGCTCGCTTGCGCTGATGGCGAGCCAGACCGTGGCGAATTACTGGCTGCCGCCGCTGATCCAGCGCTTCCGCCGGGAGCATCCCGGCATCACCGTCTCGCTCGCGCTCGGCAATACGGAGACGGTGAGCGCCGCCATCCATGATGGCGCGGCCGATCTCGGCTTCATCGAGGGCGAGGTCGATGACCCGGCGCTGGCGATGACCGAGGTCGACGAGGACGAACTCATCATTGTCGTGCCGCCCGGTCATCCCTGGGCGGAAACCCCGCCCGTAGCCGCGGAACTGTCGCGGGGAACCTGGGTGTTGCGCGAGCCGGGCTCGGGAACACGCGCCATGTTCGAGGCGGCGCTGCCGGGCCTCGGCGTCGACGCGGACGACCTCACCGTGGCGCTGGAATTGCCGTCCAACGAGGCGATCTGCGCCGCCGTTGCGTCCGGCGCGGGCGCGACCGCCATCTCGCGGCTCGTCGCCGCCAATGCCATCGCGGCCGGGCGGCTCGCGACCGTAGCATTGCCGCTGCCGAGGCGCCGCTTCCTCGCGCTACGGCACAGGGAACGCTACCTCGCCAAGGCGGCGGCCGCGTTCCTGGCGTTCTGTCAGGCGGGCTAGCGGCGGAGACACGGCTGGAGCCGCCCGCTGTCCATAGGGCCTGGAAGCTCAGGCCGCGGCGGCGGCGCCCGGCGCGGCGCGCATCAGCATGCCGAAGAGATCGCGGGAATCGTCAGGGTCGGCGATCAGGTCGAGATCGACATAGGTGCCGGCCTCGCGGATGCGCTCATAGACATAGCGCAGCGCCGAGAAATCCTCGATCGCGAAGCCGACCGAGTCGAATAGCGTGATCTGGCTGTTATCGGTGCGGCCTTGAGCCGCTCCAGCGATGACCTTCCAGAGTTCCTCGACCGGATGATCGGCGTCGAGCTGCTGGATATCGCCCTCTATACGGGTCTGCGGCGGGTACTCGACGAAGATCGAGGAGCGCAGCAATACGTCGCGGTGGATTTCGGTCTTGCCGGGGCAGTCGCCGCCGACCGCGTTGATATGGATGCCGGCGCCGACCATGTTGTCGGTCAGGATCGTCGCGTACTGCTTGTCTGCGGTGACGGTGGTGACGATCTCGGCACCCTCGACCGCTTCCATCGCGGTCGCGCAGCGGGTGATCCTGAAGCCGTGGCGGGCGAGGTTGCGGGCGCATTTCTCGGTCGCGGCCGGATCGACGTCGTAGAGGCGGAGGCTCTCGATGCCGAGGATCGCGCGGAAGGCGAAGGCCTGGAACTCGGACTGCGCGCCGTTGCCGATGATCGCCATGGTCGCCGCGTTCTTCGGCGCGAGGTGCCTGGCCGCCACCGCCGACACCGCCGCCGTGCGCAAGGCGGTCAGGATCGTCATCTCCGACAGCAGAACGGGGTAGCCGGTCGCGACATCCGAGAGCAGGCCGAAGGCGGTAACCGTCTGCAGGCCAGCCTTCATGTTTCTGGGGTGGCCGTTGACGTATTTGAAGCCGTAGAGCTTGCCATCACTGGTCGGCATCAGCTCGATCACCCCTTCGAGGCTGTGCGAGGCGATCCGCGGCGTCTTGTCGAAGATCTCCCAGCGCCGGAAATCGTCCTCGATATAGGCGGCGATGTCGGACAGCATCCGCTCGATGCCAATCGCATGGACCAGCTTCATCATGTGGTCGACGCTGACGAAAGGCACGACGTTGAGCTGCTGAATCATGGGTCCCCGCGCTGTTCTCGTTGAAGAGCAATTGTTCCCGGTTTTAGCGGCAGGCGAAAGAAGCCAAAACGACCAGATCGGGACCAAGATTGATCGAAATGGCAAAACGATTTATCCAGTTCGGGCGATGGACGATCTCGACCGCAAGCTCATCACCCTGCTGCGCCATGACGGCCGCCGCAGCATCTCGGATCTCGCTGCCGATCTCGGCCTGACGCGGGCGACGGTGCGTGCGCGGCTGGAGAAGCTGGAGCAATCCGGCGAAATCATCGGCTTCACCGTGATCCTGCGCTCGGAC
>SEEM01000214.1 GCA_004144595.1 Hyphomicrobiales bacterium
CGCGCCGGGTCGAGCGAGAGCGGCTCGGCCCAGATCGCCGTGAGGCGCTGGCGCAGGCCCGGATCGCGCAGATCGTCGAGATAGACGCGGTAGCTCTGCCGGTCGGGGAACTGGACATAATTCTTACCCTGCCCGGTGAAGTCGGCGTAGAACTCGAAGCAGTGCCCGACATCGCAGACGATTAGGAAGGGCGGCCAGCCATGGCTCGCCGGCAGCGCCTTGGCATAGTCTTCCGCCTGGCGCCTTGCATTGAGCATCAGCACGTCCCAGGCGCGATCGGCGCCACGCCGGCCGCGCGGTCCGGCCGGCTCGGCGAAGGGGAGGGCGCCCTGCGCCGGCAGCACCTCCTTCGCCTGCCCCTTGAGACGGCTCTGCTTGGCTTCGAGGACGAAGGCGCCCTTGCGATAGAGGTCGATGCGCCCCGTGCCGTGCCCTCCCACTCCACCCGAAAAGCGGACGGGGTACTCGAAGCGATAGGTCACGGCATCGGAATCGCTGGTCGGCGGCTGCGGCGGCTCTACGCCGATCAGCCGGCAGAACTCACTGAGGAACTGCGCATAGGCGGCCCGCTCCGCGCCCTCCGACAGGCGCCAGCGGGCAATGAAGGCCTCGACCTCCGCCCCCGCAGTCTCGGACCCGCCCCCCGACATGGTCCATCTCCATAGGTTGTTATTATTCGCTATATGCAATCTAAGATTGCATTGTCTATTCCTGTCAACTCCTGTCACCAATCATGCCCGTCGCGCGTTCCGCCCCCTCGCATCGTGGCCGGTTCCGCCCCATATTGCGGCCATGCCGAAAAGCTCCGACACCACCGCGGCCAAGCCGAAAGCGGCGAAGAAGCCCTCTTCGGCCCGCACCCCGAATTCCAAGGCGACCAAGCCCGAGCTGAAGCCGCTCGAAGGCTATCTCGCCGACCTCTTGAACCCGGCGATCAACCGCGGCACGGCGGTGCCGGGCGGCGCGTCCGGCTTCAGCGACAGGCCCCAGGCCGGCTACGAGGCCAAGCCGAGCTATGCGCTGGAACGGCCCGGCGGCGAGGAGAGGCCGAAGCGCAAGCTGACGAAGAAGGCGGATTCCGCCTTCATCGGCGCCGAGGGCGCGGCGGCTGCGACGGCGAGTTCGCTGCAGCATCTCCTGGAGACCGGCAGCCCCTTCATCGATCCCGGCAAGGCCTGGACGCCGCACCGTCCGCCGCGCCCCGAGAAATCGGAAGGCGGCATCAAGTTTCGCATGCAGTCGGATTTCGAGCCGGCGGGCGACCAGCCGACCGCGATCGCCGATCTGCTGGACGGCATTTCGCGGCACGAGCGCGACCAGGTGCTGCTCGGCGTCACCGGCTCCGGCAAGACCTTCACCATGGCCAAGGTGATCGAGCTGACGCAGCGCCCGGCGCTGATCCTGGCGCCGAACAAGACGCTGGCCGCGCAGCTCTATGGCGAGTTCAAGAGCTTCTTCCCCGACAACGCGGTCGAGTACTTCGTCTCCTACTACGACTATTACCAGCCGGAGGCCTACGTCCCGCGCTCGGACACCTATATCGAGAAGGAATCCTCGATCAACGAGCAGATCGACCGCATGCGCCACTCGGCGACGCGCTCGCTGCTGGAGCGCGACGACGTCATCATCGTCGCTTCGGTGTCCTGCATCTACGGCATCGGCTCGGTCGAGACCTATACGGCGATGACCTTCTCGGTGAAGCTCGGCGAGCGCATCGAGCAGCGCCAGCTCATCGCCGATCTCGTCGCGCTCCAGTACAAGCGCACCCAGCACGACTTCGCCCGCGGCACCTTCCGGGTCCGCGGCGACGTGATCGAGCTCTACCCGGCGCACTATGAGGACCGGGCCTGGCGCATCGGCCTGTTCGGCGACGAGGTCGAGAGCATCAGCGAGTTCGACCCGCTGACCGGCCAGAAGACCGGCGAACTCGAATTCATCAAGGTCTACGGCAATTCGCACTACACCACGCCGCGCCCGACGCTGACCCAGGCCGTGAAGTCGATCAAGGAGGAGCTGCGCGGCCGCCTCGACGAGCTCAACCGCATGGGCCGCTTCCTCGAGGCGCAGCGGCTCGACCAGCGCTGCACCTTCGACATCGAGATGATCGAGGCCACCGGCTCCTGCAACGGCATCGAGAACTATTCGCGCTATCTCACCGGCCGCAAGCCGGGCGAGCCGCCGCCGACGCTGTTCGAATACCTGCCGGACAACGCGCTGGTCTTCACCGACGAGAGCCATGTCTCCGTACCGCAGATCGGCGGCATGTACCGGGGCGACTTCCGCCGCAAGGCGACGCTGGCCGAATACGGCTTCCGCCTGCCGTCATGCATGGACAACCGGCCGCTGCGCTTCGAGGAATGGGATGCGATGCGGCCGCAATCCGTGCATGTCTCGGCCACGCCCGGCTCATGGGAGATGGAGCAGACCGGCGGCGTCTTCACCGAGCAGGTCATCCGCCCGACCGGGTTGATCGACCCGCCGGTCGAGATCCGCCCCGCCAAGCACCAGGTCGCGGACCTCCTGGACGAGGTCAAGGAGGTCACCGCGAAGGGCTATCGCACGCTGGTCACCGTGCTGACCAAGCGCATGGCCGAGGACCTGACCGAATACCTGCACGAGAACGGTGTGCGCGTGCGCTACATGCACTCGGACATCGACACGATCGAGCGCATCGAGATCCTCAGAGACCTGCGCCTCGGCGCCTTCGACGTGCTGGTCGGCATCAACCTGCTGCGCGAGGGCCTCGACATTCCCGAATGCGGCTTCGTCGCCATTCTCGACGCCGACAAGGAGGGCTTCCTGCGCTCCGAGACCTCGCTGATCCAGACCATCGGCCGTGCTGCCCGAAACGTCGACGGCAAGGTCATCCTCTATGCCGACCACATCACCGGCTCGATGGAGCGGGCGATGGCGGAGACCAATCGCCGCCGCGAGAAGCAGGTCGCCTATAACGAGGAACACGGCATCACGCCGCAGACGATCAAGCGCGCCATCGGCGACATTCTCGGCTCGGTCTACGAGCGCGACCACGTCACGGTCGACACCGGGCTCTCGACCCCGGCCTCGGGCCACAATTTCAAGGCGGCGCTGGCCGATCTCGAAAAGCGCATGCGCGAGGCCGCGGCCGATCTCGAATTCGAGACGGCGGCCCGCCTGCGCGACGAGATCAAGCGCCTGCAGGCGACGGAACTGGCGATCTCGGACGACCCGCTCGCCCGCCACAAGCGCCTGCAGGCGACGGAACTGGCGATCTCGGACGACCCGCTCGCCCGCCAGAGCGATGTCGAGGCCTCCGCCGGCAAGTACAAGGGCGAGCGCTCTTACGGCTCCAGCGCCAACCTGCCGCCGACAAAAGCCTCGCCGGCAGGCGACGGCGTCTACAAAAGTCGCGCCAGAAAGCCGACGGATGCGGATATGGGGCCGCATAATCTCGGCGGCGGCGAGGGCCGGCCGAAAGCCGGCGACAAGCCGAACCCGCTGCTGACGGGCACCTCACGGGTGCGCAAGCCGACGCTCGACGAAATGGGGCCGGTACCGGAGTCGCGGCCTAAGGGAGCGGGGGAGAGGCGGCGGCGGAGATAAAGAGAGTGGCCGAATGTCAGTCCTCAGAAGGGGGGCTCTTTCTGGAGAACGAATCTAGAGATTCTATCATTTTCTTCATGTCAGTCGGGATTTCTTCCGTTTTCATGTTATCTATTATAGATGTTGATGTAACATTTGTCGAAAACGAATCCTGAAGCTCCTTATTTATATATGATATTGCTTCTTTCCCCGGCAACATGCACAAGTCGGAGTGATCTGATGCCCATAATTTCTCGAATTGAGCGTGACAGTTTTCTGAAATTGTTGACTCAGCCAAACTCGGGGTCGTATTTTTCATGAATGATCTATAATCACCAGAAAATCGTCCAAAAATGGAGCTTTTCATAGATTCTCTATATTTTTCGAGGATGTTGGAGGCTGACGGTTTATACTCAATTAAACTCCCTCCGCGGGCTGCTCTTTCTGCTGCACGCAAGGCACACGCCCTGTCGATAGCGCTGGGGGATAATAAGAAGTTCTCAATTTCTTTTCGTTTGTGAATAAAAACTGTGTCGCAGAACTTAAGGCAATCATTTTCAATTTTCTGACACTCGTCTTCGCTTCTGTAGTCTCTGTCAAGAATAGCGGCAGATAAGACGCGCGACCCTAACGTCTCTTCCATACCTTTGATTAAATTATGAATCTTCTCCGTATTGAAGCCTTCAACGGGGACAACGGCAAAATCTCGCCGGTTCGCTACGCCCGAATAGCCAAGTTTTCGTGCAAATCGTGATATAATCTGAAAATCTTTCCCTTCAACAAAGATAACTCTGCGTGTTTTTGCGAGCTGAGTCAGTATCGGATTTGTGTTTGACCCAACAATACGAAAAGCGTCCTGAACTTGATTTGGATTCTTAATTCTCTTGGCTTGAGGTCGATCTTTGCTAATTAATATTATATCATCCGGCTCCGCCTCGACAATGATTTCTGTCGAGTGGGTTGCGACAAGTACATCAGGACCCAGATTCCTGAGAAGACCCAGGAGCTGACGCTGTAGTTCTGAATGTAAATATATATCAGGCTCATCAATTAGAAAAAGGGAGGCATCTTTATTCTGTATCATATGAGTTAACATCTGGCACCAGACTTGAAATCCGAAGCCGGACCAAAATAACTCTCGCGGCTTCCTTTTTTCTGGGCAGAACATATACAAAAAGGTTTTGCCATCATGCCGAGATATTTCTGGCTCTTCAATGTCCATTCCGGGCCACGTTTCGAGGATTGCGGACCGAAATTCGTGGAATTTTTCAGGGTAGTGATGCCATATATTGCGAAAGTTCCTTGCTGCTCTATAGTTGAATAAAGCAAGTCTTGCTGCCTCTTTCTCATACAAAATTTCGTTATGTTCCACTGGCCCAAGTATCGGGACAAACCCGATCTTGCAATTGAACTGTGATTTGAATGCCGAAGGGGTTGTGACAGGGCGCCCCTCATTTTTTAGTATCAAGGTGCAGGATTCGCGCTCGGGAAAATAAAGAAGCAACTGATTCCCGTTTGACAACGTAAATGTTATACTCGCTGATTCAGAGTCGTCATAATCGAAGAAAATATTCTCTTCTGCGACGGATATCGAGCTTAATTCTATAGGATATCCGTATGTGTCTCCGTTTGGTCCGCGAACTATTGTTGCTTTTCGGGATTCAGCTCTTCTTATGGCTGCAGATAGAATACGGAAAGCAGAAATTATAGTTGATTTTCCAGCGTTATTGGCGCCAACCATGATATTGAATGGCTTTAAATCAAGTCTAAAGCGTTTGAAGGCTTTAAATCTGTGAAATTCAACCTTGACGATCCGGTTAGTCATCGCAATCTGGCGCCCGAGGAAAAGTTATCGAAGAATCTAGGGATTCGGTAAAGTTGTAAAGCCTGACAAGAATCTAGTGATGATGGCATCATGACCGTCCCCTCCACCTTCGTCCACGCCTCGCGCGATCTCGAACGCTTCCTGCTCGATGCGCGCGATGAGCTCGGCCACGCCACCACGCATCAGACCTGGCAGTCGGTGCTGGCCGTGCTGGTCACCTTCCGGGCGCACCTGACGCCGGCCGAGGGGTTGGCTTTCGCCGATGCGCTGCCGCCATTGCTCGCGGCGATGGTCCTGCAGGACTGGGACCTCGGCCAGACGCCAAAGCCCTTCATCGATCGTGCGGGGCTAGCGCGAGAGGCGATGGCGTTTCGCGGCGACCACAGCATCCTGCCTGAAAGCGGCATCGCCGATGTCGACCGGGCGCTGCGCCGGCATGTCGAGCCGCAAGCCTTCGAGCGCGCGCTGGCCAAGCTGCCGGCGGGCGCGCGGGAGTTCTGGGCAATCTGAGCCTCAGGCCCCGTCGAAAGCTGCGTGATAGCGCACCGTGCCGGCCGGCAGCTCCGCGCCGAAACCGAGCCGCATGAAATACTCCGGGGGCACGCCCTCCAGCACCAGCGCCGGAT
>SEEM01000215.1 GCA_004144595.1 Hyphomicrobiales bacterium
GCTGGCGGAGAACCGCAAGGGCCATCTCGACTATGGCGGCGTCGTCATCCTCGAGCACCGCACACCCGCGGGCGACGTCTTCCACACGCTTTACGGCCATCTCGCCGCCGATGGCGCAACGAAGCTTAAGCCCGGCCAGGAGATCGCGGCGGGTGAGGCCTTTGCCAGGCTGGGTCCGGCCGAGGAGAATGGCGGCTGGGAGCCGCATCTGCATTTCCAGCTCGCGCTGACACTGGACGGCATGGGCCATGACTGGCCGGGCGTCGCCGATCCCGACGACTGGGCGCTCTGGCAGGCGATCTGCCCGAACCCCGCCGCCCTGCTCAACCTGCCCGACGATGTCGTCGCCTACCGCGCGATCGACGAGGCCGCGCTGCTGGCCGAGCGCAAGGCCCGCTTCGGCGCCAATCTGAAGCTGAGTTACAAGCGCCCGATCACCTTCCTGCGCGGCTGGCGCCATCATCTCTTCGACGCGATGGGTCGGCCCTATCTCGACGCCTATAACAACGTCCCGCATGTCGGCCATGCCCATCCGCGCATCCGCAAGGTGGCGATGGACCAGCTCGCGCGGATGAACTCGAACACGCGCTATCTGCACCCGGCCCCGATGGCGCTGGCCGAGCGGCTGACGGCAAAGCTCCCCAAGGAGCTGGAGGTCTGCTTCTTCGTGAATTCCGGCTCGGAAGCGAACGAGCTGGCGCTGCGCCTCGCCCGCGCGGCGAGCGGCGGCTACGACATCGTCACGCCCGACCACGGCTACCACGGCAATACAACCGGCGCGATCGACATATCCGCCTACAAGTTCAACAAGCCGAACATGGGCGGGCGCAAGCCCTGGGTGCAGCTCGTCGACGTCGCCGACGATTATCGCGGCCGCTTCCGCCGCGACGATGCCGACCGGGCTTTGCACTACGCGCAGCAGGTCGATGGGGCGCTGAAGGCCATCGCGGAGCGCGGCGGCAAGGTTGCCGGCTTCATCGCCGAGACCTTCCCGAGCGTCGGCGGCCAGATCATCCCGCCGCCCGGCTATCTCGCGGCGGTCTACGAGCGCATCCGTGCCGCCGGCGGCATCTGCATTGCCGACGAGGTGCAGACCGGCCTCGGCCGTCTCGGCGACTATTATTTCGGCTTCGAGCAGCAGGGCGTGCGCCCGGATATCGTCGTGCTCGGCAAGCCGCTCGGCAACGGCCACCCGATCGGCGCCGTCATCACCACCCGCGCCATCGCAGAGCGTTTCGCCGAAGGCCCGGAGTATTTCTCGACCTTCGGCGGCTCGACCCTGTCCTGCCGCATCGCCGCCGAGGTCCTCGACATCGTCGAGGAGGAAGGCCTTTCGGCCAATGCCAGAGCGATGGGCGACAAGCTGCTCGCCGGCATGCGCGACCTCGCGAAGGACCACCCCTGCGTCGGCGACGTGCGCGGCATCGGCCTCTTCCTCGGACTGGAGCTGATCACGGATCGCGAGACGCTGGAGCCTGCCACCGACGCGGCCGCCCATGTCATGAACCGCTTGCGCGACATGCGCATCCTCGTCGGGCGCGAGGGACCGGCCGACAATATCCTGAAGATCCGCCCGCCGCTGACGATCGGCGCCGACGATGTTGAGATGATCCTCGACAGGCTCAGGATCTGCCTGCGCGAGGTCGAAGCCGCGCGATAGCGGGCCAGCGCCAAATCGTCACGTCCCGGCCCGCTTCTGGCGCGGCCGGGACGGCCATGGCATCTTGCGCGGGTGCGCGGAGGAGCGGCGATGGAGTTGAAATGGCTGGAAGACGTGCTGAGCCTGTCGACCACGCTGAGCTTCTCGCGCGCCGCCCGCGAGCGTAACGTCACGCAATCGGCGCTGAGCCGGCGGGTCAAGCAGCTCGAAGACTCGCTCGGCTCGCCGCTCTTCGACCGCAGCAGCTACCCGATCCGCCTGACGGAAGCGGGCCGGACCTTCCTGCCGCGCGCGCAGGAGATCCTGAGACAGGTGCAGAGCGCGCGGCAGGAGCTGCGCCAGCAGCATGAGGATGCCGCGGAGACGCTGATCTTCTCCACGCTGAACACCCTGTCGCTGACCTATTTCCCCGGCCTCATCCGTCGCCTGGAGGAGAAGCTCGGCCCTCTGAGGACACGGTTTTGCGACCAGCGTTCGTCCTTCGTCGGCAATGTCGCGCTGCTCGACCACGGCGACTGCGATTTCCTGCTGACCTATGCGCATGAGGCCGTGTCGCCGGAACTGGACCCCGAACGCTTCGTCTATCGCCACCTCGGCACCGAACGCGCCATTCCGGTCTCGATTCCCGACGGCAATGGCGAGCCGCTCCACGCCTTCCGCTGCGGCGCCGCGCCTGTGCGCCTGCTGAGCTATGGCAGCTCGACCTTCTTCGCCCGGCGCCTCGCCCTGCTCTTCGCCGAGCGCCCGACGCCGCTGGTCACCGTCTACGAGAACCCGATGTCCGTCGGCCTCAAGGCCATGGTCCTAGCCGGGCGCGGCGTCGCCTGGGTGCCGGAGAGCCTGGTGGTGGAGGAACTGCGCAGTGGCCAGCTCGTACCGGCCGCCGATACCTCATGGTACGTCTCCGCCGAAATCCGGCTCTATCGGGCAAGGCAGCAGAGCCGCCTCCCCGTCGAACAGTTCTGGGCCGCCATCGGCGAAGTCAACCAGTCGGCGCGCCCGGATGAGTTTGCCCGTCCTGCCCTTGCCCGACGCAAACCTGCGCACCCGCTTCCGACAGCCGGAAACCGCGCGTATCGGCAATAGCGTGATCCGCTCAGCCGGGCTGACGCGCTTCGAGGAGCAGGCGCAGCAGGCGGCCGAAGGCGAAGCGGTTCACCTCGGTGCCCTTGATGTCGGTATCGACGCGGTGGGTTATCACCAGATCGAGCGACGGGATCACAAGGCAATACTGCCCGCCGACGCCTTGCGCGCTGTAGCTGCCGGCCGGCAGCACGACGCTCGGGAAGCCCGCGCCGGAACGCTCCGTCCACCACATGTAACCATAGCCACCGCGCGGCCCGGCATCGGAGAGCGGCAGCACGCTGGTCGCGACCCAGTTGGCCGGGATGACCTGCTCGTCCTGCCAGCGGCCCTGGCGCAGGAACATCAGGCCGAAGCGGGCAAGGTCGCGCGTCGACATCCGGAACGGATAGGCGGGGTGAACGGAGCAATCGTCCGGTTCCAGCCAGCCGTCGCGCCGCTCGCCGTCGAGGCGGAAATCCTCCATGCCGGGCGCCGGTCAGCGCCGTGAAGATCGTGCCGAGCGCGTTGAAATCCCAGTTGTTGTAAAGCCAGAAAGTTCCCGGCGGATGCGCGTGGCGCTGCGGCTTGATCGACTTCATCCAGGGCGACTCGTAACCCGCCGGATGGAAGATGCCTGAGCGCGCTGTCAGCAGATCGTAGATCGTCGCGGCCTTCTCGCGGTCGCTGAGGCCTTCCCTGTCGTCGATGCCGAGATCGGCGAGCGTGCGCGACAGATCGATCCGGCCGGCCTCCTCATGAATACCGATCAGGGCGCTGAGGAAGCTCTTGCGGACGGAATGGCACTGATAGCGATGCGCGAGATCGCCGCGGCTCGCCACCACGCGCCCGCCCTGCACGATCATCAGCGTCGCCGTCGAGATGGTATCGGCGAAACGCCAGGCCCGGTCGAGCCCTTCGGGCGACCAGCCGGCCGCCTCCGGCGCCACGCTCTCCCAGCCATGCGCCGGCCAATGCTCCGCTCCCAGGGGTTCACCCATCAGTCCCGCCTTGTCCATCCCATGATCCTCCGCAGCCCGTCCGCTCACGCGATCGGGCGATAGCCGACGCTCGCCTCGAGGAATTCGCGCGTATAGGGCTCCTGTGCCCGTCCGGCCCGGACGTCCTCGGCACTCATCTGCTCGAGGATGCGGCCCTCGCTCATCATCGCGACGCGCTCGCACAGATGCGTCACAACCGCGAGATCATGGCTCACCATCAGGTAGGTGAGGTCGCGGTCGCGGCGAAGCTGCTTCAGCAGGTTGAGGATTTCGGCCTGCACGGAGACGTCGAGCGCCGAGGTCGGCTCGTCCAGCAGCAGCAGCTCCGGCTCGATGATGAGGGCGCGCGCGATCGCGACGCGCTGGCGCTGCCCGCCCGAAAGCTCGTGCGGGAAGCGATAGCGGAAGGACGGGCTGAGGCCGACGGCTGTGAGGATCTCGTCAATGCGCTCCTGCATCCGGTCGAAGCCGTGGATCTTCAGCGGCTCGGCCAGCACGTTCTGCACCATCTTGCGCGGATGCAGCGAGGAATACGGGTCCTGGAACACCATCTGCACACGCCGGAAGAAGGCCTTGTCGCGCTTGTGCGGCACCTCCCGATCCTGGAAGCTGATCGTGCCGCCATACTCGCTGTTGAGGCCGGCGAGCGCGCGCAGCACCGTCGACTTGCCGCAGCCGGATTCGCCGATCAGACCGAAAGCCTCGCCATGCCCGAGCGTGAATGAAACGTCGTCCACCGCCTTGAGCGCCGAGGCCCCGCGGCCGAAGGTCACCGTGAGCTGGTGTACCTTCAGCGCAGCCGGGCGGTTCGCCGCCGGGGTCTTGTCGACCGCGCTCATGTCCGGCTCCCGCTCTGCAGCGTCGGCCCGTCCAGCCAGGCCGGGTCGCGGCTCGGCACCTGCAGCATGTCGGCCTGCCGGTCGAGCCGCGGCAGGCTGTCGAGCAGTGCGCGCGTATAGGGGTGCTGCGCATTGCGCAGCTCCCGCGCCGGAATGTCTTCCATGATCCGGCCGGCATACATCACCAGCACGCGGTCGCAGAAATCCGCCACGAGGTTGAGGTCGTGGCTGATGAAGATCAGCCCGGCCCCGCGACGCGTCACCAGTTCATCGAGGATGCTCAGCACCTGCCGCCGGATGGTGACGTCGAGCGCCGAGGTCGGCTCGTCCGCGATGATCAGGTCCGGCTCGGGGATCAGCATCATCGCGATCATGATGCGCTGGCCCATGCCGCCGGAGACCTCGTGCGGGAAGAGCTTGTAGACGCGGGCGGGGTCCCGGATCTTGACCGCCTCCAGCATGGCGAGCGCCCGCGCCTCGGCCTCCTTGCCGCGGACCCTGTGGTGCAGCCGGTAGGCCTCGGTGATCTGCTCGCCGACCCGCATCAGCGGGTTCAGCGAGAATTTCGGGTCCTGCAGGATCATCGAGATCCGGTTGCCGCGGATGCTGCGCATCTGGCGCTCGCTGGCGGCGAGCAGGTCGATCCCGTCGAAGGACAGCTTCTTGGCGGAGATCGTCGCCGCCTTCGGTGTCAATTTGAGGATCGTCCGCCCGGTCAGCGACTTGCCGGAGCCGGACTCGCCGACGATGCCGACCTTCTCGCGGCCGACGCTGAAGGAGATGCCGCGCACCGCCTGCACCGAGCGATGCGCGCCCTTGAAGGTGACGGAGAGGTCCTCGACCTCGAGCAGCGGCTTATCCATGGCGGGGATCCAGGATGTCGCGCAGGCCGTCGCCGAACAGGTTGAAGGCCAGGCTGGTGACAAGGATGGCGAGGCCGGGAATGCCGGCGATCCAGCCATTGGTCAGGATGAATTCGCGGCCCGAGGCCAGCATCGC